>JAYNYG010000011.1:0-49076 GCA_038102935.1 Alphaproteobacteria bacterium | reverse complement strand
ACATGAGGCCAGCCCACATAGACGCCATAACAAAAGCCAGGCCGAACAGGATGTAGATCACGGACAAACGCGCTTCGATGCTGGTGCGCTGAACAACAGCTTCCTTGAAGTCGCCCACCGCTAGATTGACGCCTTCAACATGCTTGACGATGCCAGGATCAATCGCGCGCCCGACCAGCAGAAATAGCTTTCGCTCGCCCAGCCAAAGCAATGAACGAACCCGTTCAGCGCTGCCGCCGATCACGACGACAGCATCACCCAAGCGGGCAGAACGGATCGCCCAATCCGGCACGGTCGCCCCTTTTAGCTCATTGACATCGCCTGCCTTGCCGCGCACCGAGCCGGATTCATCGAACAACACGACTTCCGCCAATCCCAGCCGGACCGAAAGGCGTTCAAGCGCCTGATCCCAATCATCCTTAGCACCCGTTTCAATGACATCGGCCCGCGCGAGCGAGTCGCCCATAGCGTAGGTGTCCCGCACGAGGCCCAAGCGATGCTCACGCAAATAAGCCCGTCCAATGAAGAGTGATCGATTGACCGCTGTATCAACCTTTTGGCCGAACCATTGATCTAGCCCGACATGCAGGAATGCGATGGAGAAGATGACAAGCATTATGCTCGGCGCGATCGTCACTAGGCCAAACAACAACGCCGCACGCGAATGCAGCTTACCTCCGCCGCCGCCCCTCACCCGCTGACGGAAGACGAGGAAAACGCGGTAGCCCACAAGCAGCGCTAAAACCAACAGGATCGCCAGATTCGCGTTCAGCGACATCACAAGGTTTTCTGGCGATGGGCTGACGAACGGCGCCGCATCGAGCAGAAGCGCGAACGTGAACGCGACCGTTGCGAACGCAATGAATGTCATTGCTCCAACGAGGAAAAACAATCGCCGCCCAGAAAAAAGCCGCTTCAGCATGAAAGCCTCGATGCCTGTTCGATCCGCCTTGAGCGCTTACAATCACCGCATGCGAATCTTGACGCCCTTCTTAAGCACAGGAACGCCAAGCATGCGTATCTTTTTTCGAAGCGTGTTGCGATTTATTCCGAGCAAATCAGCCGCCCTAATCTGATTCCCGCCAACGGCGAAAAGTGCATGGGCGATCAGCGGCGCTTCCACCTGATCTAAGATTCGGCTGTGCAGACCGGACTCCGGCAGGTCACCGCCCATGTCTGCGAAGTAACGCGTGAGGTATGCGTCCGCCAATTCCTCCAATGTCTCGCCGCCGGTAAGTTCGGCTGAGATGCCGCCAGCGGCAGACATCGGCGCTGATTGTTCAAGCAGAATTTCCCGAACTGTTTCAACGGGCACCGATTCTTCTGGCGCCATCACAACAACCCGTCGAACCAGGTTCTCAAGCTCACGCACGTTCCCTGGCCAAGAATGCTCTTTCAGCGCCGCCATAGCCCCTTCTGAAAGACTGCGCCGCGGCAAGCCCAGCCGCTCACACCCATTGATGAAATGCTGCACAAGTTCTGGGATATCTTCCTTCCGTTCGCGCAATGGCGGCAGCCTGACTGGAACAACATTGAGCCGATAAAACAAATCCTCACGGAATGCGCCCTGCTTCACCAATTGGCGGAGATCGCGGTGTGTCGCGGAGACAATGCGGACATTGGTGCGCACAGCCGCCGCCGCCCCAATCGGCACGTATTCCCCTTGCTGAAGCACGCGAAGCAGCCGCGTCTGCGCTTCGTGCGGCATGTCGCCGATTTCATCGAGAAACAGCGTTCCGCCTTCGGCTTGCTCGAACTTGCCTGAGGACCTGGACGCAGCCCCGGTGAAAGCGCCGCGCTCGTGCCCAAAAAGCTCACTCTCGATCAAATCCTTGGGGATCGCCGCCATATTAATTGCAATGAACGGCGCGTGCTTGCGCGGCCCGAATTCATGCAGCGCGCGTGCTGCCAGCTCTTTGCCAGTGCCTGATTCACCTGTAATCAGAACGGTCAGATCTGCGCCCATGAGGCGCGCGAGGACGCGGTAAACCTCCTGCATCGCCGGCGAGCGTCCCTTCAGGGGCAAACGCTCCTCATCATCCACTTGCGCGGCTGGCGCCGATGCTTGCGCCAGAGGCTCGGTAAACGCCCGGTCCACAGTCGCCAGCAATTCCCGCATATCGAACGGCTTTGTGAAATATTCGAACGCGCCACGTTCTGTCGCCTGAATTGCCGTCAGCAGCGTATTTTGACCACTAACTACGATAACGCGCAGATTCGGGCGCGACTTCTGAATTTTCAGCAAAAGGTCCAGGCCATTTTCATCCGGCATTTTGACGTCTGTAACGACGAGGTCGCCCAGCCCGTCCGCCACCCATTTCCACAGCATGGCTGCGACGCCGGTCGACTTAACCTCGTAGCCGGCCCGCATGAAAGCGTGGGTCAACACGGTCCGGATCGAGCGGTCGTCATCCGCCAATAAAATGACGCCCTTGCTCATGGTTGAGCCTCCGTCTCAATGAATAGCGGCAGATGAACCGTGAAAACCGTTTTGCGCGGCTCGCTCTCAAATTCAACGGCGCCGCCGTGATCGCCGATAAGTTTCGCGACCATGGCAAGCCCCAGGCCTTGGCCCGCATCTTTGGTCGTAACGAAGGGGTCAAAGACACTGCGCTGCAGATCATCCGGGATGCCTGGCCCGTTGTCCTGAATGGCGACCTCAATCGGCAAAGCGCCAGATTCGCGTCGCTTGTCACCTGATAGCCGCAGGCCATGGCGGTAGCTCGTTCGCAGAATGACTTCGCCGCCGCCCTCTCGCGCTGCATCAATCGCATTCTTGATTAAGTTCATGAACACCTGCACCAACCCTTCGAAATCACCGCGCACAGGCGGTAACGATGGGTCGAATTGCTCAACGACACGCAGGCCCTCGAAAGCGCCTCCCGTCTCAAGCACTCGGCGCGCGCGATCTAACGGTTCATGCACATTGACGGGCTGATGCGCGACGGGGCCAATATCCGCAAACACATCCATGCGCTCAATTAAGTTCGTAATGCGGTCAACCTCATCTGCAATGAGTTGCGTCAATTCCCGATCCTGGCCGCCAAGCGATGGCTCCAATATCTGTGCCGCGCCTTTGATTCCCGCCAACGGATTCCGAACCTCATGGGCGAGCACTGAGACCATGCCAGAGGCAGAACGCGCAGCGCCTTGACGCCGCATCTGTTGGTCAATCCGCTGAGCAATGGATGTGGCTGCAAACTGGATGATGATTTGAGGCGGCGTCCCATCTCCTTCGCCGAGGATTGGCGCGGTAGATATTGCGACACGGTCCGTGCGCGTCCGTGCTGTTGTTAACTGCACATCGAACTCGGCCATCGGGGCCAAGTCGTCAAGGGTCTGGCGAACCAATGCCGCGATGGCGCTATCAGGACCAAAAACAATGTCTAAGTCTTGCCCCTGCAAATGTGCAGCGCTTTGCTGCAACAGCGATTCCGCGGCTGAATTTACAAGCCGGATTGTTCCTGCACCATCGACCAGCAGAACGGCTGCGGGTAGCGCATTAATAACGTCACTCGGGTTGGCTGCCGCCATCGCCTGTGCTCCGGGCCAATTTGCCTATTTATTGACCACCTTTTTCATCGTCTAATTTATAGGCATTTTTCATGTTTGGCTACCCTAGTCATCTAGATTCAGATATCACAATTCCGCAAAGTACGATTTTGGGAAAAGCGCACATGCCAAAGCCGCAAGCGGCTGTATTAATTATGGCTGCCGGAACTGGCGAGCGCCTGGGCGGGGCAATGCCGAAACAGTTTCTGCCGCTAGCAGGCGGCGCGTCAGCATTGCGCAGAACCGTTGAAATATTCGGCGGACATCCGCGCATAAACCACGTTCAAATGATCGTTAGCGTAGGCGCCGATGGCTTGGTCGAAGAAGCTTTGGGCGGATTGCGGGTCCCGTCTCCTGTTATTGGCGGCTCAACGCGGCAACAAAGTGTGCGGAACGGGCTTGAAGCGCTCGCTGGGCCTGATCAGCCGGATAATGTTTTAATCCATGACGCCGCCCGCCCAATGGTCTCAGCGCTTGTGATTGATCAGGTTTTGAATGCGCTGGAAAACCATGCCGCCGCCGCCCCAGCCCTTGCCGTGGCGGATACTCTGGCGCACGCCGCTAATGGCTTGATCGCAGCGCCAATTCCGCGCGACGGATTAATTCAGGTTCAGACGCCACAAGGGTTCAGGTTCGCGGATATTTTGGCGGCGCATCGCGACCATGCTGATGCAGGTGCGACCGATGACATATCGCTGATCCGGTTGGCTGGCGGCACAGCCGCAATCGTGGAAGGCTCACCCCTTCTCCACAAACTCACGACGGAGGCCGACAAACAAATGCTCGACCGCCTTATGAGCGCCGCCCCAAGAGTCGGCAACGGCTATGATGTCCATGCATTTGGACCAGGCTGCCATGTCACCTTATGCGGCGTTGATATCGCCCATGATCAAGGACTTGCTGGCCATTCGGACGCAGACGTCGCCATGCACGCAGTGACGGACGCCATCCTCGGCGCCATCGCCGCTGGGGACATCGGCAGCCACTTCCCGCCAAGCGACCCGCAATGGAAGGGCGCCGCATCCGAAATATTCCTGCGGGAGGCGCTTCGGATGACGCAGGAACGGGGCGGTCAGCTCTCCCATGTCGATGTCACAATTGTATGCGAAATGCCGAAGATTGGCCCGCACCGAAGCGCTATGCAGGCTCGAATGACTGACATCCTGAATCTCCCGCCGCATTCTGTCAGCGTCAAAGCCACAACGAGCGAACGGCTTGGGTTCACTGGACGCAAAGAGGGGATCGCAGCTTTAGCGACCGCAACGGTGCTGCTATG
The DNA here is from genome assembly GCA_038102935.1 of Alphaproteobacteria bacterium. Lineage (GTDB taxonomy): Bacteria > Pseudomonadota > Alphaproteobacteria > Bin95 > Bin95 > VMCJ01. Next base: position 44,248 of record JAYNYG010000011.1, on the reverse strand, counting down.
AACGACATACACCGGCTTCGGCGGCCAGGCGGTATGCTCGCGCTCTGGTTCGGGGCTGGGCTGGCGCCAAAAGCGCCCGGCACATTTGGATCGCTCGCCGCTTTGCCATTCGGTCTGGCCGCCGCGTTTTGGGGCGGCCCTTATGCCGTACTCGCGCTAGCCGTCATCATTTTCCTGATCGGCGTCCGCGAAACAGGCCGGTACATCAGCGGCGGCAAGAATCATGATCCGGGCGAAGTCGTCATTGATGAAGTTGCGGGCCAGCTCTTCCCGCTTGCTATAGCGCCAATAGGGATACTGCCTTATCTCGCCGCCTTTATCCTTTTCCGCGCAGCCGATATCCTGAAGCCTTGGCCATGCAGCTATGTTGATCGCACCACGACCAGCGCATTTGGCGTTATGGCAGACGATATGATCGCTGGCCTTTATGCCGTTCTCGGCATGATAGCGCTGGACTATTTGGGAGCTTGGTAGATGCCGGATAAACGTTGGCCAGATTTGGACGTACTCGCCGCAAAAACATTGGATACCTGCCGGGCAGCTAGCCTGCGCGTAACGACAGCTGAATCCTGCACAGGCGGCCTGATCATCGGCGCATTAACAGAAATTGGCGGGTCATCCGATGTCATAGGGCGCGGGTTCATCACCTATTCCAATGAAGCCAAGACGGAGATGCTGGGCGTTTCAGCCGACACGCTTGGAGAAGGTGGCGACGGCGCCGTCAGCGAATCAACCGTTCGTCAGATGACTGCTGGCGCACTTGCCGCGGCTGGGGAAGATGCAGATATCGCCGTCGCCGTCAGCGGTGTTGCGGGCCCCGGCGGCGGATCAGACGAAAAGCCTGTCGGAACGGTATGGCTGGCTGTTGAGCGTAGAGGGAAACCGGCATTCGCTGAGCGGCAGTCATTTCCAGGGGATCGACGCGCAGTCCGCCAGAAAACGGTAATTCGCGCTCTAGAATTGGTAATGAAAGCCGCAGAAACCTAACTAACGCGCTCGCATGTTTCGGACGCTCTCGTTTCAAACGCGGCCACCATCCGACGCACAGCCTCGCCGAAGAGCGGGCCGATCAGCTTGCGCAGCAGCACCGATTTGAATTCGAAATCGAGCTTAAAGTCGACCATGCAGCCGCCTTCCGCTTCTTCGATCAGCCAACGGTTATTCAGATGCCGCATCGGACCTTTGGTATAGGTCACATCGATCAAATCAGGCGGGTTTAGATCAACGCGAGACGTAAATGTCTCCCGCACCATCTTGAACCCAATGACAAGATCAGCTTCGAACGATTGGCCATTTGCGGGCCGGACGCGCGCGGCCATGCACCAGGGCAGGAATTCCGGGTATTTCTCAACGTCCGCGACAAGCGCAAAGACATCGTCCCTGCGGTAAGGCAGGAACTTCCGTTCGGCATGTGCTGGCATTATTTCCGCGCCGCTAACTTTGCGTCACGCGCCTCGCGGAGCGCCGCGAAATCTGCATCTGCATGGTATGATGACCGGGTTAGCGGCGTCGATGAAGCCAGCAAAAACCCTTTTCCATCCGCACTTTGCGCAAACGCCTTGAATTCATCTGGCGTGACAAACCGGTCGAGCGGATGATGCTTTGGGGTTGGCTGCAAGTATTGGCCGATCGTCAGAAAATCGATGTCGGCGGCGCGCATATCATCCATCACCTGCAACACTTCATCCCGCTCTTCGCCAAGTCCGACCATCAGGCCGGATTTCGTAAATATGGAGGGATCAAGCTGCTTCACCTGATCCAGCAGGCGAAGACTGTGATAGTAGCGGGCGCCCGGTCGAACGCTCGGATAAAGGCGTGGCACCGTTTCCAGGTTATGATTGAAGACATCCGGCTTGGCCCGTACAACAACCTCTAACGCACGTTCCTTCTTTAGGAAATCAGGCGTCAAAATTTCAATTGTCGTTTCAGGAGATTGATCGCGGATATGCTTGATCGTGCGGGCGAAATGCTGCGCCCCGCCATCTGGCAAATCATCGCGGTCGACAGACGTGATCACAACATGGCGGAGGCCGAGGTCGGAGACGGCTTTAGCAACATTCGCAGGCTCCATGACGTCCAGCGCGCCGGGCCGACCAGTCGCAACATTGCAAAACGCGCATGCACGGGTGCAGATCGCGCCCATAATCATCATCGTTGCATGGCGCTGCGCCCAACACTCGCCAATATTCGGGCAGCCCGCCTCTTCGCAAACCGTGACGAGATTATTCTCGCGCACGATATCCCGCGTCTTCTGATATTCCTTGGAAACTGGTGCCTTCACCCGGATCCAATCGGGTTTCCGCTTCGGCGCGCTTTCCGCCCGATTGCGCTTCTCCGGATGCCGGAGGGCGGCGGCGGTCGGGGCTGCAGCTTGGCTTGGTTCTATCGTCATAAACTTAGAAGTGGATCGAGCGACCGTATGCGTCAAGGACTGATTCGTGCATCATTTCGGACAAGGTTGGATGCGGGAAGACTGTGTGCATCAATTCCGCTTCAGTTGTCTCCAGCGTTTGTGCGACAACGTAGCCCTGAATGAGCTCTGTCACCTCTGCGCCGATCATATGTGCGCCAAGCAACTCACCAGTTTTGGCGTCGAATACGGTTTTGACCATGCCTTCCGGATCACCAAGCGCAATCGCCTTGCCGTTGCCCATGAAGGGGAATTTCCCGACTTTCACATCATGGCCGGCATCCTTGGCGGCGGCCTCCGTCATGCCAACACTTGCCACTTGTGGACGCGCATAGGTGCAGCCGGGGATTTTGGATTTGTCCATTGGATGCAGGCCATCAAGGCCAGCAATTTTCTCAACGCAGATAACGCCCTCATGGCTCGCTTTGTGGGCGAGCCAAGGCGGACCGGTCACGTCGCCGATGGCATAGACGCCTGGCTCCGCAGTTTCATTCCATTCATTGGTTTCGATGTGACCGCGATCCAACTTCACCTTGGTTGTATCAAGGCCGACGTCTTCCGTGTTGCCGATAATGCCGACTGCCATAATGACGTAGTCAGCCGCAATCGTCTCGACGCCATCCTTGGTTTCAACCTTCGCTTTGACGCCGGATTGGCTGACATCCAGCTCTGCAACCTTGGCTTCCGTCAGGATACGAATACCCTGTTTCTCGAAGGATTTACGCGCCATCGCTGAAATTTCGGCGTCCTCAACCGGCAGGATGCGATCCATTATCTCGACAATGGTCACATCGGCGCCGAGATCATTGTAGAAGCTTGCAAACTCAACCCCGATGGCGCCGGAGCCGACCACAACCAGCGACTTTGGCAACGCCTTTGGCACCATAGCCTCGCGGTAGGTCCATACCCGGTCGCCATCAGCCTCAAGGCCTGGCAGTGAACGCGCGCGGGCGCCGGTCGCGAGGATGATGTTCTTCGCCGTCATGGTTTTATCGCCATCGACAACGACTTTGCCGGCGCCGTCCAGCTTTCCGGCGCCGTCAACAACGGTGACCTTATTCTTTTTCAGAAGGTGCGCGACGCCGCCGGAAAGTTGCTTCGCAACGCCTCTGGATCGGCTGACGACAGCGCCAATGTCAAACTTGATATTGTCCGCGGAAAAGCCAAAATCGCCCAGATTCTGCAAAAGATGCCAAACCTCAGACGAGCGGAGCAGCGCTTTTGTTGGGATACAACCCCAGTTCAAGCAAATTCCGCCTAGATGCTCGCGCTCAACCAGCGCTGTTTTCATGCCAAGCTGGGCTGCGCGGATTGCGGCGACATAGCCGCCAGGGCCGCCGCCGATCACAATGAGATCAAATTCGGCATCCGCCATGGCTCTATTCCTTCTGGTAGGTAGGGATTGCAGCGCTTACAGCAGCATCGCCGCCGGGAATTCGATGACGTTTTTGAACGCCTGCAACAACTCAGCGCCAAGTGCGCCATCGACGACTCGGTGGTCGCATGAAATCGTGCAGGACATAACTGTTGCGACGGCAAGCTGCCCGTCTTTCACGACGGGACGCTGTTCACCCGCGCCTACGGCAAGGATCGCGCCCTGCGGCGGGTTGATCACAGCATCGAACTGCTTGATGCCGAACATGCCAAGATTGGAAACGCTGATGGTGCCGCCAGAATATTCGTCCGGCTTCAGCTTGCCGTCCCGCGCACGCTTGGCGAGATCTTGCATATCAGCCGAAATCGCGGCGAGGCCCTTCTTGTCAGCATCGCGAACAACCGGCGTGATCAAGCCGCCAGGAATAGCAACGGCAACCGAGACATCAACGATATTGTGCCGGCGCACACCTTCTTCCGTCCAACTGGCGTTGGCGTCTGGAACACGGCGGAGCGCTGCAGCGATCGCCTTGATAACAAAATCGTTCACCGAGACTTTGACGCCCTCGGGCGCCCGCGCGTTGATTTCCTTGCGGACACGTAGCAGCTCGTCGATCTCGCAATCCACCGTCAGGTAGAAATGCGGCACCTGCTGTTTCGATTCCGTGAGGCGGCGCGCAATTGTTTTCCGCATAGAGGTGTGCGGGATGAGTTCGAATTCATCTGTCGATTCTGCAGCCGCAGCACTGGCCTTCGGCGCAGCTGCTTTGGAATCCGCCTTCGCTTCAGCAGGCAAGCCCTCTTTCAGCACCCGATCAATATCGGCTTTGATGATCCGACCGTTCGGGCCAGTGCCCGGAACTTTCTCAATTGGCAGATCGTTTTCTGCAGCAAGGCGCCGAGCAAGCGGGCTCGCGAAAACGCGGTCGCCCTTATCGACAGCTGCTGGCGCGACCGCACCGCCGGTGGACGCGCCAAGCACATCCGCCTTCATGATCTTGCCGCCGGGGCCGGACCCTTGCACGCCGCTCAACGAGACGCCGGATTGGTCAGCAATCCGCTTGGCGAGCGGCGTCGCTTTGACATCGCCATGATCTTGCTTTGGCGCAGGCGCGGCGCTTGCTGATTCTTTTGCCGCCTCGGCTGCCGGCGCATTCGCAGCGGCTGGCGCTTCAACGTGACCTGCGTCCTCGCCTTCGCCCGCGAGCACCGCGATGACAGCGTTTACCGCAACGCCTTCCGCACCCTCATCAACCAGCAGCTTCGCGACCTCGCCTTCATCGACCGCTTCGACTTCCATCGTGGCTTTGTCGGTTTCGATCTCAGCAATAACATCGCCAGAGCGCACAGTGTCGCCCACCTTAACGAGCCAGCGCGAAAGTTTGCCATCGGTCATGGTCGGCGACAGCGCCGGCATCAGGATATTGGTCGCCATGGTCGGTCTCCTGGCGGTCAGTCAAATCAGGTTTCGAAGCCTAGCGATAGCAGGCGGCTTTGGCGGCGGCGGCGATATCGGCCGGTTTCGGCAAAGCCAGTTGCTCAAGATTGGCGGCATAAGGCATCGGCACATCTTCGCCGGCGACCCTAATGACGGGCGCATCCAGCCAATCGAAGGCCTTCTCCATCATGGTCGCAGCCAGCTCTGAGCCGATACCGGCATAGGGCCAGCCCTCTTCGACAGACACCAAACGGTTAGTCTTCTGAACGGAACGCACGATTGTATCGGTATCGAGCGGCCGGATGGTGCGAAGATCAATGACTTCGGCCTCAATGCCCTCTTCCGCCAGCATGTCGGCAGCTTCCAACGCTTCCCGGCACATCAGCGAAAATGCCGTGATCGTCACATCCTTGCCCTGGCGCAAAACCTTGGCGCGGCCAATCGGGGTCGTGAAGTCTTCATCCTCTGGCACATCGAAGGTCTCGCCATAGAGAATTTCGTTTTCCAGGAAGATGACCGGGTTCGGATTGCGGATCGCGGCTTTCAGCAAGCCCTTGGCGTCCCCTGCCGAATATGGCGCCAGGACGATCAATCCAGGCACATGCGCAAACCAGCTTGCGTAACATTGCGAATGCTGCGCCGCGACACGGGCTGCTGCGCCGTTCGGGCCACGGAACACAATCGGGCAGCCCATCTGACCGCCAGACATATATAGCGTCTTGGCGGCGGAATTGATGATCTGGTCCATCGCCTGCATGGAGAAATTGAACGTCATGAATTCGACAATCGGCTTGAGGCCGTCAAAGGCCGCGCCGACGCCAATGCCTGCAAATCCATGCTCAGTGATCGGCGTGTCGACTACACGCTTTGCGCCAAACTCTTCCAATAGCCCTTGGCTAATCTTGTAGGCGCCTTGATATTCAGCGACTTCTTCGCCCATCAGGAAGACATCGCCATCCCGGCGCATTTCTTCCGCCATTGCGTCGCGCAACGCATCGCGAACAGTCTGCTCTTTGGTGTTTTCGTAGGCTTTGGCTTCAGCTGCGTCCATTTCAGCGGTTGGCGCGATAGCGGCTGCGGCGAGATCACTCTTGCGCTCGCCAACATCAGCCTTCGCTTCCGCCAGGGCTGCCGCAGGCTCGGCTTCCTTTGCGGCCGCAGGTTTGCCAGCATCTGCCGGAGCCTCTTCGCCATCGGCCACCAATACAGCGATCACAGCGTTCACTTCAACGCCTTCAGAGCCTTCGTCCACAAGCAGCTTGCCGACTTTGCCCTCATCGACCGCTTCGACTTCCATCGTCGCTTTGTCGGTTTCGATCTCAGCGATCAGGTCGCCAGCGCTGACATCGTCGCCGACTTTGACAAGCCAGCGCGCCAACTTGCCCTCTGTCATCGTCGGCGACAGGGCCGGCATTAGAATATCGATAGCCATGGTGTTCCCCCTGCACGGGCGTTGGGACGTGCGTGCTTACGCTTCGATCAGAATGTCAGTGTAGAGCTCAGACGGATCTGGTTCTGGGCTCGATTGCGCAAATTCAGCCGAGTCAGCAACGACCGCCCGCACATCCGCATCAATCTTCTTCAATGCGTCTGCGTCAGCGATCTTAGCTTTAATGAGGTGCTCACGCAGCGTCTCAATCGGATCGCGCTCGTCCCGCATTTTGTTGACTTCATCACGGCTGCGGTACTTAGCCGGATCAGACATCGAATGCCCACGATAGCGATAGGTTTCAGCCTCTAACAGCACAGGGCCGTTCGTCCGGGCGTACTCGACTGCTTCTTTGCACTCTTCCGCCATGGTGATGACATTCATGCCGTCAATCATCTTGTTCTTAATACCGTACGCCTCACCACGTAGATGCAGCGCTGGACCAGCGGATGACCGATTAACCGATGTACCCATGCCGTATTTATTGTTCTCGATCACCAGAATTAGCGGCAAGCTCCAAAGCGACGCCATGTTCATGGTCTCAGCGATCTGGCCCTGATTGGACGCGCCGTCGCCGAAATACGCGACGGATACGCCGCCTGTCTCTCGGTACTTCGCCGCGAACGCTAGTCCGCCGCCAAGCGGCACCTGTGCGCCGACGATGCCATGGCCGCCAAAGAAGCGTTTCTCGCGGCTGAACATGTGCATCGACCCGCCTTTGCCGCGGGAATAGCCGTCTTTCCGGCCGGTCAGCTCAGCCATCACGCCGCGAGCTTCCATACCACAGGCCAGCATGTGTCCGTGGTCGCGGTAGCCGGTGATAACCGAATCACGTTCGTCAAGCGCATTCTGCATGCCGACGACGACGGCTTCCTGGCCGATATAGAGATGGCAGAAACCGCCGATCAGGCCCATACCATAAAGCTGCCCTGCGCGCTCTTCAAAGCGGCGGATCAGCAGCATGTCCTTGTAGAATTGAATGAGGGTGTCATTATCAAAGGCTGACTTGGCCTTGGCACTAGACCTGGTCGACGCCCGTTTAGCCGCCGGTTTAGCCGCAGACTTTGCTCCAGCCTTACTGGCCGTTCCGCTTTTAGAAGCCGCTCGCGCCATCGCCCCCTCCGATTTGCATTTACGAAACGCCATAAGCGTCTATGGCGAAAACATAGACCGCAGATATCATCGTGGCAATGAACAAGCCATGATGATTGATTTCACCGGGCGGGAAAGCCAGAACCGACACTGCCGCTATTTATTGAAGACGACGACTTCCCGCTCAGCGCCCATATTCAGGCGTCTACGCGCATGCTCGCCTAGCGAATCTGGATGCATTGTCCCTGGCCGAAGTTGGGATGTATCCCGCTCAAGTGCGACACGGGTCGCAGTGAGGCCAGCCAACTCGTTCTCAGCGTCTTCAATCCGGAGATCAAAGGCCTGCATCGCCAAAACGCCATGGTCGTTGCGGACCAAGTGAACGCCGAAATAAACAGCCAGGCATGCAAAAACCAGCGGCCAAACAAGGGCTTTCAGGCGTTTTTTGATGTCGAGTGCCGCGTCCATCGCCTAGATGAATCACGCCGCGAATCTGGCGTCAACAGAAAACTGCAGAAGGGCCCTGAAAAACTTGACCCAGCGCGCTATTTTGCGACGATGGAAGCTCGCCCGGCATAGCGGGCGCTTCGGCCAAGTTCCGCTTCAATCCGCAAAAGCTGATTGTATTTCGCCATCCGGTCCGACCGAGAGAGCGAGCCGGTTTTAATCTGGCCGCAGTTCGTTGCGACAGCGAGGTCGGCGATCGTCGCGTCCTCAGTTTCACCCGAACGATGAGACATGACGGCGCCGTAGCTTGCGTTCATCGCCATCGTCACGGCGTCTAGCGTTTCGGTCAGCGTGCCAATCTGGTTCACTTTCACCAGGATAGCATTCGCGACGCCGCGGTCGATACCATCCGCCAATCGCACCGGGTTGGTGACGAATAGATCATCGCCGACCAGCTGAACACGGTCGCCGATCAGGTCCGTCAGCGCCTTCCAACCGTCCCAATCATCCTCGGCCATGCCGTCCTCGATGGAGACGATGGGGTATGCCGCACAGAGTTCGGCCAGATATTCCGCCATACCCTGCCCATCCAGCTTCTTAGATTCGCCGGCAAGATCATAAATTCCATCCGCATAGAACTCAGTGGATGCGGCATCGAGCGCTAGAACAACATCCTCGCCGGGCTTCCGGCCCGTGTCTTCAATCGATCCCATAATGAAATCGAGCGCTTCTTTGGAGCTGCTGAGCGCCGGGGCAAATCCGCCCTCGTCGCCGACATTGGTGTTGTGTCCTGCCTTCTTCAAGCGCCCACGCAGGGCTTGGAACACTTCGGCGCCAGCTTGCATCGCTTCCGTAAAGCTTGCAGCGCCAACCGGCATGACCATGAATTCTTGGATATCAATTGGGTTATCCGCATGCGCCCCGCCATTGACGATATTCATCATCGGCGTTGGCAAGACATGAGCGTTGGCGCCGCCGACATAGCGATAAAGCGGCATGCCAATAGATTCAGCCGCAGCCTTCGCGACCGCCATGCTGACGCCCAGAATCGCATTAGCGCCGAGCGAACCTTTATTCGGCGTGCCATCCAGATTGCACATAATGCCATCGAGATGGCGCTGATTTTCAGCATCCATGCCGACAAGCGCATCAGCCAAAGCGCCGTTCACGCCATCCACGGCTTTCTGAACGCCCTTACCGCCATATGCGTCGCCGCCGTCCCGAAGCTCAACGGCTTCATGCACGCCGGTTGAGGCGCCGGATGGCACTGCAGCACGGCCAACCGCGCCGTCCTCTAGCGTTACATCCACTTCAACCGTCGGGTTGCCGCGACTATCAAAAATCTGGCGGCCTAGGATGTCGACGATAGCAGTCATGAGACGAGCCTTTCAGGTTCGGAAACTTATATGGAGACGGGGTTGGCTTTAGCGATGTCGTCTAGCTGGATGAGCAAGTTCAGCATGGCTTCCAGCTGATCGAGCGGAACCATATTCGGCCCGTCGCTCGGCGCGGAATCCGGGTCACGGTGGGTTTCAACGAACAGGCCCGCAACGCCGATGGACACTGCTGCCCGCGCCAGAACCGGCACGAACTCCCGCTGTCCGCCAGATGTGCCGCCCTGCCCGCCCGGTTGCTGCACAGAATGCGTTGCGTCGAACACTACGGGCGCGCCGCCTTTCGCCATGACCGGCAGCGAGCGCATATCAGAAACAAGCGTGTTGTAGCCAAAACTCGTGCCGCGCTCTGTCAGGATAACGCCTGAGGCGCCAGCTGATTCCAGTTTGGCCGCAACATGTTGCATGTCCCAAGGCGCTAGGAACTGGCCTTTTTTGACATTCACGGCGCAACCCGTTTCAGCCGCAGCCACCAGAAGATCTGTCTGGCGGCAAAGGAAGGCTGGGATCTGCAACAGCGATACGGCTTGCGCTGCAGCGGCGCATTGATCCTCTGTGTGAACGTCCGTCGTCACCGGCAGCCCGTGGGTTTCACGAACATCGCTCAGAATATCGAGGCCGTCCGCCATGCCGACACCGCGCGCGCTCGAAAGGCTCGTTCTGTTGGCTTTGTCAAAGGAGGACTTATAGACAAGTGAAACGCCAACGCGCTCGGTAATTGCTTTGATCGCCTCGGCCGTTTCCAGCGCATGCGCCCGGCTTTCGATAGCGCAAGGGCCAGCGATCAATGAAAACCGCTTGGCGCCGCCGAATATCGCGCCGCCTACATCGACAGATTTCGCCATGAGGTCTCTCCGCCGAAAATGCTAAACGAGCCGCGCCTGATCCAGTGCCGCGGCGATGAAAGACTTAAAGAGCGGATGTGGCGCCATTGGCCGGGACTTGAGCTCTGGGTGGAACTGCACGCCGATAAACCACGGATGATCCGGCAACTCCACTATCTCCGGCAGCCGACCATCCGGCGAAAGGCCAGAGAATATCATCCCCGCCGCTTCAATCTCTTCGCGATAGGCGATGTTGATCTCATAGCGATGCCGATGGCGCTCATGCACCAGGCTTTCGCCATAGACTTCAGCCACCCGCGTCCCGTCCTGGAGCGCCGCCGGGTACGCGCCAAGACGCATTGTGCCGCCGAGATCACTTTCGTTATCCCGCTGCTCGACCTCGTTGCCGCGCTTCCATTCGGTCATCAGGCCGACGACCGGGCGCATTGTTGGTCCGAATTCGGTAGACCCAGCATCTTCCCAGCCGACAACCGAGCGCGCCATTTCAATTACAGCCATCTGCATGCCGAAGCAGATGCCGAAATACGGCAGCTTTTCTTTACGCGCAAACTTGGCGGCGAGGATTTTCCCTTCCGCTCCGCGTTCGCCGAACCCGCCCGGCACCAAAATGCCGTGTACGTCTTCCAGCTGCGAGTTATCGCCAGCTTTCTCAAAAGCCTCGGCTTCTATCCAAACGCATTCGACCTTCACGTTATTCGCGATGCCGCCGTGGTTGAGCGCTTCAATCAGAGACTTATAAGCATCTTTGAGGTCGGTGTATTTGCCAACAACGCCGATGCGAACCGTGCCTTCTGGCTCACGCACGCGTTCGACAATATCGCGCCATACGCTCAGATCAGGCTTGGTTTCGTAGTCCAACCCGAAATGCTTCAAAACTTCGGTATCGAAGCCCTCAGCGTTATAGGTCAGCGGCGTGGCGTAGGTCGTGTCGACATCTATCGCCGGGATCACGCGCTCTTCGCGGATGTTGCAGAAAAGTGCGATCTTACGGCGGGCATCCGCAGGGATCGGCCGATCTGACCGGCAAAGCAACATATCTGGCTGAATGCCTGAACTCAGCAGATCTTTGACGGAATGCTGCGTCGGTTTAGTCTTCAACTCGCCCGCGGCGGGGATATACGGCACCAAAGTCAGGTGCACGAACATCGTCTTTTCGTACCCGAGTTGATGGCGCAATTGCCGAATAGCTTCGATGAACGGCAGGCTTTCAATATCGCCCACTGTGCCGCCAATCTCACACAGCACGAAATCCTCATCATCCAAATCTGATTGGACGAATTCTTTGATCATGTCAGTGACATGCGGGATCACTTGCACCGTAGCGCCGAGGTAAAGACCTTTGCGCTCACGCTGCAGCACTGTCTCGTAAATACGGCCTGTGGTGACGCTATCGCTCTTGCTGCCAGATTGGTTGAGGTACCGCTCATAGTGACCAAGATCGAGATCGGTCTCTGCGCCATCATCAGTCACAAACACTTCGCCGTGCTGATACGGGCTCATCGTGCCTGGATCAATATTAAGATAGGGATCGAATTTCCGCAGACGCACCCGGTACCCGCGCGCTTGCAGCAATGCCCCGAGCGCCGCAGATGCGACGCCTTTGCCAAGCGAAGATGCGACGCCGCCAGTGATAAAGATAAATCTCGACATCGCGCGCCGTTAAGCCCCCCGCGCTTGAATCAATCCCTGAACGCCAGCCTTCGCCGTCGTTCTGCTCAGCTGGCCTTATTGCGCAGTCGGCGCGCTTGGTATGCTTGGCTGCGACACTGGCGCTGGCGTCTCAATGATCGAGCGCTGCGTTGTTGAGCCGCTCGCCAGAATTGCCAAAACAAGGCTCGTCGCAAAAAATGCGACAGCAAGCATGCCGGTTGAACGGGTCAGAAGCGTCGCCGCACTCCGCCCCGTCATCAGGCCTGCGCCGCCGCCTCCGCCGCCGCCAATGCCGAGCCCGCCCCCCTCAGAGCGCTGCAGCAGAACGACAACGACCAGTGCAGCCGCAATCAGAATGTGGATCGTCAGGATGATCGGGACCATGGCATCCAAAGCTTTCATATGGGCGCGCGCATAGGTTCGCGCGGCGCAACCGTTCGATTTGCACCCTATGTACAGTCAGAGGCGCCGAAATTCTAGGCGCAGGACGCCGCAATGCCCAAGAAATCTTCCGCCTTCAAACTTGCCCCGCCAACCAAGGCGCCGTTGACGTTCTCTAGCGCCATGATTTCCTTAGCGTTGCCGGGCTTCACGGACCCGCCATAAAGCAAGCGAATCCCACTGCCTGCATCCGCGCCAAGCATCTCAGTCAACGCGTCACGCATTGTCTTATGTACGGCGGCGATTTCATCATGCGTCGGTGTGCGGCCACTGCCGATCGCCCAAATCGGTTCATAAGCCAGCGCAATCTTATCCCCGTTCACGCCGTCTGGCGTGCAGGCGCGGACTTGGCGGGCAACTGTATCTTCCGCCTTCCCGGCCAACCGCTCCTCCTCCGTCTCGCCAACGCAGACGATGGGTTTGAGGCCAGCGCGCAAGGCGGCAGAGGCCTTTGCCCATATGGCCGGGTCTCCTTCGCGATGCCCGTCCCGGCGCTCTGAATGGCCAACAATCACATAGCTACAGCCGACATCCGCCAACATCTCCGCCGAAATGTCGCCGGTGAAAGCGCCAGAGATTTCGTTATGGCAATCCTGCGCGCCCAGTTGAACGCGCGAAGCCTCAATTGCTTTGCCCACTTGACCGATGTGCAGATGCGGCGGACATACAAGCAATTCCAAGGTTTCCGGCGCGACATCAGACGCGGCTGCAACGCCTTTCGCCAACGCGACTGCGTCTGCCGAAAGGCCATTCATCTTCCAGTTTCCGGCGATCAAATATTCGGGCTGGCTCAAGGCAAAATCCTTATTCTGGGCGATTAATTAGGCGCTCACACCCGAATCAAGCGCATGTGACGCCATATAAAGCGATCATAAAGGGTGAATTGTCCAATTCCAGCGCGTTCCTGGATTGCCGGAGCGACATGACATCCCTATGATCCCCGGCCTTAATCACCGCCATATCCGGCGGCGAAGCTTTGAGAAACACAGGATCGACACATGCTAATCGCCATGCGCAAGGGAGCCGCCGGTTGGGTGGCCAAGATTCTGTTCTTCTTCCTAATTCTGAGCTTTGCCGCCTGGGGCATCGGCGACTATCTGACGCCAGAGGCCAATCCGGTGCTAGCGGAAGTTGGCGAGATCGAAGTACGACGCGATAGCGTTGACGCTGCCGAGCGCCGCCAGCTCGAGCAAATGCGCCAGCTTCTGGGTACGCGCTTTGACGCCTCATCCCTGCCAGAAGGCGCCATTCGCGCAGCGGCGCTGGATCAACTGATCGGCCAGGCGGCGCTTGATATGGAGGCGCAACATCTTGGCGTGACTGCGGGCGAAGACGCTGTCCGCAACGCTATCATGGCCAATCCGGCTTTCCGCACCCAAGGCGGCACCTTTGATGCGAACCGCTTCCGCCAAGCGCTCTATAATGCTGGCGTCAGCGAAGATGGCTATGTCATCGGCCTGCAAAAGGAACTGGTGCGCCAGCAGGTGGGCGAAGCTGTCGCCATTAAGCTACCTCCACCGCAGCCGCTCGCAGAACTGATGTACATGCTGGAGACGCAGAAGCGCGCTATCGCAACCACCAGCCTGCCCCTGAGCGCCGTCACGCCGCCTGAACCGAGCGAAGTGCAGGTCAAAGAGTTTATCGAAGCGAACAAACAATTGTTCTCCGAGCCGGAACGCCGCGATACTCGCGTGCTGTATATTTCAGTTCCGAATGTGGCCGCTGCCACGGTCGTCTCAGACGCGGACGTCTCAAATTACTACGAGCTGAACAAAGCGAATTTCGTCCAGCCGGAGACCCGCACCCTGACCCAGGCGCTCTTCACGGACGCGACAGCGGCTAAGACTTTCAAACAGATTGCGCCGAAGGACCCCGAAGCCTTCACAACGGCGGCAGAGTTCGCAGGCGCGCTGGTGACGGACCTCGGCGCCCTGCAACGCGGGGCCATTTTCCCAGCGTCCATTGGCGAGGCTATCTATGACCTGCCAACTGCCGGGCTTACGGAAGCCGTCGAGTCTCGGCTGGGCTGGCACGTCGTTCTCGTCTCCGAGATTAATCCGGAAGCGACAACGCCACTGGCGGATGTGCAAGCGGCGATCACGGAGCAAATTCGCCAGGAACGCGCCAATAATGGCCTGATCGACGTCGCTAACGCCGCCGAAGACGCCCTGGCCGCAGGCGGTGATTTGGACGCTGCAAGCAAGGCGACTGGCATCAACATTACCACCGTCTCCGGCTACAGCCGCGCCGGGACGGACAGTGCAGGCCTCCGCCTGCATGGCCTCCCGAGCGATCAGACCTTCATCGACACTGTGTTCGACCGGAACGCTGGCGATCAGAGCGGATTGATTGAACTTCGGGACGGTTCCTTCGTTTCCATCATCGTTGATAAAATTACGCCGACATCACCCAAGCCGTTCGAAGACGTCCGCGAGGATGCGACGACAGCGTGGCAAGCTGAGCAGCAGGAAGAGGCCGCATTGGCTCAAGCTAAAGCGCTTGGCGACGCAGTGGACGCCGCTGCATTTAAGGCGGCGGCGACAGCGATCGGCCTCTCGGTCACAGAACTCGCGCCAAAGAACAGGCAGGCGCTGCAACAGGAAACTGAAATTCCAGCCAATCTGATCGAAAGCGCCTTTGCGGCGGCGGAGAAATCATCCGTCCAGGCGATCAACGGCGAGAACGTAGATATTGTCTATGTTGAAGCCGTTGAGCGCCCGACATTCGATCCGAAAGGCGAGGCCGAAGCTGCGTACTTAGCGCAGCTTGCAAACGTGTACGCCAATGATCGTGTCGAAGTGCTAGGCGCCGTCGCGCGCGAAGCCAACCCGGCCACGATCAACAATGTTCCTGAGCCGCCGCCCGGCGGCCAATATCTGCAGTAGACCCAATGCGCATAGATCCCGAACGTTCGACCTTCGCTGAGACTTATAACGCCGGGGCGCCGCAGGTTGTGTGGACAGAGGTTTCCGCTGATTTGGAAACCACTGTATCCGCGATGCTGAAACTGTCTGGCGGCGGACCGAATAGCTTTATTCTGGAAAGCGTCGAGGGTGGTGAAACGCGCGGTCGCTACTCGTTCATCGGCATCGAGCCAGATCTGATTTGGCGCTGCAGGGGCGACAAAGCCGAGGTTAGCCGCCAAGCGCCCCATGCGGAGACTTCATACGAAGTTGAACACCAAGGCTCGCTGGATTCATTACGCGCGCTCATCGCCGAGTCGCAGATTGACAGCCTGCCGGCAGGCTTGCCGCCCATGGCCTCCAGCCTCGTCGGCTATATGGGCTACGACATGGTCCGCCTGATGGAGCGGTTGCCGAATGAGCCCGAGGATACGCTTGGCATTCCAGATGGCATCTTCGTGCGGCCAACAATCATGGCTGTGTTCGATACGGTAGGCGACACCATCACCATCGTAACGCCGGTGCGCCCGGCGGCGGGGATTGACGCCGACACGGCCTATGCTGAAGCCTCTGCAAGGCTCGCCGCCGCCGTGGACCGTTTGAACGGTCCCCTGCCCGCGCGTCCGCCATATCCGCCCTCTGCGCCAGCGCCCAGCGAAATCGAATCCAACTTCACCAAACCTGACTTTCTGGCTGCAGTTGAAGCGGCGAAGGAATATATCCGCGCAGGCGACGCGTTTCAGATTGTGCCGAGCCAACGCTTCGTTGTGCCGTTTGAGCGCGCGCCGTTTGATTTATACCGCTCGCTCCGCCGCTTGAATCCTTCGCCGTTCCTGTTCTTCCTGGACTATGGCGAATTCTCCATCGTCGGCTCTAGCCCAGAAATTCTGGTGCGCGCCCGCGATGACGTCGTCACGATCCGCCCATTAGCCGGTACGCGCCGCCGTGGCGCTGATGCGGCTGCGGATGCAGCACTCGCCGAAAGCCTGCAGAATGACCCGAAGGAGTTGGCCGAGCATCTCATGCTGCTGGATCTCGCTCGGAACGATGTTGGCCGGGTATCTGAAATCGGCAGCGTCGAAGTCACGGCGCAATTCGATATCGAGCGATACAGCCACGTTATGCATATGAGCTCGACGGTCATCGGCCAAATTTCATCCGAATACGATGAGATCGGCGCACTGATCGCAGGCTTCCCAGCCGGCACCGTCTCCGGCGCGCCCAAGGTGCGCGCGATGGAGATCATCGACGAGCTGGAGCCGACCAAGCGTGGCGTTTATGCGGGCTGCATCGGCTACTTCGCGTCAAACGGCTCCATGGATACGTGCATCGCGCTGCGCACAGGCGTCGTCAAAGACGGCAAGCTTTATGTGCAAGCAGGCGTTGGCGTCGTCGCTGATAGCGATCCAGAAGCCGAATACCAGGAAAGCCACGACAAAGCCCGCGCTCTCGTGCGTGCGGCAGAGGCTGCCCGTTCGCTTTAACGCCTGCTTGATATAGGCTCGCCCAAACGCCTCTGCGGACGCGGCGCAACGTGAGGACGCTCATATGTTTCTGCTGATCGATAACTACGACAGCTTTGTCTATAATCTCAAACACTTCATTGGCGAACTCGGCGCCGAGGTAGTGGTTAAGCGCAATGATGAGATCACCGCCGACGAAGCCTTAAACGGCGGCTATGAAGGCATCATCTTGTCGCCCGGGCCTTGCACGCCGAATGAAGCCGGGATCTGCTTAGATGTTGTTCGTCAGGCGCCCGATGATCTGCCGATATTTGGGGTATGCCTTGGTCACCAAGCAATAGGGCAAGCGTTTGGCGGCGTAATCGAGCGTGGGCCACAGCCGCTCCACGGTAAACTCAGCACTGTCACGACTGAGGGTACGGGCGTGTTCGAGGGGTTGCCGGAACAGTTTGAGGCGACGCGCTACCACTCGCTCGTCATCCAGCCGCAATCGCTACCGAACTGCTTGATCGCCAACGCAAAGACTGAAGACGGATGTATTATGGGCGTCATGCACGCCGACCGGCCAATCCACGCCGTGCAATTTCACCCTGAGAGCATTGCGTCTGAGTACGGCCATAAGCTGCTTGGAAATTTCCTACAGCTCGCAACGAACGGGCGGCTGCCAAACAAGGAGCCAAAGCCCATGCCAGCCCGCCGCAAATACGCGATGGATGGAGTGTGACGCCATGGACCTCCGGCCTTTTCTAACCCAAATTTCCAACGGCTGGGCGCTCGATGAGCAGCAGGCCGAAGACGCGTTCAATGTGATGATGTCTGGCGACGCGACGCCGGCCCAAATGGGCGCGCTGCTGATGGGTATGCGCGTTCGTGGCGAGACTGAGGCTGAGCTGACTGGCGCCGCCCGCGCGATGCGCGCCAAAGCGGTTAAGATCAAACCGCCGCCGGGCGCCATCGACACTTGTGGCACCGGCGGCGACGCGAAGGGCACGCTGAATATCTCAACAGCCGTGGCGCTTGTCGTTGCGGGCGCGGGCATTCCGGTGGCGAAGCACGGCAATCGCGCTGCGTCATCCAAGTCCGGCTCCTCAGATGTTCTGGGCGCGCTTGGCGTCAATATCGATGCCGATATGTCCTTAGTGGAGCGTGCGCTCTGGGACGCGAATATCGCATTTTTGATGGCGCCTCGGCATCACGGCGCCACACGCCATGTCGCGGGCGTTCGCACAGAGCTTGCGACGCGGACGATCTTCAACTTCCTCGGCCCCCTCTCCAACCCAGCCGAAGCGCCACGCCAGCTTATGGGTATTTTCGCTGCCGAATATGTGGAGCGTCAGGCTAAAGTTCTCGGCGCACTTGGGTCTGAACGTGCTTGGGTTGTCCATGGTTCGGATGGGATGGACGAGTTGACGACGACCGGCGCTTCGACGGTCGCTGAATTGCACAATGGCCAGGTCGCGCTCTTCGAACTATCGCCGGAGGCTGCCGGAATTCCAATTGCCTCCACCAATGACCTCCAAGGCGGCACGCCTGACGAAAACGCCCATGCGCTCCGGGCGTTGCTGGACGGCGCAAAAGGCGCCTACCGAGATATCGTGCTTTATAACGCCGCTGCGGCATTCATCGTTGCGGATAAAGTTGCGGATTTAAAGGCTGGCGTCGCGATGGCGGAAGCGAGCATTGATGACGGCCTAGCGAACGGAGCGCTGGCCAAATTGGTCGCGATCACCAACGAAGCGCCGCCAGCGAGCCATCTCTGATGTCAGATATTCTAAAAGAAATCTGCGGGCGAAAAAGCGTTCACGTCGCCGAATGCGAGCGGGAAAAACCGCTCAGCCTGTTGGAGCCAATCGCGAAGGCCGCGGACCCGGCGCGCGGATTTGGCGCCGCATTGGCTGCCAAGGACGCCGCGGGCCAATATCCAATGATCACAGAGATCAAACGCGCTTCGCCAAGCGCTGGGTTAATCCGCGAAGATTTCAACCCGGCAGAACTCGCCACAGCCTATGAAGCCGCTGGCGCAGCATGCCTATCCGTATTGACAGATACACCGTATTTCCAGGGCGACGATGATCATCTGGGTCAGGCGCGGGCCGCTTGCGCGCTGCCCGTGTTGCGCAAAGATTTTATGGTTTCGACCTATCAGATCACCGAATCCCGTGCGCTTGGGGCCGATTGCATCCTGATCATTTTGTCCGCCGTTGATGATAGCCTTGCTGCGGAGATGGAATCCGCCGCGATGAGTTACGGCATGGATGTTCTGGTGGAAACGCATGATGAGGCTGAGTTTGAGCGTGCGATGAAACTGCAATCGCCGCTGATCGGCATCAACAATCGTGACCTCAAGATTATGAAAACGGATTTAGCGACCACGGCCCGCCTCGCCGCAATGCCACATGATGGACGCCGGATCATCTCCGAAAGCGGCATTGGCGACCGAGCAGATTTAGCGCGGCTTTGGGCCGATGGCGCACGCGGGTTCCTCGTCGGCGAGCGGCTAATGCGGGAGAATGATCTGCAGCAGGCCGCCTCCAATCTCATCGGCCAAGGGCGGGATTAGATGGCGGATAAGCTCACCCATTTTGACGCCGCCGGGCGCGCGCAGATGGTCGATGTCGGCGCCAAGGCCGAGACAGACCGGCGGGCTGTCGCGGTATCACGCATCACCATGCAACGTGAAACTGGTGAGCGGATCGCGGAAGGTAAAGTCGGCAAAGGCGATGTGCTGGCTATCGCCAGACTGGCCGGCATCATGGCGGCGAAGAAAACATCGGACCTCATTCCCCTTTGCCATCCGCTACCGCTAACGGCTGTAAATGTGGATTTGGAGCTGAGCGACGACCTGCAAGCCGTTCTGATCGAAGCGGAATGTAAAACAACTGGCAAAACCGGTGTTGAGATGGAAGCGCTGACGGCGGCTTCCGTCGCCGCTCTCACCGTGTATGACATGGTGAAAGCCATGGATCGCGGCATGACGATCGAAGTGACGCGCCTCAAACACAAATCCGGCGGTAAGTCTGGCGTGTATGAGGCCCAGCCGTGATACCCGTTGAGCAAGCCCAGGCACGTGTTCTGGAGGCTGCGAAACCGACTGGCGTCGAATTGATTATGCTGGTGGACGCCCATGGCCGCACCCTCGCTGAACCGATCATCGCTCGCCGCACCCAACCGCCAGCTGATATGTCCGCAATGGACGGATACGCCGTGCGCGCTGTTGATGCTCCTGAGCCGGGTGCGACCTTGACGGTCATCGGTGAATCGCCTGCGGGCGCGCCATTCACGGGCGAAGTTCGAGCGGGCCAAGCAGTCAGAATTTTCACCGGCGGCGAAGTGCCGCCGGGCGCGGATACAATCGTTCTCCAAGAAGATGTCGACCGGAATGGCGACCAGGTGCAGTTGAACGAAGCAGCGGAAGTCAGCCGCCATATTCGCCGCGCAGGGCTTGATTTCCGAAGCGGCGAGACCACCATCCCCGCCGGAACTGTTATGACGCCGGGCCAGTTAAGCCTTGCAGCAGGCATGAACATTGTATGGGTGCGCGCCGCGCGTCGCCCCCGTGTTGCAATCTTGGCGACCGGTGATGAAATCAAGCTCCCTGGGGATGAATTAGGGCCAGGGCAGATAATCGGATCAAGCGGCGTAGGGATTGCGGCGTATGTTCGGGATTGCGGGGGTGACCCCCTAATGCTGGATGTCGCGAAAGATGATGAAGGCGCGCTGATCAGCGCTGCCAGGCAGGCTGTGGGGGCTGATATCCTGGTCACTCTTGGCGGCGCATCTGTCGGCGATCATGACCTTGTGCAGAGCGCGCTCGCTAAAGAGGGCCTCAATGTCGATTTCTGGCGGATCGCTATGCGGCCAGGCAAGCCGCTTATGTTCGGCGCTCTGGGCGACCAGATGGTGCTTGGCTTGCCAGGCAACCCAGTCTCAACAATGGTTTGTGCGCATCTGTTCCTTGGCCCTGCTATCCGGCAGATGCTGGGCCGTGCAGATACAGCGCCGCCTGTGACCTACGCCCGCCTGAAGACGCCTATGAACGCCAATGATAGGCGCCAAGACTACGTCCGTGCGCGCATGACAGCGGAACAAGAACATGGATTCGCAGTCGAACCGTTCCGCGTGCAAGACAGTTCAATGATGTCTGTCTATGCGTCTGCGAACGCTTTAATCGTGCGCCCGCCTCACGCCGACGCGGTGCAACAGGGTGATCTTGTGCAGGTATTGCCGATGGATTTCATCTAAAAATCAATATGTTGTGTAGCATCTTCCGCCAAGGCATAGGGTGTTTGCATGCGGAACGAATGCGGCCCATGATAGTGAAGTAATTGTAAATACTCAGAACATGCTTGACTGTTCCTACGAACCAAACTAGAACGTTTAATTGACAGATAGGGCCTGCATATCCGTGCGCCCTGGGTTCAACAAAGGAACCTGAGACATGCTTACGCGCAAACAGCACGAACTGCTGACATTTATCAACAACCACATCAGCGAAACTGGCGTATCGCCATCATTCGACGAAATGAAGGATGCGTTGGACCTTCGTTCCAAATCTGGCGTACACCGGCTGGTGACGGGCTTGGAAGAACGCGGCTTCATCCGCCGTCTCGCCCACAAAGCCCGCGCCCTTGAAGTGACGCGCCTGCCAGAAGATGCTGCGCTCAGTTCTAGCCGCGCCCCACGCCGGGAACCCGCCCGCCGGGACAAGCCGCTGCAATCAATCGCCGCGAATGAAAACACCGGCGCAATCGCATTGCCGCTACACGGCCTGATCGCGGCAGGTACGCCGATTGAAGCGCTGAATGACCCCAACGCCTTCGTGGAAGTGCCGCGCGAGATGCTTGGGCGCGGCAATCATTATGCGCTGGAAGTATCTGGCCGCTCTATGATTGACGACGGCATTATGGATGGCGACATCGTCATCATCGAAGAAGGCGCTGTCGCCGATAACGGCGCCATCGTCGTAGCGTTGGTGCGCCAGGAAGAAGCGACCTTGAAACATATCGACCGGGAGCCTGGCCGTGTAATCCTACGCGCCGCCAACCCTGACTTTCCGCCGCAAGAATACGCGCCGGAAGAAGTCGAGGTGCAGGGCCGCCTCATCAGCCTAATCCGCCGCTATCACTAATCAGAGCGAGACGCCCCGCTTAGCGGGTCCAGGGCCGTTCGCCGCGCTGAGACGCGACGCTGCTCGTAGTGACAATGCCGTCTTTGATCCAAAGCGCATGGGCGCCGTCGCGCTGCAAATCAAATAGATCGAGATCTGGCGTCCCTTCCAGGCACCCCATGGCTTTGGCTGCGACGGCGCGATAGAGCGCGATTGAATAGTCCGCTCGGCGGCAATCATCCTGCAGGCCATGCGGCGCCAGAGAGATAGCGACCGTCACAGCATCTCCAGCGGTAACGCATCCGTCTGGATCGCAGCGCGCGAGCGATGACGGCGCATCTGCCAATCGACTAACCGCAGCGCCGCCAACATAGCGCGACCAGACTTTCTGTTCGAACGCGCCGCGCCGCATGGACGTAAAATACAGCGTTCCGCCGTCCCTAACGGCCGCGATGCGCCCTTGCTCATCCACAAGAATGTCTGGTGGAGACGCAAGACTTAGCCCAACGACTGCAGCGAAAACGCCCGCAAGTCCCAACCAGCGCGGCCAGCCTCTCAAAGCGCAAATCACGACCCCGCCCGCCAGGAATGCGCCGACCACCCAATCCGGCGATGCGGCGGCGTGAATGACGCCGCCCTCCCAGCCCTGCACCATATAGGCGGCTACCAGCACAAGCTCGACACCTAACCCCATGAGCTGAAATGCATAATCGCCTAAGCTAACCACCGACAGCAACGCCGCGAGTATTGCCGTCGGCATTATCCAGAACGCCATCACCGGCATCGCCACAAGGTTCGCTACGACACCCAACGCGGGCGCCTGTTGGAAATGCGCCAAAGCCAATGGCGCCGTCGCCGCTGTCGCGATGAGCGAGGCGACCGCAATCCCGCCGACATAACGCCCAAGCGAGCGAATGAACCCGCTGCCTGGCAAGCGTGGCTCAATCTCCCGCTGCCGTTTTGCCGCTTGCGCCTCATAAGCCGCGACAATCCCTGTGGCGGCAGCAAACGAGAGTTGGAAGCTCGGGCCAACCACCACATCCGGCGACGCCGCCGCTACAATCGCCGCCGCCCAAGCGATAAACCAGAGGCCAGAACGCAGCCTATCCGCCATGACGGCCAGCATTCCAGCCGTCACCATGACGAATGCCCGTTGCGCCGGTGGGGCGGCGCCGGACATCGCCAAATACCCCGCCGCCGCCAAAATCGCGACCAATGCTGCGATCTTATGGATCGGCATTCGGAGCGCCGCCCCATGCGGCAACGCCAAAGCCAAGCGCAGAACAAAGAAAATCACACCCGCAGCGAGGCCCAGATGCAATCCCGAAATCGCCAGCAAGTGCGCTAAGCCTGACGCACGCAACGCATCCCTATCCGCATCGACAACGCCTGCCCGGTCGCCGACAGTTAAGGCTGCGATGATGCCCGCAATATTCGGCTTATCCGCCAACGCCGCATAAACTTGATCGCGGAAGCTCGCACGCGCTTGGTTCACCCAATGCCTCAGCCCGTCCCTCTCCCGCGCTGGCGCAATCTCCGTCGTGCCGATTGCGAAACCTACCGCGCCGATCTGCTTGAAGTAAGCGTCCCGCTGAAAGTCATATCCGCCTGGCGCGACCGGCCTTGGCGGTGGGCGCATAATTGCGCGTACACGCACCCGGTCCCCGATTGCAGGCCGCGCCCCCTTCGCCAGTCGCACCCGCGCACGTTTGAGCCGTGTGACCTTGCCACGCGCTTCAAACCGGACAACGCGCAGCTCAAGCCGGGGCCGCTTGTCTGACGCTTCGATCCAAGCGGCAATGCCTGATACCTCGCCCGCCCGCTCTCGCTCAAGCCGGGGCGCATCTACCCAGCCGGTGCGCAGCAAGCACCAGAGAAACCCTAACTCCAGCGCGAAGAACCAAAGCAACGGCCAGCGCACCCGCTCAATCCGCCAACCAAACACCGCCAATACGAGGAGCGCCAGCACAGCGGAGACGGTGGGCCAGAGCGCTGGTTCAGATGGCAATGTCATGTAGATCGCAGCGCCGCCTGCAAAAAACGGCGCCAGCAGGATCGGCTGACGGCGGCCCATTGCTGGCGCACCAGATAGCCTTTCCCGCTAACTTGGCAACATGCCGCCTTGACCTTCTCTGCTTGAAAGTCGTTATACAGCGGAAACGCAGCATCGGGCGCCCTGCCCGGTCTCAGGAGCCCTTCACATGACCGTCGTCACCCGTTTCGCCCCCTCGCCGACCGGCTTTCTACATATTGGCGGCGCCCGCACGGCGCTATTCAACTGGCTCTATGCCAAACGCCATGGCGGAAAATTTATGCTGCGCGTGGAAGATACGGACCGCAAACGCTCCACCGAGCCAGCAATTGAGGCGATCTTGGATGGCTTGCGTTGGCTTGAATTGGATTGGGATGACGAACCGGTATTCCAATTCGCCCGCATCGACCGGCATGTTGAAGTCGCCGAGGCTATGCTGGCGAGCGGCCATGCCTATAAGTGCTATGCGACGAATGAAGAGCTTGCAGACCTCCGCGCCGCCGCACAGGCTGAGAACAAGCGCTTTTTGTATGATGGCCGTTGGCGGGACCGTGATCCGAGCGAAGCGCCAGAAGGCGTCAAACCAGCCATCCGCCTAAAAGCGCCGCGTGACGGCGAAACCGTCGTCAATGACCTCGTGCAAGGCGAAGTCCGCGTCGCTAATGCGGAGTTGGACGATATGGTCCTGCTTCGGGCCGATGGCACACCGACCTACATGCTGGCCGTCGTGGTGGATGACCATGATATGAATGTCAGCCACGTTATTCGCGGCGACGATCATTTGAACAACACCTTCCGCCAAGTCCAGGTGTTCAACGCGATGGGCTGGGCCCTCCCCGCATTCGCTCATATTCCGCTGATCCACGGCGCGGACGGGGCAAAGCTCTCCAAACGGCATGGCGCGCTTGGCGTCGACGCATATCGGGATATGGGCCTGTTGCCAGATGCGATCCGCAACTATCTCTTGCGGCTCGGCTGGAGCCATGGCGACCTGGAAATCGTCTCTACAGAAGAAGCCATCAAGCTGTTTGATCTAGAGGGCGTCGGCCGCTCTCCATCACGATTCGATATGGCGAAGCTGGAGAATACCAACGGCCACTACATGCGCGAGGCGGAGCCTGAAACCCTCACCACAGCAATTGCGTCAACGCTCGAAACGAAACTTGGCCGTAGCGTCACCGATATAGAAGCTGCAAGGCTCCACAAAGGCATGCCTAGCCTGCAGCAACGCGCGAAGACATTGCTCGATCTCGCTCAGAATGCAGAGATTTATTTGGATGGCGCGCCTTTCTCACAGTCGGCCAAAGCTGCAAAGGCGCTTGGCGGCGCTGATGCGTCCGCAGGCCTAGCCGCCGCAAATGCAGCTCTTTCTGCTCTGTCTCCGGAAACATGGAGCGAAGCTGAGATCGAAGCGGCCCTGCGCGCAGGCGCTGAGAGCGCTGAATTGAAGCTTGGCAAGCTTGCGCAGCCTCTTCGAGCTGCACTCACTGGCTCAGACGCGTCGCCGAGCTTGTTTGAAGTCGCCGCCATCCTGGGCCGTGACGAGACCCTGCGCCGGTCAGAGGCCGCGCTTTAGGGAAAGCGCTTTTGATTGATTAAATCACCTCTACGGGCTATCTTGATGGATTAAACCGTTACAAGAACGGCGGTTCTGATACCGCCGCTGGGGGATATTCCGTATGAGCGAATCCGGTAAAAATCATACAGTTTCGATGACGGACAACGCGTCCGGTAAGTCCGCAGAGTTTCCTGTGATGCAAGGCTCCGCCGGCGTTCCGGTGGTTGATATCCGTGCGTTCAACAAAGAACTTGGCTTGTTCACCTATGATCCAGGCTATACGGCGACCGGCAGTTGCCAGTCCAAAATTACCTTTATCGACGGCGATAAAGGCATTCTGCTGTATCGCGGCTATCCAATTGAGCAGCTCGCTGAACACAGCGACTATATGGAAGCCTGCTACCTGCTGCTGAATGGCGAGTTGCCGAATGCAGAAGACAAGGCGAAATTCACCTATGACATCACGCACCACACGATGGTGCATGATCAGATCACAAACTTCTTCCGGGGTTTCCGTCGGGACGCCCACCCGATGGCCGTGATGTGCGGCGTCGTTGGCGCACTCTCTGCATTCTACCACGACAGCCTCGATATCGAGGACCCATGGCACCGCAAAGTCGCATCCTACCGCCTGATTGCAAAGATGCCGACCATTGCAGCCTGGGCCTACAAATACACTATCGGCCAGCCTTTCGTGTATCCGCGCAACGACATGGGCTACGCCGAAAACTTCCTGCACATGTGTTTCTCAACACCGGCCGAAGAATACAAGGTTGATCCAGTTGTCTCCAAAACGCTGGACCTGATCTTCACGCTGCATGCGGACCATGAGCAGAACGCATCCGCTTCAACGGTCCGCCTCGCAGGCTCTACCGGCGCCAATCCATATGCCTGTATCGCTGCTGGCATCGCCGCACTTTGGGGCCCGTCCCATGGCGGCGCTAATGAGCAAGTGCTCAACATGCTCGAAGAGATCGGCACGGTCGATAAAGTGCCAGCGATGGTCGCCCGCGCTAAAGACCCGAATGACAGCTTCCGCCTGTTTGGCTTTGGCCACCGCGTCTACAAGAACCATGATCCACGCGCGACCGTCATCGGTAAGGCGGCCCATGAAGTGCTGGATACACTTGGCGTTCATGACCCGCTGCTTGAAGTCGCGGTCGAGCTGGAACGGATTGCGCTTGAAGACGAGTACTTCATCCAACGCCGCCTCTATCCAAACGTGGACTTCTATTCTGGCTTTATCCTGAAAGCGATGGGCTTCCCGGTCTCCATGTTCACCGCCCTCTTCGCTATTGGCCGCACAGTCGGCTGGATAGCCCAATGGAATGAGCTGATTGAAGACCCGGAACAGAAGATCAACCGGCCCCGACAGCTCTACATTGGCGAGCCTTCGCGCGATTATGTGCCTGTCGACAAGCGATAGGCGCACAAAATAACACACCGTTTAGTGCGGATGTGCTAAGCGGGGGCGGCTTCGGCTGCCCCCGTTTTTTTGTGCGACCCAATGAAAGCTCTTAAGCCCGTGACTGACTCCAATCGCATCTATCTCTATGACACGACATTGCGCGATGGCGCCCAAACTCATGGCGTTGACTTCAGCGCCGCTGATAAAGCCGCAATCGCCAACGCCCTGGATGATTTAGGCATTGACTATGTCGAAGGCGGATGGCCCGGCGCCAACCCGCGCGATGATGAGTTTTTTGAGCAATCTGAAGGCCTCAAGACGTCAACCTTCACAGCGTTTGGCATGACCCGCCGTTCTGGCCGCAGCGCCGCCAATGATCCGAGCCTGACGGCCGTCCTGGGCGCAAACACACCGGCAGTCTGTCTTGTCGGCAAAACCCATGACATCCACGCGACCACCGCGCTTGGCGTCGATCTTGATGAAAACATCCGGATTATTGGCGAGAGCGTGGCCGAATGCGTGGCGCGGGGCCGTGAGACGCTTTTTGACGCCGAGCATTTCTTTGACGGCTACAAGGCGAACCCGGAATATGCACTGAAAGCGGTCGGCGCAGCGCTTGATTCAAATGCCCGCTGGGTCGTGCTTTGCGACACCAATGGCGGGGCCCTGCCCCATGAAGTGGAAGAAATTGTCGGCGTCGTCGTTGCTAAATTTGGCGGCGAGCGGATTGGCATTCACACGCATAATGATACCGAGAACGCCGTCGCAAACTCCATTGCAGCAGTCCGGGCGGGCGCCCGGCAGGTGCAGGGCACATTGAATGGACTTGGCGAGCGCTGCGGCAATGCAAACCTCGTCTCGCTTATCCCGACACTCAAACTCAAGATGGGTTATGACGTTGGCATATCCGATGAAGCGATGCTGCGTTTGCCCCTCATCAGCCGCATGTTGGATGAGCGCCTGAACCGCGCGCCGAACCGCCATGCAGCCTATGTCGGCGCATCGGCATTTGCGCACAAGGCCGGGCTGCATGTCTCAGCCGTTGAAAAAGACCCCACGCTCTATGAGCACGTGACGCCTGAATCCGTTGGCAATAGCCGCCTCATCCTCGTTTCAGACCAAGCTGGGCGCGCCAATATCCTATCCCGCTTCCGCGATCTCGGTATTGATATTGATGGCAAAGATCCTCGTGTCATGAAGATCGTCGAAGAGGTCAAACAGCGCGAGTACGAAGGCTATTCCTATGACGGCGCGGAAGCCAGCTTCGAGCTGCTGGCGCGCAAGCTGACAGAGGGCGTGCCTGACTATTTCAGCATTGAAACCTTCCGCGTGCTGGATGAACACCGCATGGAGGCTGGCAGCCAAACGCCTGCACTATCCGAAGCTACGGTCAAGGTATCCGTCGGCGAAACGCGGGTATTGGAAGTGGCGGAAGGCAATGGCCCCGTTAACGCCCTTGACCATGCGCTCCGCAAAGCGCTTGCGCCATTCTACCCATCACTTGGCGATGTGAGGCTAACAGACTATCGCGTGCGCATTTTAAACTCCGGCGACGGCACCGCTGCTGTCACACGGGTCATGCTGGAAAGCGCAGATAACGAAGGCCGCCGCTGGACCACTGTCGGCCTCTCCGGCGACGTCATCTCTGCATCCTATGAAGCACTGACAGATGGCCTGATCTACAAGCTGATGGCGGACGGCATCGCTGAACCAAACTAATGGCTGGGACGGATTCGACAAAGACGGCCATGTTGCCATCAGGCCCCACCGTTATCCTGGTTGAGCCGCAGTTGGGCGAAAATATCGGCGCTGCGGCAAGGGCGATGTTGAATTGCGGCCTGACAGACCTTCGCATTGTCCGCCCGCGCGACGGTTGGCCTAACCAAAAGGCCGCCTCTTCGTCCGCAGGCGCAGACAGCGTCGTTGACGCCGCACGGGTTTACCCAACTACAGCGGATGCAATTGCAGATCTGCAGATCGTGTTGGCGACCACCGCGCGCCGTCGAGACATGGTGAAACCCGTGCTAACACCCGCACGCGCCGCCGAAGTGATGCGCGCCGAGATGACGAGAGGCGCTGGCGCTGGCATTCTATTCGGGCGGGAGCGCTCCGGCCTTGCGAACCATGATGTTATGCGCGCGCAAGCGATCATTACGGCGCCGCTCAATCCGGCCTATAGCTCTCTCAATCTTGGCCAGTCGGTATTGCTGATTGCATGGGAATGGCTGAAATCTGGTGATGATACGCCGGCGGAAGAACTTCCGATGGGCGGGACGGACTATGCGGCGCAAGGCTCAGTCGATGCGTTGATGAACCATCTGGATGCCGAGCTCGACGCAGCTCAATTTTATCGAACGGCTGGCCAACGACCGGCGATGCAGCAAAACCTCCGCAATATCTTCGCCCGCGCCCGGATCACTGAGCAGGAAGTCAAAACCCTCCGCGGTGTCGTAGCGCGGATGGCAGCATTGCGGCGGCGGTTTAAAGCCTGATTAGAACGCGCTTGGTGGCAACCCGCCGCCGTCTACGACGAATGCTTGGCCAGTGATAAACCCGGCATCCTCAGACGCCAGGTGTGCAATGGTGGCCGCGACTTCTTGCGGTAAGCCGTGCCGTTGCATCGGGATCGCCTGCGCGCGTTCTTTGAGTCCAGCTTCAACATCGCTCCACCCCGCGCGCAAGGTGCTGGAGATCGCCCGGTCCGTCTTGATAGAGCCTGGGCATACGGCATTCACCGTTACGCCATACGGCGCCAGGTCATGTGCGATTGACCGCGTCAGACCGAGCACTGCCGCCTTGGACGCAGAATAAACCGCGCGCTCAGGCAGTGCGTAGAGGCCAGCGACGGATGAAAGCGACACGATCCGACCATACCCAGCCGCCTTCATGTGCGGAACGGCAGCGCGGATCATAAGGAAAGGTCCAAGCGCGTTGATGCCCATCGTCTTCTGCCAGGCATCCACAGGAATCTCTTCAATTTGCCCACGGTCTTTGCCATGGGGCGCGCCAGCGTTGTTCACCAGAATGTCGAGACGACCGAAGCGTTCTATCGTCTGGGCGACGAGGCTTGCGGCATCGGCCTCATCAGAAACGTCGCCGACGAAGCTGGCCGCCTCCCCGCCCACTGCTTCAATCTCAGCTGTCAGCGTATCGAGGCCCTGCCAAGCCGCCGTTTGCGCGCCTGCAACTGTTTGATCATTAGCGACGCCGCCTGCCGCCACATCAGATACAGCGACGATAACGCCGTCAGCAGCCAGGCGTCGCGCCGTCGCTGCGCCTATGCCATTCTGCTTGCCGCAGCCTGTTATCAGCGCGACGCGACGTTGTATTGGATCGCTCATGAATTCTGCCCCTAAAAGGGCCGCGTCACGCCCGGAATTGTCCGGGATAAGTGACTAGCCGCCCATCGCCATCAAGTTGTTTACCGACGATCAGCTTGTAGAAAACAAACACCGTATGCAACGCATCCATCAAGATCAGAATGACGCCCAACATCACCAGCGACGTATCACCGCTGAAGAAGCAGAACATCAATCCCACAAACATGCCCAAGTCAAAAACGCCATGCACATGGTTGCCGACGTAGAAGTGATGCAAACCGAGCGTGCCAAAAATCCCGCAAAGCGCCACCGCAGCGCCGAAGCTTTTGGGACTCACTTCAACGCTAGACCGCACATGCTCACGCGGCGCAGGAAACCCGCACCGGTCACATGCATCTTGCGTATCCGCCATCACGGTTCCGCATTTCACACAGAATGGCATAAGCGGGCGCCTCTACCGGCGGAGCGGCAGGCCATCCTTATCCTTAAAGCTGCCGATAATGATCATAATCAGATCAATCAACTGCCAGATGCCAAGCCCGCCGAGCGTCAGAATCAACAGGATGCCAGTGCCAATCTTGCCGACATAAAACCGGTGAATTCCGATTACGCCTAAGAAAAAGCACAACAAAGCTGCTGGAACCATACTCTTATCCGACACTGGCCCCATCGCAGCACTGTTTGGCGCGCCACAAGATGGGCACGCCTGCGCGTTCTGCGACATGCTTGTACCGCACTCGCTGCAGAAAACCTTCCCTGGCGGCTGGCCACCCATATTGGCGCCATTTTCCGGTGTCGTTTGAATGTCGTTCATCTGTCAGCCTCTCAATTCAAATGTAACTTAGATCATGCGCCGAAAACCGTTTGTGATTGGATAACGGCGGTCTCGCCCGAAGTTCTTAGCCGTAATTTTAGCCCCCGGCGGCGCCTGTCGCCGCTTGTATTCTGAAATATCGAGCAATCGCCAAATACGCTTTACTGTATCCTCATCATACCCAGCGCTGACAATTGTCTCGGCAGACTGCTCGCGCTCGATCAACCGCTCTAAAATTCCATCAAGAATATCATATGGCGGCAGTGAATCCTCGTCCTTTTGGTCCGGACGAAGTTCAGCGGATGGCGGCTTGGCTATGACCCGTTCAGGCATTACAGGGCCAGCGGGGCCGAGCACACCCGTTGGCGCATGATCATTCCGCCAGCGGCAAAGATCGAACACGACCGTTTTATACATGTCTTTGATCGCGTTGTAGCCGCCGCACATGTCGCCGTAAATCGTTGCATACCCAACAGCCATCTCGGACTTATTGCCTGTCGAAAGCACCATATGGCCGAACTTGTTGGAAAGCGCCATCAGCGTTAACCCGCGAGATCGGGACTGGATATTTTCCTCGGTTATGCCGGTCTCTGTGCCTTCAAACGCTGGCTCTAGCATCGCCGCAAATGCATCCATCGCGGGGCCAATATTGATGCTCTCGTAGGAAACGCCAAGCATTTCTGCGACGCCATTCGCATCTTCCAGGCTTTCCTGCGAAGTATAAGGCGAAGGCATCATCACACAGCGCACGCGATCCGCCCCAAGCGCATCGACAGCGATGGCGGCGGAAATCGCTGAATCGATCCCCCCCGACAGCCCCAGAACAACGCCCGGAAAACCGTTCTTGTTCACATAATCGCGTAAACACAGCATCGCCGCGTGATACATCGCCGGCAGGCCTTCAGGAACGTCTTCAATCGGCCCTGCTGCGCAAGCCCAACGACCGTCGTCACCCCGCGTCCATTCCGTTATGGCGCAAGCTTCACGCCAGCCAGGGAGTTGCGCCCGTAAGCGGCGCTCGCCATCAATAACGAACGAAGCGCCGTCGAACGCCAATTCGTCCTGCCCGCCGACCTGATTGACATAGACGAGCGGCAATCCGCTTTCGACCACACGCTCGACAACCAGGTTCAATCGCACTTCTGGCTTGCCAACTTGAAATGGCGACCCATTCGGGACGAGCAGCAACTCAGCGCCGCTTTCTTCAAGGCATTCAACCACGTCCGGCGACCAGATGTCTTCACAGATGGGCACGCCAATGCGCACGTCCTTAAAGTTCACCGGGCCAGGCATTGGGCCTGCATCGAATACACGCTTTTCGTCGAACACATCATAATTCGGCAGGTCCGCCTTGTAGCGAACGGCGCTAATCTGGCCATCAGCCAGGAGCGTAACGGCATTGTAGAGCTTGCCGTCATCCGCCCATGGCGTGCCGACCAATAATGCCGGACCATCTGCAGTTTCAGCGGCCAACGCCTCAATGGCAGACCGGCATTCAGCTACAAATATCGGTTTTAGAACCAAGTCTTCCGGCGGATACCCAGAAATGAAAAGCTCAGGGTAGACGATCAAGTCGGCATCGCTCAGCTCATCGCGAGCGGCCTTCAACTTTGCGACATTACCCACAATATCGCCCACGACGGGATTCAATTGGGCGATGCCGATACGCAAACGGTCTGTCATCGGACGGGCCGTCCTTTCGCTGTCAGGAACCGGCGCCGTTCCGCATGGCGCGGCGCTTGGATAGCAGGAATTCACGGCCGACCTTTACGCTCGGCTTGCCGTCATACTCAATGATATCCGCCGTCGCGTAGGTCTCGCTCCAACGGTCCGGCAAATATGAGCCTGTGCCGACCAGATCAACCGGCGCATCGGCAATCGCCATGGTTTGGCATTTCTCGACATTGAATCCGGAGCTCGCGACGACCTTCACTTTGTCGAACCCTACCCCATCAAGCGCTTCCCGCAACCGCCAGATCGCAGCGGCAGAAACGCCAGTTCCGACAAGATGCCGAAGCTCGTTTTCGGTGCGGTAATTGCGAATGGCGTTCGGCGCATATTTGTCGAGGATGGCATATGAGGATTGAAGGTCCATTCCTTCGAGATACCGCCCACCATGCGTATCCAGCCGAAACGCGAGGCGCCCAGCAGCAGCCAAGTCAGGGAAACGGTTGGCGACAGCCAAAGAATCCGTCACTTCAGACCCGTAGTAATCCACCAGCACGGTCAAATTCTCGT
Source organism: Alphaproteobacteria bacterium (assembly GCA_038102935.1). GTDB lineage: Bacteria > Pseudomonadota > Alphaproteobacteria > Bin95 > Bin95 > VMCJ01. Next base: position 10,885 of record JAYNYG010000011.1, on the reverse strand, counting down.
CCGGGAACGTCTCGTGCAGCATTTCCGACGCACGCAAAGTGGAGCCTGCATAGCCGATTAGCGCATGCGGCATGGTGCCGAGACCGCGATCTTGGCTGAAGAAATGGGCAGTCGCATCCGTCGCATTGCCAATGAAGCCCGTGGCGCCAATCGCCTGCGCCGCCTTGGAGCCAACACTTGCCGCATAGGCCATGAGCTCCGCCATATCGGCGCCGGCGCAATGGCGCGCGTCCATGGCGAGGAAAGCCGTTTTCGGCAGCGCTTTCGCCATCATATAGGCGTTGTACGCGGCAACGCTCGCAGCGCCCAGCTTTTGCAGGTAAAGCGTTTCAGTGTCCGCCAAGTGATAGAGCGAACCCGTGAGATACAGCATCGGCTCGCCAGCGCCGACGAACTCGCCCTCAGCAAATGGCGCTTCGATCTCAAACTCCACGCCGCGCTCTTTGGCGACGGCATGGAGCCAATCAATCGTCATCTGGCCGGTGAACAGCACTGGGCGGCGCATGAACACAGCATAGGTCGCCGTTACGTCGCCGAAGCGGCCAACGGTTTCCTTGCTCTTGCGGAAATAGGCATCCGTGAACCGCGGAATATCTTCCACGGTCGGTCGCATGGGATGATTCGACATCAGCAATCCAGGCAAATGGCCCCCAAATTGGGCGCAAGCAAACCTAAGCCGCAGCGCTGTCGCGAGACTCGCGCTCCGACTTCAGTTCTTCCGCCACCATAAACGCCAACTCCAGCGCTTGGGAAGCATTGAGCCGCGGGTCACAGTGGGTGTGATAGCGGTCGCCAAGATTGTCATCCGAAATAGCCTGGGCGCCGCCCGTGCATTCAGTGACATCCTTGCCCGTCATCTCCAGATGCACGCCGCCTGGATGCGCACCTTCAGCCCGCGCCACTTCAAAGAAAGTCTGCACTTCGCGGCGGATCAGATCAAACGGGCGCGTCTTATATCCAGACGTCGACTTGACCGTGTTCCCATGCATCGGATCGCAAGACCACACAACGGATTTACCAGCGGCTTCAACGGCCCGCATGATCGGCGGCAAATGCTGCCCTGCTTGATCGGCGCCCATGCGACAGATCAGCGTCAACCGGCCTGGGTCATTTTCCGGGTTCAGGATGTCGATCAGCTTCAACAGCGTATCAATTTCCGTTGTCGGACCACATTTGAGGCCGAGCGGGTTTTCAACGCCGCGCAAGAACTCGACATGCGCCTCGTCCAGATCACGGGTCCGATCGCCGATCCACAAGAGATGCGCCGAGACATCGTACCAATTGCCAGATGTACTATCGACACGCGTCATCGCTTCCTCGAACGGCAGCAGCAAGGCTTCATGCGAGGTGAAGAACTCAGTTTCACGAATTTGCGGCGTCGTCTCGGACGTCAGGCCGCAAGCCGCCATGAACTTCAACGTTTCGGACAGGCTGTCCGCCAGCGCTTTGTACTTATCGCCTTGCGGGCTTTCGTTGACAAAATCCAGGTTCCAGCGATGCACCTGATGCAAGTCCGCGTATCCGCCTTGAGCAAAGGCCCGAAGCAGGTTCAGCGTGGCCGAGGCTTGGGTGTAAGCCGTCACCATGCGCGCTGGATCAGGGATGCGATCCTCACTAGTGAAGTCAGCGCCGTTGATGATGTCGCCGCGGTATGACGGCAGCGCAACATCGCCGACTGTCTCCATATCCGATGATCGAGGTTTAGCGAACTGCCCGGCGATGCGGCCAACTTTGACGACTGGCAATCCACCGCCATATGTCAGCACAACCGCCATCTGCAGCAATACGCGGAACGTGTCACGGATGTTGTCCGCATGGAATTCAGCGAAGCTTTCAGCGCAATCACCGCCCTGCAGAAGGAACGCCTTACCTTGCGCGACCTGGGCGAGCCGTTCCTTCAGCCGCCGGGCCTCCCCCGCAAAAACAAGCGGCGGATAGCTCTTGATCGTGCCAAGTGCAGCGTTCAGTGCGCCTTCGTCCTCATAGTGCGGGACTTGGCGAATCGGCTTTGCGCGCCAGCTTTCTGGCGTCCAGGTATCACCCATAATTTCCTCATTACCCGCCGCTCACCCAAGGGCTTGGCAGGTTATCCACAAGCAGAAAGAAGGACGGTATACGCCCTTTTGCTCTGGCCTTAAAGCCGCAACGTTATTCCGCTGCCTGCGCCTCAGGTTCGCGCTTCTGGCGCATGGTGACGAACTCTTCAGCCGCCGTTGGATGAATGCCGATGGTCGCGTCGAAATCCGCCTTGGTCGCCCCACATTTCAGCGCAATGCCGAGGCCTTGTGCGATCTCTGGCGCATCGTCGCCCAGCATATGGCAGCCGATAACTTTGTCCGTTTTCGGATCGACCAGAAGCTTCATAAAGCTGAAAGTCTGCCGGCCCGTCAGCGTGTGCTTCATTGGGCGGAACCGCGAGGCGTATACATCGATGTCGCCGTAGCGTTCCCGCGCTGCCGCTTCATCCAACCCTACGGTGCCGATCGGCGGTTGGCTGAACACGGCAGTCGGCACGTATTCATAATCCGGCGAGCGTGGCTTGCCTTTGTAGAGCGTATCGACCAAGCACATGGCTTCATGGATCGCGACTGGTGTTAGCGCCATCCTGTCCGTCACATCGCCGATTGCATAAATATTGTCGACGCTGGTTTTAGAGAATTCGTCGACAACGACCATGCCCTTTTTACCTAGCTCAACGCCAACCTCTTCCAGGCCCATGCCTTTTGAATTCGGATCGCGGCCAGTCGCGAACATCACGAGATCAGTTTTGTAGTCTTTGCCGCCGTCGGTCTTCAGCACGTAACCGCCATCAGCTGACTCGATAGCGGTCGGGCTTTCGCCGATAACAATGTTGATGCCTTCTGACCGCATGGCTTCTGTCAGCTCATCAGCGACTTCGCTCTCAAACTCGCGCAACACGCGGGACCGCACCATCAGCGTCACGTCAGCGCCAAGACCAGCAAAGATTCCGGCGAACTCAACAGCGATATAGCCTCCGCCGACGATCACTATCCGCTCTGGCATGCTCATCAAATCGAGCGCCTCGTCGGAGGTAATGCCATGCTCAGCGCCTGGAATATCCGGCACAAATGGCGCCGCGCCCGACGCAATCAGAATGCGCTCAGCCGTTATCGTCTCATCGCCGACTTTAAGCGTGTGCGCGTCGATGAAGGAGCAATAGCCCTCATGGATCGAAACATTCGCGTTCTTGAGAAGACTGATATAGATGCCGTTCAGCCGATCCGTTTCCTCATTTTTCTTGGCGATCAAAGTTGGCCAATCATGAGAAGGCACGCGGGAGCGCCAGCCATAGGCGTTCGCATCTTCAAAATCGTGATGGTAGTGGCTTGCGTATGCAAGCAGCTTTTTCGGCACGCACCCACGCAGAACGCAGGTGCCGCCAATCCGCCGCCCCTCGCCGATCCCAACACGAACGCCCTCGACCGACGCCATCCGCGCCATCCGCACGCCGCCAGACCCGGCGCCGATTACAAATAGGTCATAGTCATACTGGCTCATGCGGCGTTTCCTATCACTCGGCCCAAGTCCTGGGCGGCATGTTGTCCTAGAAGTCTTGATTTAGCGGCGTAGCACGGCCATTCAAGAGAGGCTAGAAGACAAAGCTGTTCCGTTCCGTCAGGTTATCGTGATTGATGATATCAGCGATCCGCCACACTGCACGCCTGATGCGTATTGGTTACGTGCTTGCGCGGCATGATGCGCTCTTTCCGTTTTACCAAGCGCCGACGCCTAGCTTTATCCGCGGCTGTGCAAAATCTGCAGCATGGCTGCTGCGTAAACGCGATGCGGACGGCAGACCCGGCGAGCGGCTAGCAGAAGCACTGACGACGCTAGGCCCCAGCTTTATCAAGCTCGGCCAAACCCTTTCAACGCGCACTGATCTATTCGGCGCACAAGTGGCTGATGATCTGGCGCTCCTCCAGGATCGATTACCGCCCTTCCCCGGCGATATCGCGTTCAAGACGATAGAAACAGAACTTGGCAAACCTGTAACTGAACTCTTTGCGAAAATTGAGCCGAAAGCCATTGCTGCGGCCTCAATCGCCCAGGTCCACCTTGCTGAGACGACAGATGGCCGCGCTGTCGCCGTTAAAGTGCTGCGTCCAGGCGTCGAACAGGCATTTGAGCGCGATATCGCCATGCTGCGCTGGCTTGCGCATTGGGCCTGGCGCATTTCCCGCAAAGGCCGACGTCTGAAGCCCGTTGAGGTCGTTGAGGCGTTCGCAGAAACCGTCCGCGCCGAAATGGATCTCCGGTTGGAAGCCGCCGCCGCCAGCGAACTCGGCGATAACTTCCGCGATGCCGATGATTTCGACACGCCAGAAATCGACTGGGCCAGGACCGGCCGTCGCGTGCTGACTTTGGAACGCGTTTCCGGCGCCCGTGTCGACAATATGGAAGCGCTGGACGCAAAGGGCCACGACCGGCACGCGATCATGCGGATCGCCGCTGGCGCCTTCTTCCGCCAAGTGTTCGAGCACGGCTTCTTCCATGCGGACATGCACCCCGGCAACGTGTTTGTGCGCGATGACGGCGGACTTATGGTGATTGATTTCGGCATCATGGGCCGGTTGGACCGCACTACGCGCGAGTACCTCGCCGATATGCTGCTTGGCATGCTTACGCGAGACTACGAGTTGGTGGCGGACGTGCATTTCCGTGCGGGCTACGTTCCAGCCCACCAGTCCCGCGCCGCATTCTCCCAAGCCGTTCGTTCAATCGCAGAGCCGATCCTCGGCAAGCCGTTGCATGAAATCTCGCTCGGCCGACTGCTGCAACAACTCTTCCAAATTACCGAAGCGTTTGAGATGGAAACGCAGCCGCAGCTCCTCCTTTTGCAAAAAACGCTTCTAATGGCTGAGGGCATGGGCCGAAGGCTCGACCCGACAGTGAACATGTGGACGCTTTCCCAACCGCTTATCGAAGAATGGATGCGTGATCATCGCGGGCCAGAAGCCAGGGTCGCCGGCGTTCTAGCGGATGTGGGCGACGCCGCCCTCCGCCTGCCTCGTGTCGTGGCGCGGATGGAGGCGATGTTGGATGAGCGGATCGGCAACCCGACGATGCCGTCAAATCGCCAGCAACCAAACCGCTCATTATTTCGTCAATGGCAGTTCTGGGCCATTGTCGCCATAGGCGGTTGGGGCGCCTACTTTCTCTCATAGCCGAAGGCTTAACGTTTTCGCATGAGAATTGCGCAAACGCAGCATTATCTTGTGCGATGCACAAATTTGCGTTAGCTTTACCGCGTCTTGTTGATATCGGAGCAGATCCCTTGCTGTATCAGGCTTATGAAATGACCCGCGCCGCGCTTCGGCCTTATCGCGGCGCCGCGCAAGCGACTCGCCAGATGTTGCAGGCGCCGTCAAACCCCTTCGCCATGATGCCAGGCAATCGCGCAATCGCCGCCGCCTGCGAAGTTTTTGAAGGCGTCACAAAACACTACGGCAAGCCCGACTTCGGCATTGCAGATGTGAACGTGGACGGCGCTGCGCTTCCAGTAATGGTGACAGAAGTAAATGCCCTGGAGATGCCGTTCGGTAACCTCCTACATTTTGTCCGTGACCCCAAAGGGCTGCCAAAAGCACAAAAGAATGCGCCGAAAGTTCTGATTGTCGCACCGATGTCCGGCCATTACGCAACGCTATTGCGCGGTACGGTGCGCGCGATGCTGCGCAATCACGATGTCTACATAACTGACTGGAATGACGCCCGCGAAGTGCCTTTGAGCCAGGGCCGGTTCGATCTCGACGACTATATCGAATACTTAATGACGTTCATTAAACAGCTTGGTCCAGATCTGCACGTCATGGCCGTATGCCAGCCCGGCCCCGCAGCGATTGCGGCGACAGCACTTCTGGCGGAAGCAAACGATCCCGCCCAGCCCGCAACGCTGACGCTTATGGGGAGCCCCGTAGACGCCCGCAAAAGCCCTACGGTGCCGAATGACCTCGCGACCTCGCGCGAGCTGCATTGGTTCGAAGAGAACGTCGTCTACAACGTGCCTCTGATTTATCCGGGGGCAATGCGGCGCGTCTATCCGGGATTCCTGCAGCTTACGGGCTTCATGACAATGAACATGGACCGGCACATCGATGCGCATATGAAGCTTTACGACAACCTCGTCACCGGTGACGGCGATAGCGTTGAACAACACAAGCGTTTCTATGATGAATATCTATCGGTCATGGACATGACGGCGGAATTTTACATCGACACGATTGAGCGCATCTTCCAAACCTATGATCTGGCCGACGGCAAGTTCATGTGGCGCGGCCAGCTCGTGAAAACTGATCTGATCAAGAATACTGCGTTGATGACTGTCGAAGGCGAAAACGACGACATCTCCGGCATTGGTCAGACACAGGCAGCGCATGACATCTGCTCTGGCCTGCCAGACGATATGAAAGCCGATTGGGTGCAGCCGGGCGTTGGCCATTACGGCGTTTTCAACGGTCGCCGCTGGCGCGAAGAAATTCAGCCGCGCGTATCGGAATTCATTCAGGCGCACCCGAAGTCTGCGAAGGTCTAAAGCCCAGAATAATGACTGCTGCGGCAGCCGTAAGGCATGCGGCGAACATCCAGATCGCTGTCGGATAGCCAGCCTTAGCAGCCACCAGGCCAGCCAGCCCCGGCCCTATGGTCATGCCCGCGAACATGCCGATATTGATGACGCCGAAGCTTTTGCCGAACCCGTCTGCGCCAAACGCCGCACGGGTAAGCATCGCCGGCAACATCACTAATGGCCCGACTACAAAGCCGATAATCGCGGCAGCGATAAAACTCGAGGCAACGCCATCTCCTGCGTTCGCCACGACGAATCCAGTGACCTGAATGAGATACATCACGCCTGCCAATAGGCCGAGCGGCATGTGGTTTGCCGCCCAGCCGGTCACAAAGCGGCCAATCGCTGCAGAAATCACCGTCACGCTTACCGCATACCCCGCCATCACGAGCCCCATGCGTGGCGTGAAGATGGATATCTCGTGGAACAGGAATCCGACTTGGCCGGTAAAGGACAGAAACCCCGTCAGCCAGATCGCCCAAAACACAGGCGAACGCAAAGCCATCCTGAACCGCTCTAAGCCCCGGGCATCATCCTCAGCCGAACTCCGCGCTCGGCGCGCTGGGGCCCAACGCAGAAGCGGCGTTAAGCAAAGCAGCGTCGCGGCGGCGATGACGGCGGACGCCCAATCGAACCCAAGCGCGGCTGTCAGCCAAATGTACACCGGCGTAACAATCGCTCCGCCAAAACTAGCCCCCGTTAATGCATAGCCGAGAGCCGTCGCGTATTTCGCCTGAAACAGTGGCGCCAACGCCGCGCTGATGCCGAGATTGCCGATGGTTGGATAGGCCGTCGCCAGAACGGCATAAGCCAGGAACAGCTGCCAAGGCGTCATCGCCAAACCAACCGCCGCCACGCCGATTGCCGTCGCATATGCGCCATAGCAAGCGACCGCGCGCGGGCCAAACCGGTCAACCGCTGCGCCAACGCCAAAGGCCGTCATTGCGCCGACGGCCCAGAACCAGGCTTGCGCTGAGGACAGCATCAGGCCCGACCAGCCGTGCTTCGCCTCCAGCGCCGCCTTGAAGACGCCATGCGCATAAAAGATTGAGCCCCAGGCGAAAAGTGCCATGGCGAAACCAACAGCGATGGCGCGCCAGTGCTGGCGAATTTCGCCCATTGGCTGAGCCTGCTGCATTTTTGGCGTTCCAACCCCTTGCCGATCCGCGATACGCCCGGCATGAATGTACCAAAGAATGCACCAGAAGACGCGCCAGGGAAACGACCGCAATGCTCGCCCAAATGATGGACCAACCGCTGCTGATCTCCTCACTAATCGGCCACGCCGCCAAATGGCATGGCGATACTGAGATCGTCACCCGGACCTTGGAAGGCCCCATCCATCGCTACACCTGGGCGGAGGCCAACGTTCGGGCGAAGAAATTCGCTCAGGCGCTGGCGCGGCTTGGCGTCAAACACGGCGACCGTATCGGCACCATCGCATGGAACACCAACCGCCATGTTGAGGCGTATTACGGCGTCGCGGGCATGGGCGCCGTCACCCACACGATCAACCCGCGCCTCTTCCCGGAGCAGCTTGAGTACATCGTCAACCACGCTGACGACCAATATCTTGTCATCGACACGAGCTTTATCGATCTGATCGCCGGCATGCGTGACAAGTTCCCAAATATCTGTGGAATCATTGTTTTCGCCGACAAAGCCAATATGCCGGATGAAGATAAACTGCCCGGCGCGCTCTGCTACGAGGACCTTATCGCCCGCGAAGACGGCGACTATGCTTGGCCAACGTTTGACGAGAACTCCGCCGCAGCGCTCTGCTATACGAGCGGCACTACCGGCAACCCGAAGGGCGCGCTCTACAGCCATCGCTCGACCGTCCTGCACACACTGACTGAGATCGCGCCAGACTGCATGGGCCTCGCTGCGCGCGACACCGTGCTGCCGGTCGTGCCAATGTTCCATGTCAACGCCTGGGGCCTGCCCTATGCGACCGCTGCTGTCGGCTGCAAGCTGGTGCTGCCGGGCCGCGACCTCGACGGCAAGAGCATCTATGAACTGCTGACCCAGGAGAAAGTCACCTTCACCGCCGCAGTCCCAACGATCTGGATGATGTTGCTGGCGCACCTGAAAGAAGCAGACGGAAAGCTGGAGGATCTGGAGCGCGTCGTCATCGGCGGCTCCGCCTGCCCGCGCGCGATGATGGAGACGTTCCAAGACAAATATGGCGTTCAGGTGCTGCACGCCTGGGGCATGACGGAAATGTCCCCGCTTGGCACAGTCAATACACCGAAAGCCAAGCACGATAAACTTTCCAAGACGGAGAAAGTTGATCTGCAGCAGAGCGCCGGGCGTGTGCTCTATGGTGTCGATATGAAGATCGTCGATGAAGACGGTAATACGCTACCGAACGATGGCGAGACGACCGGCGAGCTGAAGGTGCGTGGCCCCTGGATCATCGCCGACTATTTCAATCTTTCAGAAAAAGCCCCGGCCCACGCGGAAGATGGCTGGTTCAGCACAGGCGACGTTTGCGCTATCGACCAGGACGGCTACATCTGGATCACGGATCGGCTGAAAGACGTGATTAAATCAGGCGGTGAGTGGATCAGCTCAATTGATCTGGAGAACGTTGCCGTCGGCCACCCGAAAATCGCTGAAGCCGCCGCCATTGGCGTGCATCATCCCAAGTGGGATGAGCGACCGCTGCTCGTGGTGGTGCCGACAACAGGCGGCCAAGACATCACCAAAGAGGATGTCCTTGGCTTCCTTGAAGGCAAGATCGCTAAGTGGTGGATGCCAGATGATGTGGCCTTTGCTGAAGACCTGCCACACACTGCGACTGGCAAACTTTCCAAGCTGCAACTCCGCCAGCGCTTTAAAGATTACAAACTGCCAACTGCGTAATCAGCTCGAAGCAGCGCTTCCTGGGCAATATTTCGCCGCCAGAATAGGCGAGCCGGGCCGCTTCTGCGCAATGATAGCGCAGCCCATGCCTGCTGCGGGCGCCGCCGTGCGCACAGGGCCTGCGCCGCCATCGCTCAACCGCGTCTTTGCGCGGACGATATTATGGCTTGCGAGCGTTTTGCCCTTATTCTCCCCGCTGCGCACCTTGGTAATATGTTCCTTGATGAAATCGACCCGCCACAATGTCGCTTTGACGCCAGGCGCGGATACAACAAGCTCGCCGCCTTCGCGGCTGATGGTCACCGTTTGCTTCGGCGCTGCCGCCCGCATGCGGCGGATTGCGTTCTCAACCCGGCCACGATCTGACCCCACGGCTTCCTGCACGCCTGCGATGATCATTTGCGGTGTATAAACACGGCTTTGGCCACGGATAGATTGGTTATAGTCCCGCTGCCGTAGCGTCGCTTCCGGGCTGGAAAACGGGTCTTTCCATTGACCGGCGCTGCCGTAGACCAAATCATCCCAATAATCGACATGCCATTCCAGCGCGACCACATCAGCCCGTTCCGCCAGTTTGCTAAGATAGGCCTCCGCCGGTGGGCAGGAATAGCAGCCTTGCGACGTGAAGAGTTCAACCGCAATCGGCGGCGCTGAATCCGCTTTAGCAGAAAGGGCGAAGGTCGCGGCAAGCGCCGCCGCGATGGCGATTGATGTCTTTGTCATAGGCCGCAAACTACGGGACACGCGCCGAGGCGCCGAAACACGAGTTAGCGAGCAATCCGTTAGACCAACGCGATGTCAAAATCCGACAGGTGGCCCAAGTGAGGGTCCCCTCGCCCCCGTCGCGGGGCGAGGAGACCTGGAGGCGGAGGTCCGAATCTATGCACTCAACCCAACCCGCGCGCCGCCAAGCTGCGGATCAAGTCCCGCACGCCGAAAGTCCATGGCGGCGCCTTATCGGTTGTCGTGACTTTGTTGGCGAGGCGGCCGAGGGTTGGCGTCGCGATCTCCACCACATCATCCATTTTATGGGTGAAGCCTTCACCGTCGCGGAGGTCCGTCGGGGCGAACATGGTGCCGCACATTAAGAATGCGCCGTCTGGGTATTGGTGGGCGGAGGAAAGCGTTGCGCTCGCCAAATCCTCTGGGTCGCGGCTGATTTCGGCCATGGACGATGACCCTTCCATGCGGAAATTATCCTCGCCCGTCAGCAGCAAAGTGACGACGGCATGGCGCACGTCATCAATGCCAAACGATGCGTCGAACAGGCGGATGAACGGTCCAAGCGCGCAGGACGCGTTGTTGTCTTTCGCGCGACCCAGCAGCAACGCTGAGCGGCCTTCGATATCCCGCAAGTTCACATCATTGCCGAGCGTCGCGCCAAATCTGCGCCAAACTACGCGGCGAATGCTGAGCAGCACCGCCGCGATC
>JAYNYG010000047.1:0-27533 GCA_038102935.1 Alphaproteobacteria bacterium | reverse complement strand
TCCGCCTGGATGTAGACTTCATGGAAGCTATCGCCAGCAGCTTGGCGCGCCCTGTGTTTGCTGGGCGGCCGTATCTGTTGAGGATCAAAGTGGTTGGCTTCGGCAAATTGCTCGTTTCATTTAGTCCGTTATACTAGGGCCAATACTGGAATTCTTTTAGAGGTGATCGTTATGGCGCTTGATGCAACTGCAATGCCGTCTCTCAAGGGCGCGGTTTCGGATGAGGAATGGGATGCGCGGGTAGAACTTGCAGGCTTTTACCGCCTTGTCGCTGCGCATGGCATGGATGATCTGGTCGGCACCCATATATCGGCCCGTGTGCCGGGGCATCCTGATCAATTCTTGATCAATCCATACGGCGTGTTGTTTGATGAGATCACGGCGTCCTCGCTCATCAAAGTCAACATGGACGGCGATGTTTTGTCGGATGGTCCATGGCCGGTAAACGCCGCCGGGTTCACGATCCACCATGCCGTCCTCTCAGGCCGGGATGACGTGATGTGTGCGGCACACACCCACACTGTCGCCGGGATGGCTGTTTCCAGTGTTGAGGGCGGGCTGACGCCGCTGACGCAGAAGCACATGCGGTTTTATAAGGGCATCGGCCATCACCCCTATGAGGGCATCGCTGATGATGCAGACGAATGCGCCCGCCTCCAGCGCGATCTGGCGCATCACGATGCATTGCTCCTCGAAAACCATGGGCTATTGACCTGCGGCCCCAGCATCCGCTCCGCCTGGGCGCTGCTGTATAATCTCGAAAAATGCTGCCAGACCCAGCTCGCCGTTGAGGCGACGGGCGCCGAGCTTGTGACGCCGTCGGAAGAGCTATGTGAATCGACGCGCGCGCTCTTCCAGCGGATGTTGCAGAAACCGGGGTTCGGCAATCTGCTGGATGCCTGGGAATCCTCACTGCGTCTGCTGGCCCGCGAAGACGACAGCTTCATGCATTGATCCGCATGTCAGTGCTGATTGCGCCCGACAGTCTCGATAACGAAAGACACATCCGATGCCCTTAGACCTGACCCAACCGGTCCCGACGATTGATGTTCGCGCCGCCGTATCGCCAGAAGAATGGGAGGTGCGCGTAGAGCTTGCAGCGTTATACCGCCTTGCGGCGCGCCACGGCATGACGGACCTTGGCGGCACCCATTTCTCCGCCCGTGTGCCAAGCAAATCAGAACCGCCGGAGCACCATTTCCTGATCAATCCGTACGGCCTGATGTTCAGCGAAGTGACGGCGTCCAATCTCGTTAAGATCGATATTGATGGCGAGATCGTCCTGGATAATGGCTTCCCGGTGAACCCGGCGGGCTTCACGATCCATTCAGCCATCCATATGGCGCGCGAAGATATTCTCTGTGTAGCGCACACGCACACAGTCGCGGGCATGGCTGTGTCCTGCTTGAAGGAAGGCCTGCTGCCGATGACGCAGCATTCGCTCCGCTTCCACAACCGCCTCTCCTACCATGACTGGGAAGGGGTCGCGACGAACCTGGATGAGCGCGAGCGGTTGGTGCGGGATTTGGGCGACAACTACAACATGATCCTGCGCAATCACGGCGTTCTCTGCTGCGGGCGGAGTATGCCAGAAGCCTGGCGTGCATTGTTTGCGTTGGAGAAATCCTGCGCGTCACAACTGCAAGCCATGGCGATCGCGAAAGCCACGGGCCGCCCAATCAAGCTGCCGCCGGAATATGTGGCGCAGGGCACGTCTGACAAGCTGGAAAGCCGCCACGGCAAAGAAACGGTCAGCCGTGACTGGCCAGGCCAGCTCGCCAAGCTTGACCGCGAAGAGCCGGACTACGCGAGCTAGAGCATCGTCCGTAAACTATGAGGCGTCTTCTTTAAGCCCCAAAGCTCTTCTGGGGAACGCCCCGGAAGAGCGAGACATGGGTGTGGATCGCGCGCCAGGGGTCGCCTGCGGAAGCGCGTACGAACGTGGCTGTTGTGCGGCCAGGGCGTTCATAGGCTGCGCCGTCTTCCGCGAACCCTGTTGACGTCCAGGTGACGAGGCCATTCGCCATCAGCCTGTCCGGTGAAACGATGGCTTTGAGGCGCACATCTGTTTCATGGTGGAAATCTTTGATCGTGCCCCAGATGGAGCGCCATTGCTTGGACTCAAGTTGATCCAGGCCTTCGACCAAATCCATCCAGGTGCCAAAGCCAATGGCGTCTGGGTGAAACAGCGCGCGGGCGTCCTCGAAGCGACGGGTTGCGACCATAGCGCCCCATTGGTCAAACCAAACTTTGATAGCGGCTTCATCCTCTGGCAGCGCATTCGCCCAGGTCGATACGGTCATGAGAAGGCTCCGCTTCAGGATTGGCGTTTGATCATGGGGCCGCAATTGGCGCCGCCCAACACATGCATATGGACATGCGGCACGTCCTGATTGCCGTCCTCGCCATTGTTCACGACCAGCCGGTAACCGCCCGCCTGTACATCTTCGGCGTCCGTCACGGCGGCGACGGCTTGCACGAAGGCGCTGTGTTCAGCCTTGGAGCCCTCATTGGCGAAGTCATGCCAGGTGCGATACGGACCCTTGGGGATTACGAGCACATGGGTTGGCCGCTGCGGTTCGATATCTCGAAACGCCAAGGTGTGGGCGTTCTCGTAAACGGTATCATTCGGAATTTCGCCGCGCAGAATTTTGGCGAAAATGTTCTGGTCGTCATAGTCGGCCATTGTCTGGCAAGCTCCTATTTCGCGCGTTTTCCGAGTTCGGCCCAGACCTGATCAGGCGTTACATCCCGCGCGGCCCAGAGCACAAGCAAATGATAGAGCAGGTCCGCTGATTCAGACACAAGCCTGTCTTCCGGTCCATCGACGCCGTCAATCACCACTTCGACCGCTTCTTCGCCAACCTTCTGCGCCACTTTGTGCAGCCCGCGCTCGAACAGTTTGGCTGTATAGCTTGCGTCAGTGTCACCGCCTTTGCGGCTGGCGATCACGGCGTAGAGCTGGTCGAGCGTATGTCCATCCAGCGTATGCTCACTCATGATGCGTCCTCTGAAACGGGGCGGATCGGCAGGCCGGCGGCGGCCATATGGGCCTTCGCTTCGCTGATTTCGACTTCGCCAAAGTGAAAAATCGATGCGGCCAATACGGCGGATGCATGGCCTTCGCACACACCCTCGACCATGTGATCCAAGTTGCCGACGCCGCCGGATGCGATAACGGGCACGGGCACCGCGTCAGATACGGCCCGCGTCAGTTCCAGATCGAAGCCAGAGCGTGCGCCATCCCGATCCATGGATGTCAGCAGAATTTCGCCAGCGCCAAGATCGGTGACGCGTTTGGCCCATTCGACCACATCAATCCCAGTATCCCGCCTGCCGCCATGGGTGAATACGGACCATTTGCCGGGTGCGGATTGCTTAGCGTCAATCGCGACGACGATGCATTGCGCGCCAAACTTCCGGCTTGCCTCCGCTACGAAGTCCGGGTTGGAGACAGCAGCTGAATTGATGGAGACTTTGTCTGCGCCCGCCAGAAGCAGCTTCCGCACATCCTCAACCGTGCGCACACCGCCGCCGACGGTGAGCGGCATAAAGCACTGTTCCGCGGTCGCGCGCACGACATCGAAGATCGTATCCCGGCCTTCATGGCTGGCGGTAATATCCAGGAAACACAGCTCATCCGCACCGGCGGCGTCATAGACACGCGCCTGTTCAACGGGATCGCCCGCGTCCACCAGATCAACGAAATTGACGCCTTTGACAACGCGCCCGGCGTGAACGTCGAGACACGGAATGATGCGGACTGTCAGCATTGGCGCTACCGGGCCGCTAGAATGGCGAGGGCGGGGTTCAACGAGCCGTCATAAAGCGCGCGCCCGATGATGGCGCCCTCAATGCCAGCGTCTTCCTCCGCCTTCAAAAGCTTGATGTCATCCAGGCTGGAAACGCCGCCAGATGCAATCACTGGCGTTGAAAGCGAGAAAGCCAGGTCTGCCGTCGCATCCACATTCACGCCACCCATGGCGCCGTCCCGATCGATATCGGTGAATACGATGGCCGCCACGCCTGCATTCTCGAACCGGAGGGCGAGCTCCAACGCTGTCATGGTGCTGGTTTCCGTCCAGCCTTTGACTGCGACCATGCCATCCCGGGCGTCGATGCCAACGGCGATCTGGCCGGGAAAGGTTCTGCAGGCGGTTTTGACAAGTTCGGGGTCTTCCAACGCCACGGTGCCGAGGATGACGCGGGCGATGCCAGCGTCGAGCCAGCGCTCGATACCCGCCATATCGCGAATGCCGCCGCCAAGCTGTGCGGGTATATCGATGGCCGCCAGAATGCTCTTCACAGCGTCAATATTGACTGGCGCGCCTTCGATGGCTCCATCCAAATCCACGAGATGAATCCGCTCGAATCCCGCAGTGACGAAACTTGCAGCCTGGGCGCCGGGGTCATCGTTGAAGACGGTCGCCTTCTCCATGTCGCCGCGCAGCAAGCGCACGCATTGGCCGTTCTTGAGATCAATTGCAGGGAAAAGCAGCATAGGCGGTTATTCCGATGACGGCGCAGGCGACGCAGCAGCCTTTGCAGGCGGCGCGTCAGTTTCTTGCAGGTTTTTCAGGAAGAACAGGCCAGGCGTCCACTTGCCGCGCACGAAGGCGTAATGTGGGTGCGTGGCCCAGTGGGTGAAGCCGAGTTCAGTATAGAGGCGGATGGCACCCTGCTGGGTCTCGCGGACATCCAGGTTCAGCACGCGGAACCGACGGCGGCGGGCCTGCAGCTCAATATCGCGGGTCAATTCGCGCCCAATGCCATGGCCACGCGCCCAGGGTGCGGTAAAGCCATGCTGGATAGAAGCGGAATGCTTCTGCGCCTCGTTATTCTTTGGCGGGGCGACCAATTGGCCAGATCCGCAAATGACGCCATTCAGCCGCGCAACGAACAACTCGCGCTCCGGCACTAGCATCACGCCGCGCCAATAGGCTTCCAGCGTTTGCCTGGGCGGCGGTTCTAACCAGCCGAACCCGCCGCCATCCAGAATAGCAAGGCTGGCGGCGTCGCAGAGTTCGGCGACATCGGATTCGCTGAGTTTCTCAAACCGTTCGACTTTCGCCGCGCACATTGCGTTCAAGGCTCCCAGTTCAGGAAATTGGCGATCAGGGCAAGGCCCGCCGCCTGGCTTTTTTCAGGGTGAAATTGCGTGCCCACGATGTTGTCCCGCCCGACCATAGCCGTCACTGCTCCGCCATAGTCGGTTGTCGCTAGGACATGCTCCGCCTTTTCCGCCTGCAATGCAAAGGAATGCACGAAATATACATGGGCGCCTGCCGGCACGCCTGCCAGTAGGGGATGCTCCGCCGCTGATTGCAGGGCGTTCCAGCCCATATGCGGGATTTTCAGGGCTTTGTCCGAGGGCGCTAGGGGCTCAACGGCGCCGGGTATCCAGCCAAAGCCTTCGGTATCGCCATGCTCGCGGCCAATGCTGGCCATGAGCTGCATGCCGACGCAGATGCCGAAGAACGGAACCTGCCGCACCTCTGCTGCGTGGCGGATAGCTTCTGCCATGCCCTCAATCGCGGTCAGGCCATCTAGGCAATCCCTGAATGCGCCAACGCCGGGCAACACGACCCGGTCTGCTGCGGCGATGGCGTCGACATCGCCCGTGACGTTGATTTCGGCGTTGAGCCCAGTTTCCCTGGCAGACCGCTCAAACGCTTTGGCGGCGGAGCGCAGGTTCCCGGACCCGTAGTCGACGATTGCGAGCTTCACCAGCGGCGCTCCACATCGGCGGCGCGGTCCGCATCTGCAGCGATCATGCGCGCTTCGGCTTCGACCAAGCTGGCGGCCAGCATAACATCCGCCGTGCTCCAGCCTTGGTTTTCGAGCGACCAAGCTTCGAGGTCACGGGCGGAAAATCCGGACCAAAGCGCTGCGATCAGCCAGATGCCGCCGCTCGCGCCAGGGTCGCCCGGAAGCGCCGCTAGAATGCCCGCGATCAACCACCCCGCCGCCAGCACACCTGCCGCCATCCACCGCATGCGCGCTAACGCCCAGAACGGCCCGAACAGGAATGCGCCCCAAACGAAGCCATCTCGAATCACTTTGGTTTCAGCTCGCCCGCTGGCGCCAAGCCAACGGCGATATGCTGTATATGCCCGCATGCCCGGCGCTCCTCGTTTTAAAGCGATCCGCCGAGCACGCCTTTGGTCGAAGGGGTTTGGTCACCGCGCCTCCGGTCAATCTCAACGGCTTCTCGGAGCGCGCGGGCGAGCGCCTTGAAACAGCCCTCGGCGATGTGATGCGCATTCACGCCATAGAACGCCTCGACATGCAGCGTAGCGCCGACAGCGCCCGCAAAAGCTTGGAAAAATTCACGCACGAGTTCTGTATCAAATGTGCCGAGCTTAGCGGATGGCATATCCACCCGCCACACGAGATACGGCCGGTTAGAGAGGTCGATCACAACCCGCGCCAGCGCCTCATCCATCGGCGTGAAGGCTTGGCCATAGCGGCGGATGCCCTTGCGTTCACCAAGCGCTTTGGCGACGGCCTGGCCGAGCACAATGCCGCAATCTTCAACTGTGTGATGGTCGTCAATGTGGAGATCGCCATCCGCCTTCAGCGTGATGTCGATCAATCCATGGCGGGCCAACTGGTCCAGCATATGGTCAAAAAAGCCAACGCCGGTCGCAATATCGCTAACGCCGTCGCCGTCCAGATTGACTGAGGCTTCAATATCCGTCTCACGCGTTTTCCGCGTAACGCTCGCCTGCCGCATGGCTTCCGCCCAATGTCTGACCCAAAGGAAGCCGGGGTTTTACCAGTGTGCGCGCGCTGACGCTAGCGGTAACCTCCGGCGATGTTGCATAGGCGAGGCTTGACCTCACCCCCATTGATCCCACATGCACATGGGGTCTGAGTGAGATGGTTTGAATTGGAACGCGTTTGATGGCGGAAGAAATGCCGGTGTGGCACGGAACGACGATCTTGGCTGTCCGAAAGGGCGGCAAGGTGGCGATTGCTGGCGATGGGCAGGTTAGCCTTGGGCCGACTGTCATTAAGGGCACGGCCAGGAAGGTTCGGCGGATCGCGGGCGGGTCTGTGATTGTCGGGTTCGCGGGCGCCACCGCAGACGCTTTCGCGCTGTTTGAGCGCCTGGAAGCCAAGCTTGAGCAGTATCCGGGCCAGTTAGCCCGCGCTTCCGTTGAGATGGCGAAGGAATGGCGGACGGATCGCTATCTCCGCCGCCTGGAAGCCATGATGGCGGTTGCAGACGCCACAACATCCCTCACCCTCACCGGCGTCGGCGATGTGCTGGAGCCGGACGACGGGCTGATCGGCATCGGCTCTGGCGGCGGCTATGCGCTTTCCGCCGCCCGTGCGCTCCTGCCAATTGAGGACATGGACGCGGAGACCATCGCGCGTCGCAGCCTTGAGATCGCCGCAGATATCTGCGTTTACACCAACACCAATATCATCATTGAAAGCATGGATACGGCATGAGCAATTTCAGCCCCCGTGAAATCGTATCGGAGCTGGACCGGCACATCGTCGGCCAGAATGACGCCAAGCGCGCAGTCGCCATTGCGCTTAGGAACCGGTGGCGGCGCCAGCAATTGCCGGATGCGCTGAAAGACGAAGTGCTGCCGAAAAATATCTTGATGATCGGCCCGACAGGCGTTGGCAAAACCGAAATCGCGCGCCGTCTCGCTAAGCTTGCTGAAGCGCCGTTTATTAAGGTCGAAGCGACGAAATTCACGGAAGTTGGATATGTGGGCCGGGACGTGGAATCTATCATCCGCGACCTGGTGGAGATCGCCATTCACGGCGCCAAGGAACGCCAACGCGCTCAGCATCTGGCCAAGGCGGAGCTGGCGGCGGAAGAGCGGGTGCTGGATGTGCTCTGCGGCGCCAATGCCTCCGACAGTACGCGACAGACCTTCCGGCAGAAGCTTCGGCAGAACGAATATAATGATCGCGAGATCGAAATCGAAATGCGGGACAGTGCGGCTGGCCCAAAGATGCCAAGCTTCGAGATTCCGGGCATGCCGGGCGCGCAGATGGGCATGATGAACTTGAGCGATATCTTCGGTAAAGCCATGCAGACGCCCATGACCAAACGCCGCTTGACCGTCGGCGAAAGCTACGAAGCGCTGGTGCGGGAGGAAAGCGAGGCGATGGTCGATGAAGACGCCGCCGCCCGCGACGCCGTGGAATCCGTGCAGCAAAACGGCATCGTCTTCCTGGATGAAATCGACAAGATCGCCAGCCAGTCCAAAGGGAGCGGCGCGGAAGTGAGCCGTGAAGGCGTCCAGCGGGATTTATTGCCGTTGATCGAGGGCGCCGCCGTCCCGACCAAATACGGCACCGTCATGACGGACCACATCCTGTTCATCGCATCCGGGGCGTTCCATGTGGCGAAACCAGCGGATTTGCTGCCTGAACTCCAAGGCCGCTTGCCGATCCGCGTGGAATTGAAGGCGCTTGAGCGCGATGATTTCGTGCGCATTCTGAAAGAGCCCGAAGCTTCGCTCTTGAAGCAGTATGAAGCATTGATGGGCGCTGAAGGCGTGACGCTCACCTTTGGCGAGGATGCTATCGGCGCTATCGCTGACCTCGCCGCAGAAATCAACGCCAATGTCGAGAATATCGGCGCGCGGCGGCTGCACACAGTGTTGGAACGGCTGCTGGAAGACATCAGCTTTGCCGCCTCCGACCGGTCCGGCGAAGAAATCAACATTGATGCCGCATTGGTGCAGGAGCGCGTAGCTCCGCTCGCCAAAGACGCCGACGTTTCACGGTTTATTTTGTAAGCGAGCCATGTACAAATAGCGTTTCATAAATTTGGAGACGCTTTCTTGGCTTTTCGGCATATAGGAACCTCGCCTGAGCGGGTGGAGGACGCCGCCCTTTTGACAGGGCGCGGTCGGTTTATGGATGACCTGCCGGTCCCGGCAGGCGCGCTCCATGCCGCTATCCTGCGCTCGCCGCATCCCCATGCTGATATCCGTGGGATAGACGCCGCCGCCGCATTGGCGCTGCCGGGTGTTGCGGCTGTCGTGACGGGCGAGCATGTGAAAGCGTTGACGCGGCCCTTCCTCGTCGGCGTGCGCTCCCCGATTGATCATTACCCCATCGCCGTGGACCGCGCCCGTTATGTTGGTGAACCGGTGGCGGTCGTGCTGGCGCGGGACCGGTATGTCGCTGAAGACGCGATGGAGCTGATCGACGTCGACTATGCGCCGCTCGACGCAGCCGTTGATCCCGTGCAAGCAATGGATGCGGATGCGCCGGTGCTGCACACGGCGAACGGAAGCAACCTGGTTTCAGAACGGACGTTCGATTACGGCGATGTTGAGCAGGCGTTTGCCGCCGCGGCGCATGTGGTTTCGATTGAGACGGTCTTCCCCCGCAGTCTCGCCAGCCCAATCGAGTGCTTTGGCCTAATCGCCGAGTATGATCCGCATGAAGACGTCTATGACGTTCTTACCCATTTCCAGGGGCCGTTCGCCATCCAGCCTGTAATGGCGATGGCGTTGCAGGTGCCGTCGTCTCGCTTGCGCATCCGCACGCCGCCAGATTCAGGCGGCAGCTTTGGCGTGAAGCAGGGTGTTGCGCCCTATGCAGTGTTGATGGCTGTCGCGGCGCGCATCGCCAAGCGCCCGGTCAAGTGGATCGAAGACCGGATGGAGCATTTGACCGCCGCCGGCAGCGCCACCAACCGCGTCTCAACACTGGAAGCCGCCGTGATGGCGGATGGCAAAGTGACGGCGCTTCGCTGGGACCAGATCGAAGATGTCGGCGCATATCTGAAAGCGCCAGAACCGGCCACGCTCTACCGCATGCATACCTGCATGACCGGCGCTTATGACATCCCGAACCTCGCGATCCGAAACCGCGTCGTCGTCACCAACAAAACACCGACAGGCCTGAACCGGGGCTTTGGCGGGCCGCAGGTGTATTTCCCGCTGGAACAATTGATGCGGAAGATCGGCGGCGTTGTTGGGCGCGATCCGCTTAGCATCATCCGCCGCAATCTCGTGGCGCCAAGCCGGATGCCATACAAAACGCCATCTGGCGGCGTTCTGGATTCCGGCGACTATGGCGCGCTGGTCGAGCAGGCGCTGCTGGAAGGTAATTTCGCGGATTTGGAGAATGCCCGCCAGCGGGCGCGGCGCGCGGGCAAGCTCTATGGCATTGGCTATGCCGCCTGCATTGAGCCGACGATTTCGAATATGGGCTACATCACGACCGTGCTGTCCCGCCAGGAACGCGAACGGGCTGGCCCCAAAGGCGGCGCCCAGGCGACGGCGACCGTTGCGGTCGATCCATTGGGCGGCGTGAATGTCTCCATCTCTTCCACGCCACAGGGCCAGGGCCACAGAACAGTCATTGGCCAAGTCGTAGCGGATGCGCTTGGCGTCGCGCCGGATGTGGTGCGTGTGAATGCGGAGCTGGATACGGGTCGGGACCCCTGGTCCATCGCATCCGGCAATTATTCCTGCCGGTTCGCGGGCGCTGTCGCAGGGGCGGCATGGCGGGCTGCGGGCGAATTACGCACGCGGCTGGCGCGGGTCGCCGCAGCCAAGTTCGATTGTCCGGCGGAGTTGTTTGATTTCCGGGATGGCAAGATCATCCACCGCGAGAACGCCAATATCGGAATAGATTTCAAGCGCCTCGCTGGCGAAAGCCATTGGGCCGCCGCGACCTTGCCATCGGACCTGCCGCAAGCGCTTAGCGTTACAGAATTCTGGTCGCCGGATGTGTTGCAGCCGCCCGATGACGAAGATCGCATCAACGGCTCCGCCGCATACGGTTTCATCTTCGATTTTTGTGGTGTTGAGATTGATCGCATGACTGGGCAGGTGAAGATTGATCGGTATATTTCAGCGCACGATGCTGGGCGCTTGCTGCATCCAGCGATGGCGGATGGCCAATCCCAGGGCGGATTCGCGCACGGCCTCGGTGCTGCGCTGATGGAAGAATTGGCCTATGACGCGGACGGCGGTTTCCTCTCCGCCAGCCTCGCGGATTATCCGATGCCAACGGCCTGTGAGACGCCGAGCGTGCAGATCGTCCACCGCGAAACGGCGTCGCCGGTAACGCCGCTCGGTGCGAAAGGCATCGGCGAAGGCACGACCATGAGCGCGCCAGTATGCCTCGCCAACGCCGTCGCAGATGCGCTCGGGTTGGAGCAGATCGATCTCCCACTACGGCCCGCTAAACTGGCGGCAATCATTGAGGCGCGGCGGCTATGAAACCGGCGGCGTTCAATTACATCCGCGCGGAAACGCTGGATGAGGCGCTGGATGCGCTCGCCGAATATGGCGAGGATGCGCGCGTGATCGCAGGCGGGCAGTCTTTGGGGCCGATGCTGAACATGCGGCTCGCAGCGCCAGACGTTCTGGTCGATATCATGGGCCTGAAAGACCTCGACAGGATTGAGTTCGCCGATGACGGCGCCATGGCTGCGGCCTGCGTCACCCAGGCTCGTTTCATGGGCCGCTTGGAACTGCGGCGCGCTCAGCCCTTGCTGCATGAAGCGATGCCGTGGATCGGCCATGTGCAAACGCGCAGCCGTGGCACCATCTGCGGCAGCCTTGCGAACGCAGACCCGGCGGCGGAATTGCCGCTGCTGCTGGCGACAGTCGGCGGCGCCGTAATCGCGCAATCCAAGCGCGGCCAGCGGGCGATTGCTGCGGCGGATTTCTTCCAAGGCATGTTTGAAACAGCGCTCGGTGATGATGAATTGCTGCTAGCGGCCAAATTTGCTGCGCCGAAGCCCAGCAGCGGCGTCGCGTTCCGTGAAATGGCTGAACGGCATGGCGACTTTGCGATTGTCGCAGCGGCTGCTGTTGCGGATGCCGACGGCGTGACGCTCGGCCTCGGCGGCATTGATGCGCAGCCAGTGGTCACACGATTTGACGGGTTGCTGGCGCGAGACGCGAAAGCCGCACTGACAGATCATGCGAAAACGCTTGACCCGCAAAGTGATCCCAAGGCGGATGCCGCCTATCGCCGCCGTCTCGCCCGTGAACTCGGCCTTGAAACGGTCTTGAAAGCCATGGAGCGCCGCCATGCTGTATGAGAAAGGCCGCCGCCACACGGTTTCGTTCACGCTGAATGATACACCGGTTTCCGGCGAGGCCGAGCCGCGTATGCTGCTGACGGATTTCCTCCGCCACGAGATCGGCCTGACAGGCACTCATGTCGGCTGTGAGCATGGCGTATGCGGCGCCTGCACCATCCAGATTGATGGCGAGCCCGCGCGCGCCTGCCTCACTTATGCGCTGCGCATGGAGGGGCGTGAGGTGCGGACCGTCGAGGCGTTGGCCGATGATGACGATGCGCTGTCGCCATTGCAGCAAGCCTTCCGCCGGAACCATGCGCTGCAATGCGGGTTCTGCACGGCAGGCATTCTGATGACGCTGGACGCCTGGCTGAAAACCCATCCGAACCCAACCGAGCAAGAAGTCCGGGAAACGCTGTCTGGCAATTTATGCCGCTGCACCGGCTATGCCGCCATCGTGCGTGCAGTGATGGATTTTGTCCGTGAGGGTCGCCATGCTTGATGTCGGCCAAGCGCTGATCCAAGCGGCGGAGCGCAGCCCCAGTGCTGAAGCCCTGGTCGATGGCGCGCGTCGCTGGACCTACACTGAACTCCTGGCGGATGTGTGCAAGCTGGCGGGCGGGCTGCAGGACCTAGGTCTCCATCCGGGCGACCGGTTTGTTTCTTTGCTGCAGAACGCGGCTGAGGCGGCGCTGCTGCATTGGGCGGCACAGCTTTCCGGCATCGCTATCGTGCCGTTGAACTGGCGGGCGACGGCGGAAGAATTAGACTATTGCGCCGAAAACGCCGAAGCGAAGGCGGTATTCTATCAGGATGTATCGGTGGACGCGGTCCAAGGCTCGGCCATCGCTCAAGGCTTACCGCGCATTGCTGCCGGGCCAGAATTTGATGCGCTTTTGGCGTGCGCGCCAATCCCAGCCAAAGCCCAGGGTGACGTGAACGCCTGGTCCGTCATGCTCTACACATCTGGAACCACAGGACGGCCCAAAGGCGTGCCGCGTATCCACCGCGTCGAGCGCGCCGCCGCCGTCGCCCATGTGGCGCAGAGTGCGTATCGCCGGCACGAACGCAGCCTTGGCGTCATGCCGCTTTATCACACGATGGGCGTTCGCTCGCTTCTGGCCTCAGCGCTGGTGGATGGCTGCCTGATTTGCCAGCCCCGGTTTGACCCCGCAGCGGCGCTAGAATTGATCGCCGCTGAGCGCATCACAAACCTCTTCCTCGCGCCGACGCTGTATCACGATGTCCTGGCGTCCCCCGGCTTTGCCGATACGGATATCTCCAGTGTCCGCAAGCTTGGCTTTGCAGGCGCGTCGATGACGGATGGCTTGCTGCAGCGCCTGACACATGCATTCCAGCCGGACCTCTTCATCAACCATTATGGCTCATCCGAAATCTACACTTTTACGATCGAGCCGGACGCGCCAGCCAAACCAGGTTCTGCTGGCAAGGCTGGGATGAACCAAACAATCCGTGTCGTTACGCTCAGCGGCGGGCCGGATGATCTGGCGCCCGTTGGCGAAGAAGGTGAAATCATTGCGGATTTGAATGGCGACGAAGCCTTCGCTGGCTATTGGCGGCGGCCCGATGCGGACGAGAAATCGCTCCGCCAAGGCTGGTATTTCACGGGCGATACCGGGTTCTTCGATAAGGATGGCGATCTTTTCGTCACGGGCCGGGTGGATGATATGATCATCACCGGCGGCGAAAACGTTTCTCCTGTGGAGATCGAAAGCACGCTCTCGCTGCATCCAGAGGTGATTGAAGTCGCCGTTGCTGGCATGCCACATGAGCGCTGGGGGCAGGAGGTGACCGCGTTTGTGAAGCGGCGCGCAGGTCTTCAGCAAGAAACACTGGACGCATATTGCCGCCAATCTGACCTCGCGAATTTTAAGCGGCCCCGGCGCTATGTGTTTGTGGCCGAGCTGCCGAAATCGCCAGTTGGCAAAATTCTCCGCCGGATGCTGCAATCCGGCGATTATCAAACTGAGGACGAATGACGATGAGCAATTCCATGCAAACCCACCGTGCGGCGCTGCTATCCAATCTGGATGGTTTTAGGGTCGAGATTGATGCGGAGAACGAGCGCGCGGATCTGATCCTGCATCGCCCGCCACTAAATATCATCCGCATGCCGCAGCGCCCGCAGATCGCGGCTGTGATCGACGAGCTAGATCAGGATCACCGGGTCCGCGTCATCGTTATCCGCTCTGAAGGCGAGCATTTCTCGAGCGGCGGCGAAATTCCGGGCTTCCTCGAAGCCAGCCAGGAGGTCGTGTCGCAACTGCATAAATATGTGGCGGCGCCCGAACGGTGTTCGAAGCCGGTGATCGCTGCAGTGCGCGGATATTGCTTCGGCGTTGGATTCGAATTGTCGCTGGCTTGCGATTTCCGCATCGCCAGTGAAACGGCTGAATTCGCACTTCCGGAAATGCGGATCGGCATGATCCCAGGCTCTGGCGGGTCGGCGCGGTTGGAGAAGATGGTCGGCGTCAGCCGGGCGAAAAACATCTCCATGCGCTCGCTCAGGATCAAAGGCCATCAGGCCTATGATTGGGGCATTGCATGCGAGTGCGTGGCGGATGACCAGTTGGAAGCGGCGACGGCAAGCCTCGTCAAAGAACTCCGCCAGTTCTCGCCATTGGCGCAGCGCACACTGAAAAACGTGCTGAACCACAGCGTCAACTCCCCGCTAGAGCAGGCGATGGAGATCGAGGGTCAAGCATACGGGCGGCTTCGGGGCGGCAAGGACTTCGCGGAGGGCGTGGCGTCATTCGTCGAAAAGCGCCGGCCGAAATTCACGGGCGAATAAGGATGACGTGGACGGAGCGTCAACTGCCAGAGGGCGATGAAGTCTTCTTGGATCACGTTGGTTGGTTCGTGGCGGAATTGGATGCTGCTGCGGCGCAATTGCAACGGCTTGGGTTCCAAGTCAGCGTCGAAAACGTTCATATGAATATGGGCGCGGATGGGGTGCAGCGCCCATCTGGCACAATCAACCGGCTTTCCGTCCTCGGCCTTGGCTATCTGGAATTCCTTGGCGCGCGGGGGGAGACGCCGCTGGCGGATCAGCACCGGGCTCAGCTGTCTCGGTACGAAGGCTTACACCTGATGGCGTTCAACAGCGCCGATGTGCCCGCCGAAGCGCTGAGGCTGGCGGCGGAAGGCTTCAAGCCGCTTGATCCGGTCGATATGCGGCGGCCCGTCCAACTGCCCGATGGCCCGGAGGCTGGGAGCTTCAGTGTTTTGCGCGTACCGCCGGGCGTGATGGCGGAGGGGCGGGTGCAATGGTGCGGGCATCGCACGCCGGAACTCGTGTGGCATCCAAGTCAGACCAGCCATCCGAATGGCGGTACCGCACTTTCGGGCGCGCTTTGGGTCGTTGCTGATGTGCATGAAGCCGTGGACCGTTACAGCCGGTTCCTTAGGAAACCGGCGGAGCGGCTGAATGCGGGCGCGGCGCGGATCATGCTGGAACGTGGCGCGCTTCTGTTCGCAGACCAGGATCACGCAGCGGAGTTCGCGCCCGGACTAGATGCGCCGACACTGCCTTTTGGCGGAGCGGTCTATCTTCGTGCGGAAAGCCTTACCGCCGCTCGCGCCTGCCTGAATTCGAACACAGTTCCAACAGAAGATATTCCTGGCGGATTGTTGATCCGCCCAGAGCAAGGCCTTGGGACGATCATTATCCTGCATGAAGGGGATGCGCCGCCCGGCCTTTGATGCGAGGGAACGCCGCCGCATGGACATGAATCGCCGCAGGTTTTTAGCAGCAACCGCCACTGTGACTGGCTTGGCTCTCAATGCTCCGTCAGCGATGGCGAGCCGTGGCCAAAGCATTGACATCACCTCGGCGCCGCTCGGCCAGAATGAAGCCGTGGCGACGCGGTGGCTGGCGGTTCGGCGGATCAAGGGCGGGCAGGAGTATGGCCGGTACCGTATTTATGAAACGCCCGTGTTCGAGCGTGTATTTGATCGCCAGCAACTCGTCCTAGCGCTGCCGAATTATGCGCTTTCTACGGTGATCGTCATCGTGACGCCAGCCTTTCAGGATGACATCCAGCGCAAGTTCAGCGATGTGTTTGATCAACTGCTCGGCGCCTATGGCAGGCCATCCATCTCGCGCGAGCGCGGGCGGTTCAGCCGTAACATCGCCATCGATTTGCGGACACGCGCTTTCCGGCGCGAACATGACTGGCGCTTACCTCAAGGTCGTCTCCGCCTCGGTATTCCGAAACGCACGGACCGGCTGGTCCGGGTCGAAGTGCATTTCGCCCGACGCCTGCCGCTTACGACCCAATCCGATTGGAGCATCGAAGCCATTCGATAGAGCCGCTTCCCACCTCGACCCGCTGTGCTAGAGTTTAAGGATCGCATAGATCGGGGAAGTACAGCATGCCGCTCTTGTTAAAAATCGTTGGAATGATCGCCACCACGCTCGGCTACGTGATCGGGCAACTGACATTCGCCGAAACCTCTATGGTCCTCAGCTATTTGCCCTGCATTCCAGGGATAGTGCTTATTTATATGGGCTTTTCTACTGCCCGCCGCCGGGCGGACGCGGCGGCCCAAAATCGTTCATCCGCATCCTTGGCAGGCGGCGCTGCTGGCATCGGCATGACTGCCGCCATGGTCGCCGATACAGAGGATGATCGATCTGGCGGCGACTCAGGCGGCTCGGACTCAGGCGGCGGGGGCGATTCTGGCGGTGGCGGCGGCGAATAATCCTTAAACCGCTATCGCTCCAAGCGGGGCATCGCGCACGCGGTCCAAGCTTGGGTCCGCCAATCCGCGCTCCACTTTCTTCACGACTTCGACCAAGAATGCGTTTGCAGGCGCTTCCAGGCCGATTTCCGCTGCTTTCTCCACCACGAAACCGTTGATCTGCTCGATCTCGGTGCGGCGGCCTTTCTGGATGTCCTGGCCCATGGAGGGGCGGGAGCCTTCCGCCGTAGTTTTTGTCTGCGCCAGAC
The DNA here is from genome assembly GCA_038102935.1 of Alphaproteobacteria bacterium. GTDB lineage: Bacteria > Pseudomonadota > Alphaproteobacteria > Bin95 > Bin95 > VMCJ01. The sequence goes on along the minus strand of JAYNYG010000047.1, from coordinate 10,532 downwards.
GGGAGGCTTCAACGGCAGCAAGCGCTTTAGCGTCGCCTGATGCGGCGGCGATCCAATCTTCTGCTGGGTGTTTGTTGATTTCCTCCAGCGCATAGCCAAGCGCCTGACCAACGGCGATGGCTTCGCCCGCCAGTTTTATCTGCAAGCGCCGCGTCAACGGCTCGCGCGCGACCTCGTTGGAGCTGAACCCGGTTGAGGCGGATACGCCGTTGCCCATGGCGTTAGCGCAAAGCTTAGACCAACGCTCACCCCAAAGGTTTTCTGTCGCCCGCGCGCTATCGATGCTGGAGAGCATGGATACAAGCTGCTGCACGCGCGGCGTGATGCGGCCATGGGGTTCGCCGACGCGGAAGACCGTGTGCTTATTGCCGCCAAGCGCTACGCCCCGGCGCACGGTGGCAGGGCCTGTCATTTCAACAGCGATTTTGGCGGCGATGCATCCAGCAACCCGGCCCCAGCCAACAATGCCTGCAATCACTTCCTCATTGATGCAGTTCTGCAGCGACAACACGAAGCCGGTTGGCGCCAGATAATCTTTGATCATCGCCGTCGCCCAGGCCGTGTCATAGGATTTGACCGATACAATGGCGATATCGATAGGCCGTCCGCGCATCAGGCTTTGGACCTCCGCGATATGCAGCGCTTTGGCGGGCGCAGTGAAGCATTCAGGATCCGTTAGGCCTGAAAGCGTGAGGCCGTTCGCATTGATTGCGTCTATATTGGCGGGCCAGCCATCAATCAGCGTCACATCATTGCCGTCGCGGGAGAGATAGCCGCCAATATAGGCGCCGACGGCTCCGGCGCCGACGATCACGATGCGTGGCTTGGATGTATCGGTCATTCGGGCGATTTTCCTTCGATGGTGACGCGCCAGGCTTCACGGCGGAGGCCTTGGTAGTCATTGATGGCGGTGTGTTGAACGGCGCGATTGTCCCATACGGTGACGGCGCCTTTGCTCCAGTTTACACGGCAGGTGTGTTCTGGCCGAGTGATATGGTCGAACAGATAATCTAGCAGCGGCTTGCTTTCGGCCTCCGTCCACCCATCGATGCGTTTGGTGTGGATGCTGTTCACATAGATCGATTTCTTGCCCGTATCAGGATGTGTGCGGATCAGCGGATGAATGGCTTCAAGCGCTGTCTCATCCTGGTCTGTGATCGCCATATTCGAGAATTTGAGCCGCCCGGACGCCCGCCCGCCGGGTACGCTGGCGTTATTCACGCCGCGCAGCCCAGCCAGCATCTCCTGCATGCCGGGAGACAGTCTTTCATAGGCCAGTTGGGCTGAGGCAAAGGCGGTATCGCCGCCATATTCTGGAATATCGACGCCATAAAGCATTGTTGCGACGGGCGGGTTGGGCAGATATGTCGTATCAGAATGCCAGCGCTCGCCAAAGGTTTTGTCATCGCTCGGTTCTTTGACGATGCGGATCACTTCCGGTTGTTCATCGAACCCTTTGACGAAGGGATAAATGTTCGGCGCGCCAAAATTCCGCGCCAACGCCACAAGCCCCTGCGGCGAGAGGTCTTGGTTCCGCAACACGATGACCTGATGCTGCAGCCATGCTTCTTTAAGAGCCGCAGCAACGTCATTCGCCAGCGGACCGGACGCGTCGACACCAAATACTTCAGCCCCGCAAGCGCCGGCAAGCGGGCGAATATCGAGGGCGGCGGCGGACATGAGCGATAGCTCCTGCATGGAATAATAATGGAATGGTCTCAGCCCGGCGCGGAAAAATCAAATGGCGTCAGGTGCGGGCCTGCGTTGAGCGCTGCCGCCCGCTATGCTGTTACATATCCTATGAACTCCTGATGGCCTGATATGTCCAATCCCGCCCAAATCACAAAGCGCCGTTTGCTCATTATCGGCGGTACGGGCGAGGCGGTTGAGATGGCCCGGCTCGCGCATGATGGATTGGCGGATCGGCTGCATGTGATCTCCGCGCTCGCAGGCGTCACGACGGCCCCGGCGCCGATTGCGGGCGATGTACGGATTGGGGGGTTCGGTGGCGCGGACGGGCTGGCGGCCTATATTCAGTCTGAACAGATCGACCTTATCATCGACGCAACGCATCCGTTCGCCGCGCAAATGGCGGGCCAAGCGCATAGGGCGGCGGCGGAGACAGGCATTCCCCGCCTGAAGATTATCCGCCCGATGTGGCGACGCTCGGCGATGGACCGGTGGATCGAAGTCCCGGATCTTGCGGCTGCCGCGGCGACCATCCCCCGGATCGAAGCGCAGAGGGTGTTTCTAACTGTGGGCGGCCGTTCGCTCGATGCGTTTCGGGAAATGCCAGATGTGTGGTTCTTGGCGCGGATGACGGAAGCGCCGCCCTCGCCGCCGCCGCTCGCCAATGCGGACTATGTGACGGCGCGCGGGCCATTCCAGCTTGGGGCGGAAATAGCGCTTATGCAGGCCCATAGGATTGATCTTCTGGTAGCAAAGGCCAGTGGCGGCACAGCGACAGAGGCGAAGATTGAAGCCGTCCGCGCCCTCGATATTCCTGCCGTCATCATTCGCCGTCCACCGCCGCCGCCGGGCGATGCAGTAACCGATACAGCGGGCGCCATGGCTTGGCTGGAAGCGCAGTTGGCGTCAGGCGCTTAAACATCAACCGGTGGATAATCAGGGGCGCCGTGCTAAATCTTGCGCAAGGCAACCAAGTGAAATCGCGTCCATGTTGATTGAAGTTTATGCAGATGTCGTATGCCCCTGGTGCTTTATCGGTAAGCGCCGGCTGGAGCGCGCATTGACGATGCGGCCTGAGATTGATGCGAATGTGAAATGGCGGCCGTTCCAACTAAATCCCTGGATGCCGCCTGAAGGTATGACGCGGGCGGAATTCCTGACAGCGAAATTCGGCGCCGCTGACGCAGGCCGCATCTATGACGGCATCCGCCGTACGGGCGATGGCGAAGGCTTGGAGTTTGCGTTCGAGCTAATCGACACCATGCCGAACACACTGCCAGCGCATCGATTGATCCGCTGGGCGGATCAGCAGGGCGGACCGGTGGACCAACTGGTCGATGTGCTGTTCCAGGGCTATTTCACGGCGGGCGCGCGCATTGGCGAGATGGGCGCGCTGGCGGATGCGGCGGCGCAGGCGGGGTATGATCGCGCTGATGCCTTCGATTACCTGCAAAGCGGCGAGGACGCGGACCTCGTACGCGAGGCAGACGCCGGCGCCCGCCAGGTCGGCATCCAGGGCGTGCCATGCTTCATTATCGAAGAGCGCTACGCCGTATCCGGCGCGCAGGAGCCGGAATATTTCATGCCGCTGTTTGACTTGGCCTTGGGCGCGGCTGGCCAAAACGACAGTTTAGGCGCGCCAGCTTAAGCACGACAGTTTAAGCGCGCTACCACTGGGCCTGCTGCGCTCGATACCTACTGTCGTTGTCGTATCAGTGCTTATCGACGTTGAGGCCCCAGGCGCGCGTCGCATAGCCTTTGTCGACGATATCAAACACAACGCCGTTCGGATCCCGGAACTTCACCTCGGTGGCGCCCTCGTCAGTATCCGGCAGGCGCATATGATAGCTGCCGCCATTGGCCTCAATCTCTTGGGTCATGCCTTCCAGATCATCATCGACAAAGCCCATATGATGCAGCCCATGAAAATCCTTGCCGCGCTCATCGCCGGCCTGCGCATCCGTCTGGAATTTCAAGATCGCGAGGCTCATCACCCCATCCGTTAGAAGAATTGCGATCTCAGATTCCATAGACCGCGTCATGCCAAACGTCTTCTCATAGAATACGGCAGCGGCTTCTAAATCCGGTACGGTCAAAGCGATATGGCGCAGTTTCGGCATGATGGTCTCCGGCAGAAGTTGAGCATATGCGAGCGTGGCGTATGCCTGCGTCGCCCGCAAGCGCGATCTGCGGTATGATCTGCGCAGCATATTGGAGGATAGATCGATCATGGTTTGGCTTTTGAGCGATACTGGCGTGCGGGAAGTCGCTGCGTCAACTGAAGGCGGCGGGCTTTGGTTGTCGCCGGAAGACATGGCGGCGGCGACGGGCTGGGAAATGAAGCCCGAAGGCCTCTGCCAGGGTGAAGTCTGTGTGCCGGTCCCAGCGGGACGCACAGAGGAATTCGCCGCCGGTGGAAAAATCAACGCCGCCGCGTTCTGGCGTCACATGGGCTGGCCTGTAGCGCATGGCGATAACGGCGTTGCATGGCTGCTTGGCGAAGGCGCGGATGCGCGCCGGTCAGCGCTTGAGTCCCTGGATGCGCCAGATTTCACGCTGCCTGATCTGGCGGGCGTCGAGCACAGCTTATCCGCCCAGCGCGGCAAGAAGGTTTTCCTCGCAACCTGGGCCTCCTGGTGAGGCTGTCGTGCTGATCTGCCCGTGTGGCAGACCTTGTTCGACGAACTGAAAGACCAGAATTTCACCATCATCACCGTCGCTATGGACGCTGATATTGAGGCCGCACGCCCGCATATAGAAGCGGCGTCGCCGGACTATATCTCGCTGATCGACCGGGATCACCGCGTCGCCGGGCTCTACAACATGGTGAATGTGCCTGAGGCCGTGTGGATCGACGAAGCGGGCCAGATCGTCCGCCCGCCGGAAATCGCCGGGACCTATGACACCGTCAAATCCCGCGACAAGATCACCCGCGAAGTTCCGGCAGAAGAGCAGGCCAAGCGCGATACGGCGCGGCAGGTCTACCAGGATGCAATCCGCGATTGGGTGAAAAATGGCGCCCAAAGCCGCCATGTGTTCAGTCCGGAAGAAGCGAAGGCGCGGCTCAACGTGCCGGATGAAGCGGTTGCAGCCGCCCACGCAAATTTCCAGCTTGGCCAGTTCCTGCTGCGCCAGGGCAAACCAGCCGCCGCTCAGCCATTATTCGAGGAGGCCCGGCGCCTGCACCCGGAATCCTGGACGATCTGGCGCGAGACTGAGGAAAAGAACGAAGCAGGCCTCGCCGCCGGGCCAGGTTTCTGGGCGCGCATCGATGCGCTTGGCGAGAAGAAGTTCTACAACACCGTCGATATGGAGGGGATGCCCGGATAGGCGGTCGTCAGGTCTTCAACTCATCAATCAGCCATAGCGGCGCTTCGCCCCGGTCCACGCGCTGGACGTTGTCGAAGGCGTTGCGGACGCGGGCTTTGTGGCTCTCGAAGGTTGGTCCGGCCATGTGGGCGGTCAGCGTGACGTTGTCGAGCTTGAGCAGCGGATTGTCGGGGGGTGTTGGTTCTTCATCGAACACGTCGAGGCCAGCAGCGGCGATCTGGCCGGTGGAAAGGGCTTTTGTCAGCGCCGCTTCATCGACGACGGGGCCGCGCGCCGTGTTGATCAAAATGGCGTCGGGTTGCATCGCCTCAAACTCCGTCGCTCCAATCATGTGGCGGGTGTTGGCGTTCAACGGGACGTGCAGGCTGATCAGGTCCGATTCCTGGATGATTTCGCTGAACAGCCGGAAGCGGACGCCAAGCGCATCTTCTTCTGCCTCGCTTAGCCGGGCGATGTCATAGTAGGTCACGTTCATGCCGAAAGCGGATGCCAGACGCGCCGTCTTTTTGCCGATGCTGCCAAGCCCGATGATGCCCAAAGTCTTGCCGCGGAGTTCATGCAGCTTCGGCGGCTCGTTGCCGCGCCAGCGGCCCGCCGCCACGTTCACATGCTGCTTCACTAGTTGGCGGGATACGGCCAGCATCAACAGGATCGCGTGTTCCGATACAGCGGTCGAATTCGCGCCGCCATTGTTGCAGATCGGCACGCCCGCATGACGCGCCGCTTCAACATCAGCGCTGTTATAGCCTGCGCTCAACAGCTGGATGAGCTTTAGGTTGGGCGCATCATTGAAGAGCTCTTCCGTCACCAACATATCGACGAAGCCGACGAGATAGGCTGAGTCCGCGATGGCGGATTTGTATTCGGGCGATCCTGCCGTGGCGATGACAAGCTCGAACCCCGCCGGCGCCATCTCCCGCCCGAAATCAGCGGCGACGGGGAAGTTGGTGACGAATGTAATGCGTTTGGTCATGGGCTTCAGCCTTGATTTGGAACGTTATTGCGGCGCGTTGCGGCCCGACATGATTTCATCGAAGAGATAATCTGGTCCAAGCTCATCAAGCGCTGGACAGCCAATCTGGCCCATAATTTTCTTGATCTCGTCATGGACGATGTGGACGGCTTTGGCCGCACCCGCATCCCCGCCAGCGATCACGCCATAAAGGGTCGGGCGGCCAAGCCAAACGAACTTCGCGCCAAGCGCCTTCGCGATCACAATATCGGACCCGCGCCTGAACCCGCCATCGATCATCAGCGTCATGCGTTCGCCCACCGCCGTATTCAGATGCGGCAACACATCAAGCGCGGAGGGCGCGCGGTCAAGCTGGCGGGCGCCATGGTTCGAGACGACGAGGCCATCCACGCCAATCTCTGCGGCGCGCAGCGCGTCATCCGTTCGCAATACGCCTTTCAGCACCAGCGGCCCTGGCCAGAGCTTTCGGAAGTTCTCGATATCCCGCCACTCGACGCTGGTCGGCAATTGTGAGGCGACGAATTCGCCGACTTCCTCGGCGCTGGCGCCGTCGGGCGCATATTTCCGCCAGTTCTCCATCATGGCGATGCCGTGGCGGGCATAATCTTTCATCCAGAGCGGACGACGGAGCGCATCAAGCTTGGAGGCGAGCGACAGGCGGAGCGGGCGGCCAAAGCCGTTGCGTCGGTTACGCTCGCGGTTCGGCGTCACCGGGACGTCAACCGTGATCATCAGGCCGTTCAGGCCAAGATCCGCTGCATGTTTGATTTGGTCTTCGCTGATCGACCGGTCTTTGGCGGTGTAGAGTTGATACCAGCCATGATCTGGCGCGATTTCCGCCAAATCTTCCATGCGTCCGGTCGATGCGCCGGACATGACGAAGGGAATATTCGCATCCCGCGCCGCCCGCGCCAGCATCATATCCCCGCCGCGCCGGAAATTGCCGATGCCGCCGGTTGGGCCAATGCCATAGCAGCTTGAATAGGTCTTGCCGAATAGCGTCGTCGATTGATCTGGCTTGATTGCGCCGGCCATATAGCGCGGGGCCAAGGCGCGGCGGGCGAAGGCGTTGCGGTTGGTTTCCAGCCCGTCTTCATCGTCCACGCCGCCTTCGACGAAGTCATAGACGATTTTAGGAATGCGCTTCTTCGCCAGAACGCGCAGGTCTTCTAGATTAATGCAGTCGTTGATTTTCATCAGGCCCTATCCCCGGCGTCACCGGCTATAGCGCCTATTCTGCGGCGGGGATCAGGAAATGGGAATGGCCCAGATTATGGGCGCATTGATGGCTGCTATTCTGCAGGCCGCCACCGCAATGCGACCAAGGATGCATCATCCATCTGGCCGTCCTGGATGAAAGACTGCAGCCGCGCTTCAAATGCATCGTTTTCTGCGCCAGATGTGAACCAGGGGTCTGCGGCCAATTCAGGCGCGCCTGCAATCCCGTCTGTACAGATAACAGCGCCGCCAGCGCCGGCAGCCGCGAATTGCTGCACAATCGGATTGACCGTTGGCTTGGCGCCCATAGCGGCAGCGAGCCGAGTGACCATTTTTGATGGATCACGCTTTGAGGGTCGCTGGACTTTTTGCGGTTCCGTCACCCGTCTGACATCGGCGGAAAGGTTGATCCACACTTCCGCATCGCCAACATGAAACACCGTGAACTCAAGCGCGCTATCTGGCTTCAACAACATGCCTGCGAGCGTGCAAGCCCCGAGGCCACTGCCTTTAGCGCTGCTCGGCCCTGGTTTGATATTGGACCGTTGGGCGCGGCTCTCTGCGAACAGGCGCCCGTTGATTGTACGGATCGCCGCCTCTACGGAGGCTATGTTCGGATCATCCGAATCCTCAAGGCCGAGCGTTAAATAAGCCAGGCAACGCCGGGATGTTTCCGCCGCCGCAGGTAATGTGCTGACACCATCTGCAACAGCGAACAAGCCGTGCCCGGATCGTGCCAGCATGGCGTCGCTGTTGGCGCGGCGGCCACCGCCTTGGCGGGTCAGGGTCGCAATATCCAGTTCAAGGGCGCCCCAATGGGAACTCGCCATTGTGACAGCGGAACCCGTTTTAGTTTGATCCGCAGGCGCGGCTGAATGGTTTGCGACGTGGTCTGCTGCGCTACCCAAGGCTATGCCGCATCCAGAACGCTGACGTCATATTGGACCCGCACTGGGTCCTCGCTGTCGGGTGCGTCGCCGAGCGTGAAATTGCCAGCGCCGGCGAGCGGCTGGCTGACATTCATCGTCACATGCTCAATCGCACCGTCCGCACCCACGATAAACGTGCCGCGTTTGCTCTCGTCCACAAGATGGAAATGCCCGTCGATCCAAACTAGGCGGGCATGCGGCCGGGAAACACGCCGATCATCAATCACAAGATCAATGTCAGCGACCGGCGATGTGCTGCTCACCCGCCCGATCACGAATTCTTTGGCGCCCGCGAACGCTTGATACTGCTGCCCGCCGCGGGAAAGGCTGAGAATTGTAGTGGCGGCCGCACCGTCATCATCGTCGTCATCCGCCATGACGGTCAGATCATCTTCATCCATGGCGGAGAGCAATCGGTCGTTTGGCAGAATGATCGCCACGCGCGCGCCGTCCCCCGGCGATGTATCAATTTCGATCCGGCCGCTGTGCTGGGCGACAAGCGTTTGGGCGAGATAAAGCCCAAGCCCGGCGCCTTCATAGTTCCGGTTGATGTTCTGGTCAGCTTGGTTGAAGGCGCCAAAAATCTCCGCCAGCTTGTCGCTATGAATGCCGCAGCCGGTATCGCTGACGAGAAGACGCAGGTCACCGTTATCCTCAAGCGCATATTCCAGCGATACCAAACCCTTGGCTTCTTTGAATTTGATTGCATTGTGCAGGACGGCGCCAAGCGTTTGGGCCAGGGCGCGTTGATCGGCCCAGATTGCTGGGGCGCCATCTTCGATCAGGTTTTGCAGCACAATGCCCTTAGCGCTCGCTTCGGCAGAAAGCTTCGCGACGGATGAGGCCGCCAAGCTGACGAGGTCCACATGGCTTTCCGCAAACGTGACAGCGCCAGCCTCAGTATGGGATACAGCGATAAGCTCGTTCACCAAATACAGCAGGGCTTGCCCGCTGGTCTGGATTTCCTTCGCGAATTCTTTGTAGCCGTTATCGCCCAGCGGCCCGAGCGCTTCGACTTCGATCAGGTTCGAGAATCCAATGATGGCGTTAAGCGGGGTCTTTAGTTCATGGCTGATCATGCCGAGAAATTTCAGCTTCTCCGCCTCTGCTGCTTCATTGACGACGCCCGTTGCATGGCGTTGTTCCGCAGGCTCGCTCATCTTTCGCCCCTAGTCTAATCGCGTAACGTGTGTCCGACAGGGGCGGAGAATGGCTGAGGAACGTAAACAAGTCCCAAATTTACGATTAGCGTTTGGCGGGGGCCTGCAAGAGCGTCTGCTCTGCTTTCGCTGGGTCCAGCGGCTTATAATTTTTGAGGTTAATGATGGCTGCGCCCAGATCGAGCTCAGCGACGATTTTCACCGGCATCATGGGCGCGCCTGGAGCCACGCGGCGGTAATACGCACGACCATTGGTGGGATCATCAGATTTTTCTTTTCGGAAGCCTGCGACACGTTCAAAGGCAAACTTGCAGCGCTGGGCGTCGCCTTCATAGGGTGAGCGGCTGCTTGGCTCCAGCTCAGCGACGCCTTCGTCTTCAACCCTGAGCGTATAGCGCCTGCGCCCGTCATAGACAGGATATACCGCATTGCAGGAACCCGTTAGCTCCAGGGTCCGGCCGATGGCGATGATGGCGCTTAGGGGGTCCAGCACATCTGTGCGTTGGGCCTCTGTGATCGTTGGGCGCTCTTCATCTTTGATCGGGTGCGGATCGGCTTTCGTTACGTTCGCGACGTTGTTTTGCACTTCGAAATCAACGTATCGATCTTTGCCCTTCCAGTAGGAGTCCGCGTGATAACGCGTGACGGATAATGGCGCGCCATGGGGTGCAGCGCCCTTCTCCAGGCTTGCAGCGCCCTGCACCGCAGTGCCTTGGCGCCATTCGACGAACCAGCCGACCATACCCGCCGTTTCGAGCTTCAATGTGGCGGCATAGCGGCCATCGCGCAGCGCCACATCCATCCCGACATCGCCAACGCGAAACCCGCCGGCATAGCCTTTGTAGACAAACGCGCCTGCCGCATTTGCTTTTGCCGACTGTGCGCCATCCATCACGCTTTCTGCCAGCACAGGCATCGCCGTCGACGCTGTAACACAGGCGCAAGCCATGCCTGCCAAGGTTTGGCGTAGGGCCATATCTCTTACTCCAACTGAACACAGTTCAAGCCGATATGCGCAATATGCACCGCCTATTCAAGCGACGCCACGACATTGCCTTATTTCGCGACAGGTCCAATCGCTGTTGGAAGACCTGCAGCAAACCATTGACACGCGGCGTTGCAATGCCGTATTCGCCTGTGTCTTCGCACAAGCGTGCCGGGCGCGTAGCTCAGCGGGAGAGCACTGCCTTCACACGGCAGGGGTCACAGGTTCAATCCCTGTCGCGCCCACCA
>JAYNYG010000104.1:0-5737 GCA_038102935.1 Alphaproteobacteria bacterium | reverse complement strand
CTCCCTGATCCCTCTCCCCTCTGTGGGGGGCGAGGGGACCCTCAAATAGGCCTCCACCTTTTGAACCCTCGCCCCCCACAGGGGGGAGAGGGCAGGGAGAGGGGGGAGGCTTGCGGGGAGGAGAAAGCACACGCCTCACGCAAAGAATCCGTGCAGGAACCAGCGGTCATTCTCGCGGTAGAGCCATAAGCGTTCGCCACATTCATCCTCGACGCGCCAGTAATCGCGGCTGGCGGGCCATGCAGCATCGCGTTCGCGCCATTCGGGCGTGATGCGTTCTGGCCCCTCGGCGAAGCGCACGGTGCGGCGGGCGCCCTGGCGCTTGAGGGTCAGCGGTGGACTGAGAGCGTCCTGGCCATCGCTTTCGGCCTCCACAGGCAGTGGGCGGGCTAGAAGCGTCAAGGGACGCTGCGCTGGCGAGGCTGGCCAGACGTTTGCATCCTCAGCTTTCAACGCAGCCGGCACGCGCCGGAAGCTTCTATCTGGCAGCCAACAAGGCTCAGGCTCAAACCGGGAGACGGCATCGAAACCCAACCGGTTGCCAAGCGTATCAATCAGCGCAGCTAACGCATCCGGTTCCGCCCGCCCGGCCAGCGCATCTTGCTGGCGGGGGCGGAGGCGTTCGGTGCGGGCGGCTTTCAGTGTGACCGCTTCAATGCCGAAGCCAGGGTCGATATCGTCCAGCTTTTCGGCGAACAGGCGTGTCAGGCGAGCGGTATCCCGTGTTGGTTCCGCCGCCCCGACGGAGAGGCTTTGCCAGCTTCCATCAAGGCGGTGCACGGTTAAGTCCAGCAGGCTGGCGCCCAAGTCATCGAGGCCCAAGCGGAGGGTAAGCTTGTCCAGCAGGCGGGCGAGGGCGGTATCAATGCTGGCGCGCTCGCCAATCGGTTCTTCGAAGGCGAGGCGGACGCTGTAAGGCTCTTTCGGGCGTGTTGGCGAGATGGGTTCCGGTTGTGCGCCAAGCGCCTGATCTATCCGCGTCGCGATCTCAATGCCAAAGCGACGGACCAGAGCCTGCCGGGAGAGCTTGAACACATCGCCGATGGTTGCGAGCCCAAGACGCGCCAAACGATGCGTCGTCTCCTGCTTTAATCGAAGCGCTGCGACGGGTAGGGGCGCCAATAACTCTCTCGGCGCGCCTGGCGGCGCCATCGCCCCCGTTCGGCCATAGCGCGCGAGCGCAGAGGCCGCGCCGGGCGTGTCAGCCATAGCGGTCCTGCCAGTGAAACCAAGCTTTGGCAGGACAGCGGCTAAGCGGGCCATAAATGTTTCTTCTCCACCGAATAGATGGGTTGCGCCCGCCATATCCAGGAAGAGGCCGTCTTGCCCATCAATCGCGGCTAGCGGCGTGAAGCGGTCACAAAGCCGGGCGAGGGCTTTGAGGGCGCGGGCGGTGCGCGTTGGATTGTCGGGCAGTGTGGCGAGGCCAGCATAGAGCGCGCGCGCATCCGCCAATGCCATGCCGGGCGCGATGCCTTCTTGCTCGCCAGCTGCGTTTACAGCCGTGACGGCAAGGCGTTGGCCGCTTTCCACATACAGGACAAGCGGTTTCTCCCGCCATTCAGGTTGACGGCGCAAGATCAGATCGGTCGCGAGACGGGGCAGCCAGATGGAAACGATGCGCCGGGCCATGCCAGTCAACCTCCCAATGAGTTAATGAACCCTGTTTGTTCTTTAATAATTCAAGCCGGTAACGCGGGTGAGCGTTTGATGTGGATCGAGGCAACGGAGCGATATGCCAGCGGGTTTCAGCGGCGCTGGAGATGGCATGCCCGTCAGTCCGCGCAAAGAAGCTGCATTGTGGTCGCCTAAGTGAAGAGGAATTCCGCGTGAGGGTCCCCTCGCCCCCGAGAGGGGGAGAGGGATCAGGGAGAGGGGGTGAGGTTGCGGGGGTATAATTTTTTTGCGGCGGATGTGGCGCCAGTTCTGGCACAAGCATGGCCTGCCTTAGCTGCAAACTTTCCCCCTCTCCCTGTTCCCTCTCCCCCCTGTGCAGGGCGAGGGGACCCTCACAGAGGTTGCCTATAGAATGCTTGGAAGCAGGCTTTTTTTGTTTAGATAAGTGTCCCGATATCACCTTGCTGGATCTTGAAAGATCACTATCAGTAAGCAGCAAAAGACCAAGAGAACAGCCATTTACAGCCGCCAATTGCAGGCGGCGACTCTCCATGAAACTGGGCGGCGGCGTCTCAGCGATGACGGCGCGGATAGCGCCAGATTTCAACGCTTGCTCGAACGCCCAAAGCGTATCCTTACGGTGCGGCGTGATGAAAATTATGTTCCGCGTTGAAAAGCCAGCCTGGTCTAATCCGCATGGATAAGGGCGGCGCATGCGACCTTGCGGCAGTATCCAAGCCAGCGGTCCATCAATCTGACGGGCGGCCATCATGGCGAAAGCAGGGGCGGCTGCGCCCATCACTTCATGCAATCCGGGAAGAGCCAGCCCGCCGCCAAGCGCCTGGTCAATCTCTGGCGGCCCTAACGGTAATCGCATGCTTGTATCATCGCTTTGCTGGAGCGTTCGCTCTAGCTTGCGCTTCAGCGCAGCGATGATTTCAGGGCGATTATGGGGAGGGGAATCTAACATTGTTTTGCCAATTTGTTCTATTTCAAGATATGTTCCTAAATACAAATCGTCAACAATATATTTCTGAGAGCTTCCCCTAAAGAGAGTCTTGCACCGGAGTTGTGAGCCCTGATCAGGCGCCGATTCCAATGCCGATGAGCCCCGCCGCTTGCGGCCAACCATCGATGATCATGTGCAGCGAGAGATAAATGAGGAAGCCGAGACCGACATAAGAAACCCAGGGAAAGCGCGCCATAATCCGCATAATCATGGTAGCGCAGAGCGCCATGAACGCGATTGCAAGCGCCAAGCCAAAGATGAGAATCGTCGTGTCATCGCGGGCGATAGCAGCGACGGCCAGAACATTATCAATGGACATGGAGATATCAGCAATGGTGATCGTCACCAACGCGCTGAACAGCGTCTTTTCCTCAGTGCCGTCACTGCCTGCTGTGGAAATTAGTCCGTCTGCTTCTTCCGCATGCGCGGCAGCTTGCTCAGAAGCGCTGGCGCGGAGTTCTTTCCAGAACCGCCAGCAAACCCAAGACAATAACAATCCGCCGAGGAACAGAATGCCCGGCGTATCAATGAGAATCGTCGCAATCGCAGCGAAACCAATCCGCATGCCAGCCGCCATGGCCATGCCAAGGAAAATCGCCTTCCTGCGAAGTTCTGGAGGAAGGCCCGCGGCAGCCATGCCGATGACCAAGGCGTTATCGCCAGACAAAACCAAATCCGCAAAGATGATCTGAACGATATCTAACCCGCGATCCATCAGATCAAACTCAAACATTAGGAAAGGCTTTCATTCATAGGCGGGCAAGGTCGGCAAAGGTAACTGAACTTTTCAAACTTGTACCGGATGGCCAGTCGCTGGGATCATAGGTGGGCCTGCGCTTTCAAGAAACCGAAATATGGATTGATCAAAACCCTTATCTTGCGCGAGAGATTCGGCATCATCATGCCTGGGCTTCAGTTATCTAATGGGTCATTGTCTTTGCGATGCGGACAACGTCTGCCGCTGCACCTTCGACAGTTTTGCCCGAAGTTTCGACTGCAGCATCAGCTTTGGCGTAGAGCGCCTGGCGTCGTTCCAGAATGGCGTTTAGCTCCTCCATCGGGCGCGGGCGGCCTTTGATGGGGCGCTGATCGCCTTGCTTCAGAACGCGGTTCATATGATCGTTGGGCGCCGCCTTTAACCAAATAGAGTGGAAATGGCGGAGCAGCAGCCCATAGGTTTCCGGCTCGCTGACAATGCCGCCTGCGACAGCCAGCACCACGCGCTCATGCTTGTCTCTAACGCGCGCAATCGCCTGTCGCTCAAGCTGCCGGTATCCCTCTTGTCCATACAGCGCCATGACCTCTGCGACAGGCAGGCCGGCATGGGTTTCGATCTCGTCGCTCAGTTCAACGAATGGCGCGTTCAACGATTTCGCCGCCAACTGACCAAGCGTGGATTTTCCCGCACCCCTGAGACCAATCAAGCAAATGCGGTTCGCTTGGATAGGCGTTGCACGGTCGCCGTCCAACACGCGCCGGATTGCCTCACGCTGGACGAGTGGAGCCACTATGACACGCTCTGCGAGTGCATCGCCGGTCTCATTCGATGTGTCAGTCTCTGCGATCAACGTCTCGGCGGATTGTCCAAGCGCCTCGGCGATCCTGGCGAGCAGCAGAATTGAGATATTCCCGCGTCCGGCTTCCAGTTCCGCCAAATAGCGCTCTGAGACGCCGGATTCGCCGCTCAGCGCCCGCCGCGACAGCCCAAGCGCCTTGCGGCCTCTGCGGACACGGCTCGCGATCCGCTCCAAGAGCGCTTTGTCGGTTGCTGAAAGGCTGTCGGTGAGGGCGGTCACACTGGTTCCCGTCAGTAGGTCTCGACGTGGTAGCGGCCATCATTTCGCATTGCGTCGCGGATATCCGCCCAATCCAGCCCAGTGCCGCGTGCGACATCAGCCAAGGCTTCGTCAACGCCTTGCTCCATCGCTTTTAGGCCGCACAGGTAGATATGGGCTTTCGGGTCCTGCAGCATGGACGAGACCTTTTCCGCCTCGGCGCGCAATTGATCTTGCACATATTGCTTGGGCTGATCAGTCAGTCGGCTGAATGCGAAATGCTTGGCTAAGAAACGGTCTGGGACTTTGGCGAGTGGACCGAAATACGGCAGATCGTCCGGCGTGCGTGCGCCGAAGACGAGCGTCAACAAGCCTTCGTCGGTTGGGTCTGTGCGCTGGCGGCGCATGGTCATTGCGCGGAACGGCGCAGCGCCGGTGCCTGTGCAGATCATTAGCAGCTTAGCGTCTGGATCATTCGGCATCAGGAAGGACGCGCCAAATGGCCCGGTCACCTGCACTTCATCGCCTGCGTTCAAATCACAGACATAGTTTGAGCAAACGCCATGCTCCTCCCGTTTCACGGTAAGCGAGAGATTGTTGTAATTCGGCCGTTCGCCGTCACGCGGGGAGGAGATCGAATACAGCCGGGGCAAGTAGGGCTTGCCGTCATCGTCCGAACCCGGCGCGATGATGCCGATGCTTTGGCCTTCCAGCACCGGAAACGATGTCATCCCGAAGTTCAAAATAATGTGCCGAACATCGCCGTCACTATCATCAGATGTTAGCCGGTAATTGCCTTGAACGGTCGCTGTTACGGGCTTTGAGATTGTGAATAGATTGACCGTTGGTTTGGCGGCGGACACCGGCGCCTTGGCCCGTCCGCCAGCACCTGCATGGGCTTCTGCCAGCAAAGCCGCGACAGCATCATCGAGCGCTTCAATCGCGCCATCGCCGCCGCCTTCATCAGCCGCGAGTTCTTCCTGTTCCGGCAGGTCATCCCATTCGAACTGTTCATCGAGCGAATAGGGCGTAGCGACCACGCGCCAATTATCGATGGAGCCGGTCGGGCAGGGGGAAATGCAGTCCATACAGAAATTGCATTTGGACGCGTCCACAACGACGTTGTCGTCATTGTGGGTGATCGCGTCGATCGGGCAAGCTTCCTCGCAGGTATAGCAGCGGATGCAGATTTCCGGGTCGATCAGATGCTGTTTTAGCGGCGCGTTCATGGAGGATCAGGCCATGTGCAGCTGGACATATTCAAAATCGCCCGGCTGGTTGTTGATGCCAACCTTCGGCGGCGCGATCCAGCTCGCGTATTTGCCCGCCTCATAGC
>JAYNYG010000046.1:0-28004 GCA_038102935.1 Alphaproteobacteria bacterium | reverse complement strand
AGAGACCGTCCATGCACTAACATTACACCCGGACCACTCAGTGGGGGCTGACCAAACTGTCACCTTCACAATCAGCATCAAAGGCACAGCCATGACGGCGCCTGCTACGCCCCAAAGCCAGCGCCAGAAAGCGACGCCAACAAAGATTGCGACGGGATTCATTTCCAGCCTCCGGCCAAGCATCCAAGGCGTCACGAGTTGGCCTTCAATTGTCGTCAGCAGAAGATAAAGCGTAGGCGGTGCCGCGATTGCGCCGGGATCGTTGAATGTCACAGCGGCCACTGCAAACACGACTGCCGCGCCAACGACCGATCCAAGATATGGGATGAAATTTAGTAGAGCTGCCATGGCGCCCCATAGAAAAGGGCTGGGCAGGTCCGTCAGCGAAAGCGCCGAGCCAATACAAAGACCGAGGACACAGTTGATGACGCTCACGGTGAACAGGTATCGAGAAATTTCCACCTCAATTTCCCGCGCAATACTAACGGCTTTCACCTTGTCGCGGAGTTTCGGCAAGATACGAACGACTTTCCCTAGAAACATGTCCGCTGTCGCCAAGAGGAAATAGAGCAGAAAGAAACTGAGCACGATTGACGCAAGCGCTTCTGGCGCGCCGGTCGCCGCACGGCTGAGCAGGCCCGGGCTGCGCACCACGACTTCCTGGACGCTTGAATCTTTGGGCCCCTCTGCAATCTTCTCGACCTGCTTAGCCATGTCGCCAAGCGCTTCCGCGGATTCGAAAACACTCCGTAGTTTGTATTGCCGATCACGCCCCATTTGCGGCGCTTCATCCACCCATTTCCCAGCAGGCGCGGACGCAAAATAGAGCAGTGTGGTCAAGCCGCCAAACAGCATGATCACAACAAGCCCCGCGCTCAATGCCGCTGGAAAGCCCATTCGATTCAGCACACGCGTAACAGGACGCAAGACCAGCGCCAAAATGACAGACAGCATGATCGGCAAAATAAACCCACGACCAAAATGCAGTGCGCCGCAAAGCGCCAGTACACCTAATATTGTTAGGAGCCAGCGAATAATATGGAGTTCACGGTGCGTGTACTCAACGCAGCTCTCCTCATCTGCTGGGCGCTCAGCCAATTTCTTCTCCAACACGCTCAGTCGATCGCGCAATGCCAAATCGCTAAATTGTGCAAGTTCAACTCAGATACGGCTGTATTGGTTCCCGCCGGTGACTCAGATGAGAGTCCGAATTAACGGCTCTAAGCCTGGTATTCGGCTTGCCACTTCTCGACAAGATTATCCTTGTCGGCACCCTTTGGATCATACCAGGGCAAGTAATATTTAAGGAAGTATGGCAAGCCCTTACGAACAAAACCTGGCGCTATGAATGAGATATACAGGCAGCGGAGCGTGAAGCGGAAACCAGGGCGCACGCCATCAGCCTTCGCATATAAACGAAGGTTATGGATATAAGCGCCGGTTAGTTTCACAAAGTTGATATTCATCGCCATTATGCGCAGCAAGTAGCGCTTCCATGCCGGGATATGCGCCAGAACTTCGGCATACACATCTAAGGCCACGGATCGGTGCTCCAACTCCTCCAGAGCTTGCCAGAGCCATAGGTTCCGGTAGGCGTCTGGCGTGCCGTCCAGAAGGTCTGGATTGCGCAGCAAGGTACGGGAGAAGGTCGTGGTCATATGCTCGATAGCGCAGGTGGCTGCGATCCCGCCAGCGCTCGTCGTGTTCGCCTCTGCGACGGCCAGAATATACGCTTCCATCGCCGGAGCATCGTAGCCGAGCTTCGTCATACCAGCATTGTAATCAGCATGCTCGCGGCTATGAAATGCTTCCTGCTGATAGAAGCCGCGCATTTCATCCCTTAATGCTTCGCATTTAATTTTAGGCTCGAAGTGCTTGAGCCAGCAGATAAAAAAACGCTCGCCGACAGGCAACATGACCGCGAAACAATCAATCAGCGCCGTCGTCGCCATATCACCGCGATACCAATGGCGGACGGCGTTATCAGATACGTGAAATTTGAGATCGCGCGGCTGAATTTCACTCATCGGCCATGCTTATCCAGCGCGCAGGAGGACGTGCCGCTTCTTGCCGGCAGAGAGCTTAATCGCGCCATTTGGGCCGGCGTCTGCTAACGAAATCATCTGATGGTCAGCTTTGATAGCAACGTCGTTTACCCTAGCGCCACCGCCTTTAATAAGCCTGCGGCCCTCGCCGTTTGACTTAACCAGCCCCGCCAAACTCAACGCGACAAACGCCGGGACCCCTCCTTCGAGTTGATCCTTGGGCGCTTCCACCGTTGGCAAATCTGCATCTTGGCTGCCCAATTCGAACGCCTGCCGTGCAGTTTCAGACGCCGCTTCAGCCGCCCCACGCCCATGCGCCATGGCGGTTGCTTCGGTTGCGAGAATTTTCTTCGCCTCGTTCAGCTCGACACCTTCCAGCGCTTCAAGCCGCGCCACTTCGGCTAGGTCCATATCCGTGAACAGGCGCAAGAACCGTCCGACATCCGCATCCGCCGAATTGCGCCAGAATTGCCAGTAATCATAGGCGCTCAAGCGATCTTCATTGAGCCAAACTGCGCCTGCCGCCGTTTTGCCCATTTTGGCGCCGCTCGCGAGCGTGATCAGCGGCGTGGTAAGGCCGTACGCTTCATTGCCATCCATGCGCCGAGCGAGATCTGCGCCCATAACGATGTTGCCCCACTGGTCAGACCCGCCCATTTGCAGAGCGCAGCCATGGCGACGCGCCAGCTCAGCGAAGTCATAGGCCTGGAGGATCATGTAGTTGAATTCCAGGAACGACAGCGGTTGATCCCGCTCCAGCCTGGTCTTCACGCTGTCCATGGTCAGCATGCGGTTGACGGAGAAATGCCGCCCGACATCGCGCAGCAGCGGGATGTATTTCAGTTCATCCAGCCATTCTGCGTTATCGACCATCACAGCGTCCGTTGGACCATCGCCGAATGTCAGAAATTTCTCGAAAACGCTGCGGATCCCCGTCATGTTCTTGTTGATCGTCTCAACGGTGATGAGCTGGCGCGCTTCGTCCTTACCCGACGGATCGCCAATTTTCGTTGTTCCACCGCCCATCAGCACGATGGGTTTGTGGCCAGTTTTCTGGAGCCACCGCAGCATCATGATCTGCACCAAGCTGCCGACATGCAGGCTATCCGCCGTGCAATCAAAGCCGATATAGGCCGTTATCGGTTCTTTCACGGCTTTAGCGTCCAGCGCCGCAAAGTCCGTGCATTGGTGCATGAACCCGCGTCCGGTCATGGCGCGGAGAAATTCAGATTGTGCGTCGGGCGCTGGCGTGGTCATCATCTTTACCTAGGTCTTGGGCGCGTCGGAACAAGCGCGCCCGCGATTACCATGGACAGGCGCCCGCAAGCAATGCGCCGATCAAAAGGACACCTCTATGCAGCGCGCAATCGGCCTTATGAGCGGCACATCGCTGGACGGGATTGATGCTGCATTGTTGGAGACGGATGGCAAAGGTCACGCGCGGGCGCTCGGCAGCTGCGTATTTCATGCATACACCGATGCTTTCCGGTCTGACTTGCGCCGCGCCATTGGAGGCCAGGTTGATCCGCAAACGCTTGAGCAAGAGCTGACTGACCTTCATATCAACGCCGTTAATGCGCTTCTGGCGCAATCAGGCATTCCGGCCGCAGATATCAACATCATCGGCTTCCATGGCCAGACAGTCGCGCATGATCCAGCCAGCAGACACACATGGCAGATCGGCGATGGACAGCGAATGGCCGACCATACAGGCATCGTCACCGCATATGATTTCAGGTCTGCCGATGTCGCTGCAGGCGGCCAAGGCGCGCCGCTGGCGCCCATTTATCACGTCGCAATAGCGGCCTCCGTTCCAGAGCGTCCCATCGCGATCCTGAATATCGGCGGTGTGGCGAACGTCACTTGGATTGGCGAGGCTGGCGCGCTGATCGCCTTTGATACCGGCCCCGGCAACGGGCCGTTGGATGACTGGATGCAGGCCAAGACCAACCATGTATTCGATGAAGACGGGGCTTTCGCCCGCACTGGAACCGCCGACGCCGAGCGCGTCGGAGCGGCGCTTTCCCATGATTTTTTCGCTGCCCCATCACCCAAGTCACTAGATCGACTGGACTTCACGATGGATATGGCGGCTGGGCTTGCGGCGCATAATGGAGCCGCGACGTTGGCGGAAATCACCGCAGCCGCAATCGCTCAAAGCGAGAAACTTGCGCCAGAGCCGCCGAAATGCTGGCTCGTCACCGGTGGTGGGCGACGAAACACGTATTTGATGGAGCGGTTGCAGGCGCTGCTCGGCGCCCCAGTTGAGCCGATTGAAGCGATAGGCAGAGATGGCGACAATCTGGAAGCCGAAGCCTTCGCTTACCTTGCAGTCAGGACCGAGGCCGGCCGGCCGATCAGCTTTCCCGGAACGACGGGCGCGCCTGCTCCAATGACAGGCGGCCGCATCGCATATCCGGCGTGATTACTTACCGCTGGAGGACGCATCCTCGTCGCCATCATCGCCTTCTTCTTCAGACGCTTCTTCGGGCGGGGCGAGGAGCTTGGCTTCATCATCGAGGCGCTTATCGACATAGACGGCGACGCGATTCAGCATCATGTCTAGGTCTTTCATGAAAACGTGCCCGGCGCCCTCAATGTTTTCATAGTCGATGACGATGCCCTTTTGCAGGGACAGCTTATCGACCAGCCGCAGCACGGCTTCCTGCGGCACGATCTCATCCGCATCGCCATGGATAATAAGCCCAGAGGATGGGCAAGGCGCCAGGAATGAGAAATCGTACATGTTCGCAGGTGGCGATACGGAGATGAAACCTCCAATCTCTGGCCGGCGCATCAATAGCTGCATGCCGATCCAGGCGCCGAAGGAAAATCCAGCGACCCATACGGTTTTGGCGTCAGGCTTCAGCGTCTGTAGCCAATCGAGCGCCGCCGCCGCATCTGTCAGTTCGCCTTCGCCACGGGAATAGCTGCCCTGGCTGCGGCCGACGCCGCGGAAATTGAAGCGCAGCGTCGAAAATCCGCGCTTGATGTAGATTTGCGCGAGCCCCTGCACGACCTTGTTATGCATGTTGCCGCCGTATTGCGGATGCGGGTGCAGAATGATTGCAAGAGGGGAATCGCTTCCCTCCACATGATGATAACGCCCTTCGAGCCGACCTTCCGGCCCCGGGATGATGACTTCTGCCATGATTGCCTGCTTTGATCTGACGCGACGCAGCCCAAGCTCTGCGCGCTGGAGGAAGCGCTAAAGACCACAAAACGCGGTGAATTTCAATAATTTGGGTCAATCCGTCGCAGGTTAATACCATCCCCGCCGGTGCTAGCCCGGATACATATGGCGTCATGCGAATTTATCTTGATCACAATGCGGCGGCGCCTTTAGCCCCCGAGGCAGCCACAGCCATGACCGAAGCAATGGCGCTAACCGGCAATCCGTCCTCGATCCATGGGCATGGCCGCGCCGTCCGCCGCATTATTGAGGACGCACGGGAAAAGCTTGCGAATTGCACCAGCGCCCGCACCGAAGACATCGCCTTCACAGCCTCTGGATCTGAGGCCTGCCAGCTTATGCTGAATGTGCCCAGGCGACCGCGCATTCTCGTCTCGGCTACCGAACATGCCGCCATTCTGGAGGCAGCGCCGGACCCTGAGACTTTGCCCGTGCAAGCAGATGGCCTGCTTGATCTCGACGCGCTTGAGCAGGCGCTTGGCGAAGATGCTTCGGACGCAATCGTCGCTGTCATGCTCGCGAACAATGAGACCGGCGCCATTCAGCCGATTTCAGAAATCGGCGCTCGCGTTCATGCCAAAGGCGGTCTGTTGGCCGTCGATGCGGCGCAGGCATTTGGCAAAATTCCCGTATCGCTCAAAGCGCTGGATGCCGACATGCTGGCGTTTTCATCCGCAAAAATCGGCGGGCCGTTGGGCGCAGGCGCTGCCGTCTTCCGCAAAGGCGTTATCCCCAAAGCGATCCTGACTGGCGGCGGACAGGAGCGCGGATTGCGCGGCGGATCAGAGAATGTGCTTGGCATTGCCGGATTTGGCGGCGCTGTGTCTGTTCTGGAGTTCGGCCTGAAAGCCCAGCCCGATATCACGCGCCTGAGAGACCAGATGGAAGCCGCGATACGGGATGCCGCTCCCAATGCGGTCTTGAATGGCATAGACGCGCCCAGGCTCGCCACCACATCCTCATTCGCCATGCCGGGTGTTGATGCGGCGACGCAGGTTATGGCGATGGACCTCGCAGGGATTGCCGTTTCAGCAGGCGCCGCCTGTTCTTCCGGCAAAGTCGGCGCGAGCCATGTGCTGGCGGCGATGGGGCTGCCGGACGAGGTATCCAGCTGCACGATCCGTGTAAGCCTCGGCCCATCCACGACAGAAGCTGACATAGGGGCCTTCGTTGCAGCCTGGACCGCGCTATATACTAGGCGGAACGCCGCCGGGACCTGACGCGCCATGACCGCAACGACAGACACGATATATCTCGACTATCAAGCCACGACGCCCATGGATGCGCGCGTGTTGGACGCCATGCTGCGCTATCTCACGTCCAGCTTCGGCAACCCGCACTCAACGCAGCATGTTTTCGGCCAGGACGCAGAAGCTGCTGTTGAAGCTGCGCGCAGCGAGGTCGCAGCGCTGATTGGGGCTGACAGACGCGAGATCATTTTTACGTCTGGCGCCACCGAGGCGAATAACTTAGCGATTATCGGCGCTGGCCGGTTCCGCCAACGCATGGGCGACGGCGTCGCTCGCGTATTGACGTTTGCGACAGAGCATAAATGCGTTTTGGCGTCCGCCGCCGCCTTGGCGGATGAGGGCTTCGAGGTGGACGTGTTGCCCGTCCAGCCGGATGGTTTGATCGATCTGGCGCTTTTGGAAGAGAAGCTAAGAACCCCAACAACACTTGTATCGCTGATGGCCGTCAACAACGAAATCGGCACAATCCAGCCCATTGCCGAGGCCGCGCGTTTGACCAGGGCGGCATGCACATTGTTGCATGTGGATGCCGCGCAGGCGACAGGCAAAATCCCGCTAGACGTCAGCGCGAGCGACATCGATCTGCTCAGCATCTCCGCTCATAAAATGTACGGCCCTAAAGGCATAGGCGCGCTTTACATCCGCCGTCGTCCCCGTGTGCGCGTGCTGCCGCTGATCCATGGCGGCGGGCAGGAGCGCGGCTTCCGTTCCGGCACGCTTCCAGCACCGCTTTGCGTCGGATTCGGCAAAGCCGCTGCATTGGCGAAAGCGGAGATGGCGGAGGAAGCGACGCGGATTGCGGGACTACGAAGCCGATTTCTTGAAACGCTGGATGCCGCAGGGACCAGCTACACGATCAATGGAACCATGGAGCACCGCGTGCCCGGCAATCTAAGCATCGCTTTTGACGGCGCTGGAGCGTTGGCGTTGATCAATGCAGCGCCCGGCGTTGCGTTCTCTACTGGGTCCGCCTGCTCTTCCGCATCGGTAGAACCATCATATGTTCTTAAAGCGCTCGGCCTTGTGCCAGAAATCGCTTCAAGGTCCATCCGCATCGCGTTCGGCCGCCAAACGACAGAGCATGAGGCCGTGACCGCCGCATCAGTGTTAGCGCAGGCGGCCAAAGCTGTCGCTCAAATCAACGCAGCGGCTGAGTAGCACGAATGCCACGGGTTACATTCGTCTACGCCGATGGGCGCAAAACCGATGCTGACGCCCATGTCGGCGAATCGATCCTGGCGCTGGCCTGGCGCATCAATGCCGGAATCGAAGGCGACTGTGAGGGCGCCATGGCGTGCTCCACTTGCCACGTAATCCTTGACGATGCGGCCTTTGACGCCCTTCCCGCCCCAAGCGAGGAGGAAGATTCGATTCTGGACTTGGCGCCGGGCGCCACAGAAACATCCCGGCTCGGCTGCCAGATCGTCATAACCGCAGAAATGGACGGGTTGCAGATACATTTACCGGCGAATGCGCCCTCATTGATCTAAAGTAGTACTGCTCTATTATTTAATATACGGGCAGATTCTTAGCCCAAGTATTATTACCTACACTGGGATATCATGACTAAATCAAATTTGGGGTGCATTTTTCAACGTCATGTTGGGGCTGGGCGGCCTGCAATCATTGATCTGAGAGACGCTGCAGCGCCGGCGACGATCAGCTATGACGCATTGGATACGATGGCTAACGCCGTCGCGCGCGGCCTGAGCTCACGTGGTTTAGGCCCTGGCGACCGGATCGCGATCTTGGCGCTCAATCGCGTGGAATATCTCGCCGTTTTCTTCGGCGCGATGCGCGCTGGCGTGATCCCGGCGCCGATTAATATAAAGCTCTCAACCGAAATGGTGAGCTATGTTCTCAATGACGCTGGATGCAAGCTGGCGTTTATTGAGGATGCTTTCGCGCATCTGGCGCCCGCCGAATTGCCCAAGATCTCATTCGACGCTGACTTCCAGGAATTCCTGGATGCAGGACCGTTTGAGGCGATTGAAACAACCCCAGACATGCCTGCGCTGCAGCCTTATACGTCCGGCTCAACCGGCAAGCCAAAAGGCGTGTTGCTGAGCCATACGGGGCAGATGTGGGGGCCATCAACTGCGGATTGGATGCAGCCGGATGGCGCTTATCTGGTGGCGGCGCCCCTTTATCACAAGAACGCGTTAATGGTGACGAAAAGCGCGTTCTATACAGGTGCCCGCATCGTCTTGATGCCTCGGTTTGATGCAAAGACATATTTGAAGGCCATTGAAGACTATCGCCCAACAACTGTTTCTGGCGTGCCCGCCATGGTCGCCATGCTGATGTTGGAACAGGAAACGCTCGCGGCGACAGATCTATCCTCCGTAACGGAAGTATCGATGGGTTCAGCGCCCGCCTCTGAACTCCTCCTCGCACAGGTGAAGACCGTGTTCGGCGATCCGCACATCATGATCCAATATGGCGTCACGGAAGCAGGGCCACGCATGTTCGGCGAGCACCCTGACGGCATCCCGCGCCCGCTTGGCTCATGCGGCTATCCGCTCAGCGGCGGTGAAGTGAAGCTGGTTATGGACCCAGACGAGCCCAGTGACCCTGGCGGCGAGATGACCGGTGAGCTTTGGGTTAGGAATCCAGGCGTCTTGCTGGCCTACCACAATCTGCCAGAAGCCACTGCGGCGAAGCTTCTTAGCGGCGGATGGTTCCGCACCGGTGATGTCCTGCGGCGTGACGCAGAGGGTTTCTATTGGTTCGTCAGCCGCGTTGACGACATGTTCAATTGCGGCGGCGAAAACATTTATCCGGCTGAGGTTGAGGCCGTGCTGGAGCAACATGGCGCCGTATTACAAAGCGCCGTATTGCCGGTGCCCCATGACGTGAAAGGCGATGCGCCGGTGGCTTTTGTCGTGTTGGCGGATGGCGCAAATGTCAGCGAGGATGAACTCCGACAGTTCACCCTCGCCAATGGCCCCGCTTATGCGCATCCCCGCCGCATTTTCTTCTTGGACGCTCTACCGTTGGCCAGCACGAACAAAGTTGATCGGCGCATGTTGCAGGAGGATGCGTTGAAGCGGGTCGGGGCCTGATCTACGATCACGCTTAGCTCGTGTGGATCGGATCAATCCATTTCACGCTTTCCGGCTTCTCTACCGGCTCAACATCCAAGTTCACAACGACCGATTCTTGATCGCTGCGAACCAGCACGCATTCCAAGGTTTCGTCAGATGACGCATTGATTTCCTGATGCGGCACATAGGGCGGCACGAAGATAAAATCGCCTGGCCCGGCTTCCGCCACATATTCCAGCTTCTCGCCCCAGCGCATCCGTGCCTTGCCTTTGAGCACATAGATAACGCTCTCTAGCGCACCATGGTGATGGACGCCCGTTTTGGCGTCGGCATGGATATGCACAGTTCCGGCCCAGAGCTGCTTGGCGCCCGCCCGGGCGAAGTTGATGGCTGCGGCCCGGTTCATCCCAGGCGTTTGTGGCGTATTCGTATCAAGCTGATCGCTCGGGATAACCTGAACGCCGCCATGTTTCCATTTATCAGACATAAGCAATTTCCTTACGTTAGAGTGTGTTCCGCCAACGAAATTGCGGCTGCGCCCTAGGCGTATCAATGCTTTCGTCGCAATAGGAATATTTACCCATCGGCGCGCTAGAGCCGGTACGATGCGCCTTTGAACTGTGAGATTTCTGTACTTTCCGCCGCGCCGGAGAACGGCGCCCCTTTCCCTTTGCCGCAAGCCCGCCATATTCTTCCAGGAATGGCGTATACTAGCGGCGAATGACCAAACTGATCGTGTGGAGCCTATGAGCGACGAGAACGATAATTCTGGCGGCGACGGTCCTGAAACCGGCGTTGTCGTCCGCACCAGGCCGGCGACGAAAAAGCCGGCGATGTACAAAGTGCTGATGTTGAATGACGACTACACGCCCATGGAATTCGTGGTGCATGTGCTTGAGAACTTCTTCCGCAAAACCCGCGAGGAAGCGACCCAGGTGATGCTGAATGTCCATCGGCGCGGCATCGGCATTTGCGGCGTCTACACCTATGAAGTCGCTGAGACCAAAGTGACGGAAGTGGTTGAATTCGCCCGCCGAAACGAACACCCTTTACAGTTGACGCTGGAAAAAGATTAACGGAACCCAGGAGCGCCTGTGCCTATGCTATCGCGCACATTGGAAGAAACCCTACATCGCGCCATCGGATACGCGCGCGAACAGAATCACGAATACGCAACGCTGGAGCATCTCTTGCTGGCGCTTGGCGATGACAGCGACGCCGTCGCCGTTCTCCGCGCCTGCGCCGTAGACGTAAAAAAGCTCCGCGCCGATGTCTCTGAATATGTCGAGAGCGAGTTTGAAACCATCGACTACGATAACGTCGATGCGCCGGACCCCAAACCAACAGCGGGCTTCCAACGGGTGCTGCAGCGGGCGGCGATCCACGTACAATCCTCCGGCCGGGAAGAAGTGACAGGCGCCAATGTGCTGGTCGCCATTTTCTCCGAACGCGAAAGCCATGCGGTGTACTTCCTGCACCTGCAAGAAATGACCCGGCTCGACGCTGTGCAATATATCTCCCATGGCGTCGCCAAAGCGCCGGGGCGCAGCGAACGCCGCCGCCCATCTGGCGAGGGCTCCCGCCGCAATTCCGAATCCAATGGCGGCGGTGACGATACTGAGGAAGAAAAAGTGGAAGCAGAGGCGCTCGAAGCCTATTGCGTTGACCTAAACGAAAAAGCCTCCGACGGTAAAATCGATCCGCTGATTGGCCGTGGGCCAGAGCTTGATCGCGTCATCCAAATCCTCTGCCGCCGCACCAAGAACAATCCGCTGCTGGTCGGCGACCCCGGCGTCGGCAAAACCGCGATCGCCGAAGGCTTGGCGCGCCGGATCAACGAAGGCACGACGCCAGAAGTTCTTATTGGCTGCACCATCTATTCGCTCGATATGGGCGCATTGCTGGCGGGTACGCGCTATCGCGGCGATTTCGAGGAGCGCATCAAAGCCGTTTTGAAAGAGCTTGAGGACCGCCCTGGCGCGATCCTGTTCATTGACGAAATCCACACCGTCATCGGCGCTGGCGCAACGTCTGGCGGGTCCATGGATGCGTCCAATCTGCTTAAACCGGCGCTGGCCTCCGGCACGCTCCGTTGCATCGGCTCAACGACGTATAAGGAATATCGCTCATACTTCGAGAAGGACCGCGCGCTTGTCCGCCGCTTCCAGAAAATCGATGTGAACGAGCCTTCTGTGCCCGACGCCATCAAGATCATGATGGGCCTGAAACCGGTTTATGAAGAGCACCACAAGATTCGCTACACGCGCGATGCGATTAAGACAGCAGTCGAGCTTTCGGCTCGTTATATCAATGACCGCAAGCTGCCCGATAAAGCCATTGATGTGATCGATGAGGTCGGCGCGGCGCAAATGCTGCTGCCCGAATCCAAGCGTAAGAAAACCATCACAGTCAAAGACGTTGAGGATATCGTGGCCAAGATCGCCCGTATCCCGGCCAAGTCCGTCAGCAAGGATGACAGAACCGTTCTGGGCAATCTGGAAGAACAGCTAAAAAGCGTCGTTTTCGGCCAGGACCAGGCGTTGGATGCGCTCGCGAGTGCCGTAAAGCTCTCCCGTGCGGGCCTGCGCCAGCCTGAAAAGCCCATCGGCTCCTACCTCTTCGCTGGCCCCACCGGCGTTGGTAAAACGGAAGCTGCAAAACAGCTTGCAAGCGTTATGGGCGTTGAACTCGTGCGATTTGATATGTCGGAATATATGGAGCGGCATTCGGTCTCCCGCTTGATCGGCGCGCCGCCAGGTTATGTTGGCTTTGATCAAGGCGGTATGCTCACCGACGCGGTCGATAAGAACCCGCATATCGTGCTGCTGCTCGATGAAATCGAGAAAGCGCATCCGGACGTCTACAACGTGCTGCTGCAGATTATGGATCACGGCAAGCTGACGGACCACAACGGCAAGCAGATCGATTTCCGCAATGTCGTACTGATCATGACGACAAATGCGGGCGCGGCGGACCTCGCTAAACCGGCGATGGGCTTTGGCAGCGGAATTCGCGAAGGCGATGATACCGAAGCGATCAATCGGATGTTCACGCCTGAATTCCGCAATCGGTTGGACGCCATCATTTCCTTCAAAACGTTGCCAGCGGAAGTAATCGACAAGGTCGTTGATAAATTCGTTGCTGAGCTTGAAGGCCAGTTGGCTGAGCGCGCGGTTTCGATTGAACTGAACGCCGCCGCGCGCAAATGGCTTGGCAAAAAAGGCTACAGCCCGGAATATGGCGCGCGACCGCTAGCCCGCGTTATTCAGGAGCACATTAAGAAGCCGCTGGCGGAAGAATTGCTCTTCGGTAAGCTCGCGAACGGCGGCGCGGTTGAGGTGGTTGCCCAGAAGGGCGGCAAGGCGCTAGGCTTCAAGTTCCCCGGTATTGACGATAAGCCGGACAAGAAACCGCCGCCGAAACGCGCCCGTAAGCCGAAGGCGCCAGCTAAGGTCAAATAAGAATGCCGACAGTTTCCGCCGCGCGCCTCCGCGCCATCGCCGCCGATCTATTGGAGGGCGCTGGCGCCCCGAGGGACGAGGCGGAAACCGTCGCGCGCCATTGCGTCGGCGCTAATCTGGCTGGGCATGACAGCCACGGCATTATCCAAATCCCGACATATATCGACCGTGTTGAAAAAGGCCATATCGTGCCCGGCGCGGCGTTCGATATCGTCCAAGAATCGGCGACCACCACTGTCGTGGATGGCAATTGGGGTTTCGGCTACGTCCAGACTGAACGCGCCATGGCGATGACGATTGAAAAGGCCAAAACCCAAAACGTCGCCGCCTGCACAATCTACAAGCAAGGCCATGTGGGTCGGGTCGCAGCTTATCCGCTGATGGCGGCGGAGGCTGGTATGATCGGCATCATGACCGCCGATTCTGGCCGCGCGCCGAAGCAGGTAGCGCCCTTCGGCGGGCGGGAAGCACGGCTGGGCACCAACCCCATGTCCATCGCCGTGCCGTCTGACCTCGATGGGCCGTTCTTCTTTGATCTTTCAACAGCAGCCGCCGCTGCCGGCAAGATTAAGCTCGCCCAAGCGCGCGGCGAAACCGTGCCAAACGGATGGCTTATCGGCGCAGATGGCCAGCCGACCAATGATCCGGGCGTGCTCGGCAATGGCGGCGCGTTGCTGCCGCTGGGCGGTGATGTCGGCTTTAAAGGCTATGCTTTGTCTTCCATGGTGGAGGTTCTGTCCGCCGTGTTAACCGGCCTCGGCTTCGGCGTTGAACCGACCGGGCGCCATAATGACGGTTGCTTCATCGCCTGCTTCAAGGTGGACGCGTTCCGCCCGCTCGCCACATTCAAGCAAGATGTCAAAGACTTCGCTGAATACCTGAAATCCACGCCAACCGCTGATGGCGTCGATGAAATCTTCTACCCTGGCGAGGTCGAGCATAAGCGCGAGCAAGCGCGCCTCGCATACGGCGTCGAGATCGAAGACAAAACTTGGGACGCCCTCACCGCCCTCGCCCAAAAATTCAACCTGCCCGCTATTTCCACAGACTGATCGAGACCCATCCCATGCTTACAGTCCACCACGCCCCCAATAGCCGTTCCGTCCGCGCCATCTGGCTGATGGAGGAGCTTGGCCTCGATTACGATATCAAGTTCTACAATCTGAAGGACCTGGGCCGGAACGAGCCAGGCTACCGCAAAGTCCATCCCATGGGCCGGGTGCCTGCCGTGCAGGACGGCGACGTAACGATCTTTGAATCCGGCGCCATCGTCGAATACGTGCTGGCGCGCCATGGCGGCGGCAAAATGCGCCCGGCTGCAGACGATGCCGAATTCGCCAACTACCTGACATGGCTGCATTACGCTGAGGGCATGCTGATGCCGCCTGTCAACACCATCATGGTCGAAACATTCTTCCTGCCGCCAGAGCGCCGCAACGAAGTGAACGTAAAACGCGCGACCAAGCTGCTCGGCAACATGCTTTCCGCCGTAGACGCCCATATGGCAGGCCGCGAGTACCTCGCCGGCGACTTCTCCGGCGCCGACATCATGACCGGCCACGCCTGCACAGTCGCCCGCCGCCTCGGCGCGGACGTATCAGACAAACCGAACGTCGCAGCATACATTGACCGCATCAACGCCCGCCCTGCATTCCAGAAGGCGCTGGCTGCGGCTCCAAGCTAATTGAGGCAGACCTAAAGTTGGATATACAGAATCTCCTAGGGAGACTATCAGGCGCCGACAGGACATCGATAAAAAATTTGAACGAAATGCTTATGCGCGCCTTAAACAAGACCCTCAGGACACAAATGCACGAGAATTACTAGCTGCAATCGCGACCGAACGGGTGCGACGCAATCCTCCAGATCCGGACGGATGGACCCCGGGCATTCAGGGTGACCCGCGCTATCGCCTTCGTAACGGCGAAGTAGCCGCATTAGTTCGAAGGACTGAGACTCACACGAAAACTAACGATGGCGTCTACGATATCCATGTGCTTGGCAAACTCCTGAAAGAGCGGCCACGCCATGTCGAATGTGCCCGAGTGATAGCCGATCGAATGATTGCTGAGCATTTTGGCGATAGCGGATCTAAAGCTCGCGGAACTGACTTACCCTAACGAACTCAGTCAATAGGTCTCTACTCGGCGCCGTTCCAGCAAGCTTTGTGAATGAATTTTGCGTCGCCTAGCTCTTCATCAGCGCATCGATATCGCGCGCGGCGCCTTCTGAGGCTGAGCGGGCGAAGGCGGCGTAGAGTTTTAGGGCTGCGGTTACTTTGCGCTCACGGACTTCGGTGGGCTTCCAGGCGGCGTCGCCTTTGGCTTCCATGGCGGCGCGGCGTTTGGCTCGTTCTTCGTCCGTGACTTTCCAGTGGATTGAGCGTTCGGCGATGTTCATTTCAATGATGTCGCCGTCTTCCACAAGGCCAATTTCGCCGCCAAGCGCGGCTTCAGGCGAAATATGGCCAATCGAAAGCCCTGACGACCCGCCAGAGAAACGCCCGTCCGTGATAAGCGCGCAGGCCGCACCTAGGCCCACGGCTTTGATGTAGCTGGTCGGATACAGCATTTCCTGCATTCCAGGGCCGCCCCGTGGGCCTTCATAGCGCACGACAACAACATCGCCTGCTTCCACCTTCTTGCCAAGGATGCCCTTAACGGCGCTGTCCTGGCTTTCGAAAACAACTGCTTTCCCGGAGAATACCAAGCATTCAGCAGGCACGCCCGCCGTTTTCACGATACAGCCGTCCTCAGCGATGTTGCCGTAGAGCACTGCCAAGCCGCCATCTTGCGAATAGGCATGTTCGCCGGAGCGGACGCAGCCGTCTTCCTGGTCCTTATCCAATTCCTTCCAGAGATTGCTGGAGGAGAAGGCATGCACTGTTCGCACACCGCCAGGGGCCGCCTTGTAGAATGTCTCAACATCCTCAGACGGGTTCCGCATGATGTCCCATTTATCCAATGCATCGCCGATGGTCTCAGAGTGGACTGTCGGGCGGTCCCGATGGATCAAGCCCAGCCGATCAAGCTCGCCCATGATGCGCATGATGCCGCCTGCCCGGTGCACATCCTCCATGTGATAAACGCTGGTGGACGGCGCAAGCTTCGAGAGGTGTGGGACGCCCCGACTCAACCGGTCGATATCTTTCATCGTGAACGGCACCTCGCCTTCCCGCGCCATGGCGAGCAGATGAAGGATGGTGTTGGTGGAGCCGCCCATAGCGATATCCACGATCATCGCGTTCTCAAAGCTTTCGAAATTGGCGATGCCGCGCGGCGTGGCGGTTTCATCATCATGCTCATAATAGCGCTTGGCGAGGTTGACGATGCGACGGCCAGCCCGTTTGAACAGGTCTTCGCGATACGCATGGGTCGCCAACATCGAGCCATTGCCCGGCAGCGCCAAACCAAGCGCTTCCGCCAGGCAGTTCATGGAATTGGCGGTGAACATGCCGGAGCAAGACCCGCAAGTTGGGCAGGCCGAGCGTTCGGTTTTCTCGCTGTCTTCTTCCGATACATTCGGATTCACAGCATTCATCATGGCGTCGATCAGATCGACCTTCCGCTCCTCACCGTTCAGGATGACTTTGCCAGCCTCCATAGGACCGCCGGAGACGAAAATGGCAGGGATGTTCAGGCGCATCGCAGCCATCAACATACCCGGCGTGATTTTATCGCAGTTGGAGATGCAAACGACCGCGTCCGCACAATGGGCGTTGCACATATATTCGATGGCGTCCGCGATCACCTCGCGGGACGGCAGCGAATACAGCATCCCGTCATGGCCCATGGCGATGCCGTCATCGACCGCAATCGTGTTGAATTCCTTGGCAACGCCGCCCGCCTCTTCAATTTCCTTGGCGACCAGCTGGCCCATGTCCTTCAAGTGGACATGCCCTGGCACAAATTGCGTGAAGGAGTTGGCGATGGCGATGATCGGCTTGCCGAACTGCCCTTCCGTCATGCCGGTTGCGCGCCAAAGTGCGCGCGCCCCCGCCATGTTGCGGCCATGGGTGGATGTGCGTGAACGATAAGCTGGCATGGGTCTCGCCTTAATCTTGGAATTGGTTTGGCGCACCATAAGCACGCGCGAGCAGAAAGAAAACGGGGCTGCAGCTAAACTTTCTTCTCCACCAGCCTGCCCTCGACATATTGATGGACGATGGAGGTCAGCAAAGTTTGATACGGAATGCCAAGCTCTGCAGCGCGCGCCTTAAGCTTGATAATGTCCCGCTCAAATAGGCGGGCCGAGATTTGCTTCTTTGGCGGATTGAGCGTCTGCCGCGCCGCTTCGACAAGCTCCGCTTTCCGGGCCGGAGTCAGTTCAGATTTCAAAGTCCCGGCTTCCATTGCAGCTTCAGCTGCCTGGATCATTTCCCGCTCTTCATCATCAAGGAAAGGCGGGTCTTCGACAATCTTTCTAACGGCCATTCTTATTCTCCCAAATACTTCCGCCGAGCGACCCGGCTTGGAAACGCTGTCTTTAAGAAACGGTCTGAGCCGTCGAAAACATACGGCACCACTAGCGCCATATCCACGAAACGCACAATCATCTGCCTTTGATGCTCATAACCAGGGCGCGGGTACGAACCATCGAACAAAACACCGCCAGATTCGATGGCTGTAACAACATCGGTAAACCCGAACCCGCGTTCCGCCCGCAGCAACGCATCTTTCTCATTGCTCCAAAGATAGCGCACCAAAATCCTCGCAACGTATTGCCATAATACATACAACAAGAACGCGATTATTGCAAAAAATTACTCATGTCAGCGATGCTCAAATGCCCCCAAGGTCTAGCCCGGGCGTCCAGTCTCCGTTATCAATCCCATTCAGCCGAAATCAGATTCGCACCGCAAACGCCCATTAAAGGAGCGCCGTTATGGCTGACCCTCGTGATCATCTCTGCCTTGCTCTCGACACCCCAGACGCTGATAGCGCTCGCCGGATGGCGGAGACTGTTGGCGATGCCGTGACTTGGCACAAAGTGGGGTCTGCAGTTGCGCTGCAAGGCGGAGAGGCGCTGGTTCGAGATTTGAAGGCGGCGGGTAAGAAGGTTTTCCTCGACTACAAATTCCATGACATAGACCAAACTGTCGCCAACGCGGTATCCGGCGCGCTGAAAGCAGGCGCGGATTTGGTGACTGTGCATGCTGTGGCGCCAGTAGTGCGTGCAGCGGCGTCCGTAAAAGCCGGCACATCGATGAAAGTCGTCGGCGTTACGGTGCTGACCTCGCTCGACGAATCAGACTTGGAAGCTGAAGGATGGCGCGACGGCGTTCCAGCATTGGTTCGCGCCCGAGCCCAAGCGGCGATGTCGGCGGGAGCCGACGGCGTCGTCTCCTCAGCTCAGGAAGCCGGAATGCTGCGCGACTTGCTTGGCCCTGCCGCCTTCCTCGTTACCCCCGGTATCCGGCCTGCAGGCGGCGATGTGCAGGATCAAAAGCGTGTTGCGACGCCGGCCAAAGCGATCCGGGATGGCGCCGATCTATTGGTGATCGGCCGGCCAATTCTGCAAGCGGCGGACCCGCGCGCCGCCGCGATGGAAATCAATGAAGAGATCGCCGCCGCAATTCCGTCATGATCGGCGCCCACCCCTGCCGTATTCTGCCGTAGACTAGGCGGAACACACAGCAGACGGGGTGAGGATCAGACCATGCGGAAAACGATGATAGCGGCGGCAACGCTGCTAGCGATGGGATGGAGTGGCAACGCGGCGGCGTTTTGCGGCTTCTATGTGGCGAAGGCCGGATCAAGCCTGTTCAACGAGGCGTCCAAGGTCGCCATCGCGCGCTCAGAAGATCGTACGGTCATCACGATGGCGAATGACTACAAGGGCGATCCGCAAGAATTCGCCATCGTTATCCCGACACCGGTTGTGCTAAAAGAGACCCAGGTCAATGTCGCAGAACCGGCGCTGATCGACCATCTGGACGCCTACACTGCGCCAAGGTTGGTTGAGTATTTTGACGGCAATCCGTGCCAACTTCGGATGATGGCGAAGCGCGGCGCCAGACTTGAAATGGCGCAATCCGCACCGGTAGCAGATTCCGCCTCCCGCGCATCCGCCCTCGGCGTCACCATCGAAGCCGAATACAGCGTAGGCGAATACGACATTCAGATCCTATCCGCCGAACAATCAGACGGGCTGACGACCTTTCTGACTGAGAATGGCTACAAGCTGCCCAAAGGCGCTGAAAGCACGCTCAGCGGCTACTTAAAACAGGGCATGAAGTTCTTCGTCGCCAAGGTGAATCTGGAGGCGCAGGCCAAACGAAACGCGACATATCTCCGCCCGTTGCAGATCGCGTTTGAAAGCAAACACTTCATGCTGCCAATCCGCCTCGGTATGCTGAACGCCAATGGCGAGCAAGAGTTGTTTGTATTCACGCTGACCCGGAATGGCCGGGTTGAGACCGCCAACTATCGCACGGTCGAAATGCCGACCGGCATGGATATTCCGGTGCATGTGAAATCTGAATTCGATGATTTCTATCGCGCCATGTTCAAGCGCCAAGCCGCCAACGAGCCCGGCGTCGCCTTCCTGGAATACGCCTGGAACATGAGCTGGTGCGATCCCTGCGCCGCTGATCCCTTAAGCCGCGCTGAACTCCGCAAGCTGGGCGCATGGTGGGTACAGCCTGACGGCGGCGGCATACGCCCGCAGCCGCGCCCAATCCCTGGTCAACCGCGTCGCGTCATGCCACGCCCGCCTTTAGGCCCGGTGGACGTATATGTAACCCGCCTGCATCTTCGTTATTCAGGCGAAACGCACCCCGATGACTTGATGTTCCGGGAAACAACCAACACATCTAACTTCCAAGGCCGCTATGTTTTGCGCCATGCCTGGATGGGCAAGGACCAATGCGAAGCGGCGACGAACTACCGCCGCCAGCTGGTGGACCGCTGGGAGAAAGAGGCGCAATCGCTCGCCAATCTGACAGGCTGGAACATTGACGGCATTCGACAAAAACAGCCGCGATTGGCAGATGTGGGTAAGCCGAAGCCCTGGTGGGAAGAGATTTGGAACAAGTAGGCAGGATCGAATGACCAACCCGAAGCTTGACGATAACAGCTCTGCCAACCAGTCCTGGGGCGCACAACCGCCTCAGGCCAAGGCTGTAGATGATGATGAACGCATGGTCGTTCTGCTGGCTTGGGGTTTTCTGCTCGCCGGAATTTTCACATTCGTCTTCGGCATTGTCGCCGCAGCGATCGCCTATGCAAAACGCAGCGATGCGCCGGAGATCTGGCACAGCCACTATAGCGCCGTAATCCGCATGTTTTGGATTTGGCTCATTCTAACCGTGATCGGCGTGCCGCTGACGATAATTTTAATCGGCTATATTCCGCTTGCCATCGCGGCCATTTGGACTGCGGCGGTCGGCGTTGTCGGCTTCCTGAAAGCGTTGGAGAGCCGGCCTGCTTAAAGCAGAACCAGCTCTCCTTCGCGGCAATCAAGCGGATTTCGACCAGTCGTCGACTTCCCGTTCAGCCTCAGCTTTTGATTTGCCGTAGCGTTCCTGAATTTTGCCGACAAGCTGGTCACGCTCGCCTTCCATTTGGTCAAGCTCATCGTTGGTCAGCTCGCCCCATTGCTCTTTGGCTTTGCCTTTGAGCTGTTTCCAATTGCCTTTGATCTGATCTTCGTTCATCGAAGCCTCTGTGTCTAAGGGATTACACGGGGCTAACGCAGATATTTGCTTCAGTGTTCCAAGCTATATTTTTCTGGCGCTGCGGAACTTTCCAGGTGTATCAGCCGTCGACCAACAATCCGTCTTCCATGCGCACGATTCTATCCATCATGCCTGCGAGTTCC
Source organism: Alphaproteobacteria bacterium (assembly GCA_038102935.1). GTDB lineage: Bacteria > Pseudomonadota > Alphaproteobacteria > Bin95 > Bin95 > VMCJ01. Next base: position 7,187 of record JAYNYG010000046.1, on the reverse strand, counting down.
GGATTATGGGTTGCGACCAGCATGCCGACGCCGGCGCCGGCGCCGTGGGACAGTTGTAGCAAGCGCTCCGTCACTTCAACCGCCGTCGCATGATCCAAGTTGCCCGTGGGTTCATCCGCCAGAACCACTTTCGGCGCATTGGCGAGCGCGCGGGCGATGGCGACGCGTTGTTGTTCGCCGCCCGAGAGTGCTGCTGGTTTATGGCTTTCACGCTCTGCCAGGCCCAGCATCGCCAGCAATTCCTGCCCGCGAGATTTAGCCTCACGCTTGGATAGACCGGCTATTGTCTGCGGCACGATTACGTTTTCCAGGGCTGAGAATTCCGGCAACAGGTGATGGAATTGGAAAATGAAGCCGAGCGACGCGCGGCGCTTACGGCTGCGGCCAGCATCATCCAGCTTGCCGACAGCTTCACCCGCCAGCAGCACTTCCCCCTCGTCCGGCCTGTCGAGCAGGCCAGCGATCTGCAGCAGCGTCGTTTTGCCCGCACCGCTAGGCGCCACAAGCGCGATCACTTCGCCTGGCTGGATCGCCAGGTTGGCGCCGCGCAGCACCTCTAAGCGGTTGCCGCCTTGGCGATAGGCCTTCTGGACATCTTTAAGTTCGAGAACGGCGGTCATTCGTACCTCAGAGCTGATGCAGGCTCAGCCTTCGCAGCGCGCCAAGCGGGATAGAGGCTGGCCAGGAACGACAGCCCAAGCGCCATAACCACGACCAAGCCGACCTCAAAACTATCCACCTTGGCCGGAAGCTTGGAGAGGAAGAAGATTTCAGCAGAGAATAAATCCGTGCCCGTCATGCTCTCCAACCCGCGCCGGATGCGTTCAATATTCAGCACGAACGCCATACCCAACCCAAACCCGGCCAGCGTTCCAATTACGCCTATCGATGCGCCTGTGAACACAAACACCCGCATGATCATACCCCGCGTCGCCCCCATGGCCCGCATGACGGCGATGTCCCGGGTTTTATCCTTCACCAGCATGATCAGGCTGGAGACGATGTTGAAAGCCGCCACCAGGATGATCAGCGTCAAGATCAAGAACATCACGTTCCGCTCAACGTTGAGCGCGTTCACGAACGCGCCGTTGGTATAGCGCCAGTCGATCACGCGCGCCTGGTGCCGGGCGGCCTCACGGATACGGTCCTTATGGGCTTCCAAGTTTTCAGGATCATCCACCATGACCTCAATCAAGCTGACGCCATCGCCCGTTTTGAAGAGCGCGCGCGCATCCCGATTGGGGATGTAGACGAAGCTGGAATCATATTCGTACATGCCGACGTCAAACAACGCGATCACTCGGAACGCCTTTTGCAGGGGCGCTGCGCCAAACGGCGTTGAACCGCGCGCAGGCGAGATCAGCGTGAGCTTGTCGCCGATGCCGACCCTAAGTTTCTCCGCCAACCGCCGCCCAATAACAGCGACGCCCCTTCCCTCAAAATCATCCAGCGATCCGGCGACAATGCCGTTGGCGAGCGCGGTCAGGCTTTTCAGCCCATCAAGCTCCATCCCGCGTGTGACAGCGCCAAAGGCGCGCCCATCTTTGGTCGCCATGCTTTGGCCTTCGACCACGGGTGCGGCCCGGACAACGCCTTCTATGCCTGCAATCTTCAAGGTCATAGCGCCGTAGTCATAAATCGGCTCGCCGATGCCAACGACCTGAATATGGCCGTTTAGCCCTAGGATGCGGTTCAGCAATTGCTCGCGGAACCCATTCATCACGGACATCACCACGATCAGCGTCGCCACGCCTATGGCGATGCCGATCAGCGAGAACCAGACAACGACGGAAATAAAGCTCTCCTGACCACGGGCGCGAAGATAGCGCCCGGCGATCATCCGTTCGAAGGGAGAAAACATGGGGAGGCCCGCCCTTCTCGCTAGCCGATGATCTGCTGTAGTGCAGCGTCGAGGCTGAGTTCCTGCCGCTCGCCCGTTGCCCGGCGCTTCAGCTCGACCACGCCATTAGCGACGCCGCGTGGACCGATGATGAGCTGCCATGGCAGACCAATCAGGTCCATATCGGCGAACTTACCGCCTGCCCGTTCGTTCCTGTCGTCATAGAGCGGATCGACGCCAGCCGCTTTCAGCTTGGCATATGCGTCCTCACAAGCGGCGTCGGTTTTGTCGTCGCCCTGTCGGAGGTTGATGACAGCGGCGCCGAACGGCGTCACCTGATCTGGCCAGATGATGCCTGCATCGTCATGGCTGGCTTCAATGATGCCGCCAACGAGGCGCGACACGCCGATACCGTATGACCCCATGAGCACGGGCGTTTGGCCGCTATCAGCGGTCTGCAGCACTGCGTTCAACGGCTCCGAATATTTGGCGCCAAAATGGAAGATATGGCCGACCTCAATGCCGCGCGCCGTGATCATATCCGCATCATCCAGCGGACAGGCCGATGGATCATGCATTTCATCGGTCGCGGCATAGATGCTGGTCAACTCAGTGACCCGCGCCTCTAGGTCCGCATCATAATCGACATCGTCGCCAGATAAATCCATATCCATCCAGCGCTTATCGCAGAACACTTCGCTCTCGCCGGTCTCAGCCAAAATAATGAACTCATGGCTGAGGTCGCCGCCAATGGGGCCCGTGTCAGCGCGCATCGGGATCGCCTTCAAGCCCATGCGATCAAAGGTGCGGAGATATGCCAAGAACATCTTGTTGTAGGAATGCTTGGAGGCTGCGAAATCGATATCGAAGGAATAGGCGTCCTTCATCAGGAATTCGCGGCCGCGCATAACGCCGAAGCGCGGACGCACCTCATCCCGGAACTTCCACTGGATATGGTAGAGGAGCTGCGGCACGTCTTTGTAGCTCTTCACGTAGAAGCGGAAGATATCCGTGATCAGCTCTTCATTGGTTGGGCCGAAAAGCATGTCCCGGTCATGCCGGTCCGTGATCCGGAGCATTTCCTTGCCGTAATCGTCGTAGCGGCCAGACTCACGCCAAAGATCAGCCGATTGGATCGTCGGCATCAAAAGCTCATGCGCGCCCGCCCGATCCTGCTCCTCACGCACAATCTGCTCGATCTTTTTCAGCACCTTGAACCCCAGCGGCAGCCAGGAATAAATCCCGGCAGAGGCTTGGCGGACCATGCCCGCGCGTAGCATCAGGCGGTGCGAAACAATCTGCGCTTCGGCAGGCGTTTCCTTCAAAGTCGGCATGAAATAACGGCTGAGGCGCATCGTCGGCGGCTCCAAAAAATCAGGTCGGCGAAACAGAAGCGGCTGTTAGACCACATTCCAAAGCCGAGCGCGAGATCAGCCTGCAGGGGCCTTCAAAATCGTCGCGCAGGCTTCGGGCAGATGCGAGAGCATCACCTCTTTCCGTGGCTTTTTCTTGACGCGCTTTTTCGGCTTCACAGGCTTGACCGGCTTTGGCGCCGGCTTGAACCAGAACGCCATCGCCTTGCCGCAACCATCGCCCGGCGGCGGCGGTTTCTGATCGACACAGCGAATGGCGCCATAGGGGCATTTCAAACGGACGTGCAGATGGTCCTTATGCCCGTACCAAGGCCGTACTTTTCGGAGCCACGCGCGGTTGTCCGGCGGGGCCATCTCACAAAGCTGCTTCTTGATAATCGCGGCAACGAAAACCCTGGCTGTCCGGTCATCCCACGCCGTCAATTGGATCAGCCGGGCGACGCGATCATCGAACTTATCATTCACCTTCGGCGGCCAACCCTTAGCGACTACGGAGTACGCGCTCCACTTCTGCCGTTCATCACGGGAGAGTTGATAATCCGGCGCCGGGCGGAACCAGATATCCGCGTCCAGCCCGCTTTGATGACTGCGATGACCGGATTTCATCGGTCCGCCGCGCGGCTGAGACATATCGCCAACGAGCATGCCGGCATGCCCTTCGCTTTGCATCGTTTGCGCTAGGTCCTGCAGGAAGGTCTTCAGGATCGGGTGGCCCCAAGCACGGTTTCGGCTTGGTCGCATAGCCTGGAATCCTGGACCATCAGGCGGAAGCTGAACGGCGCCCGCAATGCAACCCTTAGCGTACCCGCCGACAGGACTAGCCTCCCCGGCGCTGCCCGATTTAACGCCGCCGAACAGCAAGCGCGCCGGTTTCTCCTTCGCCAGCGCAGGCCCTGCGGCGAAGCTGAAGATCAGCGCGGCGAGCGCAATCCGGCGGCTTCCATAAGCGGCAGCACTTCGTCGACCCATTGTTGGGCTTCTCCCAAATAATCCAGCCAGGACAGCAGGATGCCGTCCACGCCCATATCTCTCAACCGCGCCATATCATCCACAATCTTCTGCGCCGTGCCGACGAGCGGATAGCCGCCATGGCCTGCCTTAAAGTGGAAGCGAAACGCATCCATCACGGCTGGCTCTAGCGTTTCAGACTCCATGCCGAAGATCGACAGCATATTGCCGACCGCTTCATTGTCGCCAAAGTCTTCGACATATCTATGGAGATACGCGTCAGCCTCCGCCTGGGTTCCCCGGCAGACGGCATAACCATGGATCCAGCATTGCGAGGACCGGCCCGCAGCAGCGGCCATCGTTTTCAACCCGGAGATTTGCGCACGGTCGCTGGCTTCATCCTTCTGACGCAGCATGACGAAGTTCATGTCACAATTCTCAGCCGAAAAGCGCTGGCCGGTCGGCGATGACCCAGCGTTCATAATTTGCAGCCCGCCGCCCTGCACGGGCTTCGGTTCGCTCCAAAGCGCTTTGCCAGTGAAGAATTCACCATCGAAATTGAATGGCTCAGTTTCTGTCCAGAGCCGCCTTGCCAGCGCCAGCCATTCGGCGGCGTATTCGTAGCGGCGCTCATGCCCGCGCCATTCGGCTGCGAACATCTCGAACTCATCCCGGAACCAGCCGCAAACGATGTTGAGCGTGAACCGTCCGCCGGAAATATGATCAATCGTCGCCGCCTGCTTCGCCGCCATCACAGGATGCGCAAGCGGTGCATGGATTGTGGCGCATACGGCGATCCGTTCCGTCACAGCGGAAATGCCGGCAGCCCAGGTAAAGCTTTCAAATGTCCGGTTATTGAAGTTGGACGGGCCGCCATAGCCCTTCCAGCGGCCGACTGGCAGCAGCGCTTCAAAGCCTGCCTGATCCGCAAGCTGCGCCAGCTTTACGTTGTCAGCCCAGGTCATGGGCCAAGCCTCAGGCGCGGTGGTCACTGTTGATCCGCCGCTGCAATTGAACGCCATGATCCCGAGCTTCATGGCGTTGCCGCTGTTGATCGGGTGCGCAGGAAGCATGGGCTCGCCTATTTCTCCGTCATCACCCAAACGCCATCCCAATCTGCGGGCGGCGGCTCTTTCAGCAATACGTCGCAACGCTCGATATACGTGGCGGCTGGCACATCATCGACTCGGGCCTTCAGCACTTCCTGAAACCGCTCCCGCGCCTTCACAAAATCCTGGGCGCGATAGCGTTGCAGACCATCGGAGAACAACCCCATAACGTCCATGACGTTCGGACAAGTTTCTTCGGTGTGATGATCCATACATTCATAGATCGACACAGGCTCCGTCTTGCCCTTCACGACGACATAATCGAGCTGACGCAAGCGATAGGCGCCCTTCAGTTTATTGACTGTCAATTCAGACAGCAGGATCTGCGCGCCATATTGCTTACAGGCGGATTCAAGCCGCGCCGCCAGGTTCACACCGTCGCCGATGATGGTGTAGTCCATACGCTTCTTGCTGCCGATATTCCCAGCGACAACGGTATCTGTATTCAAGCCAACGCCGATATGGATCGGGAATTCGTTACCGTCCGGGTCTGTCGGGCTCCAGTTTTGCAACGCCTTTTGCATATTGATCGCAGCGCGCATGCCCCGGTCCGGATCGTCTTCATGGGGCAACGGCACGCCGAATACGGCCATGATCGCGTCGCCGATGAACTTGTCGAGCATCCCGGCCTGCTCAGAAATACACTCAACCATATGCTCGAAGTAATCGTTCAGCATGGCGACAGTGCCGGCAGCGCCTAAGCGTTCAGAGATCGTTGTGAAGCCGCGGATATCTGAGAATAGTACTGTTGCAATGGACTGCTTGCCGCCAAGCGCGGCTTCGCCTTCCTCCCCAGAGAGCAATTGATCCGCGATATCGGGGTCCATGTAGCGGGAGAGCGTCGACTTCACCCGCTTTTCGTTGGAGATGTCTTCGAGCATCACCATCACGCCGAGCGTTTCTTCTTCACCTGCGCTGAGCGGCACCACAGTCACATTGACGGATACGGTCTCCCCATCCGCCTGGATTTCAGCATCGACGGCGATATCGGGCTCGTTTGTTTCACAAACGCGGAGCGCCCGCTCAGTAAGCCAGTTGTTTTCCTCGCCGAATACCGCCGCCATGGATCGCCCGGCGGCTTCTTCTGGATCAATGCGAAGAATGCGGCCGCCAGCGGCATTACAGGTCCGGGTTTCACCTTCGCCATCGAACGTAATGACGCCGTTCGACATCGATTGCAGCATGGCTTCATTGTAGTTGCGCATGGCCTGCACATCGTCAAAGAGCTTCGCGTTTTCCAGGCCTATCGCGACCTGCGCCGTAAAGGCGCGGAGGCGGTGCTCATCATCATCGCTAAATGGCCCGCCGACTTTGTTCAGCGCTTGGGTGACGCCAATCACGGTCCCCGTTTTGTTGACGACAGGGACACATAAGATCGAGCGCGTGAAGAACCCTGTTTGCCGGTCAAAGGATGGATTAAAGCGAAGGTCCGCATAGGCATATGGGATGTTCACAGACTCGCTGGATGTGAACACAGCGCCTGCGATGCCGGCGGAATTCGGAAGGCGGATTTGTGTCTGCCCCAACCCAGCGCCGACATAGCTGAACAACTCGTTGGTCTTTGCATCGTTCAAGAACAGCGTCGAACGTTCGGCATTCAGTAGCCGTGCCGCCTCAGACATGACCTTGTTCAGAAGCTTCGGCAGCTCAAGCTCAGACGTGATGTCCGAGACGACGTTCATAAAGGCGCTTTCCCGCGCCTGGGACTTCTCTATGCGCTCGATAAGCTGCAGCGATTCCAGCGTTATCGCGCATTGGGCGGTGATCGCCTCGACCGTCTCCCGGTCCTTATCGCTGAACACGCCATCACGCTTGTTCAGGACCTGAATGACCCCGATAACTTTGCCTTTAGGCGTGCGGATGGGGGCCGCCAGGATCGTGATTGTTTTGAAGCCGGTTTCAGAATCGAAGCGGCCC
>JAYNYG010000103.1:0-5768 GCA_038102935.1 Alphaproteobacteria bacterium | reverse complement strand
TGCCGCCGAAGAGCTGTTCGTGACGCCAGGCGCGCTCAGCCATCAAATCCGAGGGTTGGAGGCGTTCCTGGAGGTCACGTTGTTTGAGCGCCTGCCCCGGGGAATCGCACTCACCAGCGCTGGGCGCATTCTCTATCCGGGCCTGGAATCCGGGTTTCAGCAGGTGCGCGGCGCCGTCGCTGCGCTGCGGCGGGCGGAATTGCTGAATGTACTGGTCCTCAGCACGCCGCCGGGGCTTACGGCAAAATGGCTGGCGCCCCGGCTCTACCGGTTTATCGCAGACAATCCGGATATGGACGTGCGCATTTCCTCCTCCATCCGCAATGCAGATTTTGTGACAGACGGCGTCGATCTCGCCATCCGCAATCTGCCCGCCGAAAGTCAAAATGCGGATGGCCTGGCGGTCGAGCTATTGGCGAGGATTGAGTATCTGGCCGTATGCACGCCAGACATCGCGGCGCGCTTCGACCTCTATGGCAAGCCAGAGAATGTCGCTAAAGCGCCGCTTATCCATGACGACACCTTCATGAGCCACAAACGCATGCTGAACTGGGAGGATTGGTTCAAAGCCGCTCAAGTCCAAATGCCCGCAGGCGCCCACGGAATGCATTTCAACAGCGCTGACCACGCGCTGGACGCAGCCGCACAGGGCGCGGGCGTGCTGCTTGCCCACAACATCATGGCGCATGATGATCTGCAGTCTGGCAGGCTGGTGTCGCCGATCGATCTTAACATCAAATCCGGGCGCGGATATTTCCTCGTTGGGCTGGAGGGTGTTGAGGAACGCCCATCCGTCGCCAAGTTCCATGCGTGGATATTGGAGGAGATCGAAGCGATGGAGAGCGCTGATGCGCTTTGCGCCCAGGCGGATTAGGCTTCAATGCTCAAGCAACGCTCATCTGAAAGGCGCCACGCTATGATCCATCAAAAAGACTGGCGGGCTATAAGCCCAGCGCCGTTCGATTGCGAAAAGCGACCGGCAAGCGGCAGCAATGGCGTTGCCGCCGCGAACCATCCGCTTGGAGCGGCGGCGGGCGCGGAGATGCTGGCCGCGGGCGGCAACGCCATAGACGCCGCCGTCGCAACGCTGCTGACGCTAACTGTCGTTGAGCCAATGATGGTCGGCCTTGTTGGCGGCGGGATGACGCATATCCGCACCGCCGATGGCCAAAACACTGTCATAGACGGCCAAAGCCAGGCGCCCGCCGCCGCAACGCCCGATATGTTCGAGCCCGTATCCGACGACATCGCCGCCCGCCTGGAGGTCAAAGGCCGCAAGAACGCCTGTGGTCCCTTAGCTACTGCGACTGCCGGCAATCTCCTGGCTTGGGCGAAGGCCCTCGAGGATTACGGCACGTTTTCCCTCGCCGATGTAATCGCGCCTGCAATACGCCATGCCGAGCGCGGCTTTATCGTCACGTCATATCTGCAGGATTGTACGAAAGAAGCAGGCGCCGATATGGCGGCCGATCCACTGATCGCCAAAGCATTCCTCCCCGACGGCCAGCCCATCCAGGCCGGAACCAGGCTCGTCCAAGGCGCTTATGCCGAAACGTTGAAGGCCATCCAAGCAGAGGGCCCCTCCGCCCTGCATGGCGGCGGCGTTGGCCATGCGGTGGCAGACTATATGGCGGCGCATGGCGGCATCCTCAGCCTCAAAGACCTAGCAGATTATCAGCCGATTGAGCGCGAGACCGTGCGCGGCGACTATCGCGGCGTTGAAATCATCGGTCCGCCGCCGCCCGCCTCTGGCGGCGTGCATGTGGTGCAGATGCTGAACATCCTGGAAGGCTTTGATCTGGCTGGCATGGGCTATGGCGCGCCCGAGACGATCCACCTGATCGCCGAGGCCATGAAAATCGCCTTCGCGGACCGTGACGCATCAACCGGCGATCCAGCATTCTTGAACGTGCCGGTGGAGCAACTGCTTTCCAAAGCCTATGCCGAAGAACGCCGCGCGCTGATTGATGCTGCCCGCGCACAAACATGGTCGCCGGGCGTTCCGCCTTATGCTGAAAGCGCGCACACGACCCATATGACCGTTGTTGATAAAGACGGCGCCGTCGTCACTGCAACGCATACGATCAACAGCCTGTTCGGCGCCCGCTATATCATCGGCGAAACGGGCATGATCGCGAATAACTACATGTCCCTGTTTGATCCCCACCCTGGCCGCGCCCTCTCCATCCAGCCGGGCAAGCGCGTGCCGACATCCATGGCGCCGGTGATGGGCGTGCAGGACGGCGCGGTGCAATTCGCCCTAGGGCTGACAGGCGGCGTACGCATCTTCCCCTCCGCCATGCTCGCAATCCTCAACCTGATAGACCACGGCATGAGCCTGCAGGAAGCCGTCGAGGCGCCGCGCGTATGGACGCAAGGCGGCGTGCTTGAGCTAGAATCAGGCGGCGACCCGACGGCCGCCAGCGCACTTCAAGCGCTCGGCCACAAAACGATGGAAACGCCCCATCTCGGCGGCGGCATGAACGGCGTCTGCCGCATGCCACACGGCCAATGGCAGGGTGCGGCCTGCTGGCGCGCCGATGGCACAGTGGCGGCTCTGGGCGGCGGCGCAGCGCGCAAGGGCGTCCGCTTCTGGCCGGAACAGCCAAGCGTTTAAACGTCAGCGTGGAATATACCGCCGTTCCTGCATCTCCTGCAGCAGTTCGACGAACATCTCCTCGGTATCGACGCAGTCGTGGAAGCCGGCTTTGCGGGCTTTGATGGTGCTCATGTTGTGGGGGTTGGGGCGCTGGCCGTGGCCGAAGATGAAATCGACGAAGCCCCAGCTCGGCACGAGATCGGCGAGGCTGTATGACAAAAGGCCGTGTTTCTCAACGATCTTAGGCCATAGGTCCGCATTGCCGGGCATTGTCCGCGCCAGGGACATAGGGTGGCGCGGACCGAGTTCCATATCAAACAGTTTAGCGATGCGCGGCCAGATCGCTTCCCACTGATAAACATCCCCATTGGCTATGTTGAAAACCTCATCCGCCGCGCGGGCATCCGTCCCGGCCCATTCCATGGCGCGGGCGATCAAGCGGGCGTCTGTCGCTTCGCCAATGCGTGGGTCTCCGCCTGGGAAGCGGAGCGGCATGCCATATTCCCGTGAGATCGCCGCGAAGGCGCCAATGCCCGCCACTACATTCATCGGACTGCCAATCGCGACCCCGCACACGATCTGCGGGCGGAGGATCGTCCAGGTCCACCCTGCTCCGCGCCTGTCCCGTTCATCCGCCAGCCAATCCATCTGGTCGTAATAGAAGTTCGGCGGCATGTAGCGGGGGTCGCTTTCCTTCGCCGGGATTTTGAATGGTCCCAGATGTCCGCCATAGGCCTTCGTGCCTTGGAGTAGCGTGATGTGCCGGAGATCTGGCGAGGCGTCCACCAGCGGCCCAACGAGGTTCTGCAGCATAGCAAGATTGACGTCCGCATGCTCGCGGGTGAGCCAGCCTTTCGCGACATCGGGCATCTCGTAAACGGTCGCATAGGCCAAGTGCGTGACGCCCTTCAGCGCGCCGAGCTTATCCTTGGCATCCGCCGCATCGCGCAGATCGACCGAAATCCACGTTGCGCCATTGTCGAAATCCGGCGGGCGACGGGAGAGCGCTATGACCTCCCAGCCTTCCAGCGCATCGAAATGCTCCAGCGCCGCGCGGCCCACGGTTCCAAGCGCGCCTGCGATGACGATGCGGTTGGTCATGTTTTCGTCTCCCGTATTCACGGCCGAGCTTAAACGAAGCATCCACCCGGCGAAATCCGCAGCTTCAGCGCTTGCATGGGCGCTAGGCGGTTTCTACGATGCAGCGCGAGTTTCACACACCAAGGACACACGGAAAATGATGGACGTATCAGGCAAAAAGGCGCTGGTTTTCGGCGGCACTTCGGGAATTGGCCTTTCAACGGTTGAGCGGTTGGTCGCTAAGGGCGCGACCGTCATCGCCATGGGCCGCAGCCCCGAAAAGGCATCCGACCTGCCTGCGGGCGCCACCTTCCGCCAGGTTGACGTGACCGACCGGGACGCCATGGCCGCGCTCTTCAAAGGTGAAGCGCCATTCGACATTCTGGTCAGCGCAGCAACAGGCGGCGCGCGCGCTGCCGGGCCATTCTTGAAGATGGACCTGGACGGCTATCAAGGCTCCTTCGCCAAGCTTTGGGGCTACGCCAATGTTCTGCGTTATGGCTGCGAACATTTGACGGAAAACGGCGCTGCAGTTTTGGTTAGCGGCGCGCCTGCACGGAAGGCGAAGCCGGGCCAAGTTGCGATCTCATCCGTAGGCGGCGCTGTAGAAGCGCTGGTGCGTGCTGTTGCGCCAGAGATCGCGCCGAAGCGTCTCAACCTCGTCTCCCCCGGGACCATCGATACGCCGATGTTTGGCCCGGATGACGACAACCGCAAAAAGTTCGTCGCAGGCGCCACCGCCGGCAACCTCATCCCTCGTGCGGGCGAGCCGGATGAATGCGCCCAGGCCATCATGCTCGTGATAGAGAACGAGTTCATGACCGGTACGACAGTAGACGTTGATGGCGGTTGGCTACTGAGCTGATCTCGGGGTTGGGAGGCAGTTCGAGTAGGCCGCCTCCCAGCGCGCTTGAATAAAGGACGCTTTCTGATGATTTTAGGGCGCAATCCTGCCTCGCAGCGCTTGTAAAAAATTCTCGATCTGCATTTGATCCGGTCGATAATAAACCCAGTTCTTGATTTTCTTCGACGTTACAAATCTCGCCCGTGCAAGCTTTTGCATATGTGAGGTCACGGTGGGTTGGGACAACCCAGCCTTCTCGGTCAAAAAACCGACGCACACCCCGTCCTCCACCAAATCCGCGTCCAGCTGCTCTGGAAAATGACTTTTCGGATCCATCAACCATTCGAGCATCTTAAGACGATAAGGATTTGCGAGCGCCTTAATCTGCTCGGAGATATCAATAGTCCCGCTATTGTCCAGCGCCGCCATAGGTCCAATTCGCCTTTCTAGCTTGACATTTTATATTGCATATTATCTATATAGATATATTCCGATGTGCAATAGGACAGCAAAATGCCGACGGCAAGCGCTCCGCGTCGCGAGCCCCAAAGCTCTGCAGGCTTGGCTGTCGCAACGGTCTTCACGGCATACATGGCGGTCGTGTTCGGCCTTGGTCTGTATCTCTTCGCCCTACTGGCTAGCGAAATGAGAGCGGAGCTGGGTTTCGGAACCCGGACCATCGGGTTGGTGACAGCCGCAGCGCAAATTTCGTTCCTTCTCGCGGCGTTCGCCTGCCCTCGCCTGACCAAACGCTTCAGCGAAGGGTCCGTCATTGTTATGGCTGTTGGCGCTGCTGGCATTCTGTTGTCAGCCGTTTCAGCCGCCCAAACCGCGCTGTTGATGGCGATGTTCGTCGGGATGCTCGGCGCCTGCGCAGCCTTCATGGTTATCCCGACTGTGGGCGTGATCTCGCGGACGGTGGCGTTCCAGTATAGGTCCCGCGTGAACGGGCTTGTATCCAGCGGCACGGCTTATGGGCAGCTTGCAGCCGGTACACTGGCGCCATGGCTCGTCGTAGAAGCGGATTGGCGGGCGGTTTGGCTTATCCTCGGCCTTGGCTCGATTGGCGTCGCCATCATCGGCCTTACCGCCTTAAAATTGCTTGTTCCGGCAGCGTTTGACAAAGCGCCTGCCGCACCGCCCAAAGCAGACCAACCCAAAGCACCTACCCGCGCGATACTTACCCGCAGATGAACTGGCCCCCATTTCGACCGGACAGTCGGCATAGCAAGGGAGGCTTAGGGA
>JAYNYG010000010.1:0-90225 GCA_038102935.1 Alphaproteobacteria bacterium | reverse complement strand
GGGGGCCGCCAGGATCGTGATTGTTTTGAAGCCGGTTTCAGAATCGAAGCGGCCCATAAACCGTTCGTCCGAATAGGCATCATCGATGATCAGCGCCCGGCCTTCTTTAAAGACTGTGCCAGCAATGCCCTCGTAGCGACCAAGGCGGATTTCACGCCGGCCAATGCCTTGGGCGATCCGGGAATACAGCTCGCCCGTTTCCGGGTCGCCCAAGTAGAGCGTGGCGCGATCCGCGTCCGTCTGCTCAGCCGCAACAGCGACGAGCGCGTCTAGAACGGCGTCGAGGGAATCCAGCGCGGCGACGTTACGCGAGACATCCAGCAGCAACTGCATATGCGCCATGCTGGCCGCGCCATCGCCGCTTTGCGCCTGCTGTGGCCGGACGTCATCCATTGTTCGCGTCCTCAAGCTTGTCCCGAAGCGCGGACACTGTATCACGCATTTGACGAAGTTCACTGCGATGTTGGTCTTGAGCCGCGGTCAGCGCCGCGTCTTTGTCAGACGCAAGCGATTCCATCTCGCCGCGGAGCGCATCAATCGTGCGTTTCAACTGTGTGACTTCGCCTTCGGCGGCGTAACGCGCCTCGGCAGCGACATCGTTTCGCTCTGTCTCAGATTTCTCAAGCGCTGTGCGCAGGGCGTCAATCGTATCCCGCAACTGATCTTGCTCAGCCTTAGCGATCTCAAGCGCATCATCCCGGAGCCGCCGCGCATCAGACTCCTTCGCCTCCAACGCATCACGCAACGCATTCACAGTTTCCCGCAAATGCCTGATCTCACCTTCAGCGGTCTGTTCGGCCTCAGCCAAGGCTTATCCCTTTCAAAGTCTCAAATCGAGACGAGACTTGATCATATATCATCCAGGCCGCACGCTCACCACGTATCGATCCAGGCGTGCTTCTTGCCGTCGCGCGGCAAGGGCGGCGGGGCGGAGCGGAGGCCTTCTATGATCCAGCGACGGGTGTCCGCTGGATCGATCACATTGTCGAGTTCGAAAAGTTCCGCCGCCGTCAGCGCCTTGCCTTGATCATACATTCCAGCGACTTTTTCTTCGTAAACGCGGCGGCGTTCTTCTGGGTCCTCAATCGCGGCCAATTCGTTGCGATAGCCAAGCTTGACGGCCCCCTCCAAGCCCATACCGCCAAACTCAGCCGTCGGCCAACCCACTGCGAAGTTCGGCGAGTGGAACCCGCCGCCCGCCATGCCTTGCGCGCCAAGCCCGTAAGCTTTCCGCAACACCACCGTGAACAGAGGCACCGTCATATTGGCGCTGATGACGAAGGGGCGGCAGCAATGGCGCACCAAAGCCAGCTTCTCGTAATCGGGGCCGACCATGTTGCCCGGCGTATCGCAGAGGAACAGCATCGGGATATCGTAGGCGTCGCAGAGCTGCATGAAGCGTGCGGCTTTATCCGCCGCATCGGCGTCAATCGCCCCGCCGATATGCATTGGGTTATTGGCGAGCAGTCCAACCGGGCGACCCTCGATCCGGCAGAAACTGGTGATCATCGCCCGCCCGAAGCCTGGGCGGAGTTCGAGCACCGATCCCTCATCCGCCATCAGATCAATGGCCTCGCGGATGTCATACACTTTAACCCGGTTTTCCGGCACCACATGGCGGAGTTTCCGCTGGTCTGCCGCTGTCCATTCCTGCACGGAGCCCTGGAAATATGAGAGATATTTCTTTGCGGCGGCGACGGCCTCCGCCTCATCTTTCACCAGAATATCGACGACGCCATTGGCCGTCTGCTCGCGCATCGGACCCACATCTTCAGGCCGAAATACTCCGAGGCCGCCGCCCTCGATCATCGCCGGGCCGCCCATACCAATATTCGCATTCTCCGTTGCGATCACCACATCACAACAGCCGACAAGCACGGCATTCCCAGCAAAGCAGCGGCCGGACGCGATGCCGATCATTGGCGCTAGGCCAGAGAGTTTGCCGAACAGATGAAACGCAGGCGTCGTCAGATTGGCTGAGAAAACCACGTCCGTATCGCCGGGGCGCCCGCCGCCGCCTTCTGCGAAAAGGATGGTCGGCAGGCGCCATCTCTCCGCCAGCTCAAACATCCGGTCTTTCTTTTCATGGTTCTTTTTGCCTTGGGTGCCAGCAAGCACTGTGTAGTCGTAGGACATGACCATGCAGCGCGCATCAGCATCCCCGAAGAGGTCGCCATTCACCCGCGCCAAGCCCGTGACGAGGCCGTCGGCGGGTGTACGCTTCCAAAGCTCCTCACGGCTCATCCGCGCACGGCGGGCCGCAACGACGAGAGAGCCGTATTCGGTGAACGAGTCCGGATCGACCAGATCCTCGATATTCTCCCGCGCTGTCCGCTGCTTGGTCTTCCGACGCTTGGCGACAGCGTCCGGGCGGTTTTCATCCAACGTGTTGGCTTGGCGCGCGATGACTTCAGCTAAGTCACTGCGGATTTCATCAAGGTCAATGGCCTCGCCTTCATCCGCCATATCGTCCGCCACTTCTGTGGGTTCGATATACGCCAGCGGCGCGCCTTCCAGCGCCACATCGCCTTCTGTCACCGCAAAAGCCCGCAGAATGCCTGAGACATCAGCCCGGATATCGTGCTGCATCTTCATGGCGTCCATCACAAGGATTGTGGCGCCAGACCGAACGGTTTCGCCTGCCGCGACCGCCAAACTGACGATGGCGCCTTGCATCGGGGCTGCCAGGACATGCGTTCCATCCGGCGCAGCAACTGAACCTGCATCATCAGCAACTTGATCTTGCTTGCCAAAATTCAACACAGCCAGCGGGTCAGAGGCATCGACCCTGGAACCAGCCAGCCCGGCTTGGCTGCCAGCGATTGGCGCAGCCTCAACAAAGCGCCTTGGCGGTGGGTCAAAAGCTAGCAGCCGTTCGGCGTTGGCCTCGATGAACCGAGTATCGAAACGGGCGGCACGCAGGTCATTGTCAGCCAGAAGCGCCTCCAAGAACGATGCGTTAGTCGGCACACCCGCTATCCGGAATCCAGCAAGCGCACGCGCCGCTTTCGCTGCAGCATCTGCAAAATTGCCGGAGCGCGCATGAACAATCATTTTGGCGATCAGCGAGTCGAAGCGGGGGCTTGGCTGGAGCCCGGCATAGCCCGCGTGATCTACGCGAATGCCTGCGCCAGCGGGCGGTTCGAACGCCGTAAAGCGTCCACCAGCAGGCCGTGCATCCCCATTCGCTGTCATCGTCTCCATGTTGATGCGCGCCTGCACCGCCATACCCTGGACAGGCGGCGGCGAAGCTAGGCCAACCTCCGCAAGGCCGGCGCCCTCGGCCAACCGCAATTGGATTTCCACCAGATCCAGGCTGGTGACGGCTTCGGTGACGGTATGCTCCACCTGCAGGCGTGCATTGGCTTCGATGAAGGCGATTTCAGCGTCGTCATCGTCAGCCGCAGTATTGGCGTCAACCAAGAATTCAATGGTGGATAAGCTGTCGAGCTTTGCCGCCTCAGCAAGCTTCACCGCAGCATCCAGCAATCGTTGGCGCACGCCTTCCGCCAACGCAGGCGCGGGCGCTATCTCAATGACCTTCTGGCGCTGACGTTGCAGGCTGCATTCCCGCTCCCAGATGTGGGCCGCCGCGCCTGTGGTATCGCCCGCAACTTGCACTTCAATATGACGGGCGGATGGGAAGAATTTCTCGGCATAAAGTCGGCCATCGCCGAACGCCGCTTCAGCTTCGGCCTGGGCGCGGGCAAAGGCGTCTGGCAACTCAGCAGGATCGCTGACGGGGCGCATACCGCGTCCGCCGCCGCCTGCCGCGGCCTTCAACATAATCGCGCCGCCTGCGCCCATATCTTGCAGGAATGCGCGCGCATCAGCTTCAGTGATCGGCGCAGCCAAGCCTGGAGCAATTGGAACGCCAGCAGCCTCAGCCAGGGCCCTAGCCGCACCCTTATCGCCGAACTTCGCTATCGCTTCAGCATTTGGGCCAACGAAAACCAGACCCGCCGCTCGGACAGCGCCTGCAAAGTCCGCATTCTCGGAAAGGAACCCATAGCCTGGGTGAATAGCGTCAGCACTTGAGGCTATGGCGGCGGCAATGATTGCATTTTGATCCAGATAGGCTGCCGGCCCAGCAGCATCCAATGCAACGGCCGCGTCGCCAGCGCGGACATGCAAAGCGGGTGCGTCATCCGTTGCATGCACGACGACGGTTTCGATGCCCATATCCGCCGCCGTCCGCGCGATACGAATTGCGATCTCGCCGCGATTGGCGATCAGTAATTTGGCGATGCCCATTGGATGCCTGCTCCTTCATCCTCAATTCAGAAGCGAAGGGTTCCAGGCAATGGCGGCAAGATCAATGGCGAGACGGGACCCCTACCCTCTAAAGCGCGGCGGCTGCGAGCGGCGAATTCTAGGCCGCGTCCGCGCATTCCATGCAGCATCGCCTGCTTCAAGCGTCCAATTCACTAGCCGCTTGAGCACTGCGCCCAATGCATCATCCCAAGCTTCAACGATAGCGGTCATCACATCCGGCGGCGCGACGGTTTGGCGCTCAAACGTGGCTGCGGCGACGATCAAACGGTTCGGCATTTCCACCAGTTTCACGCTGATCCCTACGCGCGGCATATGCTGTCCGGCCTGGCGATACGCTTCGACCTGGAATTCGCGCAGTTCGATCTTCAAGATAAAATCTGGCTTCAATCCAAGAGTTTCACGACCTACAGCCACGATCCTATTCGAATTTTCAAAGGACTCGACCACCAAGCCCTGCACCATCAAGGGCGCCCGATCCGTCCAATTCGCCAGCGCATAATAGTCGAACCGCGTCGGCTCCGGCATCAGGCCGATACGGACCGTGTTCAGACTGGCCGAGGCGTATGGCGTTTCCACCAGCAACTGCCAATCCACGGGCGGCAGGCCTTCCGGGAATGTGCTTTTGGGCGTCAAGCTGTAAAGCCGAGGGGCCTCGCCGACGACGCCCGGCAGCACGGAGTCACAGCCTGCTACCAGTGCAGCGCCGCCCATGCCCATCAGCGCTGAGCGCCGTCCAATGAGATCAACGGGTTTCGTAGCCACGTTGCTGTCCTCCAAATAGGAATCGGGCGGGATCGCGTCCGACATCCGTCACCAATCGGTTTAAGTTATCGACCAGAACGCGCGTATCCGCCAGAAATGCGTTCAGATCATAGAGTGTCGAACTCGTGAAATCGTGTATCGCGGGCCGATTTTCTTTGAGCAAAGCAGACGCTTGGTCAGATGCGCCGCCAAACGATCCTGCGGCCTTTTTGATCTGCCGAACCGCGCCATCCACGCCTTCGCTCGCTTTTCGAATATTTTTTAGCGCACCCCTAGCTTCCCGCACGGCAGGCGGGATGTCCTGCTCCAGCGCGGCGCCAATATTCTGCACCGATGCGGCGGAAGCCTTAAGTTCAGCCAACGTCTGTTTCGCATCCTCGACAATGCTTTCGATGCTCTCAGAGCGATCCGCCAGCGTGCTGGAGAGCGTGTTTAAGTTGGCCAGAATTCCCGATAGAGACTCCTGGTTTGCATCGCCGAGCACCTGGGTCGCGCGCGCCACTAACGCCTGAATTTGCTCCACCAACGCCGGCGCCCCTTCAAGCAATCGATCCAGTTGCGAAGGTGCAGACGGGATGACCGGATATTTTTGTCCCTTCGTCGCCTTCAGCGCCAAAGCCGTGTTCGACCCACCGTCCAGCATAATCAAAGCACCGCCGGCCAGCCCTTGGATTTCAAGCCGCGCTTCCGTATCCGTCCGCACTGGCGCGGTTGAATCGATGCGGGTCTTGACCAAAATTTGCTCAACATTGCCATCTGCCGGGAAGCCGATGAACGTGACTTCGCCGACGGTGATGCCTCTGAAGGTGACAGAACTGCCAACCCGCAGGCCTTTCACAGAGCCATCGAAGTAAATCCAATACTGCTTGTAGCTGCGTTCCGCCTGATAGTTGGAGAGCCACACAACGAAGGCCAACAGGCCGATGAAGAGCGCGACTACGAATAGCCCAACGGCGATAAAATTCGCTCGTGTTTCCATAATCCTAGCCCTCCACCAAATTACTGCCGCCAACGCTCATAGCGCTCGCGCGTTCTGCAGACCCAACTGCAGCGCGGCCACGGGGGCCGCCAAAATATTCCTGAATCCAGGGATGATCGATCTTCATCAGATTAGGGATCGTATCCACCTGGGTCTTCTTATTGATCAGCACCGCCACCCTGTCACAGATCGCATGCAACGAGTCCAAATCATGCGTAATCATGACGACCGTCAGCCCAAGCGCTTTCTGCAATTCCAAGATCAATAGATCGAAGTTTGCAGCGCCAATGGGATCAAGGCCTGCCGTCGGCTCGTCGAGAAACAGAATGTCCGGGTCGAGCGCCAGAGCACGGGCCAATCCCGCGCGTTTCCGCATGCCGCCGGAAAGCTCTGACGGATATTTGTCCGCAGCGTCAGGCGGCAGGCCAGAGAGCGCGATTTTAAGCTCTGCCGCTGAACACCGGAGGTCGGTCGAAAGTTCTGTGTGCTCGCGCATCGGCGTTTCGATGTTCTCCCGCACCGTCAACGAACTGAATAAAGCGCCATCCTGGAACAAAACGCCCCAACGCCGCCGAAGTTGCCGTTCCGCCTTAGCCTCACCCTCGCCCACGACCTGACCAAGGACAGTGATTTTTCCGGCAGCGGCGCGGTTCAGGCCAATGATCGTGCGGAGCAGAACGGATTTGCCTGTACCGGACCCGCCAACGACACCTAACACTTCGCCCTTGCGCACATTCAGGTCCAGATCATCGTGAACAACGACGGGCCCGAACTGCGTGCGCAGCCCCTCCACCTGGATCGCAAACACCTGATCATTGTGTTCGGTCATGCCGCTTACACCCCAATCAGCAGGAAGAAGATGGAGAAAACAGCATCAATCGCGATGACAAAGAACACGCCTTGAACAACTGATTGCGTCGTCCGGCGCCCAACAGATTCAGCGCTTGATGAAACTTTAAGCCCATGAAAGCAGCCGATGATCGCAATCACCGCCGCCATTACCGGCGCCTTCACCATGCCGACCCAGAAATGGTCAATCGATACAGCCGCTTGCAGCTGCTTCGCGAACTGCACCAGCGTGATATCGAGTGCAAACATAGCGGCGACTGCACCGCCTAAGATGCCCATGACATCGGCATAAAACACCAAAAGCGGCAGCGAAATCATCAGCGCGATGATCCGGGGCGCGCATAGCACTTCCAATGGATTGAGGCCTAACGCCTGCATCGCATCAACTTCCTGGTTGACGCGCATGGAACCGATCTGCGCCGTGAATGCGCTGCCAGACCGGCCAGCGATAATGATCGCCGTAATCAGCACAGCCAATTCGCGCAATACGCCGACGCCCACAGAATCTACCGTTAGCAACTGCGCCCCAAATTTCTCAAGCTGGTTCGCAGCCTGATACGCGATCACGACCCCGATGAGGAAATTCAGAAGGCCGACAATCGGCAGCGCGTTCAGACCCGTCGCCTCGACCTGCGAGAACAGCGGCTTCCAGCGAATGCGCCAGGGCCTGATCAAAAGGCCGAAGATCGTTACAGTCGCCGCGCCAACGAAGCTCAGCAGCTCCAAGCCTTCTTTGCTTTGATTGACCGCGGTCTCGCCAAGTCTTGCAAGAACACGGCCGATTGCCGTGCCATCTTCAGGCGGCGGTTTGTCCTTGCCATGCGCCTTGATGACCACTTCCAGGAGGCGCGCATGTTCCGGCTTCGGATTATCGAGCGGGATCAATCCATCGCTGCCCGCCTGCTCGGCCAAGCGCAGCAAAGCGAGCGCGCCATTCGTGTCGAGCTTCGTTAGGCCTGAGAGGTTCAGGGACTTGAGTGCGCCGCCTTTTCGCGCCTTCTGCGCCGAGCGTTCAGCAACGCCCAAAGGCACAGTCGTCCAATCGCCGAGCGGATGCCCGGTCCCCTCGCCGTCAAGGCGAAAGTCCGCAACGCCCTCTATTGCGGCGATATTGGTTCGTTCCCCCGAGTTCATGCCAGCCTTTGTAAGCGTTTCGAACGTTCATGTGAAATGACAGCCGTCACACACTAACCTATTCGATACTTGATAGTTCCTGAACGTGCATGCCAAGGCTAGCGGGATGCGCGCCCGCCTGCTACCGTTCGGTGATTGTGTTAGGGCTGGAGCGGCGCTGCGTTAGATGGAGCATCGGTTGGAAATCCCCATCCCATGCGCTTTGTCAGCGCTGACGGAAACGGCGGAAGCGGCCGCCGATTTCGCCGTGACGCATGGACTGAGCCAGCGGATCACATTCGCGCTCGAGTTAGCGATTGATGAGATCGCCTCCAATATCATCCATCACGGCTTCAATGAGATCGCAGATGGCGCGCAAATCATCCTGGGGCTGGATGTTGACGCAGACCGTATGACGGCCACTTTCTTTGATAACGCGCCCGCGTTCGATCCGCTCGTCGAAGCGCCGCAACCAGACACTACGAGCGATATTGAGACCCGTGCTGTCGGCGGCTTAGGAGTTCATTTGGTCAAGTCGTTGACGGATGGCGCTTCTTATGAGCGGAAAGAAAACCAGAACCGCCTGACGCTCACCTGGAACCGGGCGACCGAAAACGATGCCTGAACCCCTGCCCATAGTTTGCGCCAAAAGCCTTGATGGATGCGCGTTTGAGGGCCATCTTGTTGTTCAAGCACTCAAGCAAAAGGAACGCACCCAATGTTCAGCTTCCTATCCGGCGGAAAGTCCCTTGATCTGCCAACTGCCGCCGAGGCGCTGCCAGGCCGTAATGAGGCCTTGAAAGTTCCTGAGACGCACTTTGTTTCAGACGCGCGCATCCAACCACCCTTCCCAGACGGCATGGAGACGATTGTCTTTGGCCTTGGTTGTTTCTGGGGCGCAGAACGCATTTTCTGGCAGGCGGATGGCGTCTATTCAACGGCAGTCGGCTATGCGGCTGGCGCTACGCCGAACCCTACATATGAGGAAGTATGCAGTGGCCGCACGGGCCATAATGAAGTGGTGCTGGTCGTTTATGATCCAACGAAAATCAGCGTCGATGCGCTGTTGAAGCGTTTTTGGGAAGGTCACAACCCAACCCAAGGCATGCGCCAGGGCAATGATGTCGGCACGCAGTATCGCTCCGGCATCTACTGCACCTCGGCAGCGCAAAAAAAGGCGGCGGAAGCGTCGAAATCCGTATTCCAGCAAAGCTTGAAGGCCGCTGGGTATGGCGACATCACAACGGAAATCCTGGATGCGCCAGAATTTTTCTATGCTGAGGATTATCATCAGCAATATCTGGCCAAGAACCCCGCCGGATATTGCGGCCTCGGCGGCACGGGCGTCGGTTGCCCTATCGGGGTTGTGGCCGCAGCGGAGTAACGCGGCGAATCTGGGGAGAGCGGGCGATGTACGCGCAGGGACTTCTGAACGCCTCCGGCGCCGCCAGTGCGGATGAAACGCCAGAAAATCTTGCCCGCTTCCAGGCCCGGATTGACGCCGAAGAAAAAATCGAAGCGCGCGATTGGATGCCCGCCGCATACCGCAAAACCCTGATCCGCCAGATTTCCCAGCATGCGCATTCTGAAATCATCGGCATGCAGCCCGAAGGCAACTGGGTGACGCGCGCGCCGTCACTGCGCCGCAAAGCCTCGCTTCTGGCAAAGGTGCAGGATGAAGGCGGACACGGGCTCTATCTCTATGCCGCTGCTGAAACACTCGGAATCACCCGGGAAGAAATGCAGGACCAACTGCTTTCAGGCGCCGCCAAATATTCCTCCATCTTCAACTATCCGACACTCACTTGGGCAGATATCGGCGCTATCGGCTGGCTCGTGGACGGCGCTGCGATCATGAACCAGATCCCACTCTGCCGCTGCTCATATGGCCCTTACGCGCGCGCAATGGTTCGCGTTTGCAAGGAAGAAAGCTTCCATCAGCGCCAAGGCTACGAAATTATGACGACTTTGGCAGAGGGCGCGCCTGAACAAAAAGCCATGGCGCAAGATGCGCTGAACCGGTGGTGGACGCCATCGGTCATGATGTTCGGCCCGCCAGACACAGACTCCATACATTCCGACCAGTCTATGCAGTGGAAAATCAAGCGCTTCACCAACGATGCGCTCCGCCAACGCTTTGTCGACGCGACCGTGCCGCAAGCGGAGTATTTGAACCTCTCCGTCCCGGCCCCGGACTGCAAATGGAATGAAGCGACAGATCACTATGACATCGGACCGCTCGATTGGGATGATTTCTGGAAAGTGGTGAAAGGCGGCGGGCCAATGAACCGGCAGCGCATTGCCAACCGCCAAAAAGCAGATGCTGACGGCGCATGGGTCCGCGAAGCCGCAATTGCCTATGCCGAAAAACACAGCCGCCGGATGGAGGCCGCCGAATGACTGCCGCCAATGAAGGCCGCGCCCGCCTGCCGCTTTGGGAAGTCTTTATCCGGCCTCGCAACGGGTTAGCGCACCGCCATGTCGGCAGCGTCCATGCGGGCGACGCCGAAATGGCGCTGATGGCGGCGCGCGATGTCTATACGCGCCGGGGCGAAGGCCGATCTATCTGGGTCGCGCTCGCGAGCGCTATCGCCGCCAGCGATCCAGACGAAAAGGCGGAAATGTTCGACCCCGCCGACGACAAATCCTACCGCCAGCCAACCGATTATAATGTGCCTGAAGAAGTGGGGGACATGTGAGCGCTCCGCCACTATTCCGCTACGTGCTTGGCCTTGCGGACGATCAGCTTGTGCTCGGCCATCGCCTCAGCCAATGGACAGGCAGCGCGCCGACGCTTGAGGAAGAACTGGCGTTGGCGAACATCGCGCTGGACCTGATCGGCCAAGCGCGCGGACTCTACCAATATGCCGGCGAATTAGAGGGCCAAGGCCGCGACGAGGACGATCTGGCCTATCACCGGGATACTCGGGCGTATTTGAACTTGACCCTTACCGAACAGCCGAATGGCGACTTTGGCAAAACCATCGCCCGCCAGCTTTTCTACACGGCTATGGCCCTACCATTCTGGCTAGCGATGACGGCGTCATCTGATGCACGCCTCGCCGCCGTCGCCGCAAAGGCGGTGAAAGAAGCCCGATATCATCTCCGCCACGCAACGGAATGGACGGTCCGGCTAGGCGATGGCACTGAGGAATCAAACCGCCGGATGCAAGCCGGGATCAACGATCTTTGGGAATTCACTGGCGAGCTGTTTGAAATGAGTAGCGATGAGGCGGGGCTTGTCGATGTCGGCGTCGCGGTAGACCGAAGCACATTGAAACCAATTTGGGAGCAATCTGTCAGTCAGGCGCTCACTGAGGCGATGCTGACGCGCCCAGCCGATAGTTGGATGTCGGAAGGCGGGCGCGACGGCCTGCATGGCGAAGATCTGGGCCATATGCTGGCTGAGATGCAGTCACTCCAGCGCATGCATCCAGGCCTCACATGGTAGCGCTCGCTGAGAAAGCCCGGGCGGCTGTCAACGCAGTAACAGACCCGGAATTGCCGCCGCTCACGATCGCTGAGTTGGGCGTTCTGCGCAGCATCGAGGAGAATGCGGCAGGCACAATTACCGTGCGCATCACGCCCACATATTCCGGCTGCCCAGCGATGACCATCATTCAGCTAGAGATCGAAACCGCGCTGGCCAAAGTCGGAATCAATGACGCCCAGATCGAAACGGAACTGGCGCCCGCATGGTCCAGCGCTGATATCTCTGCGGAAGGCCGCGCAAAACTCGCCGCTATGGGCATCGCACCGCCGGCAGATGCAGGCACTCCTGTCACTTGCCCACGATGTAATAGCCAAGCAACGGAAGAACTCAGCCGCTTCGGCGCAACGGCATGCAAGTCACTTTGGCGCTGCTCCGCCTGTCTGGAGCCGTTTGAGGCGTTTAAAGCGCTATGAGCAGCCGTGGTTTCCAATCGTTGACGGTGGCGGCAGTGCGGCGTGAAACGGCTGACGGGTTGGTTGTTTCATTCGAGAACACGGCAAAGATGGGATTCACGCCCGGCCAATATCTAACACTGCGGGCCGAAATCTCTGGCGCAAACGAACAACGTTGCTACTCAATCTGCTCCGCGCCTGCCGATCCAATGGTTGATGTAGCGATTAAGCTTGTGCCGGGCGGGAGGTTCTCAGAATGGGCGCATGACATGCTCAAACCCGGCATAACGGTCGACGTAATGGCGCCGGAAGGACGGTTTGGCTGCTCGCCTGACCCAACTGCAGCGCGGCGATATCTCGCCATCGCCGCAGGATCAGGCATTACGCCCATCCTCAGCCTTGCCCGAACCCTGCTGTCGGACGAGCCTCGCAGCACGTTTACGCTGGTTTATGGCAACCGCGATTTCGCCTCGATCATGTTTCGGGAAGCGTTGGACGATCTGAAAGACTGGTATCTCTCCCGGTTCTCACTGGTCCATATCCTCAGTCGCGAAGTCCAAGATGTGGCGCTGTTTAATGGTCGAATTGATGCCGCAAAGCTTGACGCATTGACCGCCGCCGGGCTGATTACACCCTCGGACGCCGATAGAATTTTTGTCTGCGGCCCCTCTGAAATGACGGATGCAGCGGAGGCGACGCTACCCAGTCTCGACACCCGCGCAGACGCCATCCAAACTGAGCGCTTCTTACCCACCCCCGGCGCCTCTGCCCGCACGCCGGACATATGCGCCGCCTCGTCAGAAGGCGCTCAAGTGACAGCAATCTATGATGGCGCGGCCCGGACATTCCAAATGACGCCGGGCGAAACATCTGCGATCCTGGCGGCGGAACGGGCCGGGGTCGAGCTGCCTTCATCCTGCCGTGGCGGCATGTGCTGCACCTGCCGAGCGCGCGTCGTTGAGGGCGCTGCAGAGATGGCGGTCAACTATTCACTGGAAGACTGGGAGCTGGAGGCCGGCTTCGTCCTGGCCTGCCAATCCTGGCCGACAACGCCTTCGCTGATCTTGGATTTTGATGACGTATAGGCGTTACCGGCTGCCGCGCGTCATCTCCTCCGACACGGTCCAAAGCCGCTGCTGCGCCGCCTCATCCATGGACTGCTTAGTGGAAGAGACCTGTTTACATTCAGAGAAGTATTTGCCCGAGACGCCCTCGACCTCTGGCGAACGTGCGAGATAGGTCTGCGTTTCAGCGCCCTTTTGCACAGAGATCGCAGAAAAGCGCATGCCGATATTCAAGATGACAGCGAACGCCCCGCCATTATCCCGCCCAAACCGCGTTTTCACGAAGCCAGGATGCAACGCATTTGCCGTCACCGTCGTACCTTCAAGGCGACGGGCGAGCGCATTTGTGAACATGATGTTCATGAGCTTCGATCGCTGATACGCGATCCACCCACCCATGCGCTTCTTGTAGACCTGGGTTCCGTCAAGGTCATCAAAATCAACTGATGCGCCCACATGCGCGCGGCTTGCGACATTGACAATGCGGGCTGCAGGGGAGGCTTTCAAACGGTCGAGCAGCAGGTTTGTCAGCAGGAAATAGTTCAGGTGATTGAGCGCGAATGTCGCCTCATACCCCTCCGCCGTCTGCTTGCGCTTCCAGAAAATAGCCCCAGCATTATTGATCAGGACATCGATCCGCGGATAGGTCTCCGCCAAATCACGGGCGACACGGCGGACATCCCGTTGCAGCGATAAATCCGCCTGCTTGAAGAAAATTTCTTCGTTCTGGCATTCAGCCCGAAGCTCCCGCGCGATGCGTTCGCCCTTCTGCGCATTGCGGGCGACGAGCGCCAAAATCCAGCCATCCTTGCCGAGCGTGCGCGCCGTTTCCAATCCGACGCCGTCCGTGGCGCCGGTGATGACGCAAATCTTTTGATCCATATGCGGAACTCCCTATACCGTCCCATATAGCGCGGATTGGCCGGTATGCTAAAATATCAGAAGATAAATTTCAGGAACCGGATATGACCATTTCAGACGCTGACCTCGCCCGCATCGCCGCATCCGTTGACGAAGACCGCTTGTGGCGGATGCATATGGAAATGGCGAAGTTCGGCGCCACCGCCAAGGGCGGCGTGTGCCGTGAAGCTTTGACGGATGAAGACAATCAGGCCCGCAAGCTTCTGGCCGAATGGGCGGCTGAGTTGAACTGCCATGTCAGCATGGACGCCATCGGCAATATGTATGTCCGCCGCCCTGGCTCCGATCCATCGGCAGCGCCCGCCGCCACTGGGTCACATCTGGATTCGCAGCCGACAGGCGGCAAGTTCGATGGCGCGTTTGGCGTTCTGGCTGGAATGGAAGCGCTTTATGCTCTGGATGCGGCGGGGATCACAACCACCCGGCCCATCGAAGTCATCAATTTCACCAACGAAGAAGGCGGTCGATTCCAGCCAGGCGTTATGGGCAGCCAAGTCTATGCGCGCCCCGAAGAACTGGACCGCATGCTCAATGTGATCGGCCAGGATGGCGTGAAGCTCAGCGATGCGCTGGCGAAAACAAAGGAGGTCCTCGGTCCGCTGGATGATCACGCCTTTAAGGCGCCCGTTGCAGGCTTCGTCGAAGCGCATATCGAACAAGCGCCACGGCTAGAGGAAACCGGAAATACGATTGGCGTCGTCACCGGCATTCAAGGATCACGCAAATATTCGGTCGAGGTGATTGGTGAGGAAGCGCATTCCGGGACGATGCCCATGCGCCGCCGCAAAGACGCAAGCTTGGCGGCGTCACAGATGGTTGTCGGCCTGCACCGGCTGATGGAAGACCCGGCGGATGTGATCCGGTTCAACGTGGGTCGGATGCAGGCCTATCCAGGCGCGCCATCTGTGGTGCCGGGCCGTGTGCAATTCTCCATCGATTTCCGCTGCCCAGATGATGATATCCGCGAAGCGCTTGGCAGCCAGATCGCTGGCCTCTGCAAAGCGCTGGCCGGGCCATGTTCGGTCAACGTGAACGAAATTCAGCGCTCGAACACCGTGCCTTTCGACACAGGCGTGATGGACATTATCCGCCGCGCCGCCGTCCGCGCCGATGCGCCGAACATGGACCTCCTCTCCGGCGCTGGCCACGATGCGCGTAACATGGCGGCGCTCTGCCCAAGCGGCATGGTGTTCGTGCCCTGCAAGGATGGCATCAGCCACAACGAGGCCGAATCCGCCACCGCCCCAGACCTCGCCGCCGGCGCCCGCGTCATCGCGCAAACTGTGGCCGAAATGGCTGGGTGAAAGGCGGGCGCCGGGGTTATCGGGTTCTTGATGCTACGCCATGGCTTCGGCCCCGCGCCGCTGATCATGGGCCTGATCCTCGGCAAGATGGTTGAGGAGAGCTTCTCCCAGTCGATGATTGTGTATGATAATGAATGGTGGCGGTTGTTTGAACGGCCGATCTGCGTCGGCCTCTTTGTCATCACCGCCCTCAGTCTTGGATGGCCGCTGATTAAGCGGATGCTCCGCAAGAAAAAGACCGCTTAATTTATAAGGATGCCGCTCTATGTCTGCCCGCCCCATAACCCCGCCTGAAGACCGTATTCTCACCAGCAAAGAGAACGGCGTTGGCTGGCTCACGTTCAACCAGCCCGAACGCCGGAACGCCATGACGTTGGAGATGTGGGACGCCGTCAGCGCCGCCGTCGATGATTTCTCTAGCGACCCGAATATCCGTGTTGTGGTGATGAAGGGTGCGGGCGACAAAGCGTTCGTCTCTGGCGGCGATATCTCCCAATACAAAGATAATCGCGCCAATGCAGAAGCGGCGGCGAACTACGCCGCACGCTCTGGCGCCGGGCGGCAAAAGCTCGCGACAATGGATAAGCCGCTGATCGCCATGGTGCGTGGTTTCTGCCTGGGCGGCGGGCTTGGCGTGGCGCTGTCCGCTGATTTCCGTGTCGCCTCTACAGACAGCCAGTTCGGCATTCCGGCGGCGCGGCTTGGCATCGCCTATGCGTTCGAAGGCTTGCGCACACTGGTAGCGCTTGTCGGGCCGGGTATGGCGCGGAAGATGATGTATACGGGCGACCGCTATTCCGCCGAGACAGCGCTGCAGATGGGCATCATCGAAGAAGTCACCACGCCGGATATGCTAGAAGCGACCGTACGCCGGATCGCCGAGCAGATCGCCATCAACGCGCCGATCTCAATCCACGCCTCGAAGCAAACCATCGCTCAAGTGCTAAAGGACGAAAGCGGGCGCGATATGGACCTTTTGGCTGACATCAGCCGCACCGCCGCCGACAGCGCCGATTTCACCGAAGGCCGCGTCGCGTTCATGGAAAAGCGCCCGCCAGTGTTCACAGGGCGGTAGCAGAAGCTGTGCGCTTAGATTTGTTGCAGCGCCCTTTGGAATAAGCCGATGATCCTCAATCTCTTCATCCATGGCCGGGGACATCATGAAGCTGCGTGGCGGCACCCTAAGGCGTCGCATCTGCCTTTATCTGACATCCAGTATTTCAAGGCGCTTGCTCAACGCGCGGAGGAAGGATTGTTTGACAGTATCTTCCTGGCGGATCAGCTAGCGCTCGGCCCCGATGTTGATACGGCCCCGCGAACCTGGCTTGAACCACTGACGGCGCTTGGAGCGCTCGCTGTATCCACCAGCAAGATTGGGCTGATAGCCACGGCGTCCACGACCTATACGGAGCCATATAACCTTGTCCGCCAATTAGCCTCGCTGGATCACATCAGCAATGGCCGGATCGGATGGAACGTGGTGACGTCCTGGTCCGTTCCAGCGGCGGGGAACTATGGCGATCAAGCGCAAATTCCGCACGATCTGCGCTACGCCAAGGCGCGGGAATATATCGAGATTGCGAAAGCGCTTTGGGCGAGTTGGGATGCAGATGTCATTTCTGATGATCGCGCATCTGGCCGCTATGCGCGGGGCGATGGCATTCGGCCAATCAATCACAAAGGCGAATTTTATGCTGTAACGGGCCCGTTGAACGTCCCGCAAAGCCGCCAGGGCCGTCCGGTGCTGGTGCAGGCGGGTTCATCTGAAACAGGCCGGGATTTTGCGGCGAGCCACGCTGAAGCCATCTTCACGGCGCATCTCGAGAAAGCGACCGCCCAGGCTTTCTATAAGGACATCAAGGCCCGTGTCCGACAAAAAGGCCGGGCCGAGAACCAGGCGCTTGTGTTGCCAGGTTTCAGCCCGATGATCGGCGCTACCGAGGCTGAGGCTGAACGCCTAACGCGCGAAATTAACGACCTGGCCGATCCAGAAGTAGGCCGCACGCGTTTGTCAGGCCGGTTCGGCGGCCATGATTTCTCACACCTCCCGCTGGATAAGCCATTATCCCCTGAGGACTTCCCAGACCCCGAAACAGTCCAAGCAGCCCGCAGCCGAACAGTTGTCATCGTTGACCTCGTGCGGCGGGAGAAGCCGACGCTGCGCCAACTCCTCTCGAAGCTTGCAGGCGCGCGCGGCCACTTCACATTCGCCGGAACGCCGGAACAAGTCGCTGATTTGATGCAGGACTGGATTGAGGATGGCGCGGCTGACGGGTTCAATCTCATGCCGCCTGTCCTGCCTTATATGCTTGACGTGTTTATTGATGAGATCGTGCCGATTTTACAGAAGCGCGGGCTTTTCAAAACTGAATATCAAGGCGACACTCTTCGCGATCATTACAATTTGAACATGCCCTGAACCAAGGGCGCTCATCACAAGGAATTCATGACTATGGCAAGAGGCGCCAAGACCGCTCTGATCACTGGCTCTGGCCGCAATATTGGCCGGGGCTGCGCGCAGTATCTGGCCCGCGCCGGGTTCAACATCGTCGTCAACGGCTCAACGCAACGCGATATCTGCGAGCGGACGGCGAATGAAGTGCGCGAGATCGGCACGGATGCGCTGGTCTGCATGGCGGATCTCGGCGATCAGGCCGCCGTTGAGAATATGGCGGCAGAAGCGTTGAAAGAGTTCGGTCGGGTCGATGTGCTGCTCAACAACGCCGCCATCCGCCCGCTCTCTCCATTCCTGGAGATGACGGACGACGACCTGGCCCATGTCATGAACGTCAACACCTATTCTGCCGTATGGCTCGCGCGCGCCTTTCTGCCCGGCATGATCGACAACGGTTGGGGCCGGATCATTAACTTCACCGGCATGAACGCCCAAGAAGGCAAAGCCGGGCGTCCGGGCGTCACGATGTCGAAACACGCCATGTGGGGCCTGACCAAAGCGCTTTCACGGGAATTTGGCGTCAAAGGCGTCACAACCAACATCATCTCCCCCGGCACTTTCCCAGGCGAGGGCGAAAACGTCGCCCATGACGGCAAGCATGGCGCGCTCATCGCCGCGAACCCCGTTGGCCGCCTTGGCGTTGCGGACGATATCGCCGGCATGGTGGATTTACTGTGCGGACCCAACGGCGGCTTTATCAATGGCCAAATCCTCGCCATCAACGGCGGTGTCGAAGTCACCTGACTTTGGCAAAAAGGAGCGAAGCTATGTCAATTCTCGCCATCGGCGGCGCAGGCTTCATTGGTCGGCGCTTGCTACCCATCCTGGCGAAGGCCGGGCATGAAGTTACCTGCATGGATATTGACGCCGCTGGCGCCTCAGCCGCGTTCGCGGAGCTTGGCGACAGCGTCAAAGTCGTGCGTGGGGATGTGACCCAGTTCGACGACGTCATCGGCGCGATGCAGGAAGCAAAAGCTGAGCGCGTCATCAATCTCTCCTACTTTATCGGCGATTTAGCGCCCCATGTGGCATTCAAGCTGGATATTCAGGGCATGGATAATGTCTTTGAAGCGGCGCGCCGGATGGACGTAAAGCACACTGTCTTCGCCAGTTCACTCGCCGTTTCCGGCGGTCAAACCAACTTCGGCGACCGGCTGGTGAATGAAGATGACGAGCGCCATGGCACGACCCAATACGCTGTCAACAAGATCACGAACGAATGGCAAGCGCACGATTACCGTCGCGCCTATGGCATGACGATCACATGTGTTCGCCCGGCCAACGTGAATGGGCCGGACAAGAAGTTTGGCTCTATCGACCATGTGAATTGCATGTGTCAGCCAGCGCGCGGCAATTCCGTAACATTCTCCCATGCGGACACGATGCGGAATGTCATCCATGTCGAAGATATGGCCGAAGCCTTCGCCCGTGTGCTGATGACCGACAAGCCTAAGCATGAAACCTATAATTCAGGCGGTACAACTGTCAGCCTGGGCGAATTAGCGGCACTGGTGCGGGAACACCTCCCCGAGGCCGATATCCGCTTTGAGAACCAATCTGGCGGTCGCGCCGCCTCCGGCAACTTCATGATCGACAACAGCCGGTTGGTCGAAGAGTTCGGCGTTCAATATGCGCCGCTCCGCCAACGGGTGAAAGAGGTCATTAACGATATCCGCCGGGATGAAGGGTTGCCGCTGGTGGATTAGCCCTCTGAGGCGTCGTCGACACTGGCAGGCGCTTGCCCCGCCCCTGGCCCCTTGATCATCAGGAAGACCACCATCAGCAAGCCGACCAGCGGCACAGCGACAATGAAGCAGAGTGACTTTGAGATGCCTGCTTCCCGCGCACGCTGAACGCTTTTCTGCGCCAATAAGAAATACACAAACAGCCCAGCAACGAACAAAGCCATGCCCACCATCGGCCCAAAGCCTTGTTTACCAAAGACATTCGCTAGCCCATTCGCGATAATCGCAAAGACGACCCAGCCGATGTAATGGGTTCGGTTTAGACGCTTGCCAGAGTTCTCTAGCGCCACGCCCAAGAACGGCGCCGCTACGATCAACGACAAGAAAAATAGCTGTGCAGGCTCCATACCGCCCATTCAGAATCTCCACCAAACCAACCTGCGGCCAAGATAGACGCAATTTGATCGAAAATCCCGGCAATCGATTTAAGGCGTCTTTAGACGGCGCTGGATTAGTCTCCCGGGACCTTCAGGCAAGTAGCCTTGGTTCGGAGATAGCCTATGTCAGCCCAGCGCCGCCCATCCTACCAATTCATCACGCCAGGCGCAGAGCCGCCCGGCATGGACGCTGTCGCGACGGAACGCGCGCGCGCCGCGATTGAGAAGTTAAAGCTCTCCTACCTTACCGAATGGGCGCCCGCGACCATCGATGAGCTCGACCGCCGGCTCCAACTCGCACGCTCCGTCCCCGGTACAGCGCCAGAGCACTTGGAAGCCGCATACCGTCTCGCCCATGACATGAAGGGCCAAGGCGCCACATTTGGCTACGTGCTGATTTCAGACATCGGCGGCTCGCTTTGCGCAATGACCTATGATCGCGTTGAGGCTACCGATGGCGATCTGTGCGCCATGCTGGCCCATGTGGAAGCCGCCCGCGCCGTATTGAACCATCGCCTAGACGATCCAGAAGACCCAACGGCGATAACGATCATGGCGAAGCTTAAATCCAGCGTTATGGGCTATCTTCACTAAGCGATAAGTCCACTTCGTCGATTTCCTATTGCTTATTGATTCACAGAAAACGTGAAACGCGATAACGTATCGTCTTGCCGCCAATCCGGCGGCTGGACGGTAGTATGAATGACACCCCCAAGACACCATCTTGGCGCCCGCCATCCCTTGACGCATTGCTGCGCTCGCCTGATGGCGCTGATCTTGTAGCCACGTTTGGACGCCAGGCCGCAACCGCATGCCTCCGTGATGCGATCCAAGCCGCGCGTGAGAATGGCGGCGCTGAAAACTCCGCGCTTTTGGGCGACACAGCGCTCCGCCTCGCCAAACGTCGGGCGCTTTCAATCAAGCCTGTATTCAATCTGACCGGCGCTGTATTGCACACCAACCTTGGCCGCGCGCCGCTCGCAGACTCCGCTATCACTGCGATGCAGCAGGCGTCCGGCTTCGTCAATTTGGAATATGATCTTGCCAAAGGGCGACGCGGTGAACGGGATAGCCATATCGCAGGTTGGCTGACATCACTGACCGGCGCCGAGGCTGGCTTGGTTGTTAACAATAACGCCGCCGCCGTAATGGCCGTGCTGAATACGCTTTCGCGCGGAAAAGAAGCCATTATTTCGCGCGGAGAGTTGGTTGAAATCGGCGGCGCATTCCGCATGCCGGAGGTGATGGCGCGGGCGGGCGTTAAGCTACGGGAAGTCGGCGCTACGAACCGCACACATCTTCGAGACTATAAGGAAGCGATCAACGAGAAGACCGCGATGATCGTGCGCGTGCGCCCATCGAACTACGCGATCACCGGCTTCACTTCGAGCGTTCCAGAAAAAGAGCTCGCGGCGCTTGCGAAGGCCAATGATGTGATTTTCTATGATGAACTGGGCGCCGGAGCGCTTGTGGATTTCCGCCAATGGGGCCTGCCCTACGAGCGCACGGTGCAAGAAGCGCTCGGCGATGGCACCGATATTGTCAGTTTCTCTGGCGATAAACTGTTGGGCGGTCCGCAGGCTGGGATGATTGTCGGGCGTGCTGATCTGGTGAAACGCGTCGCAAAGAACCCCTTGAAGCGCGCGCTCCGGCTGGACAAGGCGACGCTGGCGGCATTGGCCGCAACGCTCCAGCTTTACGATGATCCCGATACGCTCGCGGAAAAACTGCCAAGCATCCGCCTGCTGGCGCTCGCAGTGGACGCGATTCGGCCTACTGCTGATCGCATGGCGGAGGCATTAAGGCCCATGGCGAAAGACTGGATCATCACCGTGGAGGATTGCGCCAGCCAAATCGGTTCGGGCGCATTGCCGGTCGATATGCTGCCGAGCGCCGCTGTCACTATGGCGCTGCCGGAAACCATTACGCGCGGGCGCGGGCGGCGGTTGGAACGGCTGGCGGCGGCGTTCCGCACCCTCCCCCGCCCTGTCATTGGCCGCATCGCCGAGGACAGGTTCTGGCTGGACTGCCGCTGCCTGGAAGACGAAGCCGGTTTCGCCGGTCAGCTCCAAGAGTTGCAGGTCCCATGATCGTCGCGACCGCAGGCCATATTGATCACGGCAAGACCAGCCTTGTTCGTGCGCTCTCCGGTGTCGATGCCGATAGGTTGCCCGAGGAAAAACGCCGGGGCATGACCATCGACCTCGGCTTTGCCTATATCGACACGCCACAAGGCGGGCGCATCGGATTTGTAGATGTCCCCGGCCACGAGAAATTTGTCCGCACGATGCTGGCGGGCGTAGCAGGCGTGGACTTCGCGTTGCTGGTGGTGGCGGCGGATGATGGCGTCATGCCGCAAACCCGAGAGCATCTCGCAATTTTGAACCTGCTTGAGGCCCCAGCAGGCGCAGTCGCGATTACCAAACAGGATATGGTCGAACCGGAGCGCCTGGCCGAAGTTGAAGCTGAGATTAGGCTGCTGCTGGAAGATGGGCCGCTGGCCGATGTTCCGATGTTCCCGCTCTCCAGCATCACCGGCGATGGCGTGGACGCGCTGCGCCAGCGCTTGTTCCGTTCCGCGCGTGAATTGGCGCGGCCAGCGGCGCGCGGGAAGTTCCGGCTGGCTGTCGATCGCTCGTTTCAATTGCGCGGCGCTGGCCTTGTCATTACCGGCACCGCCTATGCTGGCCGGATCAAAGCGGGCGACCGTGTGATTGTCGCGCCAGGCGGCAAGGAAGCCCGAGTGCGGGGGATGCACGCACAAAACCAGGAATCCCACGCAGGCCGGGATGGCGAGCGCCTCGCCATCAATTTGGCCGGGATCAATGCGGACGATATTTCGCGCGGCGACTGGCTGATCGAACATGATGGCCTCGCCGCATCAAGCAAGCTCGATGTGCTAGTGCGCGCTGCGCCCGAGGCGCTGGACGGCAAAGGGTTGAAGGATGGCCAAGCGGTCCATTTGCACCACGGCGCCAGCGATATTCCAGCCCGCATTCTCTTGTTGGAGACGCGACGGCTGGAGCCGGGTGAGCAAGGCTTTGGCCGTATAACGCTGGACCGCTCCACATCCGCCGCCGCCTTTGACCGCTTTGTCCTCCGCGATCACCAAGGCCAAGCGACGCTTGCAGGCGGACGCATCCTGGACCCCGATCCACCAGGCCGACGCTGGCGGCAACGTATGCGCTTCGAGGCGCTCAATCACGCGGAGCCTACCACTGCGCTCGCAGCATTGCTGGCTGAGCAGCCAGTCGTGCCCTGGACAGAATTCTCTCGCGCCAGAAACTTGAGCGACTCAGAACGTGCGACCGTGCTGCGCGGAACCGATCATGTGCAAATGGGCGAAGGCGCATCCGCACTCCTCGCCGCGCCAGCCCGCGTCGCGGCGTTGGAAGCAGCCGTATTGCAAGCGCTTGAAGGTTGGCATCAGGCGAATAAGAAGGAACCGGGCGCTGCGCCTGTCGCTCTCCGCCGGCTGCTCGGCGATACATTGCCGCCTGTGCCGTTATTCGAAGGCGTTGTTCAGCGCTTACAAGACGCGAAGAAACTCATCCGAGCCAGTGGTCGCCTCGCCCTGCCTGGGCACAGTGTGCGCTTCTCTGACCAGGAAGAGCGGATTTGGCGGAAGATCGAACCCTTGCTTGAAGACGGCGGCCTCCGCCCGCCGCGCGTGCGTGAGCTGGCGGAGGAGGTTTCAGTTGATCATAAGCTCATCGAAACGCTGTTAAAGCGAGCGGCGCGCATGGGCCTGCTGGCGGAGGTATCCGCCAACCGGTTCTTCCCGCCCGCGGCGATCGAAGACTTAATGGCCATCGCCAAAGCGTTGACGACGGCCAATCCGGATCAAGGCTTCACCGCTAAAGAGTTCCGCGACCGCTCTGGCATCGGCCGCAACGTGTCCATCGAAGTCCTGGAATATATGGACAAAGCAGGCCTGACCCGCCGCAAAGGCGATTCCCGGGAGGTGGTTTAGGTTATCGTTTCTAGCTGGCGGGCTTCCCCCCCTCTCCCTGCCGTCCCCCCCTGTGGGGGGCGAGGGTTCAAAAAGAAATGAGGCAGCCTCCGTGAGGGTCCCCTCGCTACCCACAGGGGGGAGAGGGATTAGGGAGAGGGGGGAAGCCTGCAAGCTAGAACGTGAACGTCTCTCGCCCCATGGCCCTCTCAGCCGCGCCGCTCCAACCGCCAATCTGCGCCCTCAAACGTCCAATACGCCATGGATTGACCCGCCTCGCGCCACGCCATCCAACGGGTACGGCCAATATCGCGTTGTACAGGATCGCGCGCATCGAATACGCGCCAGCGTTGGCTATAGCGCTCCCAGTCTGCAGGTTCCGCATCATCCACGCTGACAATCAGGTCCGCCGCAAACTCATCCGGCGACGGTTCCTGATGGTGGATCCAGATCGGGTGATCGCCAGGCGCACCGTCCCCTGCCCCGCCATGCGCCAGAAAGCTCGCCTGATCGAATGTCCATAGGCCCGCGTTCAAGGCTTCCGCCCGCTCCGGGCCTTCACACAGCACAAGCACTTTGAGCGCGCCATCGACCAGACCTTGCAGACGATAGCCAAGCGCACGCTCAAACCCAGCGCCATCGGCATTCAGGAAATCGATCCAGGCGACTGCCTCTTCTGCGCCATCTACTGGTTCAGCCACGGCGCGCGTCAGCTCTCAAAACGGTCCGAAACGAGGCGATCAAGCAAGCGCACGCCGAACCCGGCGCCGCCTTTAGGCACGGTCGGTTTGGACTTCGTTGTCCACGCAACGCCTGCGATATCAAGATGCGCCCAGGGCGTTTTCTCCATCACGAAGCGTTTCAGGAACTGCGCCGCTGTGATGCTGCCACCTTCGCGCCCGCCGACATTCTTCATATCGGCAATGTTGGATGCAATTTGCTTGTCGTATTCATCGCCAAGCGGCATGCGCCAAAGCGTTTCGCCGGTGGCTTCGCCCGCCGTTTGCAGATCGCCCGCCAGCACATCATCGTTTGCATACATGCCGCCATGCACGCTGCCGAGCGCGACGACAATGGCGCCGGTGAGCGTCGCCAAATCGATGACGGCTGAGGGCTTGAAGGTTTTCTGCGTGTACCAAAGCGCGTCTGCGAGGACGAGGCGGCCCTCCGCATCCGTGTTGATGACCTCAATCGTCTGCCCAGACATCGACGTCACGACGTCGCCCGGACGCTGCGCCCGATCTGAAGGCATATTCTCCACCAGCCCGACAACGCCGACGACATCCGCCTTCGCCTTCCGACCCGCAATCGCTTTCATCGCGCCAACGACGGCTGCCGCGCCGCCCATGTCGTATTTCATATCCTCCATACCGCCCGCAGGCTTGATGGAGATGCCGCCTGTATCAAACGTGACGCCTTTGCCGACAAGCGCCAATGGCCCCGGCCCGCGCTTCTTGCCGCGCCAGCGCATCGTCACCAGCTTGCCTGGTCGCGCACTGCCCATGGCGACGCCAAGCAGCGAGCCCATGCCGAGCTTCTGCATTTGCGCCGCATCCAGCACATCAACCTCGACGCCGAGCTTGGTGAGTTCCTGGCAGCGTTTGGCAAAGCTTTCGGGGTAGAGAACGTTCGGCGGCTCTTCGAGCAAATCACGCGCCATGAACACGCCGTCTGCGATCTTATCCAGCTTGCCGAATTGCTTGCGGGCGTTTGCATGGGCTGGCGTCAGGATGCGGACGGAAGCCAGCGTCGGGGCTTCCGCCTCTGGCCCCTTGGTCCGGTACTTGGAGAAACGGTACGCCGCTAAGCGGATGCCATAGGCGATCTCGGCCGCAAGCGCATCGTCACTCAGGCCGCATTTTCCGGGCGCCGCGCAGGCAATCGACACCTGCTTCAATCCGCCAGAGGCCAACTTGGCGTAAATAGCGCCGCCCATATCCT
The DNA here is from genome assembly GCA_038102935.1 of Alphaproteobacteria bacterium. Classification (GTDB taxonomy): domain Bacteria; phylum Pseudomonadota; class Alphaproteobacteria; order Bin95; family Bin95; genus VMCJ01. Next base: position 64,603 of record JAYNYG010000010.1, on the reverse strand, counting down.
GAGCATTCTGGGCTTCAAGCTTCGTCGCGTCTCCGACGCTGACGGCAAGCAACCGCTCATAAGAGACCTTTGCAGGTGTTGGGATATCAGCCATTTCACAGGCTTTGCCTTTATGGCCGAGCGTCGCCGCCGCGCGCTTCAGCGCACCGCCGACTGCTTTGTCAGCCTCCCGCGCGAGTGCGCTCATGGCGCCGCCTTCACCAGTCAGTACGACATATGCGCCGGATTTTGGGGCGCCCAAATCGGCAAACGCGATCCGCATAAAATCTCTCCCATATGTGATATCCGTCAGTCATCGCGCTCTGGCGGCCAAAGGTCAACGGGTTTGACGTTGCAGGATATGTGCTGCGCCCGCTACAAAGGCGTTTCAATGGGCGCTTCAGGCGCCTGATAGACCGCCGCACAGTACGCTCCGGGGCTGAACGCATGATGACGCTGCTTCGAAATCTTCGCCTGCCCGCACTGGGTTTATCGGCCCTAGCTTTGCTGGCGATGTCGGCCATGCTACCGCTAAATGCAGGCGCACAGCAGCTTGTCGGCAGGATCGTCGCGTCGGTCAATGACGATGCGATCACGGATTATGATGTCGATGGTCGGATTCGCCTGATCGCCGCCTCCGCGAATGCGCCCGTGAATGCGGAAACGCAGCAGCGCTATGCCCGGATCGCGCTGCGCGAACTGATTGATGACCGATTGAAAGCGCAAGAGGCCAAGCGCCTCGGCATTTCGGCCAACGATAAAGAAACCGGCGCTGCGATCCAAACAATTGAGCGCAACAATAAAATGGCGCCCGGCGGCCTGATGAAAGAGTTAACGCAGAAGCGCGTGCCGGTCGGCGCGCTGATTGACCAAGTCAAAGCTTCTATCCTTTGGCGCAAGGTGCTGCGGCGGCGCGTGCTGCCGCAGGTCCGTGTTGCGACAAATGAGGTCGATGATGCGCTCAATCGTATCCGTGAAGCCGGCGGTAGGTTTGTCGCGCGCGCTGCAGAGATCGTGCTGCCCGCCGGAACGCCAGAGGATCGCCGCGAAGCGAACGCCCGCGCCGAGGAGATCAGAAGCCAACTGGCTGCAGGCGCTAAATTCCCGGAACTCGCGCGTCGATACTCACGCTCTACGACCGCTGCCGTTGGCGGCGACATGGGCGAGGTGCAATCCGGCCAACTACCGCAGGCATTGGATGAGGCGCTCGCTGCGTTGCAGCCAGGCCAAGTCAGCGAGCCGATTTATGCCGATGGCGCAATCCATATCTTGCTGCTGGTCGGTCGCCAGGGCGTGGAAGCGGGCGACAGCCGCGAGGCTGTAATCACCCTCGCGCGCCTCTTTCTGCCTATCACGGAAGCCTCAAATGCAGATGCCCGCGGTGACGAAGCAAGGGCAGCGGTTGCTGGTTTAGATAGCTGCGATGCGTTCGAGGCGGCCGCGAAACGCATAGACCCGCGCCAACCGCCTCGCATCGTGGACGCGCGTATCGGCGATATGCCCGAGGAAATTCGCGACACGATTGATGCGTTAAAGCCGGGCGAGCAATCCCCAATCGTTGAAATCAGCAATGGCGTTGCGATCTTCATGGTGTGCCGCCGTGCGGAGTCTGGCGATACATTGCCAACGGCGTCACGCATTGCAGATGCATTGCAGCGCCAGCGTGCAGAACGCCGGGCCGACCGCTATTTGCGGGACCTGCGCCGCCTTGCCTTCATTGATATCCGCGGCTGAGGACACCTGCCTGATGGCCCTCCCTCTCGCCGTAACAATGGGCGACCCTGCCGGCATCGGCGGTGAGTTGACCCTGGCCGCTTGGCAGGCGCGCCGACACGCCGGTCAACCGTTCTTCGTAATCGACGACCCTGCCCGCCTTGCTGATGTGGCGGATCGCCTTCACCTGGATATTCCAATCAAAGAGGCGACGCCGGAAGAATCGGCAAGCATTTTTGCGGATGCGCTGCCAGTCCTGCCGCTTGATCTGCTTGGTCCCGTATCACCAGGTCAGCCATCGCTTGCACATGCCGCTGCCGCTATAGAATCCATTCGGTTAGCGGTTGAATTGAGCATGGCTGGTCGCGCTGGCGGCCTTGTCACCAATCCCGTCTACAAGAAAAGCCTTTATGACCACGGCTTTGCTTACCCGGGGCAAACGGAATATGTCGGCGCGCTGTCCGACCCGGATGCTCATCCAATCATGCTGTTAGCGAGCCCCAGCCTGAAGGTCGTGCCGCTGACGACCCATCTACCGCTGCGCGCCGCGATCGATGCAGTCACGACGGACGCGATCATAACACTTGGAAAATTGATGGCGGCGGCCTTGACCCAAGATTTCGGCCATAACCCTGTCCGCCTCGCCATTGCCGGACTGAACCCGCATGCGGGCGAAGAAGGCAAAATGGGAACGGAGGATGACGCCATCATCCGCCCCGCCGTGGAGACGCTGCAGGCGGCTGGCGTGCATGCCATCGGTCCGCTGAGCCCAGATTCCATGTTCCATGAAGACGCGCGCATCCAGTTCGACGCCGCACTTTGCATGTACCATGACCAGGCGCTCATTCCGTTGAAAACACTAGATTTCCGCTCTGGCGTCAATGCCACGCTCGGCCTGCCCGTTGTCCGCACGTCACCGGATCATGGCACCGCGTTTGATATCGCTGGCCAGGGCAAAGCCGACGCATCCAGTTTCCTCGCCGCACTCGATATGGCGGCGGCGATTGCAGCGCGGCGCCAGGCCGGACGCTAGACCCTTATGGCGAGCGACATGTTGCCCGCATCGCTGCCCACACTCCGAGACGTCATTCGCGCTCACGACCTTGCTGCGGACAAGCGCTTCGGCCAGCATTTCTTGACGGACCCCAACATTCTCGCCCGGATCGCAGCAGCCGCCGGAGACCTTACGGGCCGCACTGTCATCGAAATTGGCCCCGGTCCAGGCGGGCTGACCCGCGCATTGCTCGCCGCCGGCGCCGAGCGCCTGATCGCCGTGGAGATTGATCCACGTTGCGCCGCCGTTATCCGAGAGCTTAGCGATGCCGTGCCGAATAGAATTGAGCTGATGGAAGCGGATGCGCTCACGCTCAGCATCCAAGAGCTTGGGGATACGCCCCGGCAGATCGTCGCCAATCTACCCTATAATGTCGCGACGCCCTTGCTGATCAACTGGCTGAAGGCGGTGGCGATAGATGCAGACGCCATTGAAGGCATGACGCTGATGTTCCAGCGCGAAGTCGCTGACCGGCTGACCGCCAGGCCCAGCGAAAAGATCTATGGCCGCCTGTCTGTCATGACGCAGTGGCTGACGCGCCCGCAGAAGCTCTTCGATCTGCCCGGCGGCGCTTTCACGCCGCCGCCAAAGGTCGCCTCGTCTGTCGTATCGATTATCCCAACACGCTCTGCGCCCGGAGCAGAAGCATTCCAAGCGATGGAGAAAGTCGTTGCGGCGGCGTTTGGGCAGCGACGAAAGATGCTCCGCCAATCACTTAAGGCGCTAGGCCGCCCGCCCGAAGGTATGCTCGAAAGTTCCGGCATTGATGGAACTCGGCGTGCAGAAACGTTGTCCGTTGCAGAATTCGAACGGCTGGCGGAGGCCTGGCGGCGTGACGGCTAAGGCGCTCATGATCCAGGGCGTTGGTTCCGACGTTGGCAAGTCGTTGCTTGTTGCGGGTTTGGCGCGAGCCTATACGCGCTGTGGCCTTAAAGTCCGGCCCTTCAAGTCGCAGAACATGTCTAACAATGCAGCTGCGACCGCTGATGGCGGCGAGATTGGGCGCGCGCAGGCGCTGCAAGCGCGGGCCGCGGGCGTCGCCCCACATGTTGATATGAACCCAGTGCTGTTGAAACCGGATGGCGAGCGCACCAGCCAGATTATCGTTTCTGGCAAAGTTTGGGGCCGGGCCTCTGCGCGGGAATACCCAGCGATCAAGCCGCAACTCCTGCCGCTTGCGCTTGCAGCGTTCAAGCGGAACGCAGAGGGCGCAGACCTCGTGCTGGTCGAAGGCGCAGGCGGGGCGGCAGAGGTCAATCTCCGTCAAAGCGATATCGCGAATATGGGGTTCGCAGATGCGGCGGACCTGCCTGTCATCTTGGTTGGCGATATTGAGCGCGGCGGAGTGATTGCCGGAATTGTCGGCAGTTGGGTCTTACTCGACGCTGCAGACCAAGCGCGGCTCAAAGGCTATGTCGTCAACAAATTCAGAGGCGACCCAACTCTATTTGATCCAGCGATTGATGAGATCGCCTCGCGCACGGACATGCCCTGCTTCGGCGTCGTGCCCTGGTTCTCGGACGCTGCGCGATTGCCTGCAGAAGATTCGATGGCGCTCGCGAACATCACTCAAGACAATGCCGACAGCCGTATCAAGATCGCCGTGCCGGTCCTGCCTCGGATCGCAAACTTCGACGATCTGGACCCGCTCCGTGCAGAACCTGACGTATCCGTGGAGATGGTCCGGCCAGGCGCGGCGCTGCCGGGAGACGCTGATCTGATATTGTTGCCCGGCTCCAAATCAACCCTGCATGATCTTGCAGCGCTTAGAGACGCAGGTTGGGACATCGATATTCATGCGCATGTCCGGCGCGGCGGAAAAGTGCTTGGCGTCTGCGCCGGCTATCAAATGCTTGGGCGCACAATCAGCGACCCAGATGGCGTTGAAGGCGGCGGCTCTGCCGAGGGTCTCGGCCTCTTAGATGTTGAGACGGTTCTAGCGCCAGCGAAGACACTGGGTCTGCGCAAAGGCAGGGCGCAAGGTGAGGCTGTCAGCGGATATGAGATGCATATGGGCCAAACAACCGGCCCTGATGCAGCCCGCCCATTCATGACATTCGTAGACGGCCGCGCAGATGGAGCGATATCTCTGTCTGAAACAGTTAGCGGCACATACTTACATGGCCTTTTCGCAGCCGATGATTTCCGCCGTATTTTCCTGGCGAAGCTTGGCGCCTCAAGCACTGCCGCCTATGAAGCTGGCGTCGAACAGGTTCTGGATGCACTGGCGGACCATTTAGAAGCGCATCTAGACCTGGATGCGCTTCTGGCGATTGCTCAGCTGTGCGCGGCTAGCACTTCACCTGCCAGATAGAGCGAACCTGCGATGAGGACGGGGGCGGTTCCACCTTCAGCAGCTACAGCTTTCACAGCCGCACTTAGCGAGTTATGCGGCGTCGCTTTAAGGCCGGAAGAGCGGGCAAATGCGGCGAGGCTGTCCACATCTAAGGCCGCGACGCCTGGGCCTTTTATGATCTCCACCTGATCAGTGATGCGACCTAACGCGCGGAAAAATGCTGTGTTGTCCTTGGTCGCCAACATACCCACGATGATGTGAGGCGGCTCCGGCCATTCCGCCAGAGTATCGGCAAGTGCTATAGCAGCCGCTGCGTTATGGCCGCCATCCAGCCAAAGCGCACGGGGTTTTAGTAATTCAACGAAAGGGCCAAATTTCAAAGGCTGCAGGCGCCCTGGCCATGAAACGTTGCGCATCGCGGCAGCGGCGATCCCAGGCGTCAAATCAAAGCCTTCGAGGCGATTGAGCACCGCGAGCGCCGTACCTGCATTTCCGATCTGCCAATTGCCCGCAAGCGCCGGAAGCGGCAGGTCAAACGTATTGGCGCCGTCAATAAAGCGGAATCCAGCGGCGTGGCGTTCAACGCGCCAGTCGTCGCCGTAAGTATGCAGCGGCGCGCCCACTTCGGTCGCAACATCTTGGATCGACCGCATGGCGTCTTGCGACTGAGCAGCAATAATGCCGGGACGCCCTGATTTCAGGATGCCTGCCTTTTCCCACGCGATCTTCTCAACATCGCGCCCCAGAAAATCTACGTGATCCAAGCTAACTGGCGTTATCGCCGTAACGGCTGGAGCTGGAAACACGTTGGTTGCATCAAACCGGCCACCAAGGCCAACTTCCACTAGAGTTGCGTCTGCAGGGCTCTCAGCGAAAGCCAGCAACGCCGCAACAGTGGTAATCTCAAACAGCGTGATCGGATCGTCGCCATTGGCCTGCTCACAGCGCTTCAGCACCTCTAGCAAATGCGGTTCAGCGATTGGGCCGTCCGCCAAGCGAACGCGCTCCGTGTAATTCACCAGATGCGGCGATGTATGCGTGTTTACGCGGAGGCCTGCCGCCTCCAATCCCGCTCGAATAAACGCGACCGTAGAGCCTTTGCCATTGGTCCCAGCGACATGGATGACATTCGGCAACGACAGATGCGGGTCGCCGAGACGCTGCAGCAGCCGCAGCACTCGGTCCAATTTCAAGTCGATCAGCTTTGGATGTAGCGCGGAGAGCCGGTCCAACACGCCGGAATGTACGATTGGGCCAGGCATTGTGTCCGGCATCAGCGTGGCGCTTCGTCTGCTTTCTTCGGCGCTTCTGCATCGACCTCGGAATATTCCGCCTCAACGAATTCGCCGCCTTCGAGGGATGTAACTTCGGTATCAACCGGCGGCGGCGCTTCGCCAGTTTCCTCGGCTGCGATGACGGCTTCCACCTGCGCCGACGCCAGAATGACGTCTTGCGTGGGCGCTTCCACGGCCATTGGCATCAGGAGCAAATTCAACACCCGTCCGACTGTCGCCTTCAGCTCGTCTCGCGGCGTCACAATATCGAGCATGCCGTGGTCGAGCAGGTATTCGGAGCGCTGGAAGCCTTCGGGCAAAGTTTGGCCGATGGTCTCTTTGATGACGCGCTGGCCCGCGAAGCCAATTGCCGCTGCAGGTTCCGCCATCGCCACATCGCCCAGCATCGCGAAGCTGGCTGATACGCCGCCGGTTGTTGGGTCTGTTAGCACAGTGATGTATGGCAGGTCCGCATCCTTCAGCAGTCCAAGCGCCGCGACTGTGCGCGGCATCTGCATCAGCGACAGAATGCCTTCCTGCATGCGCGCGCCGCCGGATGCTGTAATCGCAACGAAGCCTGCGCGATTCTCCACGGCTTTTTCCACGGCTGCCAGGAACCCTGCGCCCACGGCGGCACCCATCGAGCCGCCCATGAAGGAGAAATCCAATACGGCGACAACGGTTGGCGCGCCGTCGATTGTGCCAGACGCCGCTTTCAGCGCGTCGCCCGCGCCATTCTTATTATGGGCGTCTTTCAGCCGGTCCGTATAGCGCTTCTGGTCCCGGAATTTCAGCGGGTCAACCGCCACTTCTGGCATTGTTATATCTTCACGGCTGCCTTCATCTAGCAGCAGCTTGAAGCGACCTTCGGCGCCGATCCGCATGTGATTGCCGCAATTCGGGCAAACCATGTGGGCCTGCTCGAGGTCTCGGTGGAAAATCATTTGCGCGCACGCGTCGCATTGCCGCCATAGGTCCTGCGGGCTCGGCGAGCGGCGGACAAGCTGCTGAATGCGCGGGCGGACGTAGTTATCGAGCCAACTCATGAGAGGATGTCTCTTCCTTTGTAACCGGACCGATCAACCGGCGTTGCGAACGCCATCAGCCAATTGCCGGACGAACCCCAACACGTCCTCCACCAGATCAGGCTTCGCCTGACCCTGCTCATCCAAATTCGCTGTTACACGCTCAACCAGAGCTGAACCGACAACAGCCGCATCTGCGACCTTAGAGACTTTCCCCGCCAAATCCGGCGTGCGAATGCCAAACCCGATCGCTAACGGCAAATCGGTGTGCTTGCGCAGGCGCTGCACCGCCGCCTCAATCGAATCCAACGTCGGCGAGGCCGTGCCCGTGATGCCCGTGATCGACACGTAATAGATAAAGCCCGACGCGTGTTCCAGCACGTAAGGCAGTCGCTCGTCATGGGTGGTCGGCGCAATTAGGCGGACGATGTCGATGCCTGCGGCTTGAACAGGACCGCGCAGTTCATTTTCTTCCTCAGGCGGCAGATCGACCGTAATCAGGCCGTCGACGCCAGCCTCGCCAGCCGCCTTGGCGAAAGCCTCACAGCCCATGATGTAGATTGGGTTGAAGTACCCCATCAGGACGATTGGCGTTTCATTATCCGACTTGCGGAATTCCGCTACCATCGCCAGCGTCTTTTTAAGGCTGACGCCCTGCTTCAAAGCGCGCAATCCGCTGGCTTGGATTGATGGGCCATCAGCGGCAGGGTCCGTAAAAGGAACCCCGATTTCAATCACATCCGCCCCAGCGCCAGGAAGCCCCGCCAACAAGCGCTGGAACGTCTCCGGGTCAGGATCGGACGAGGTTACGAAAGGAACGAAAGCACCCCGGCCTTCAGCTTTCAGCGCAGCGAAACGCGCAGCCAAGCGGCTCATAGCGGCAAACCTAAGCGTTTGGCGATGGCGAAAACGTCCTTATCGCCCCGGCCGCATAAATTAATGATGATGATCTTGTCCTTCGCCAGCGTCCCTGCCCACCGCATCAAATAGGCAAGCGCGTGGGCCGGCTCAAGGGCTGGCAGAATGCCCTCCAGGCGGGCGCAAGCCTGAAACGCTTCAAGCGCCTCATCATCTGTCGCTGCGACATACTTCACGCGGCCCTGGGCGGCGAGCCAGGAATGCTCCGGTCCGATCCCGGGATAGTCCAGCCCGGCAGAAATAGAATGCGCCTCATCAATCTGGCCGTTTTCATCCTGCAGCAGATATGTGCGGTTGCCGTGCAGTACGCCGGGGCTGCCGCCATTGATCGCGGCTGCGTGTTCAACGGTATCGAGGCCGCGCCCAGCCGCTTCAACACCGAATATCTCAACGCCCTCATCATCCAGGAACGGATGGAACAGGCCGATGGAGTTGGAACCGCCGCCAATGCAGGCCACGAGCGCGTCCGGCAACCGGCCTTCGGCTTCTATGATTTGCTCACGCGCTTCCCGGCCGATCACGCATTGAAAATCGCGCACCATTTCAGGGTACGGATGGGGACCTGCCGCCGTGCCAATGACGTAATAGGTATCGTCAACATGGGCCACCCAATCCCGGAGCGCTTCGTTCATAGCGTCTTTCAGGGTTTGCGCGCCGGAGGTGACAGGCACGATCTCAGCGCCAAGCAGCTTCATGCGCGCGACGTTCGGCGCTTGGCGCTCAACGTCCGTAGCGCCCATGTAAACGACGCAAGGCAGATCAAACAGCGCACAGAAGGTGGCTGTCGCGACGCCGTGTTGGCCGGCGCCGGTCTCTGCGATTATCCGCGTTTTACCCATACGCTTAGCCAGCAATACTTGGCCCAAACAGTTATTCGCCTTGTGGCTGCCGGTATGGTTCAGCTCATCGCGCTTGAAGTAGATTTTCGCGCCGCCGAGTTCCTTCGTCATGCGTTCGGCAAAGTAGAGCGGGCTTGGGCGGCCAACATAATGCTTCAGATAATGATCGAGCTCTTTTAGAAAATCCGGATCCTGCCGGGCGGCATAATAGGCCTTCTCCACCTCCAGAATCAGCGGCATCAAAGTTTCAGCGACGTAGCGGCCGCCAAACAGCCCAAAATGCCCATCGGGGCTTGGGCCAGCGCGATAAGAATTTACGCCATCAGGGCTCATGAAAATCATACTTTCCGGGCGGGCTAAGGGCAGATTCCCTAAGCCGCACGACCATACCCCCCGAAGCCCAAGTTTCCAACCATGATTGGGGGATTATCCAGCGTTCTTGGCCATTGAAAATCGCGCAATGTCTGATCGCCTAGTTTGGGCTGCTTAAAGCGACGCCAGGAACGCCTTAATCATCGCCGGATCTTTGACCCCACGCGACCGCTCGACGCCTGATGAAACGTCCACAGCATTTGCGCCAGATTGCTTAATCGCATCTCCGACATTAGCCGCAGTCAACCCGCCCGAGAGCATCCAAGGACCATCAGGCGGGTTATCCGCCAAAAGCGTCCAGTCGAAGCTTTCTGCGTTGCCGCCGGGCAGTGCGTCCGGCCGGTTTGGCGGTTTCGCATCAAAGAGCAAAATATCCGCGGCGGCGCGATAGGCCGAGGCGGCGGCGACATCATCCGGTTCGGCGACAGGCAGCGCCTTGATCACCGGCAGGCCGAAGCGGCCACGCACGGCCGCCGTGCGCTCAGGCGTTTCATTGCCATGAAGCTGCAGCATATCCAGCGGCGTTTCGGCCAGAATAGCGGCTATATCAATGTCGGTCGCATTGACGATCAAGCCGACACGGACGGCGCGACGGCCAATCTGCTCTGAAAGAGCAGCCGCTAAAGCTGGCGTTACTGCGCGCGGGCTCGGCGGATAGAAAACGAATCCGATATAAGCTGCGCGACCAGCCAACGCAGCTTCAAGCGCATCAGCATCTCGTATTCCGCAAATTTTGGCAGCGACATCACTCATCCCATTGCACATACGCTAAAATTTCTGATTGTCGAGAGCATAATAATACAGGCTCCAATTCTACCCACGGTCGTTCAGGCGCCGTCATCTTTACTACGATGCACGATGTCGATTGGATCAAGATCACCAGGCTCTATGTCTTCTGCGCGGTCTACGCCCGGCATCAAACGAACGAAGGCGCCTGCAAACGCGATGCATAGGAGACTAAACGGCGTCACCATGCGCGGCCAGAAAAATGCGCCCAGAAGGAAGTAAATTGCGGCAATCATTGAGAATATGCCGATTGGCGGCGCCCCAGGCGGCGCGCCAAGCACCACCGGTTTTAGGGCGATGATCAGCAAACCGACGGCGGCCCCGGCTCCAAACCAGCGGTCGACCCGCCGGCCAAATTCATCATCATAGAGCGCCCGAAGACGCCAACTGAGCCGCCGCATGATGTCTCATCGCCCAAGCTGTTATGCTCTGATCTAAGCAAAACGCAAAGATCGCAAAGACATAAGACTACGCAGCGCCCAAAAACAAAATGGATATTTAGGCTTCAGCCCCCATGCCGCAGCACGCAGTCTAGCTATGCAGCAATATCGCGCCCAGTCGCTTGGTCGCTTTGCGCCGTCTTGAGCTCTGCCTTAAGGCGGTCGATCTCGGCTGATTGAGACATGCACTCCCGCAATGAGCCCCGCAACTGCCGGCGCACATGCCGGTCTTTCAACCAACATCCGGCCCAGCCAATCAAGAAGCCTAGAACAACGCCGCCCAAGATCGGCGCGAACAACGGCACGCCAATGCGCACGTCAAGCGGCCACAGCCCAAGCTCTGTCACCTCCCGGTTCGCCATGGAGAAAAAGACAGCAGCGAGCAAAATCACCAAAAGGACGATCAGGCCTACAGCGCGCATATGAGGAATCCCTGTAAACGGCGACGGAAATCGGCTGGCGGATTTTTAGCATGCCAGAAAGCGTTAGACGATGGTTGCTTAGAAAAAATGCGCCAGGGCGCAAAATGTTCCCGGCTAAATCTAGAGCCGAGGGTTATTCAGCGCCGTCGTTTAAGCGCTCACGAAGCTCTTTGCCGGTTTTGAAATAGGGCGCGTTCTTCACGCCAACCTGCACGGTCTCTCCGGTTCGAGGGTTCCGACCGACCCGCGCATCCCGATGTTTGACTGAAAATGCGCCAAACCCACGGAGTTCCACCCGGTCGCCATCCGCCAATGCGTCAGAGATTTCACCGAACACTGTCGCGACCACGCGCTCAGCATCCCTGGGGGCAAGATGAGGGTTCAGTTCGATCAACTTTGCGATCAGTTCAGATTTAGTCATCGCCCGAGCCTTTCAGCACTTAGTCCTCTTGAGGCTGAAATGGTACATCATCCCTACCCGATAGCAACCGGAATCCTTGATTCCCTATGATTCGCAGCGATTACATTGCGTTCGCCTTAGATTGGGCGCCACAGAGCCATGAGCCCCGACATCAAGAATCCATCAGGTTTCCGCTCAGAGCCAAATACCCAAGAAAGCGCGGTAGAGACCCATCCTCCACTTTCGAACTCATTTTTAGGCGTAATGTCCCGGGCTGGCAGGTCCTCTGAGACCTGCTTCTCTGTCGCCAGCCACGTGCGCGCATCCTGTTCGGCGCCAAGCGCATCGATCAAACCCAGCTGCAACGCGCTGGCCCCTGTCACGACCCGACCATCGCGGATCGTCGCAACGCTTTCAGGCGGCAATGCCCGCCGCTCCTCGACCATGCCAAGGAACATGACGAATAGCTCATCGACCATCTCCTGCGCCTGTTCAGAGGCCGCTGGCGGCGTTTCTTCCAGCGGCGACGGGCGGGCTTTTAAGTCACCGCTCCGCCACACATCCATGGCGACGCCGACGTTATCCATAAGCCCTGTCACACGCGGGCTTTGAAAAATGACGCCGACGGACGCTGTGATCGATCCTTGCCGCGCGTAAATCCGATCCGCTGCAATAGCCGCCATATACCCGCCGGACGCCGCCATATCATCAATAACCGCAACGACCGGCTTCTCAGCCGCAACTGCGCGGATCGACTTAAATAGATCGTCACTGCCGACAAACGTGCCGCCAGGGCTATCAATCCGCAGCACCAAAGCTTTCGCTGTATCATCTTCCGCGACCGCCTTAAGCGCGTCCCGGCGCTTATCATCGCTGACAATCACGCCATCAATAGCAAGCCAGGCGACATGTTCGCCCTTGCTCGTCAGGTTGCCCAATCCAGCAACCCCAGCCCAGGCGACAACGGCAAGTGCGACCGCGATGGCGGCGAGCGACCGCCACCAGATCAACCGCCGCCGCATCCGCCGCCTATCCGCTAAAGCTTCTGATGAAAGCGTCATCGGCTTGTCTCCAATCTCAAAAACGCAAAACGCCGACTATGGGGGTTAGCCCATAGCCGGCGCTTGCTGCAAGCAAGTGCTTGTTTAGCTGTCTTTGTCTTCGCTTTCGCCAGTGCTTTCAGCATCGCTTTCAGCAGCATCGCCGCTGTCCGCGTTTTCAGCCTGACGGTTCCGGAGCGCAGCGCCCAGGATGTCGCCAAGGCTTGCGCCCGAATCGGAGGACCCAAACTGCGCCATCGCTTCTTTTTCTTCTGCGATTTCGCTGGCTTTGATCGACATGGTGATCTTCCGGTTATTCCGGTCGATCTGCATGACCATGGCGTCAATCCGCTCATCCACAGCAAACCGCTCTGGACGCTGATCGCTGCGCTGGCGGGCAAGGTCCGAACGGCGGATAAAGCCGGTCAAATCGCCGTCAAGCTGCAGTTCGAGGCCGCCATCGGTGACCTTCGTAACCGTACCGGTAACCGTAGCGCCACGACGGATGGCTTCGCCGCCCGTCTGCAACGCCGCGTCGAACGGATCTTCCTGAAGCTGCTTGATGCCAAGGCTGATGCGCTCTTTCTCTGGGTCCACGTCGAGGACTTTGGCTTTGACCATCTGGCCGCGCTCGTAATCCTTGATCGCTTCGTCGCCGGTGCGGTCCCAATCCAGATCGGACAGGTGGGCCATGCCGTCGATATCGCCGGGCAGGCCAAGGAACAGGCCGAACTCGGTGATGTTGCGGACTTCGCCTTCGAGCTCGCTGCCGACCGGATGGCTCTCGACGAACACTTCCCAAGGGTTGCGCTGAGTCTGCTTGATGCCAAGGCTGATGCGGCGCTTGTCGCTGTCCACATCCAGCACCCGAACTTCGACTTCCTCAGAGGTGGAGACGATTTTGCCCGGATGGACGTTCTTCTTGGTCCAGCTCATTTCGGAAACGTGCACCAGGCCTTCGACGCCCGGCTCTAGTTCCACAAATGCGCCGTAATCGGTGATGTTGGTGACGCGGCCTTTGAACTGCGAGGAGACCGGGTATTTGGCGATAACGCCTTCCCAAGGATCTTCCTGCAGCTGCTTCATGCCAAGGCTGATGCGCTGTGTTTCCGGGTTGAAGCGGATAACCTGCACTGTAACCGTCTGGCCAATCTGCAAAGCTTCTGACGGGTGGTTGACCCGGCGCCATGCGATATCCGTGACATGCAACAGGCCGTCTACGCCGCCCAAGTCAATGAACGCACCGTAATCGGTGATGTTCTTGACAACGCCCTGCAGCACCTGGCCTTCGGCGAGGTTCGCGATGAGCTCGCTGCGCGCTTCGGCGCGGCTCTCTTCGAGAACGGCACGGCGGGATACAACGATATTGCCGCGCGCACGATCCATTTTCAGGATTTGGAACGGCTGCGGCGTGCCCATCAGCGGGCCAATGTCGCGAACGGGGCGGATATCCACCTGGCTGCCTGGCAGGAACGCCACAGCGCCGGAAAGATCGACCGTGAAACCGCCTTTGACGCGGCCAAAGATAACACCTTTGACGCGCTCGTTCTCTTTGAAGGCGTCTTCAAGGATCTGCCATGCTTCTTCACGGCGGGCCTTGTCACGGGACAGCATGGCTTCGCCATTGCGGTCTTCGAGGCGCTCAACATAGATATCGACGACGTCGCCGATTTTCAGCTCGGAGGGGCGGCCCGGCGCGCCGAATTCCTTCAGCGGAACGCGGCCTTCGGCTTTCAACCCGACATCGATGAGGGCGCTGTCGCCGTCGATGCCAATCACAACGCCCTTTTGGACGGTGCCTTCAAACCCTGACATCTCTGTCAGGGAGTCTTCGAGCATACTCGCGAAATCTTCCATATCAGCCATTTAAACTCTTATCTCCGGCAGGCGGCACAATTGCCGCCCGTTCATGGGTAAAGCCGCATACAGGCATAGACGCCCGACAACAGCTAGGTTGGGTGGATGTGTGGCGTTCCGGCTTGAGCCGCGCGATCTTCCCGCAACAAACAGGAACCCGATCCCCGGCGCGTTCCTTAGCGCCTGATGACGTATGCCCGCCCCTATCCGGGGTTCGGGATCGTCAAGATCGTCCGGCGTCGTCAGCAGCCCCGGCAATTTCCGCCGCCAGATCCGATGCGATCTCAAAGACCGCGTCCGCATCCAGAGCGTCCGTATCGAGGCGGATTGCATCATCCGCTGGCAGCAACGGCGCAGAAGAGCGACCGCTGTCCCGTTCATCGCGCGCCTTAAGACTCGCCAGAACGACGTCGTATGTAACGGCTTCGCCCCGCCCGCGCAACTCTTCCGCCCGCCTGGACGCCCTAACTTCGGGCGAGGCCATCAGAAACAGCTTTAGATCAGCATCCGGGCAGATGACCGTGCCAATATCCCTTCCATCCAATACGGCGCCGGATTTACCCCCGGGAGGGCTGGCAGCGAACCGGCGTTGGAACTCCAAAAGCGCGGCCCGCACGCCCGGTATCGCCGCGACTTCGGACGCCGCCGCACCCGTTTCTTCCGTTCTCAAGCCATCGCGCTCAAGCGCTTCCGGCTGCATCGCCTCTGCAATCGCCGTCGCCGCATCCTGGTCGCTGGGGTCGACTTTCGCATCCAGCACCGCGCGGCCAACGGCGCGGTAAATCAGGCCCGTATCGAGATAGGCTAAATTGAAATGCGCCGCCAATTTCCGGGACAACGTGCCTTTGCCAGACGCCGCCGGACCATCGACTGCAATGATCAAGTTCTGCGCGCTCATGCAATCGGCCTCTCGAACGTCACGCCAAGCCCCTGCATCAAGCTGACGAATGTTGGAAAGCTCGTAGCGACGGGCGCTGCGTCATCAACGCTGATTGGCTGCTCGCTGACGAGGCTCAGCACCAGGAACGACATGGCGATCCGGTGATCCAGCTCTGTCGCGGCTATGGCGCCGCCTGGAACTTTCCCGCCGGTGATTGTCATGCTGTCGTCATCCGCCGAGACGCGGACGCCGGCAGCTTTGAGGCCATTTGCCATGGCCGCGATTCTATCCGTTTCCTTCACGCGCAGTTCGTGAATGCCGCGCATCCGCGTTTCGCCGTCGGCCACAGCTGCGGCGACCGACAGAATGGGATACTCATCAATCATGCTTGCCGCCCGTTTCGGCGGCACGGTGACGCCTTTGAGGCGCGAGCCGCGCACGCGCAAGTCCGACACAGGTTCGCCCCCAGCATCGCGTGCATTTTCCAGCACGATATCGCCGCCCATTTCCTGCAATGTCGTAATCAAGCCCGTCCGTGCTGGATTCATGCAAATATGCTTCAAGCGCACATCTGAGCCTGGGGTGATGAGCGCCGCCACAAGCGGAAATGCGGCAGAGGATGGGTCCGCTGGCACATCAACATCAATCGCCGTCAATTCGGGCTGCCCTTGAAGCGTCACGCTCCAACCGTCCGCCACAGCCTCACTGGAGACCGCCGCCCCCATTCGGGTCAACATGCGTTCTGTATGGTCCCGGCTCATTGCAGGCTCAACAACCCGCGTTTCGCCCGGAGCCGCCAAACCCGCCAATAATATCGCCGATTTAACTTGGGCAGATGCGACCGGCGACGCATAGTCCAGCGGCGTCAGGCTTTTCGCGCCCTGGATCACCAACGGCATCCGCCCGCCACTGCGCGCCATGAACCGCGCGCCCATCTCTTCAAGCGGCCCAATGACGCGCTGCATCGGCCGGCTGCGGAGCGATCCATCACCCGTCATACAAGCTATGCCATCCAAACCGGCGAGCGTTCCCGCTAGCAAGCGGGCCGCAGTGCCAGAGTTTCCCATGTCGAGCACATCTTCGGGTTCCGCCAGGCCTTGAACGCCAACGCCGTCTACGGTCCACACGCCGTCATCCTGCCGCTCGATCTTCGCTCCCATGGCGTTGAGCGCAGCTGCAGTTCGTAGAACATCCTCACCTTCCAGCAAGCCTGTCACCTTGGCATGGCCGACGCCGAGCGCGTTTAGCAACAATGCGCGGTGAGAGATTGACTTGTCTCCCGGCGGGCGTACATCCCCGCTTAAACCTGCTTTAGGCGGACGCGCGGTAAGCGATCCGGCAAGTGCAGTTTCGGCGGTGGGGAGAGCGGGCGTTTCAGCGCGCATCAAGCAAGCTCCATCGGGGTGCGGTTTTGTTTTGTTTGACAGGTCATAAGCTTTCTGGCAATTCCGCGCCGCAAGAATATCCATCGGCATCGCGTGCGCCTTCGTCAGCGCACAGAATGCTAGGTTTTGACGAAGTGGATGGCGCGCCAGCAAGCGCTCCATCGGGGCTTAGAAGCTTGCTTCAGGCCCGGTTTTGGGAGTTCGGCTGATAATGAGCGCAGCAGCACGCGGCAAAAAGCGCACCTGCCAAGGGTGCAGCGAATCCTTTTACGACCTGAACAAGGACCCGGCGGTCTGCCCACATTGCGGCCATTCACACCCACAAGAAGCATTCCTATTGGCGAAGAAATCGGCGCCTGAGCCTGCAGCCAAACCCAAAGCGAAGCCTGCCGTAGATGACGACGTCGATGTCGATGATGATTTGGACGATGATGACGTCCTCAATGACGATGACGACCTGGATGATGATGACGACGACGCCGTCGTGATCCCTAAGGTCAAACCATCAGACGACGACGACTAATTTCTGCTGATTTTACGTTCATCGTAATTTCGGCCTAGCGCCCCCTTGCGCAGATGCGCCGGGAACGCTAGATCATCACTCCGCTGGCGGGAAGACCCAAGCCGCCGGCCGGTCGGGGCCATAGCTCAGTTGGGAGAGCGCTTGAATGGCATTCAAGAGGTCAGGGGTTCGACTCCCCTTGGCTCCACCAACATCGTTTGCACCGCAAACGATGGATACCACCGCGATACATCAGTCGATTGGCAGGGTTTTCCGTAGAAAAAGTCCGAGAAGCCGTTCGAACTAACTCCCTCTCCCTCCACCAACATCTTTTGCGAAGCAAACATTGGCCGCTCAGGCTCTGCCGCATCCGCTCGGCAGGCGATTGCGTTAGCAAACGCCATCACCCCCCTGCTTTAGCTGAGCGCCTCAAAGCCGAAACCGAGTGGGTTGGTGTTTACCGGCGGCGCTGCGCGGACGCGCATCGCTTCGATGCGGGCTTGGCCGTCTAGGCGGCGGGGGATTGAGAGGCGGAGGATTGAGTCGCCCAAACGCCCATGCGCATTACGCATGAGCAGGCCGTCTTGCAGGTCCGCCAGGAAGCCTGGGCCGAATACGCCTTCTTCGACTTGTGACGACGGCGGGCCATAGATCGTCGTCATCGCTTGCAGCATTTTCAGATACAGCGTTTCGACATCACGTGGGTTTGTTGGGTTATCGGGATCAACGATGATTGCGGCGCGCGCGATGCGGCCCTTAGCCCCCGCGAGCGCAAGGCGTTGCCGCGCGTTGATTGTGGGCAGTATTTGGGTTTCGTAGAAAACGACATCGCCCGTTTCAATACCGTCGCCATATCCGCCGGATTTCAGGCGGCCCTGCGCCTCAATCAAAAGCTGGCCGGGCTCCAGATCACTAAGCCCTTAGGCGGCGCCCGTTGCAGGGCCGCCGAAAGCCAATGCGGGATCGGCGGCGCTAAGCGCTGTGTTTGATCCAGCCTGGAAGCGGAACGCATAGCTGATCGAAAGCTTGTAGGCATCTGTATTCGCCGTCGCGTCCGGCGCGCGCTGGTCATACCGGCCTTCCAACGAAACCCGGTGCGGGCCTAATTGATAGAGATAGTTTAGGGCGGCGCTGGTAGTCGCTACGTCGTTGACGGATGGGTCAACTTGCTGCTCCAACGTGCGCAAGCTAGCGGAAAAGCTATGTTCGTCCCGCGTCGCCTGCAGGAAGAAATCCAGGCCGAAATCGGTTGTTGTTTCGTTGCCGGTTTTAGAATGACAGCCTGTGACGCCGCCGGTCGCGGACCCGATCCATTCTGCGATGCTCAGGCGACGGGTTAGGCCTAGCGTCGCTTCCCCGGCAGTGGCGTCGGCGCCGACGCGATTTTCAGTATCCCTGTATAATGTCGAGGCGCGGCCCGTCCAGCCGTCGGCGAGGCCAGCGGTCAAGTTCGCGGAAGCTTGGTAGGTGGTGGCGTTTGTTGAGCGGTCTTCGGCCTCTGCGTTACGCACGAATGCAGCGATACGGTACTGCGCTTGTCGCTCCACGAATATCTTTGCGCCGCCGGTGAAATCCATACCGAGCACGGCGGTATCCGTTGTTTGATTTGTCGGCGATCGGCGAAGTGTCCATGAAAATCAAGCAAGTCCGTCTCAAACAAGAAGAATGCGAGTATGATTGCAAAATAATAGAAGGTTCTAACCCGCCAAAGTCCCTGTACAAAAAGAGCCAAATATTCACGCAATCACCCGCCCCAACAGTCACTAGGCATCCAAATGCAAAGATCATTGCCTCTGACGGGTTGACCCTGGCCCCCATATCCACGCCGGGCGGCGACTTTGCTGTTCTGATAGGTTCACAACCGTCCAAAGGCCCGAAGGTGAGTGTTGTATTGGAGGGAACGGCAACCTCAATCAAAATGAATGATCATGTTTGCGGCAAAGAACCAGTGCCGACCATTGGTAAGATATCTGATACCGCCCGTGACAAATTTGTCGTCACCGAAGTATTTTCGTTGCGCGCCACAGACGGCTTTCGCAGGCCTCCGCTGCGTTAAGACAAGATTGATATGATCGTCAATGGCAAAAAGAAGTTCGGAGCGCGGGATATCGGTATTGTCGCCAGGATGGATGACGGCGCTGAGCGATCAATCAGAAATATTCAAACTAAACTTGACGTCAATTCAAAGGGCGCGTCGGTACAGGTAAGGCCAGGCATTCTTCCAGAAGAAGTCGAACTAATCGCATTGCAGCCGGGCACGACACAAATTTCGTTCAGCCCTAAAGCGCCGAATGGTCAAACAAGGCTTCACGAAATCCTGGAGGTTAATGCGGCAACGTTCGCTGCGCTTCCGCCAGAACCCGCAGAAGTCCATCCGCTCAACGGCGGCGTCACAGCCGGAGTGCCAGTTAAATTTCAGGTGAAACTGGACGGTCCAGTAGACAATAGCAATTTCCGCGTCCGATGGATTATGTCCAAAATCGACACCCGGGTTACACGGTTGGGAGGCGATATAGCCTCTCATTTTGCTGAAGCGTATCCGTTGACATTGCATGACAATCGGGGCCGCGTCATGATGGATCGAAGCACGCCCCAAGTCGCGGAACTGATTGATATATTCACTAAGGATATCATCGCCAGCGTTACATTCGATCATGTCCCTGTCGCACCCGCCGCCGTCACAAACATTGTTGTCGGCTTGTCGGATGCCAATGGCGAAGCCACTGGGCTGAAACGGCTGCATGTATTTACGCCGCGCGCGAGCGGCAAGCCAATCTCAAAGATCGTCTCAGAGCTTGAATTTGGCGAATTTGGCGTTCAAATAGCCTGTCCGAGAGACGTGCGCGTGACGATTGAGGGCGACAAGGCCGGCATCGTGCAACCTGATGGCATAATCCGGTTTCCGCAGCAGTCCGCCAATGTCCAAGACGATGACGCGATTGGTCCGAATACAGCTGGCATAATCAAATACACAGCGAATTTTGACGCGCAAACTGCACAAAGCGGCGGATACAGCCTTAAAGGGCTCGGCTTTGAAGAAACGGTGGAGATTTATCTCAACCGGTTCATCGTCCAATCCCTGCCAGAGGGCGACCGGCGCTTTAATTAACGGGCGAAGATTGAAGGTCCGAGCGATCCCATGATCATGGGCGTCAAGGCGACCTTTACGGATGGGTCGATTGTGACAGCGCCGTTTGAACGGACCGACCGTCGGCCGTTCGCAAAATTCGGCGGCAATCTGCCTGTCCGCCTTATAGAGCTCACAAATTTGGGCGGCGGAACAGTCGCCCGCATCCGCAATACACGCCAGATCCTCCCAGCCCCTGCGTCTAAGGCGTCCGTCGTTATGAGCGCGCCACCGCGTGTTAAAGCGGGCGATACTGTCGTGCTGACAGGCTTTGTTGAGGGCATTGAGCGGGATGCGCTCACGGGCTTCGCCTGCCGCTGGAGTGTGCCAAGCGCATTCGGCGAGTTTGCTAAAGTAGAAACGACGGTGACGCCGGCCTTCGGCAATTCGGGACGGTGCGAAGGCGTATTGAAGATGCGGCAGGATTCAGCGGGCGAAGACCTGCCTTTCGGGCTTGCCGTCGCGCAACGGGGGATCAGGACCGTCCAATGATGAATATCAGAATACCCCTATGTGCGGCCGTAGCAGCCCTCGCGGCAGCGCACCTATCTTTGTCAGTCGCGGCGCAGTCCGACTTTGTGGTTGAGACCGAGGGCACCATCAAGGTTGATCCGGCGGATGCCGCCAAGACCATAGACCCCGCTGAGCCAGGCGACGCCGTTGCAAACCCACCGCCGGGCGCCAGTGGTCGTATTCTCTCTATCCGCATCAAGCGCGTGATCAATCGTGCGGGCAACAACCCCTATTTCGTTGCAGATCCGGTTGAGAATGCCGATGGTCAGTTGATCGGCGACAATGATGCTGGCGGCGCTGGCTTAAACGGCTGCCTCGGCTCCATCGCCTTCGCTGAAAGCGCAACCGGGCCGAACGGTACTTTCTTCGCTGGCGTTGATGCTGATCCGAACACGCTAGATTGCCGCCTCCGCAATGACGGCCAAGGCCCAGCGATCATCTTCCAGATCGATACGGCCTTCCCGCCAGTCAATCAGGTCGAGGCGTTTTCTGATGTGCTGGTCGGCACGTTCCAGCTTGTGCCCAACGCGCAGGTCAATTTCTTCCCCGGACAGCAGCAGACCTTAACGGTGCGCGCTGTGACGGGCCGCGAGTTTGAGATTGACGTAATTGTCGATCAGGCGGGCGCCCAAACATTCACGCTACGGGTCACTGGAATTAGGCAGACAGCATGATGCGATATCAGACCAAAACCATCGGCGCCTTGGCGCTGGCGACCATCTTGCTAGCCGTGAGCGCTGCCAGCGCCGTCGAAACCCGCCGGTTCAACCGAATTGCGACCCCTTCTGCGCCCGGCGGCGGCCCCCGCGCGCTTCCCGGTGAAGCGCTGGCGAATGTAGATCGCTCGGCCCTTGTCGCCGCGATCCGCGAAGCGCTGCTAACTTGGAACACGCCAAACGCCGATAGCGTGCTCGATGAGACATTCTATGATCGTGAGCGCCTGCTCGATAACCTTCGCGGCGGCGCGCCGCTGGACGCCCGCATCCGGATTCTTGGTGTGCGCGCTGTGAATATTCTCGGCCAGCGTGCAGATGAACTGGATGACGGCCGCAAAGTCATCGTCAGCACAGCCGTCGCCGTCGTGGACACACAGATTGAGTTCGAGGACCCAACCTTGGGCTTCCGCCAGGTGCGCGGTCTGAACGAATACCACCTAGATGTCACGTCATTGGCCCCGCAGCAGCGGTAAACCTGTCAGGATAGAGGCTCGGAGGCGGCGACACTGATCGCCCCCGCCCCTCTAACACATTCAAACCGCCTGAATATCCATGCCTTTGGCGACGGCTGGGCGGGCCATCATGCGGTCGTACCAGGCTTTCAGGTTCGGGTATTTGGACCAGTCGATATCGACCCATTCCCAGCGGCTGATCCAGCCAATGCAGGCGACGTCTGCGATTGAAATGTCATCCACCAGGAAGTCACGCCCAGCGAGGCGCTTGTTCATAACGCCGTAGAGACGGTTGGTTTCATCGGTGTAGCGCTTGATGCCGTAAGGCACATCTTCCTTTGCGGCGCGGCGGAAGTGGTGCGCTTGGCCTTGCATCGGACCAAGGCCGCCCATCTGCCACATCAGCCACTCAAGCACCTGCATGCGCTTGCGCGGATCAGACGGCAGCATGTCGCTTTGGGCTTTTTCCGCTAGATAGATCAGGATGGCGCCGGATTCAAATACGCTGATCGGCGCGCCATCCGGGCCGTCCGTGTCGACGATGGCGGGGATGCGGTTGTTCGGACTGATCTCCAGAAACTCCGGCGCAAACTGTTCATCCTTTGAAATGTTGATGGGATGGAATTCATACTCCATGCCAAGCTCTTCCAGCATGACGGATATCTTTTTTCCGTTCGATGTATTCCAGCTATAGAGATGAATCACGTGGCCATTTCCTTCTGCTTGCATGGTTGATTGCGGGCAAGCATAGTCCGCCCGCGCCGCGCCCGCGAGGGGGTTGCGCAATTGATATCGCGCGATATCTCCTCAACCGTTTTAGCCAGTATTTCAGGCAGCATGCACAGAAGCAGTGAAGCAATTGGCGTGACGTTTGCGCTGGTCGGGTCCATCGGGCTTGGCGCCGCAATCGCCATCGCCCGCATCGCCTATGGCGAGGGCGCGAACGGGCTATCCATCGCCTTTCCGCGCGCCTGGCTGTTGGTTTTCTTGCTACTGGCGTTCTGTGAAATAACGGGCCGTCGGTTGACCATGAGCTTCAAGAGCTGGCTCGCCTGCCTGTTCCCAGGCCTGCTGCTATCCCACATGTTCTACGGCAATATTGCGGCGGCGGAGTTTATACCGGCCGCCGTCGCGGCGCTGTTGTTCTTTATCTTCCCGCCCTTGGTGACGATCATCAACGCCGCAGTCGACAGGCGTCCGCCCTCACCCGTGAAGCTCGGCGCAACGTTGATCGCCTTTGCTGGCCTGGCCGTGATGCTAGGCGTCAGCCTAGACGATCTGGACTGGCGAGGCGTAGCGCTCGGGCTCTCGGCTGGGGTCTTCTGCTCGATCAACATCACCTGGGTCGCACGCAAGCTCTCCCATATCGACCCGGTTGTCAGCATGACGCATATGGCGCTGGTCGCAGCCGTATGCCTGACGGGCGCTACGATCTACTTCGGCGGCGTCCCGCTACCGAGCGGCGGCGCAGGATGGGCCGCACTCTTGGGGGCAGCCGCGATGCAGGCGACCTGCATTCCGCTGTTTTATATTATCCTCCCGATGATCGGCCCGGAGCGGATGGGCATCCTCTCCAATATCCAACCGGTTGCGACGATTGTCATTGCGTATCTGGCCCTTGGTGAGGCGCTCCGACCGATGCAGTTTTTAGGCGCAGCCATGATCCTCGGCGGAATTTTGATGATGCAAGCCGCCGCCAAGCGCGAAGCAGCGGCTAAAGCGCCTGCACCTTCGCCAGAACCGGCAGCAGATAATCCCGGAATGCGGCTGGGTTCTCCGACATCGGGAAATGCCCGACGCCGCGCATAACCTCGAAATGCTCAGCGCCGATCAATTCCGCCAATTCCTGGCCCATTTCCGGCGTGGCGGACGGGTCGAACTCGCCGCTCAGCAGATAGACCGGACAAACTGAATTCTTCAGCGGTTCAGCCAAACCATTGCGAAGATCGCCATCCTCAAAATAGTAAACGAGGTCGCCCGCGAACACGCCGGGGCCGCCCTGCATATAGTGCCACATAGTCTCCCAGCGCTCTTCCGATGGAGATTGCGGCGCGATCATGCCAGCCATGGCCGCACCTGCGGTATTGCCGCCATGAATATCTGGGCGATGCAGATAGAGTGTCGGCGACGGATCGCCAAGGCTCCGGTCCGCCGCATAGAGCGCTGACTGTAAGCCAATGGCCGCCCGGAACCGGTCGCTATGCCGAAGCGCCAAATGCAGCACGGCGCGCCCGCCAATCGAACACCCCATGACGGCGGGCCGGTCCAGCTTGAGCGCGTCCGCGATGGCCAACACGATCTCCATGTAGCTATCGGTCGTGAGCTCATACACTTCCGATTCAAAGCCCGCCGGTGGGGAAGACTTACCATGCCAGGGCAAATCAAACGCGATAACGCGGAAATGGTCTGTGACAGCAGTATCATTGAGGACATGCCGGAACTGTCTGCCATCGCTTCCAGCGGTGTGGAGGCAAATCAAGGGAATCCCAGCGCCTGCTTCTTCAAAATACACCCGGTGCGCGCGGCCACTGATCGCCAAGCGCAGATAGCGGCCCGTGACAGCTTCAATTTCCGGATCGGCGCCGGTGACTGGCGCAGGCGCATCTTCCGAGTTCAAGCTAGAGAACAGCATTTCCAGAAGCATCAGATTCTGAAAAAACTTGACCATGTCGCCGGTGACGATGAGGTTCTGCGTCCGGCGCATGGTTGAGAGGGTTTGAAAGTCTGGTCTTGGTTCGGGCTTGCGCAGTTCAGCCCAGGCTTCCGCCGTTGCGGCCAGGGTGATCGCCGCTATGCCCTCCCCGCCAGAAAGTGTGGCACCGTTCTGATCGATCAGCAGCACCCAGCGCGCGTCATCCGCTTCCAAAGCGATTGAGAGCGGCCCGAACGCCGCGTGTTGGGCGATATTCGGGTTAGATGCAGCGCGGGCGGCGGCGTATTCAAACATTTGCGAACGGTCTCCGGCAGATGGTCCATCTGCCGAGGGTATCCCGCTCGTTGGTTTTGTCTATCCGGCGATGGCCAGTTTCGGCGCAGATATTCCGCCAGACGCATAACGATCCGTTAGCTCTTCCGCTGGAACCGGACGGCTGAAAAAGTAGCCTTGGATTTGCTTGCAGCCGTAGCCAATCAGAAGATCAACCTGCTCCTGCGTCTCAGCCCCTTCGGCGATGCATTGCAAGCCAATGCCTTTGGCCAGACCGGTCATAGTGCTTGTGATCTGAGCGTCATCGGTATCCGTTTCGATATTGCGGACAAAGCTGCGATCAATCTTGATCTTGTCGAGCGGCAACTGCTTCAGATGCGCGAGGCTGGAATAGCCGGTGCCAAAGTCATCCACTGAAACAACCATGCCGCGCTTGCGGGCCTGGTTCAAAACCGCTGCGACTTCCTTGGCCTTTCCCATAATAGCCGTTTCCGTCACCTCAATCTCGAGCATGCGCGGATCAGCCCCTGTTTCCAGCAAAATCTGATCCAGGGCGGGTAGAAGTTTCCTGTCCGCCAATTGGATGGGCGAGATATTAATGGAGCAATTTGGGATAGGCACGCCAAGCAGCGCCCAACGCGCCATCTGGCTGCAGGCTTCACGCATAACCCATTCGCCGATGGGAAGAATCAAACGGTTGTCTTCAGCAACAGGGATGAAGTCAGCCGGGGAGATAAAGCCATGCTCCGGATGCTTCCACCGCATCAGCGCTTCAACGCCAATGAGTTCACCCGTTTCAGACATGACCTTTGGTTGGTAATAAAGCTCGAACTCGTCCTGCTTGATCGCAAGGCGCAAGTCTTCCTGTAGCTGTTGGCGCTTATGGGCAGCGATATCCAGGCTTTCGTCGTAGAAACAAAACCGACCCCGCCCCTCAGCTTTTGCCTTGTAGAGCGCCATATCTGCGGATTTCAGGATCTTCTCTGGGGTCTGGCCGTCAGCCGGCGCCAAGGCGATGCCGGTGCTGGTTGAAATATGCACCTCTTTGCCATTGAGCCACACAGGCTCCTTGAATGCATCGCCGATTTTGGTGATCAGGCTCGCAGCGCCGTTGGTGTTGGTGAGATTAGGCGTGACGATGACGAATTCATCACCGCCCAGACGAATCACTGTATCAGACCCACGGGTCGCTTTTTGCAGAAGCTTGACGACTTCCAGCAGCAGCGCGTCGCCAGATGGATGGCCCATCGTGTCATTCACATGCTTGAAATGATCCAAATCCAGCAAGATGGTCGCGACAATGCTATTTGTCCGGCCGCTTTGTGAAATGGCGCCGCCCAAGACATCGTCGAAAACGGACCGGTTCGGCAGGCCAGTTAACGCATAGATACGGCCAAGTTCTGTGAGTTCCGAGAGGAAGGCCTGGCGCGCTTGGGCGTAGCGGATCGTCCGGCGCAGCAAGGCTGGCGTCAGCTCATTCTTGTCCAAATAATCAATCGCGCCCGAGCCCATGACGGACATTGCGAGATCTTCGTTCTGCTCGCCAGTCAGGAAAATGACGGCTGCGGAGGATTTATGCGTCCGCGCCATTTCATGGAATAACTCGACCCCGTCCCGATCCGGCATTCGGTAGTCCAAGATGATGCAGTCATAGGCGTCATCAAGCATTGCGGCCAAAGCATTGGCGCTGTCATAGGCTTCATTGAGCTCGTAGTTCAGGCCGGAATTTTTCAAGGCCCGACGAACAGCGGCGCGGTCTACATCGTCGTCGTCGACCAGCAGGATACGGACAAGGTCATCTTTCAGCATGGCAACTCCACGACCTTGCAATAATGCTCGAGCATCCCGAGCACGTTCACAAATGTCTGTTCCGCATCGGATTTCACAATGTAGCCGGCGACATTCTTGTCATAGGCAGAGACTTTGTCGCTCTCCGCAGCAGAGGTTGTCAGCACAAACACCATCGAATTGCTCAGACTTGAATCTTCACGGACCTCGCGCAGAAACTCGAGACCGCTCATCCGCGGCATATCAAGGTCAAGCAGGATCAGATAAGGCGTCCCGACCGGCTCGGCATTGTCATTGCCGCGCAGCAGTTCGAGCGCTTCGATACCGTCATTGGCGATGAAAAATGGGTTCTGTAAATCAAGCCGCCGCATGGCGCGCTTCAGGCCCATCGCGCAGATATCATCGTCATCAACCAAAAGAATCTTCTATGGCTGCGCCATCATCAAGCTGCCTCCTGCAACTGTTGCTCTGAACGGGGCGCTGTAAGCGCAGCGCCCTTCGTTTCTGCTTTGACCCAGGTAAATTGGAATGCCGCGCCGCGTGCGCTATTGGATGAATCTAGTGTGATGTCGCCGCCATTGCGTTCGACATAACGCTTGACCATCGCGAGGCCGAGGCCGCTGCCCTCTACCTCGTCCCGCCGGTGAAGCGTCTGGAACATGCCAAACACGCGCTCATGGAACTCTTCAGGGATGCCAGGTCCGTCATCGGTGACGGTGAAGCTCACTTTGTCGCCAAGATCGGCTCCGGTAATCCAGATTTTGCCGTCAGGGCGGTCATGATGCTTGATTGCGTTATCGACCAAATTCTGCAGCACATGCGTGACCGGCGCTTTGTCGCCATAAAAATCTGGCAGGTCGGGTGAAATATCGATGGTGAATTCAAGCGGCACCTCGACGATGTCCAAAACATCGACCGCCAGGGCACAGCCGTTGACCATATGCACGTTGTCATCGCCGCGTCCGATGCGGGAATATTGCAGCAGGCCGGTCAGCAAGGCTTCCATCCGGCCCACCCGGTTCTTCATGAGCGCCAGATGCTCGCGGCTGTCATCGGTTAGGACAGGCTGCAAATCATCTTCTAGCCACCCGGTAAGACTGGAGATCGCCCGGAGCGGCGAACGGAGGTCATGAGAGGCCGCATAGGCAAAACGTTCAAGCTCCTGATTGGAGCGCGCCAATTCCTCTGTGCGTTCTTCCAGCGATTGCGTTTTCTCTTTGGCGATCTGTTGGGCGCGACGGCGCGTCATCGCAAACGCCATCAGAATGCTGAATACAAGGAAGCTTATGATCAGGCACACCATCAGCACAATCAGCGGGTCCGCCAGTGAATGCGCTTCAGCAAATGAAGATTGAGACGATACGCGTAGGGTCCAAATATGGCCGCCGAATTGGAAGGGGATATCGGATGCGTATTCAGCTTGCGTCGCCTCCTTTCCAGGCGTCAACGCGTACATTAGCGCTTCTGCGCCAACCGCCTCACCGTCATAAATGCGAAGATCAACGTCATGCAGGCTCTCGCCAAGCACGCCGGCCATCAAGTCGCCCATACGGAAGGGGCTATAGACAAAGCCTTTAATGAGCGCGCGCCGTTCTAAGACCGTGTTCGGCGACTGACCCTCGCCATAAAATGGCAGATAGATCAAAAACCCTGCTTGCACTTTGGTTGTGATCTCCTGAACCAGCGTGAGCTTGCCGGAAATCGCAACATCGCCACTATCCCGCGCACGATCCATAGCCGTGCGACGTGTGACCTGGGAATACATATCGTAGCCGAACGCTTGAATATTCCGGGCGTCAAACGGCTCCAGATAGGTAATCGAGGAATAGAGCGGGCGCTCGCCTTCAGGGCGTACCGTAAAGTTTGGGAAGCCGTCAGCGCACACCGTTTCAAGGTAGGCTGGCATATCCGATGGCTTTACGAACTCTGCGTAGCCGACACCTTGAATGCCGGGGTAGCGCTTGTTCAGTTCAAGCGCGTCGACATAGGCCTTCCACTCACCGCGATCGACGGCTGTAGACGCCGCAAATAGGCCAAGGCCGCCGCGAAGGACTTGTGTGTAGGTCGCCAGCCTATCCTCCAGCGATTTCACGACTTCCTGCTTGCGGCTTTCGAACGCAGCGCCAGCTTGGCGATCGTTCGCTGACTGCACGGCAACAAAGCCTAGAACGCTCAAACCCAGCAGAACGGTGAAAGCGCCAAACGCCACAGCAATCGCGCTGCGTTCTGACATGCGGGCCCGGCGGTTCCCGGCGCTTGCGTCGCCGCCTGGCGCGACGTCAGCTTTCCTTTCAGTGATCAGTGTGTTCATGCTTCTAACCCGCGCACTGTCAAATCTATGACTTTAAACTGCAGGTCAGACGGTTACTGGCTGCTTGAAATGCGCAACGAATAGATGTTGTGGCGGCGAGGACGTTCACCGGATCAAACCAATATTCGATAGGGCAGCGCAATAGCAGTCCGATGACGCCGCTCTTTGCGTGTTCCGCACAAATATTAGCGAAAATGGCGCGCTGTCATGGCATTTGCGCGCCAGTTCAATCCGCCAAGGTCACGCATCATCGCGGGTCAGAACACACCGCCGATAAATTCTGTTGGTTGTATTGATAGCTCAAACAGCGCGCCGACGGCAGCCAGTTCTCCTACGACAACCTGATGGACAGCACGATCCTGCATGGCTCGCCGGATACTGTGATCAGGAAGATCGAAGAGTTCCGCGCCGTCGGCACAACCTCAATCATGCTGCATTACCCGCCGTACTATGGCCAGGAAAAGACGCTCAACATGCGACAGCTCTTCGCTAGGGAAGTGCCGCCGCATGTCCAGGCGGTGGAAGCGCCAAAGGTTTCGCCATTGGACAATCCCGCAACGTCCAATGCCTAACCTCCGCCGAGCAATTACCTGATTTCGAAGGACTCAAGGCCGATGGATGCTCCTACGCCTTCAACGCCGCTCACGCTAACTGGCTGTAAGGAGAACGAGTTGTCACCACCGCCAACAAGCACAGCGGCGCCGCCGCCGACACCGACAGCGATATCAGCCGCAGCGCCCACATAGGTGCTAGTTAGCGCTTTTGGCGCATAGGCGTTGTTAGCGGGCGCAAAAACGGCCCAAATGATCGTGAAATCTTCCTTGATTGAAAGATCAATGCCGACCTTCGTGATCTCGCCTTCATACCATTCATTGGCGCCATCGCCTGATGGATCAAACTCACAAGCGAAAACTTGCTTGGTGTAGAAAATGACATTGGTCACGTCTTTCACCTTGCATTTAAGAACGCCGATCTCGACGGCTTCGCCGCCATCTCCAGCTTTATCCGCAAAAGCCGGACCAGCCATTGTGGCGAAGAGCGTTGCGGCAGCGAGTGTCTTTTTCAACATGGAACGCATTCCTTTTGAGTGAAGCAGGGTATCCCCCGGCTCCACAAAACGCGTCCAACTATTTTTGGTTCCCCGCGCCGCTCCGCGCTGATCCGGCCTGCTTACTCCGCAGCTTGGGGCGCGAGGCCGAGCTCGGCCAGGATACGGGCGCGATCCTGGTCGACATCTGGCGCGGTCGGGCGTTGCAGCGGGTCCTCGTAGCCAGAAAGCTTCACGGGATTGCCCGCGACTTTCATCTTGCCGACCTTCGGATCATCCACCTCAATCACCATTTTACGTGGCTCGACCTGGGGATGGACCATTACCTGTTCAACATTGTTGATGCCACTTGCGGGAATGCCCGCCGGGTCCAGTTCCGCCAGCCAATCCGCCGTTGTCCGGGTTTTCAGAACGGCTTCAATTTCTGGCTCTAGCGCTGCCTGATTTTCATTACGGGTGCGGTTGCTCTCATAGCGTGGGTCCGCCTTCAGGTCTGGCCGACCAATGATGTCGCAGAAGCGATGGAACATGACGTCATTCCCCGCCGCAATAATCATATGGCCGTCCTGGGTCGTGAACACCTGGAATGGCGTGATGGACGGATGACGCCCGCCAAGCGGGCCTGGAATTTCGCCAGTCGCGCCATACCGCGCGATAGCGTTTTCACAGAACGCGATCTGGCAATCGAGCATGCCGATATCGATCTTGCGGCCCTCGCCCGTGCGTTCCCGGTCATAAAGCGCGGTCGTCATGCCGATGGTGGTGTATAGCCCAGCGCCAATATCGCCGATGGACATGCCGACACGCGTTGGCTCGCCGCCCGGTTGGCCTGTGATCGACATAATGCCGCCCATAGCCTGCACGACCATGTCATAAGCCGGGCGCTTGGAATGTGGGCCGGTATGGCCGAAGCCGGAACAGGCCGCATAAATCAGCTTTGGATATTTGGCATGCAAGTCTTCCCAGCCATAGCCCAGCTTTTCCATAGTACCGGGGCGGAAGTTCTCAACGACGACATCGGCGATGGACAGGAGCTTCTCAAACGCCTCACGGTCCGCGTCGTCCTTCAGGTTCAGGGCTATGGATTCTTTGCCCCGGTTCACGGAAACAAAATACGTGGACTTGCCGTTGACGAACGGGCCGTATTCCCGCGCATCGTCGCCCTTACCCGGCGTTTCCACCTTGATCACGCGGGCGCCAAGGTCAGACAGGATCATTGTCGAGAATGGACCGGCAAGAACGCGGGTCAGGTCGATGACGGTAATGCCGTTAAACGGGCCGGGCACAGGCATAGGGGTAGCTCCTTCGGGAAAATCGGCTAGGCTTATTCAGAATGAAGCTCAGAGAGTAAATCGCGATGCAGCCAAGGTCACGTAGTTTTCCCAAATCCTGTAGTTTTCAAAGCCTGGGACCGGAAGGTTTTCACAGGGTCGCCTATTGGGAGTGGGGTGCGGAGGATGCAGGCCGCACAGCGCTGCTGGTCCACGGCCTGACGCGGAATGGTCGGGACTTCGATGATTTGGCCAAAGCCATGGCTGCCAAAGGCTGGCGCGTTGCGGCGGTGGATGTTGTCGGGCGCGGCGATAGCGAATGGCTTATCGGCCATGAAGGCTACGACTTCGCCACATATGTCGCAGATATGATCCAGCTGATCGCCCGGCTCGGCGCAGACAAAGTAGACTGGATCGGCACTAGCATGGGCGGCGTGATGGGCCAGATGGCCGCTGCGGCTCCTGGCGCACCGATCAACAAACTGGTGCTGAACGATATTGGCCCATTCCTGGATAAAGCCGGCCTAGCCCGCATCAAAGGTTATGTCGGCCAAGACCCTAGTTTTGCGACCTACGAGGAAGCCGAGGCCGCCGTCAACGCCGTCACAGGCGCTTTCGGGCCGATGGACGCGGCGCAGCGCAAACGCTTCTGCGAGGTCAGCTTGCGGACGCGCAGCGACGGCACGGTCACGCTGAATTATGATCCTAAGCTCGCCTGGCAATTTCACGCCAATGAGCCGGAAGACGTGGACATGCGGCCCCTCTGGAACCTCATCACCACGCCAACGCTCGTCATGCGCGGCGCAGTATCGGACCTGCTCTCATCGGAAACCGCAGCCTATATGCAGGCCAATGGCCCGAAGGCCGAACTCTATGAAGTGCCGGATGTAGGCCACGCCCCAGCCCTCATGAGCGACGCCGAGATCAACCGCATCATTTCCTTCCTGGAAGCCTGATCCTATGACCACATTCACGGACAAATCTTTCACCGCCCTTGCCGGCGCCAGCTATATCAACATCGCCTATCGGGAATGGGGGGCGGCGGATAACCCAAACGTCGCCGTCTGCTGCCATGGCCTTTCCCGCAACAGAAAGGACTTCGACGACCTGGCTGAAGCGCTTGCAAAAGACTGGCGCGTCTTCAGCGTCGACATGCCAGGGCGCGGCGATAGCGACTGGCTGGAAGACAAATCCGGCTATGGCTACCCGCTCTATGAGACTGTATGCGCTACGATGATCGCGCGCACGGGCGCCGATAAAGTCACCTGGATCGGCACCAGCATGGGCGGCATTCTGGGCATACGCCTGGCAGGCAAGCGCGGATCGCCAATTGAACGGCTGGTGCTAAATGATATCGGCCCCTTTATTCCGGCCAGCGGGCGGCGCGATAACCAAGCCAATTTCGGCACGGATCCGCGCTATGCCAGCGAGGCCGAAGCTATCGCCTATATCAAAGAAACCCGCAGCGCCTTCGGCCCCTTCTCGGACAAAGATTGGGACAAATTCGGCCGCGACAGCCTCCGCCAACTGCCGGATGGACAATGGACGCTGCATTACGACCCCGGCCTCGCCTCCAACGCGCCGATCACAGACACGGACATGTGGGATCTCTGGCCCGCCATCACGCAACCGACGCTGACGCTATGGGGCGTTGAATCGAAGCTGCTTCAAGCCGCAACGGTGGACCGAATGGCGAAAACCGGGCCGATGAGCGAAATCTACGCCGTACCAGGCGTCGGCCATTGCCCCGGACTGACTGCGGCGGATCAGATCGCAGCGGTGCGGGACTTTATCGCGAAGTAGCTGGATTATAGTTGCGCGGCGGCGCCCCCTAACCCTGTCCCTCTCCCCCCGTTGGAGGGAGAGGAGAATGCGTGGCAGCGCTTACTCTCGATCTCCTCGCCCCCTAAAGGGGGGAGAGGCGGGGTGAGGGGGCGCGCCCGCAATGAGAATCGAGCCCCTGTCTAGACAAAGAAAGCCCAAGCCATGCCCGCCAATCCCATAAAATTCGGCTACCTCCTCCCAACGCGGGAGCGGATTATGGCTGGCGTTCATGCGACGCGGCCTATCCTTGATCTTGCGCGGGAGGCTGAGGGGCTTGGGTTCGATAGCCTGTGGATCGGCGACAGCGTCACCGCTAAACCACGCCATGATGCGCTTTCGATGCTGGCCGCTATCGGCGCCGTGACGGAGCGGGTTGAGATCGGCACCGCCGTGCTGCTGCCGATGTTGCGAAACCCCGTCCTTCTGGCGCATCAGGCGGCGACGGTGGACCAATTGTGTGAAGGCCGGTTGATCCTCGGCCTCGGCACAGCCAGGGATGTGCCAGCGATCCGGCGGGAGTTTGAAGCGGCGTCTGTACCGTTCGAAAAGCGCATTGGGCGGATGCTGGAAGGCATGCGCTATATGCGGGCGCTTTGGGCTCATGACGAAGAAAACACGCCTGTCAATTGGCCGCCAGAAGGCGAAGACGGCCGCTGGCAAGCGGATGCGATAGAGATAGGCCCCCTCCCCCATCGCCCATCCGGCCCACCGATGTGGGGCGGTGGTGCGGCGGACGGAGCATTGAAACGCGCGGGCCGCTATTTCGACGGGTGGTTCCCCTCCGGCCCGTCAGACGCATCCGTCTACGCCGACAATTGGGCGAAGGTGCAGGGCTACGCTGCGGATGCAGGCCGCGACCCTTCAAGCATCACGCCCGCGATGTATATGACGCTCTCCATTGATGACGACGAAGCCAAGGCGGAAGCCGCACTCGATGCCTATCTGGAGGCCTATTACAACCAACCCGCGGCGCATCTTCGCGGTCACCAGGCCGCCTTCGCTGGAACGCCCGATGCGGCGGCGGAATGGGTGCAAAGTTTCGTGGACGCAGGCGCGGCGCATCTCTGCATCCGGCCTGTCGGCGAGGATCGTGCGCAGATGCGGCGGGTGATGCAGATCAAGCAGACGATCCTCTAACCGCCTAGCCGCCAAACAGAACTACCTCGTCGCCGGGCCGCCATTGCGGGAATTTCGGCATGACGGATAGAAACAGCGCGCTCTCCAAACCTCGGCTGAGCCACGCCTGCAACAGGGGATAGGGTGCGCCGTCGAACCAGGCTTTATCGACAAAGGCGAACTGGCGGACGAAGGGGAATGCTGCGATATCAGCGAATGTCAGCCGCTCCCCATAAAGCGCCGCGCCGCAGTGCTGGGCCAGCATTGCTTCCAGTTCAGCCAAAAACGCCTCCCCTTCGACGCGGTAATGGGATTGCGGGTGTTCCGGGTGCTTCACGTGATATTTGTAGCGGTCGAGCGCGCCCTTGAATTCCCCGTCGAGCCGCTGGATTAGGGCGTTCGCCGCGTCGATGTCCGCCAACCAGTCATCCGGATCATGGATGGCGAGCGCCCAATGCATCACATCCAGGCTTTCTTCCAGCACTTGGCCATCGGGCAATTGCAGCACTGGCACCGTGCCCTTGGGGGAGAGTTCCAGCATCGCCGCCGGTTTGTCCCGCAGCACAACCTCGCGCAGCTCGCACTGAACGCCAGCCTGCATCACGGCCATCCGTGCGCGCATGGCGTATGGGCAGCGGCGGAAGGAATAGAGGATGGGGCGGGCGGACATGGGCGTCAGTCGTCCTGCTGGTCGCGGCGTTCAGCAAGCTCCATCTGCTTCTGCCGTTCTTTAAGGCCTTCGATTTTCGCATCGCTCAGCTGGCCATGGCAAAGCGGGCAGGATACGCCGAGTTCATACTGCGGGGAGGCCCGGTCCGCATCTGAAAGCGGGCGGCGGCAGGCGTAGCATTGGATGTAGGAGCCGGGCGCCAGGTTGGCGTCCACCGCCACCCGGTCATCGAACACAAAACATTCGCCGCGCCACAGGCTTTCAGCCGGATCAACGGTTTCCAAGTATTTCAGAATGCCACCATCCAGGTGATACACCTCCTCAAAGCCTTGTTTCATGAGGTAGTTGGTGGCTTTTTCGCAGCGGATGCCGCCGGTGCAGAACATCGCGATCTTGCGGTGTTTTTTGGGGTCGAGCTCCGTATCCGCGAATTTCGGGAACTCGCGGAACGTCCCGGTATTTGGCGAGATCGCGTTCTCGAAGGTGCCGATAGCACACTCATAATCGTTCCGCGTATCGATTGTAAGCACGTCCGGGTCTTGGATGAGCGCATTCCAGCGCGCCGCATCTACCCGCTCGCCAGTGAGTTCGCCGGGATCCGTATCCGGCACGCCCATAGTGACGATCTCCCGCTTCAAGCGCACCTTCATGCGCCGGAACGGCGGCGCATCCGCAAACGATTCCTTATGCCGCAACCCCGCCAGCCGAGGATCGCTCCGCAAATACCCCAACACCGCATCAATCCCCGCCCGAGACCCCGCAATAGTCCCATTAACTCCTTCCCGCGCAAGCAAGATGGTGCCCATAACGCCATTGGCTTGGCAGACTTCGAGCAGCGGGGCTTTCATTTCGGCGAAGTCGTCCAGGCCCACAAAGTGGTACATGGCGGCTACGGTGTGATGGGGAGGAGTTTGGATGGCCATCTAGACAATTCCTAGCGTCTTACATCCTAAAAAAGTGACATCTGTGAATGTTGGCCGCCGCAGCCCAGGCTATGCGTAGCGAGTTATATCTCTCAACGACTTTCATAGTTTGATCTTGTTACTTAATGATACCCCTCACACCAAAAAAGTCCTCACATGCCGCACCGCCAGCGGGATATGTGCGTCTGGCTGACGCCAAGGGTAGAGGCTCACCTGGGCGTTTGGGGCTAAGAGGGCGGATTCCATGGCGGGGGCGAAGGGGTGGGCCGGGATGTCGTCTGGCAGGATGAGGATGGGGGTTTGGCAGTTGGAGACGAAGTCCCTATCCACCGTGAAGACGAAATCTGCGCCGTTGCGGTACATGTTCTTGAGGTAGGCGTCCACCATGTCCTCGGTCACCTCGGGGCGTTGCTCCAGGAATGTGGGCGCCCAGCCTTTGATGTTGTTCTGGTAGAATAAATCCGGCATTTCCGGGCGGAAGCCTGAGGGATGCACCAGCACGGCGGATTTCACGCGGTCCCCCACACGCTTCAGCAAATTCCAGATCAACGGGCCGCCGATGCAGAAGCCCATCACATCAAATTGCTCAATGCCAAGATGGTCCATCAGCGCTAGGTGATCATCCGTGATCGCGTCCCAGGGCCGATCAACGCCAACGGGCCTTTCGTGCCGCCCGTGTTGGCGTTGCGGATATCTATGGCGATACAGCGGCGAAGGTCCGCGACTTCCTTCAGCGGGTTGAAGGAGCCTGGGCCGTCCAACATCTCGATAGTGGCGTTCAGCCCGCCGCCGGGGATAACCAGCAGCGGGTCGCCCGTGCCTGCCTCCTCATAACGGATCGTAACGTCGCCGGATTGGAATGTGGGCATGGAACGGGCCGTCCTAGTTATCGCGCCGATATTAGACGCCAGCCATTAGACGCCGTCGCCAGCCGCTTTGTCGATATGGGCGCGCGCGATATTGGCGACATAATCGGCGGGCACAGTATCCCGCTCGTCAAACGCTTCGGCGCGGGCGATGAGCCTGTCCGCATCCTCCAGCGCCAAGGCTTCCGTGATGGCCGTGGCGAGGCGGGGGACGCCGTAGCGCAAATTCCCGCTCTCCCCCACAATCCGCCCCATGCTGAGAACGGCCGGGCCAGCGAACAACCGCACTCGGGAGAGCCAGGGGGCCGCACCGGCTTCAACCTCCGTGAAGGCGAAGCCGGGGGTGAGATAGGGGTAGCCGCCAAGCCGCGCATCCGCATCGCCCGGCGGCGGGGCAAACGCATCGCGCCAGCGGGCCATGTACTGGAAGACCTCCGCCAACTCCGGGCGCGCGGCGGCGTCAATGCCATAGCCCACACCGGCGAGCGCGAAATCATACCGCCGCCATGCGCCCTGCGCCTGGATAGCGATGCCGGCCCCCTCCGCCTTCGCCGCTTGCCAGGGCGCTTCCATCAACATGGCGAAATTCGGCCAACGGCAAGCGCGGGCAACCGTTGGGCCAGTTGGCGGCGCCGCGCGGCTGATAGTGTGGCGGGCGAGGTGCCAGCGGCGCGCATCATCCAGATCGGCCCAATGCGCGACGAGGCCATAATCCGCAACGCCCTTCATCCGGTTGATCGCGTTGAGTTCCTTGCGGCGGCAGTAAAGGTCCACCTGCGCCGCCCCCGCCTCCAGCGCTTCCGCCGCGTTGTCGAAGGCGGATGAAGCCGCGCCCAGCACCGCAACGCACTTGCCTTTTAGGGCGGCGAAATCAATCGCCTCTGTCGTTGTGGCATAGAGATGGCGCGGCAGGGACTGCAGGATATCCGGCACGATAGGCCCACCAAGCGCCGCCATCCCTGTCGCCAACACCACCTGGCGGGCGCGGATTGTTGCACCGTCTTTCAGGGTAGCGTTGACGCCATCTGCGTCACCAGTGAGGCTGGTCATATGCCAGCCTGGCTCGACCGTTATGCCAGCCGCCTCGCGGAACCAGTCCAGATATGCGGCCCAGTGCGCCGTCGGGATCAACCCAAGTGCTGCATAATCCGCAGCGCCGTAGCGTGCTGTGTGCCAGCTTTCATAAGTGAGTTCCGGCAGCCCAAGCTCTGGCCCCGGCGCTTTCTTCGGTGAGCGGAGGGTGGGCATCCGGGCGAAAGAACGCCACGGCCCCTCCTCGCCAATAGGATCAGCGCTGATGACGCGGAGCGGCGCAACACCCGCCCGCTTTAACGCAAACGCCGCCGCCAACCCGCTTTGCCCGGCGCCGATGATCAACACGGCAGCGTCAAAGCCCGGCGGCAGATTGGTCCATGGCTTCAGCGGCTCGCCAAGCTTGGCGAGGGCGGATTGGACCTTCGCCGACAACGCCTCCAAGCTCATCGGGTAGTTCGGTCTGCGAGATACGCTGCGGCAAGGCGCGCTTTCGCCATATCCTTATAGCCCGGGAATTTCATATCGGTTCCGGGCGCGTAGGCTGCTGGATCATTCAGGAATGCGGCGAGCCGCTCCTCCGTCCATGCGCCGCCGAGGGCCTTCATCGCTTTTGAAAACTTGTAGCCCTCCGCGCCTGCGACCGGGCGCCCAATCACATTCACCAGATGCGGCCCGAACTTTCGTTTCGGCCGCGTCAACTGATGGCAGACCTTGCAGGGCTTCACCAACGCCCGCGCCTCCCGCCGCGCCTCACGGTCTTCAGCGAATGCGGGAGCGGGGGTGAGGAATGTAAAAGCCAATATTGCGGCGGCAACGAACCAAACGACCGACCCTGTTTGCAACGGCATCTGCCCTTTCATTCTACCGCCCTCTCTTTCGCAATGGCATGCCAATCACGGGCGCCGTGCATGATCATATGAACGATGACACGCCGGTCGATTTCATCGACGTCATAAAGGACCACGTAATTCAGAATAGTAATCTTTCGGCCGTCCATGAAAGGAGCTCCGGCGTTCGGGTTACGCTCAAGGAGTAACCGCAACCGGGTTTGGAGCAAATCTACGAACGTGATCGCACGTGCCGGATTATCCGATTCAATATATTTAACAATCTCATCGAAGTCCTGCTCGGCCAGGGTCGTTAGCGCAATATGGTATGGAGCGATGGCCATCACGGAAGCTCATGCTTATCCTTAATCTTCTGCCGTTTGGCATCAAAGAATGCATCATCGGCGACAACGTATTCCCCTCGCTTATATGCGGCACGGGACGCCGCCAACCGCTCGTCCACCTCAGCCTGCATACGCGCCTTTAGAGCGTCTGCGACGACGTCTTCAGCACTGGCGTATTGGCCAGATGACACGAGATCATTGACGTATGCTTCAAATTCCGGCGGTAGAGCGATATGCATGGCGTCCTCATAAGCGACAGGTCGGTTCGAGCAGATTGTACCACAAAGGGGCAAGTCACGCCTGCTTTAGCAGAATTTCAGAAAGCGCTTCTGGCTCAGTCACCATGGCGTCATGGCCGGTGTTCATTTCAAGCGCAGTCCAGCCATCCGCCAGCGCCTCATCATAAAATTGGCGCATATAGGGGAGCGGCGGATTGGCGCAAAGGATATAGAGCCGCTTGGCGATCCTGGTGGCCGGGGCTTCAGACAGGCTGAGCTTCTGCGTAATCGCGGCGAAGGGCTGGGGCGTGCAATTGCCGTCGACCCAAGCTTGGTCGGCCTTGTCTGATACACCGTAGTATTCGGCAGAAAAGGCGGGCAGCGTCCAGCCATCGCCTGCAGCCGCTTTGTCGATCATCAATTGGCGGCGTTCAGGCGGCTGCACGTCTAAAGTAGATTGGCCATGTTTCGGGATAACTGCATCTAAATAGACGATGGAGCCGATCCGGTCCGCCGAACGATCCGCAACCCCGTTTACGACAGCCCCTCCATAGGAATGGCCGACCAGCACAACGTCATGCAAGTCCTCCCAAGCCAGCACATTCACAATGTCCTGAATATGGGTGTTCAGGTTGAC
Source organism: Alphaproteobacteria bacterium (assembly GCA_038102935.1). Lineage (GTDB taxonomy): Bacteria > Pseudomonadota > Alphaproteobacteria > Bin95 > Bin95 > VMCJ01. The sequence continues at coordinate 24,809 of JAYNYG010000010.1, read as the reverse complement.
GTCCGGCGTCAGCAAATGGCTGCGCTCGCCGAGGCCCGTCAATGTGGGCGCGAATACTCGGTGCCCTGCGGCGGCCAGAATGTCCCCCACGCGGCGCCAGCACCAGCCGCCATGATAGGCGCCATGCACCAGAACATAGGTCTTGCGGTCGTTCTCACTCTGCCGGCTCATACGTGTTTCACTCCACTGTCACATTCACCATGCACTCTATGATCTTAGACAGAACGGTCGCGTCGTGACATCCATCACGGCATCTGCGTCTTTTCCAGCAGACGGAAAGCATTGACGCCCCTATCGCTTCGCGGCGTGAGGCTGTTATCTTGTAATCGGATACAAACATTGACGGGCCGGGCGTTATTCAGCCCAGGGGGAAAATATGGAAAAGAAATATAGCCGCGAACATTCGGCCATGGATTTGGAAGCGCTGCGGATGCACGCGGCCTATCCGCCGGGCAAAGTCGCATTGGCGCCGACCAAGCCGGTTACGACGCAATACCAGCTCAGCCTGGCCTATTCCCCCGGCGTTGCGGCGCCTTGCCTTGAAATCGCAGATAATGAAGACGCCGCATATGATTACACGGCCAAAGGCAACACGGTCGCCGTCATCTCCAACGGCTCCGCAGTTCTCGGCCTTGGCGATTTGGGCGGGCTAGGCTCCAAGCCTGTGATGGAAGGCAAGGCGGTTCTGTTCAAGCGCTTCGCCGATATCGACGGCGTGGACATCGAGCTCGACACCTATGACCCCGAAGAAATCATCCAATGCGTCAAGCTTATGTCCAAAACCTGGGGCGGCATCAATCTGGAAGATATCAAAGCGCCGGATTGCTTCATCATTGAGCAGCGCCTGCGCGAAATCTGCGATGTGCCGGTGTTCCATGACGATCAGCACGGCACCGCAATCATCGCCGCTGCCGGTCTCGTGAATGCGCTGCAGATGACGGACCGCAAGCTTGAGGACGTTAAGATCGTCGTGAACGGCGCCGGCGCCGCCGCGATTTCTTGCGTTGAGCTGATCAAGCGCTTTGGCGCCAAGAATGAAAACGTCACCCTCTGCGATAGCCGTGGCGCGATCTACAAAGGTCGTGAAGACGGCATGAACCAGTGGAAATCCGGCCACGCCGTTGAAACGGACGCCCGATCCCTGGCGGACGCGGTTAATGGCGCAGATGTTTTCCTCGGCGTTTCGGTGCGTGATTCCCTGACGCCAGAAATGCTGAAAAGCATGGGGCCGAACCCGGTCGTATTCGCGCTCGCTAACCCAAACCCGGAAATTGACCCAAAGCTCGCCATGGAAACCCGCGATGATGTGATTATTGCGACGGGACGCTCGGATTATCCGAACCAGGTCAATAACGTGCTTGGCTTCCCGTATCTGTTCCGCGGCGCCTTGGATGTGCGCGCTCGTGCGATCAATGACGAAATGAAACTGGCTGCGGCGGAAGCCCTGGCCGAACTCGCCCGCGAAGATGTGCCGGATGAAGTGGCGGAAGCCTATCAGGGCCGCCGCCTCGCGTTTGGCCCGGAATACATCATCCCGACGCCGTTCGATCCGCGCTTGATTACGGCAATCCCCATCGCGGTCGCGAAAGCGGCGGTCGCGACCGGCGTCGCCCGTAAGCCGATTGAGGATTGGGACGCTTATGAGCGTGAGCTGGCGGCCCGTCTTGATCCGACGCTAGCTTCCATGTCCCGCGTATTCTCCGCCGTCAAATCCGCGCCAAAACGCGTTGTATTTGCGGAAGGCGAGGAAGAGCGCACGATCCGCGCGGCCATTGCCTTTAAAGACCAAGGTCTTGGCACGCCTATCCTGATTGGTCGCGAAGACACCGTACGCGCCGCAATGAAAGCAGCGGGCCGCGAAGACCCGGATATTGAGGTGCACAACGCTGCGGTCTCCAGCCACAACCCGGCCTATACGGAATACCTCTATAACCGTATGCGCCGTAAAGGCATGCTGGAACGGGATTGTCAGCGTCTGGTCAACCAGAACCGCAACACATTTGCTGCTTGCATGGTAGCCAATGGCGATGCCGATGCGATGGTGACGGGCCTGACCCGCAGCTTCTCCGTATGCTTCGAGGAAGTGACCAACGTCCTTGGCGTCAAAGATGGCGACATCGCCATGGGCCTGACGACCGTCATCGCCCGGGACCGGACTGTGCTGATGGCCGACACCCACGTCCATGAAGTGCCGACGCCGGAAGAAATGGCGGATATAGCTTGCACAGCCGCTAAGGCGGCGAAGCGGATGGGGTATGAGCCGCGCGTGGCTCTGCTGTCTTATTCCAACTTCGGCAATCCAGGCTGGCCATCTGGTCAGCGTGTCCGTGAAGCGGTGGAAATTCTGGATGGCCGCAATGTCGACTTCGAATATGAAGGCGACATGACGGTCGACGTTGCGATGAGCAATGACATCCGGGAGCGGCTTTATCCGTTCGCACGGTTGACCGGCCCTGCCAATGTGCTGGTGATGCCAGCGCTGCAGTCTGGCAATATCTCAGCGAAACTGCTGCGTTATCTTGGCGGCGCGAGCGTGATTGGGCCATCCCTGCTTGGCTTGGAAAAATCCGCGCAGATCGTGCCGATGGGCGCGACGGTTTCGGAAGTGGTGAACCTAGCGGCCCTCGCCGCGCATGCTGCGATCGACTAAGCGGTAGACGGGGGCAGCATTGCATACAATGCGCGTTCCCCGCCGCCGCACTGTCGTTTCGGAGGCAACCCTTCCGGCTCTCTGCAGAACGGGAACTAGCCCTCCGCCTCCAGGTCTCCTCGCCCCCCACAGGGGGGAGAGGGGAGGGAGAGAGGGGAACTCTCAGGTTAACAGGGATCGCAGGGAACAGAGAAGGCCTTTCTCCACGGCCAACGCTTACATCAAATTTCAGGCTTTCCCCCTCTCCCTATCCATCTCCCCCCTGTGGGGGCGAGGGGACCGTGGTGCGACGCTTCCTGAACCTGTAAGCGCTCCGCGCCAAGTCCCGCACCAGCTCCATGCCTGAAGCCGACAAATCCCATGTGATTGGGCTGGCGCTAGCGGGCTCTGCATCAGGCTTAGCAGTCGCCGTTTGCGGCTTCTTACTTGGCGCATTGACGCTTTGGCAGGCTGGACTGGCGGTGCTGCTCGCCCTTGCTATCGGCGCCTTCATCTCCATCCCTTGGTCCCGGGACGCGGCCGCGCTGCGCGCCCGAGCGCGGGCTATCGGCGATGGTGAAACTGCGCCCCTGCCGCAAGCCCGCCGCACGGCCCTTGGCGGCGACCTGGCTCGGGCGCTTATTGAAAGCCAACGCCGGGTCAACAGGGCGCTGCAAGGCCTGGAGGATCGGTCAGTCACTGTGGAGCGGGTGCTGGACGCCGTGCCGGAACCGCTTTTCGTGGTTGATATCCGCCAGGTCGTAACCCATACCAATCAGGCGGCGGAAACGCTGGTTGGGCCTAACCTTACGGGTCGCACGCTGGCGGAAGCGTTTCGGCAACCGGAATTGCTGGATGGGGTCGAAACGGTTGTCAGCGGCGCGGCGCCAGATGCCTCAGTTGATTTCGAAGCTGGCGCCGCCAATGGCCGGTCCTACCGCGCGATTATCGGCAAGCTGGAGCAGATTGGCGGCGCAGGCGAAGCCGCTGTGATGACGCTGCATGATCTAACAGCGATCCGCCGATTGGAGGCGCTTAGAGCGGATTTTGTCGCCAATGCCAGCCATGAATTGCGCACGCCCCTCGCCAGCCTGGTCGGCTTTATCGAGACGCTGGAAGGCCCGGCACGGAATGACCCGGAGGCGCAGGCGAAGTTTCTCGGCATCATGCGAAACCAGGCAGTCCGTATGACACGCTTGGTGCAAGACCTGTTGTCACTCTCCCGCATCGAATTGGATGAGCATGCGCCGCCTGGTCAAACGGATGATTTGGCAGCGGTGCTGTCGGCAATCGTCGCGCAGCTTGGGCCAGTCGCAACGGCGCGACCGGCGCGCCTCGAATTCCAATGCGTGACGCCCCTGCCGGCAGTTTCCGGCGACCCCGATTTGCTTCAGCAAGTGTTTCAGAACCTGATCGAAAACGGCATCAAATACGGCAAGCCATCCGGCGCCGTGACGATCACCGCCACCGCGACGCCAGACGGCGCTCGCATTACCATCACGGATCAGGGCGAGGGCATTCCGTCGGAACATATTCCGCGCCTGACGGAACGGTTTTATAGAGTGGATGTCGCCCGCTCCCGGGATATGGGCGGAACCGGGCTAGGCCTCGCCATCGTAAAGCACATCCTGAACCGCTGCCGGGGCGAGCTTTCGATTACTAGCAAACCGGGCCAGGGCAGCAGTTTCACCGTCTGGCTGCCGCCGCCTTTCGCAAGCTGATCGTCGACGGCGGGCGCGTGATGCTATAGCCTGCGGGCACGGAGTTTAGGGCGGGGAATTATGGCGGCAGAATCTTCTATGCCAGAGAAAATGATGGACGTATCCGTCTGGCGCGGCGGGCCGGATGGCGGGGCGTTTGAAGCGTTCCAGGCGCCGCAGCAAGAAAGCCAGACGATCCTGGATGTGGTGACTTATATTCAGCAGAACGAAGACCCGTCCTTGGCCTACCGCTTCGCCTGCCGTGTCGGCATGTGCGGGTCTTGCGCGATGATGGTGAACGGCCAACCGCGCTGGACCTGCCGGACCCATGTTCAGGAAGTGCTGAAAGATAACAAGCTGGAGATTGCGCCGCTCAGGAACCTGCCGGTGATCCGGGACCTGGCGACGGATATGACTGTGTTCTTCGACAAATGGACCGCCGCTGAAGCCTCGTTCACGCCGACCGTCACCCGCGATGACCCAATGGCGCCAATCAACCCCGCAGAGCCTAAGCGCGCCGCCGCATCCGAAGCCATTGAGTGCATCAATTGCGCCGTATGTTATGCGGCCTGTGACGCTGTCGCCGGGAATGAAGCATACCTTGGCCCTGCCGCCCTCAATCGTGCCTGGACGCTGGTGAATGACGTGCGGGATGGCGGGCAGAAATCACGGCTGGATGCAGTCAGCGCTGCGGGCGGCTGCCATAACTGCCATTCCATGGGGAACTGCGCGCAGTTCTGCCCGAATGAGCTGAACCCGACAGCCTCTATTGCTGGCCTTAAGCGCGCAACCGTTAAGACCGCGCTGGGCTTCGGGAAGTAACGCCATGCTTGATCTAAGGCTTTACATGCTCCAGCGCTTGTCCGCGCTGATCCTGGCGCCATTGGTGCTGACTCATATCGGTGTGATGATCTACGCCGTGCAGGGTGGATTATCGGCGGCGGAAATTCTGGGCCGGACCCAAGGCTCCATCGCCTGGATGCTGTTCTACGGCCTCTTCGTCGCTGCTGTATCGGTTCATGCAGCGATTGGCGTGCGCGCCATTGCGGCGGAATGGTTCGGGCTTCGCGGCAGTGCTTTGAGTGGTCTCAGCCTCGCAGTATTCGCCGTGCTGAGCATTCTGGGCGCACGGGCCGTTTATGCGGTGACGGCGCTATGATCCGCCCGCATCGCTCCCATCCGCTTTGGTTCGCGTTCATCCTGCACCGGGTTTCCGGCCTAGCGCTCGCGCTGTTTCTGCCGCTGCATTTCTATGTACTGGCGATGGCGCTGACGAGCCATGAGGCGCTCGACGGATTTTTATCCTGGACGGATATGACCATCGTCAAACTGGCGGAATATGGCCTGGTCTTCCTGCTGGCGGCGCATTTCTTCGGCGGGCTTCGGCTGCTGGCGTTGGAATTCCTACCTTGGTCGCCCCGGCAGAAAACACTTGCGGCGGGCGCTGTGGCGCTGGCGTTCTGTGTCTCGACCATCTTTTTCCTCAGTGCGGTGTAAGCCAATGCAGATTGAACGCCACGATACGGACATTCTGATTATCGGCACTGGGGGTGCGGGCTTATTCGCCGCCCTCCACGCGCAGAAGGCCGCGCCAGACGCCAAGATCACGCTGGCGGTTAAAGGCCTTATCGGCAAATGTGGCTGCACGCGGATGGTGCAAGGCGGCTACAATGTCGCCCTAAACCCCGGCGATTCCGTTGAGCGGCATTTCATGGATACGATTGAAGGCGGCAAATGGCTGCCCCATCAGGACATGGCGTGGCGATTGGTCGAAACCGCCGTCACCCGTATTCATGAGCTTGAGAACGAAATCGGCTGCTTCTTTGATCGGAACGCGGACGGCACGCTCCACCAGAAAGCCTTCGCGGGCCAAACCTTTGACCGCACCGCTCATAAAGGCGACCTGACAGGCATCGAGATCATCAGCCGCCTGATGGAGCAAGTGCTGAAGCAGCCTCTCGACCGCCTGGAAGAGCACCGCGCCATCGGCCTGATCCCAGCCAAAGGCGGCGAAGGCTTGGCGGGCGTTCTGTTCATCGACATGCGCACCGGTGAATTTCGCCTTGTTCGGGCCAAAACCGTTTTGATGGCGACAGGCGGCGGGCCGACGATGTATCGCTACCACACCCCCTCTGGCGATAAATCCATGGATGGGCTGGCGATGGCGCTCCGTGCAGGGCTGCCTCTGCGCGATATGGAGATGGTGCAATTCCACCCGACAGGCCTATTGGCGGGCGAAGGTACGCGCATGACCGGCACCGTGCTGGAAGAAGGCTTGCGGGGCGCTGGCGGTCATTTGCTGAACGGCAGCGAACACCGCTTCATGTTTGATTATGACGAGGGCGGCGAGCGCGCGACCCGTGATATCGTCAGCCGCGCCATCTATGCCGAAATGCGGAAATCCAACATCACGCCAAACGGCGGCGTCTATATCTCCATGGCGCATCTGGGGCCGGAGAGTGTGGCGAAGAAATTCTCCGGCATGGTCAAGCGCTGCGCAGATTGCGGATTTGATCTGGCAGGCGGCCTCGTCGAGGTCGTGCCGACGGCCCATTACCTGATGGGCGGCGTTATCGTCGACATCGATACGCGCACCGAAATGCCGGGGCTTTATGTTGCGGGCGAGGATGCGGGCGGCGCCCATGGCTCCAACCGCCTGGGCGGCAACGGCGTCGCGAACTCTACCGTTTACGGCGGCATCGCGGGCGATGTGATGGGTGCGGAAGCAAAAGGCGCGCTAAAAGATATCGACGAGACGGTGCTAGAGGCCGAAATCGCCCGCGCCACCGCCCCGCTTGGCAAGAAGAGCGGCAATATCCACGCCCTTCGCCGCAAGCTGATGGACGTGATGTGGGATGACGTCGGCGTTCTCCGCACCAAAACCGGCATTGAACGCGGCATGGCGGGCCTTGCGGATATCCGTAGCGAGTTGGCAGAAACGAGCATCGACGGCTCCAATCTCGCGTTCAATCTGACATGGCATGACTGGCTGAACGTGCAGAGCCTCGTTGAGATGTCTGAAGTGATCGCTGGGGCCAGCTTGAGCCGCGAGAACTCGCGGGGCGCCCATTACCGCGAAGATTTCACGGATACCGGCGACCTCGAAACTTCATACTACACCGTTGCACGGCAAACCGATGCGGGCCTGACAGTCGAACGCCAGCCCGTCGAATTCACCATTGTCCGCCCTGGCGAAACAATCCTGAAAGAACCGCAGGAGGCAGCCCAATGATTTCTATTGATCTGATCCGCTCCACAGCCGAGGACCTGATGGCCAAGGCCGCCATCGAGATTCCGGATGATTATCTGACCGGCCTTAAAGAAACGGCGGATACGGAGGATGGCGACCTTTCCTCCTTCGTGCTCCAGGCCATGCTTGAAAACTATGAGGCCGCAAAGGAAGATCGGCGCGCTATGTGCGGCGATACCGGCTGCCCGCGCTGGTACGTCAAAATGGGCAACGAGGCGCAGATTGAAGGCGGTCCCATCGCTTTAGAAGAAGCGCTCCGCCGCGCCACGGCAGACGCGACCCATAACGTCCCGCTCCGCCCGAACCGCGTTCACCCGCTTTGGCGCACGGACCATGACAACAACGTTGGCATCGGCGCGCCCGAAATCGAATACGGCTATGAGCCCGGCGGCAATTGGGTTGACCTGACGACTGTCCATAAAGGCGGATTGTTCGGCACCGATTACCGGATGCTGTTCCCGTCTGACGGGATTGAGGGCATCAAGCGGTTCTATCTGGACAGCCTGGTCGCATTCGGCAAACGCGGCCTTGCCTGCCAACCGGCGATCATCGGCATTGGCCTTGGCGGCTCCAAAGATGCCTGCATGGTGCTTGGAAAACGCGCCGCCTGCCTCCGCACCGTCGGCGATATGAACCCAGACCCTAAAATCGCCGAACTTGAGGCTGAGTTCAAAGAGCTTGGCAACTCCATCGGCATGGGCGCTATGGGCTTTGTCGGCAAATCCATGGTGATCGACTGCAATATTGAGGTCGGCTACTGCCACACCGGCGGGATGCAGATGAGCGTCCACGCCTTCTGCCTTTCATCCCGCCGCGCCGTCGCCCGCATTCACGCCGATGGCCGTGTCGAACACAGAACGGACCCAGATTGGTTCACCCCCTATCAACGCCGGGAGACGGTTGGATGGCAGATGCCGGAAAATTCAAGAAAGTCCGCCTGAATACTGAACCGACCCAGGAAGCGCTCGACGCGCTGAACTTGGGCGACGTGGTTTATCTGGACGGCACTGTGTACACCGCCCGCGAAGGCGCTTATATACGCGCGCTGGAAGGCGGTGACGGGCTGCCCATGGATTTGCCGAAGGAAAGCGGCGCGAATTTCCACTGCTCGCCTGCGGCGTCTATCGGCGAGGACGGCTCTATCTCCATGGGCGCCGTCACCGCTACAGCCTCCTTCCGCTTCACCAAATGGATCGGCGAGTGGCTGACGCTTTCCGGCGCCAAGCTAATCCTTGGCAAAGGCGGCATGACATCGAAGGATTACAAGGAGCATTTCGTGCCTAATGGCGCGATTTATCTCACGACCGTCGGCTATGGCACGGGCGCGCTGCTGGGCCGGGGCATTGTCCGCGTGAAGGACGTGCATTGGCGGAAGGAGCTTGGGTTGGCGCAGGCCATGTGGGTGCTGGAGGTCGAAAATTTCGGCCCCTTCATCGTTGAAAGCGACCGCAATGGCGACAGCCTGTTCGAGCGCGAAAACGCCAAAATCGCAGCGGGTTTGGACAAAGTCTATGCAGGTACGCGACCAGCCGTGCTGAAGCGTTTCGGCGAAACCGACAACCGGAGTGATGAGCTGATATGAGGGGCGCAGATCTTCTTGTCCAAACACTGGCGGCGGCTGGCGTAACGCGGATATTCAGCCTATCCGGCAACCAAATCATGCCGGTATACGATGCTTGCCTGGACGTAGGCATCGAGATCACCCATGTCCGCCATGAGGCCGCTGCCGTATTCATGGCGGATGCCTGGGCGCAGCTCACAGGCAAGCTTGGCGTGGCGCTGGTGACAGCCGCCCCCGGTTTCGCAAACGCCGTCGGCGCGCTCTACACAGCCATGGGCTCCGAAAGCCCGGTGCTGCTGCTTTCCGGCGACTCGCCGGTGGCGCAGGACGGCATGGGCGCCTTCCAGGAGCTTGACCAACTCGCCGTATCGCGCGCGCTGACGAAACGCGGTTTCCGGCCAATCTCGGCCCATGTCATCGGCGAAGAAGCCGCGCTCGCGATCCAGGTTGCGATCTCAGGCCGCCCAGGCCCGGTGCATATGGCGCTGCCGTTTGATGTGTTGAACGCTGAAACCGATGAGCCAGCGCCCGTTCCAGAAGCTTATGCGCGGGATCTGCTTCCACTCTCGACGGACGCTGTTACCGCAATCGCTGAAGCCGTGGCGAACGCCGCGCGACCAGTCATTATCACAGGCCCCGCCTTAAACCGCACACGCGCTGGCGATCTGATAGCAGAGCTTCAAGGCAAAACGGGCGCGCCAGTTTTAGCGTTAGAAAGCCCGCGCGGTCTCGGCGATCCGGCGCTCGGCGACTTGAAGGGCGCATTCGCCAAAGCGGACCTCATTCTCAGCCTAGGCAAGTCCATTGATTTCACGATCGGCTTTGGCGGCGCGGCGTTCGATTTACGCGCACAATGGTTTGTGGTTGATGGAGACGCCGACGCGCTCGAACGCGCCCGAAACAACCTCGGCGACCGATTGAATCTCGGCGTCATCGCAGATCCCGACGTCGTGGCGGCGGCGTTGGCGGCGGAGGCTGGCCATCAACCGCATTCGGAATGGCAGGAGACGGTGAAGGGGTATATTGAACACCGCGCGCCGCCTGCTTCTGCTGGCGGGATCACTGCGGCGGATGTCGCCGATGCTGTCCAGGCGCATATGGACGATAACGCCATCGCGATCATTGATGGCGGCGAATCCGGGCAATGGGCGCAGGCGGGCATCAACGCCCCTGCCCGGCTGATCAACGGTCCAGCGGGCGCCATTGGCGGATGCCTCTGTTACGCCGCCGCCGCCAAACAGGCGCGGCCAGACGCCACCGTTATTGCAGTTATGGGCGACGGCACCGCTGGCTTCCACTTCGCTGAGTTTGAGACTGCCGTTCGCGAAGGCGCCGCCTTCGTGACGATCATCGCAAATGACGGGCGCTGGAATGCCGAGCATGAGATTCAGCTTCGGGATTATGGCCCTAACCGGATCATTGGCTGCGAATTATCCGACGCGCGCTATGACCTCGCTGTCGCAGGACTTGGCGGCCACGGTGAACATGTTACAGACAAGGCAGACCTAACGGCAGCCATTGCTCGCGCTATCGCTAGCGGTAAACCGGCTTGCGTGAATGTGCAGATCGAAGGCTTGGCTGCGCCCAATGCGGGCAGCCACTAAAGCGATAGATGTTTGTCCACAGGCCGCGCCCTGGACGCAAATTCGCCATCGCCTAAATTGACGCTCATGCCTTTGCACATGCGGAAATTATCGGTCGGGTCGGAAAGCCTGGAGACGCTGCAGGCGTTTCAGGAGATGCGCCGGGCTGAGCGCAAAGCCAGGGGCGAGCCGCCGTTCAGTCGCCATGTGACGCGGATGTGGCCGAAGCGGGCTGATGAAATAATTGATAGCGGCGGATCCATGTACTGGATCATCAAGGGCGTCATGCAGGCGCGCCAACCGATATTGGAATTCGAAGAAGTGCGCTACGAGGACGGCATCCGTCGTTGTGGCATCGTGCTGGCGCCGGAGCTTATTCCTGTAGCGCCGCGCCAGATGCGCCCATTCCAGGGATGGCGCTATTTCGAACAACGCGACACGCCGCCGGACCTGACTGACGTTTCAGGCGATATCGATCCCGCGATGCCGCCGGAAATGCTGGCTGAGCTACGTGAAATGGGCCTCGTCTAAAACGTTCTTTTCCTACACCCATTTCCGCCAGCGCATGAGCACCAGCAGGAAGAAGGCCAGTAAGCTGCTGAACGCCCAGAATGCGTAATAGCCTGTCGGCCATTTCAGCTCCGGCATCACCTCAAAATTCATGCCGTAAACGGCCGCCAAGAAATTCAATGGCAGGAAAATCATGCTGACGACCGTCAGCCGGTTGACCACCTTATTCGTGCGATGGCTGACGATGCCCATATAGAGGTTCAACGTCTCAGACAGCACCGTCCGCTCCGTAGCCGCGTCGCTTGCCAGCCGTTCAAGCGACAAGGTTTGCCGATCCAGGAATGGCTGCGTGCTTTCATTGACGAAGGCTGACCTGCGGGTCGCGAGTTCATAGACCGTCTCCCGCGCCGCGACGACGGCATTGCGGTAGTCCAGCAAAGCACGGGTGAGTTCTGTGACTTCCGTCAAAATCTCATCACCGACATCGCCCAAAAGCGTGCGCTGAATATCATCCACCGCGCCTGAGAGCGCAGACAGCGCCGAGCGATAACCGCTGATCAGATGGTCCGCGATTTCAAACAACAGGAACCCGCCGGACCGCGCGGCGCCGTAAAAATCTTCTTCATAGCTCGCGCGCATCTGGTCCAAAAGCGCGGATTGTTCAGCATGGATTGTGGCGATAAACCCCTCCCCCAGAACCACATGCACGGTATTCAGCTGCATCTCGCCATCATCGAACAGTGTTTCGACCAACGCGCAATGGATACATTGCCGGCCCAGCACAAAATCACCGAAAGGCGCGGACTTCTGCACTCGCCGCAGCGCCTCCGTATCAACCCCAAGCGGCGCCAAGACATCCAGCGCATCAGATGGCCGCTCGATGTCGATCCAGCAATACGCGCCTTCAGCAATCGCGTCGGCGATGCCGCCTGGCTGAGGCGTATCGATCCGCTTGTCAATAAAATGAAACGCTGCGGTGGTGGTCATCGACGTGGCCGCATTCAGCCGAACGCCTGCACGAGCGCCGCCCATTCGTCATCGAGGCTAGCATCGCAAACCGGCTTTCCTGCCCGCTTATACCAATAGGCAGCGTTGCTAAGATCACCCTCAACCCGGTGTAGATGCGCATGAACCCAGGCCGCATCTGCAGACTCATCCGCCTGCACGATCTCATGCGCCGCATCCCAGCCGCCATGCGCAGTTTGCCAGAGCGCTTGGACCAGCGGCGTGGCGCCTTCGGGCGGTGTATCGGCAGACTTCAAGGCTTCGGGCGCGGTCGTCATCGGCATGGTCCTTCTCTAGCGACCACCCCAGACTAGCACCTAATCTTGGGCGTCCTCCACATTGATATACCGCCAACGCGCTTCGAGCATTGAGTAGAACGCAAAAATTATAATTCCCACGGCCAAGGTTGAGATGATCCAAGGGCCAGCCGTCATATCCTGCAGCAGCTGCAACGCCTCCTTCGTGCCCGGTTTTTCGCCCGGCGCATCGGAAGCCAGGAAGCGCCGCCACATCAGAAAAGCCAGAATACCAAAGACGATGCCACGCGCAGTCAGCCCTATAATTGATACTGTGTGGACAAGCGTCATAGCGCTTCCAGGCGCATCAAAGTGGTCTTCGTATTTCCGCTTGAACGCCTTCCAGAAATGCGCGGCGGCAACGATGGTGAATGCGACGCCGAATATGGCGATGACCGGCTGCGCGCCGAGGATATCCACCGCATGGTCCGTCCAGGTTGCGCCATCCTCTCCGCCACCGCCGGGCAGAACGCCCAGTTTGGCTAGGCAGAAGATCGCTAAGGAGAAGTAGGTGATGCCGCTGGTCAAGAGCCCAAAGCGCACGCCAATGCCCACGAGTTTCCAGCCATGGTCATCAGTATCGAACACCGATTGGACCAGCCGCCAGGTGGTGTACCCCAACAACCCCGCGATCATTACCCAGATCAGCACAGCGCCAAAGGGTTGACTAAGGATGGCTTCGAGCGCGCCTTTCGCGCCCTGTTGATCCGAGGCTGTCCAGGTCGCCGCAATCGCGAGCACGCCGACGATCAAGTACACAACGCCTCGCGCAAAATATCCGGCGCGTGCGAGCGGTTCTACAACCCTTTTCGATAGTGTCACGGCGCTGCGCCGCCAGTATTCTTGTCCTGAAGTTTGGCGGCGATGTACCAACAGGTCAGCGCCCAGGCAGCCCCGACACACCATGCGGCAGCGATATCCGTCGGCCAATGGACGCCGAGATACATACGCGTCAATCCGACGATAACAGTGATCCCAACGGCGACCGCAATGGCATACAGGCGTTGCCGCCGCGCGAGTGCAAACCTGGCAAGCAACACCGCCAATGTTAGATAAACAACGGCGGACAACATCGCATGGGCGCTCGGAAAGCTCGTTGTGAACACTTCCGCAGCGTGGGGCGCAATGTCTGGGCGCGCGCGCTGAAAAAGCTGCTTCAGCACATTAGAGAGAACGATGCCGCCACCGATGGAGGCCAACACGAACACGGCGGCGCGGCCCCGTTTGATCAGCAACAGATATCCCAAGATACCTGCAACGATCAGCAGCATCACAGAGTAACTGCCGAGGCTCGTGAGGTCCCGCGCAATTTCTTCGACCCAGCGCGGGCCAATCGGATCGGAGACTTCTGTTGAGGTCTGCAAGGCCGTCAGCACCGCGCGATCAAATGATCCCGCGACGCCATCCTCCGCCATGTCGACGATTAAAATCAGCGCCAGGAACGCGACCGTCAGGCCCAAAATTGCGAGCGGAAGTCGTGTTTCAATGCGGACAGCAGGCTTGGATGGCGGGCGGCCAAAGTCTTGATTCTCGGCGCCGTTAGTATCTGTCATTCGGGCGGCGCTCCGGTTAGCGAGCCGCCGCCCTGCCGCTTAGCCGCCCAAAAATTCCTTGGTCCAGCGTTCGTAATCCGGCGACCGGGTGGCGACCTTCACAAGGTCTGCATCAGGGAGAGAACTCAGATCCTTCGGCTTTGTTCCATCACGGAGCGCCTTCAAGGTCGCATATACGGCTTGCACGCCAGCCATGATTGGCTGATGGCCTTGCAGGGCGATGCGGACGCGACGGGCGGAGAGATAGTCTTTGTCTTCAAGCTCCGGCGTGGCGCTGCCCAGGATCAGCGGCAAGGTCGTCGCTTCAGAAATCGCATCGACCTCGGCCCGTGTTTTGGCGCCGACGAAAAATAGCGCATCGACGCCGCAGGCCTCATAGGCTTTGGCGCGTTTAATCGCTTCGTCGAGGCCCGCAATGGCGCAAGCGCTTGTCCGGCCCGCGATCACGAGCGCGGGGTCCTGCTTGGCGGCGACGGCGGCCTTCATTTTGCCGATGCCTTCATCCAGCGACAGCAGGCGCTGTTTCGCCTCGCCATAGGGCTGCGGCAGGTCTGTATCTTCAATCGACATGCCGGATACGCCAGCCGTTTCCAGCTCCTGCACCGTCCGCATCACGCTGAGCGCATTGCCGTAGCCGTGGTCTGCATCGACCATCAACGGGATTTCTGCCGCGCGGTTGATGCGGAGGCACTGGGCGGCAAACTCGGTCAGCGTCATCACGATCAGATCAGGCGCGCCGAGCACGGTCAGCGATCCGGTTGATCCCGCAAACATACCGACTTCGAAACCGATCTCCTGCGCCAAGCGGGCGGACATCGAGTCATAGACGGAGCCCGGATGGACGCAGTGGTCGCCGTTAATAACAGCGCGGAAGGCCTGGCGGCGGTCTGTCCAACTGGTCATGCTATTGAAACTCCAGGAGCCAAATCCAGGCGGACGGCGATGCCCTCCAGCTTAGGATCGGCGGCTGGATAGTAATCCAGCACCGCCGGGTCATGACCTGGGATCACGTGGTCAATGCTGTCGCTCAAGCGGATCAGCTTATTCCAGCTTTCCATCATTTCGCCCATGTTGACTAGGATCGGGAACGGCTTCTTCTCGGCGAAGTTCATGTAGAAATGCGTTGCGTCAGACGCGATCATCACATAGCCGCGCTTTGTTTTGACGCGCACGGATTGCAGCCCCGCCGCATGTCCGGCGCAGAGATGCACGCTGATGCCCGGCGCCAGTTGCTTGTCGCCATCGTGGAAATCCACCTGTTCGGCATAGACCTTCCGCACCATCTCGCAGACATCATCTACATGATAAGGCATGCGCAGCGGCGCATGACACATGCAGCGTCCCGTCGCCATTTCCATCTCGGCGTCTTGCAAATGCATGCGGGCATTCTTGAAATCGCTGAAGGTGCCTGCGTGGTCATAATGGAGATGCGTGATAATCACGTCCTCGACCTTGGCCGCATCAATGCCCAGCAGTTCCAGGCCTTCGCGCGGCAGCCGCTCAATCACGCGCCCGCGCGCGGCGGCGACTTCATGATTGAATCCGGTATCGATCACATAGGTCCGCTCAGAATTCGTCGCGACCCAGATGAAGTAATCCAAGTTCTGGCTGAAATCATGCGGATCCCCCCCAATAAAATTCTCACTCATCGGGCGGTTCAAAACCGTACCATATTTGATGGCATAGAGTTCGTAGGTATCGTTCATGGCGTAGGTGCTCCTAGATCTGATCCAAAAACGCCGGAATGCGCTCAGCGCAAAGGGCTGGCGTTTGGACGTGCATGAAATGGCCGGTGTTGAGTTCTTCGTATTCGGCGCCGGGGATTTTGCTGGCGATGTCTTTGACCAGTTCCGGCGGGCGCAGTGGATCATGCGTTCCGGCAAGGACTAAAGATCTCGCCTTGATTTTGGAGAGGTTCGGGAACTCGTCCATGTCCGCCAGCATACGGTTATGACCTGCGAAGCTTGTGGGGTCCTGGGCGATCCACTTTTTGCGGTACCATTCGTAGAGTTTGGCGTCCGTGCGCAGATGGTCTGCAAAAGATATGGCGTGGCTGGCTTCGCAATATGGGCGCATGCCATCCCGCTCAACGCCTTCCGCACGCGTTTTGAGGCGCGCGCCTGCTTCAGCCGACCCGCCGATTGCTGAACTTGTGGATACCATGCGACGCACCAGCTCTGGATAGCGAGCCGCGAACGCGATCACGACACCGCCGCCAAGCGCAATGCCAAGGATATCGACAGGTTGACCACCGCCAAATCCGGTCTCTTTGATGACGCCTGCGATATCATCGCACATCACATCAATATCAAACGCCCCGCGAATTTTCTCGGACATGCCCGCACCCCGCCAATCGAAGCGCATGGCGGGCCGGTTGGCGCATAGACCGGCAGCCAGCGCGGGGTCCCAGCTCGTCATGTCGCCGCCGAGTTCGTGGATCAGCAGCAGCGGCGTCCCAGCGCTTTCTGCATTTCCAACATGCTCGTAGCGTAAGATAGCGTTGTTGGCTTCGACGAATTGCGTCATCTGGCATTCCCTCAGGCGATCATTTTCGCCAGTATAAGCAGGTGCATCACTGAGTGATAAGAGGGCGGCGTATATGGCGGATCGGGAAACAATTGGCGCGTTTGATTATGTCGTCATCGGCGCAGGCACGGCCGGGTGTCTGTTGGCGAACCGTCTGTCGGCAAACCCGAAGAACCGCGTTCTGTTATTAGAGGCAGGCGGCAAGGATGATTGGGTCTGGATCCATATCCCTGTCGGCTATCTCTACACCATGATGAACCCACGCACAGACTGGCGGTTTCGCACTGTCGAAGAGCCAGGCCTGAATGGCCGGGCGCTGGATTACCCACGCGGAAAAGTTCTAGGCGGATGCTCCTCCATCAACGGCATGATCTACATGCGCGGCCAAGCCCGGGACTATGACGGCTGGCGCCAAATGGGCGCTGTCGGTTGGTCCTGGGAAGATGTGCTGCCGACCTTTCAGAAAACCGAAGACTTCCACGCCGGCGCCGACGACATGCACGGGAGCGGCGGTGAATGGCGGGTAGAAGAACCGCGCCTATCCTGGGAAATCCTGGACGCTTTCCGCGAGGCCGCTATGCAGGCAGGCATCCCAGCCACCGATGATTTCAACCGGGGCAACAATGAGGGCGTCGGCTATTTTCATGTGAACCAGAAGAAGGGTGTGCGCTGGAACGCCTCTAAAGCCTTCCTCCGGCCCATCAAGAACCGTGCAAATCTGACAGTGCTGACGCACGCCCACACGGAACGCCTGGAGATTACGGAAGGTCGGGCGACCGCGGTGTTATTCACTAAAGGCGAAGGCGCTGGCGCCAAGCCTAAGCGCGCCGAGGTCACCGGCGAGGCGATTTTGGCGGCAGGCGCTGTTGGCTCGCCACACTTGCTGCAGCTTTCAGGCATAGGAGCTGGCGCGCATCTGCAAAGCATCGGGATTGAAACGGTAGCCGATGTGCCGAATATCGGCCAGAATCTCCAAGATCACCTGCAAGTCCGCCTGGCCTATAAGGTTGAGGGCGTGAAAACGCTGAACGAGCAGGCGAATTCGCTTATCGGCAAAGCGCAGATGGGGCTGGATTACGCGCTCCGCCGCCGTGGCCCGTTGACAATGGCGCCGAGCCAGCTCGGCTGCTTCGTCAAATCCGATCCCTCGCGCGAGACGCCAAACCTGCAATATCACGTCCAGCCCTTGAGCCTGGAAAAGTTCGGCGAGGATTTGCACCCCTTCCCGGCATTCACCGCCTCCGTCTGCAATCTCCGGCCCGAAAGTCGGGGCGAGGTAATGGCGGCCTCGAGCGATTTCCGCGCGCCGCCCGACATACGCCCAAACTATCTGTCAGACCCAGCAGACAGGCTTGTCGCCGCCGCCGCTGTTCGGCTGACACGGCACATCGCAGGCCAACCCGCCTTGCAGAAATACAAAGCCAGCGAGTTTAAACCCGGCCCGCATATTGATGGCGATGAGGAATTAGCCAAAGCCGCAGGCGATATCGCCAGCACCATCTTCCATCCCGTTGGGACGGCCCGCATGGGAGAGGACCCTGCGGCGCCGGTTGATTCCCGCCTTCGCCTGAAAGCGGTTCAGGGCGTGCGTGTGGCGGACGCGAGCGTCATGCCCACAATCACTTCCGGCAACACCAATAGCCCAACGCTGATGATCGCAGAAAAAGGTGCTGAAATGATTTTGGCGGATGCCTTAGCCTGAGGCTTCTGTCTCTAGCCGCAGCTTGCGCTCTGGCAAGTCTGCCATCACATCAGCCCTCTCTTCATGAGTGAAGCGGCTCCAGCGGGCGATCTCTTTCAAGGTGCGGAAGCACCCTGTGCAATGGCGTGTTGCTGGGTCCACCAAGCATACGGTGACGCAAGGGCTTTGTATCCGCGGCAAGCCAGCAATCGTGTTTGTGGCAGGCTTATTCCCGGGAGGCGTATCTGAAGCAGCCATTGGCGCGGCGCATCCTTTTCGAAAGATCGCCGATAGGGCTACACTCTTCGCATAAACCCTGCAAACGGAGCGCCCCATGGCGGATAGTGAATTTGAAGAACTCGGCCAAGGCTTCTATTGGCAAGAAATGACCGTCGGGCGGAAGTTTCGCACGATTGGGCGCACGCTGTTTGAATCAGACCTTATGTCCTTCATCGGCGTGACTGGCATGCAGGAAGTGCTGTTCAATAATCTGGAATATATCGAACACGAATCCCCCACCGGCAAACGTATCGTGCCAGCGGCCCTGGTGCTATCCGTCGCCGAAGGGCTTGTGATGCAAAGCACTTTGCAGAAAACCGGGTTCGCGTTCCTTGGCATGGAATTAGACGTTAAAGGCGCCACCCTTGTCGGCGATACGCTACATGTCGATATGGAAGTGACCGAAAGCCGCGCCGCTAGCAAAGGCGACCGCGGCCTCGTCCGCACCAAGAATTCCGTCATGACGCAGAATGGCGATTGTGTGCTGGAATACACACCGCTCAGGCTGATGAAGGGCCGCGCGAGCTAGCGCGATGCCGCCTTGGCCGGAAATCCTAACGGGCGAGTGGTCTTACCGGGCTTTCAAGACCGAGGCCGATCTATCGATCCCGTTCAATGACTTGCGTTTCGCTACGGCGACCCTGACGCTCAGCGCTTCGGTTGATGGCGCCGTGTCGGGCGCGCTCAAAGGCGAAGGCTGGGGCACATGGATTGAGTGGGGCCTGAATTTAGAAGGCCGACACGGTTCATCGAACTCGGTCCAGTTCGAGGGCACGAATGAAATTGGCGGGGATCGTTGGGTATACGCCTATCAAGGTTCACTCGCGCCAATCCTTCCAGACGCCGCTGATCCGCATTTCGTTTTGACGGGCACAGTTATGCGCAGCCTTACGCGCACGCATCTTCCTGGGGAGGCCGGCGTCCACGCCACGTTCATCGCTGTGAAGCGTGAGCATCATCCCTAGCTCGTTCGGGAGCCTGCTGCATATGTCAAAACGCATTCTCATCGGCGGCTTCAAGCACGAGACCAATACGTTCTCCATTCTGAAAACCGGGATTGACGCCTATCAGGCGCGCGGCCTCTTTACTGGCGACGAGATACCGTCTGTGTTTCGGGACACAAACTCTGAAATCGCCGGATTTCTGGAAGTCTGTGACGAGAACAAATGGACGCCTTTGCCCTCAATTGCGGGCGACGCGAGCCCGTCCGGGCTTGTCACCCAGGCGACGTTTGAGGAAATCACGGGGCGGCTGCTCCAGGACGCTGCGTCTGACGGCGGCGTTGATGCAGTGTTGCTCCAACTCCACGGCGCGATGGTCGCCGAACATGCGTCAGACGGCGAAGGCGCGCTCCTACGCCTTCTGCGAGCGACGGTCGGCCCAGACGTTCCAATCGGCGCCACGCTCGACCTGCACGCAAATGTCACTGAGGATATGACGCGCTTTGCAGATGTGCTGGTCAGCTACCGCACATATCCCCATGTCGATCAGCGCGAGGTTGGGCGGGAGTGCGCGGCGCTGATTGCAAAGACGATGTATGGCGAGATCGACCCGGTCTGCCATGTCCGCCGCCCGCCGCAACTCACAGGCTTAGATCATGGCCGGACCACAGCGCCTGGACCAATGCGGGAAGCCCTGGCCCAAGCCGCTGCTATCACGGATAAGCCAGGCATTCATTCGGTTTCCGTGAATGCCGGGTTCTTCAAGGCGGATATTCCAGATGCCGGGCCGTCCGTCTTGATCGTTGCGGACAGAGCGAACGCGTCTGCGGTCGAGGCGGCGGATGAGATCGTCGCCAATATCTGGAAGACCCGGAATATTCACACCGTTGAATTGCAAACCACAGATGAAGCCATAGAGATTGCAAGGCTGCGGGGCGTTCCTGGCCATCCCGTCGTGATCGCAGATTTTGCGGACAATCCCGGCGGCGGCGGATATGGCGACTCGACCCGGCTGCTGCGCGCTTTGATCGACAGCGGCTTGCAAAACGTTATCTACGGAGCGCTTTATGACCCTGAAAGCGCTGCCGCATGCCATGAAGCAGGCGAAGGCGCAGAAATCCAACTGGCGCTTGGCGGCAAGATTGATCCGCAATTTGGCCCGCCCATCGCCACGATATGCCGCGTGCTGAAATTGACCGATGGCGCGTTCGTCCTGGAGGGCCCGATGCAGGCCGGCTTGCCGGTCGAGATGGGGTCGTCCGCTTTGATTGAAGTAGGCGGCGTCAAAGTCGTTATCGGCTCCGGGCGCTATCAGAACTTCGATCAGATGTTTTTCAAATCCTTTGGCGTCCAGCCGGAGGAGGCCGCTGTGATCTCGGTCAAGTCCGCGCAGCATTTCCGCGCGGCCTATAGCGCGTTTGCGGCAGACATCGCTGTTGTGGACGATGGCGATGGGATGACGACAGAAGATGTTCACGCCCGCACCTACAAACGGCTCCGGCGGCCTGTCTTTCCGCTTGATCTTTAAGACGGCGCAACCTTGCCCGCGCCCTGCTTTCGGGCGAGGCTTGCGCAATTGGCGCCGCGCATCCGCTTCGCACGGCGCAATTCTGATCTGAGGAGACATCTCCAATGCCCAGCCCGCTCACCGCCATGAAAGACGCGCCGTTCTGGTGGGACCAGGCGCCGCGAGACGCAATCGCCCACCCGGACGTTCCGGCAGAAGCCGATATCGCGGTGGTGGGATCAGGCTATACTGGTCTTTCAGCGGCGTTGACGGCGTTGCGCGGCGGCAAATCTGTCGTGGTGTTTGAAGCAGAGAATGCAGGCTTCGGCGCAAGCTCCCGCAACGGCGGTGGCGTCGGAAATTTCCCGTTCAAGCTTTCATACGCCAAAACCGCAGACATGCTGGGCGAGGCTGGCGCGCAGCAGCTTTGGCAGGAAGGCAAAGCCAGCGTCGACTACCTGGAACATCTGCTGGAAGCCGAACAAATCCAGGCGCATTTCGTGCGGTCAGGGCGGTATCTAGGCGCTCATAAGCCAGGCGCCATGGAGGGTCTGCGCCGCGAAGTCGGCGTATTGCAGGAAAAGCTGGGCGCCAATGTCAGCATGGTCGAGAAAGCCGACCAACCTGGCCATATCGGGTCTGAATTCTATCACGGCGGCCGGTTCAATGGCGGCGATGGCGTGATCCATCCAGCCCATTTCCATGCTGGCTTGCTGGATCGCGTCCGCGCCGCTGGCGGCGTCATTTGCGATGGAACACGGGTAACCGGCATTTCGAAGGAA
This sequence comes from Alphaproteobacteria bacterium, assembly GCA_038102935.1. Taxonomy (GTDB): domain Bacteria; phylum Pseudomonadota; class Alphaproteobacteria; order Bin95; family Bin95; genus VMCJ01. Next base: position 3,006 of record JAYNYG010000010.1, on the reverse strand, counting down.
GGCGCTGGCCTGCGGATTGAGACCGAGCGCGGATCGATGCTGGCGGGCCAAGCCTGTATTGGTGCGAATGGCTATACCGATGGCGCACTCGGCGCTTTGGAGCGGCGAGTTATTCCCGTCGCCAGCCAGATCATCGCGACGGAAGAGTTGCCGGAAGAGCAGGTCAAGCGCTTGGTGCCACGCGGCAACATGATTATCGATACCAAGCGCACCGTACATTATTACCGCGCCAGCCATGATGGGCGGCGGATATTGATGGGCGGGAGACCGTTGCTCAAAAACTCAACGCCGCAACAAGCCGCGCCCCATCTCAGAAAGTTCATGGTCAAAGTTTGGCCGGAACTGGCGGATGTACAAATCAGCCATGCCTGGGGCGGGAAGCTTGGCTTCACCTTCGATAAGCTGCCGCATATCGGCGAGGTCGACGGCGTGCATTACGCGTGCGGATATTTAGGCTCCGGCGTCGCCATGTCCACATATCTTGGACATAAGCTTGGCTTGCGCATGCTCGGCGACCCGGCTGGCGCTACGGCCCTAGATGGTCGGTCATTCCCGACGATGCCGTTCTATCAAGGGAATCCTTGGTTCTTGAGCATCGTGGCTGCGTATTATCGTGTGCGCGATTCAATTGGTTAAAAATGGAAAGACACTATGACATCACTTAACGGAAAGATTGCCTGGGTCACCGGCGCCGGCACAGGCATTGGCCGCGCGGGCGCGCTTGCGCTTGGCGAAGCAGGCGCGACCGTCATCCTGTCGGGCCGCCGCATTGCGCAATTGGAGGTCGTGGCGGATCGCATTAAAGAGGCTGGCGGCATCGCTGACATTCAGCCGCTGGATATCGCGGACCGGAAAGCGGTGAACGCAACTGTAGACGCCGTCAAGGATACCCATGGCAAGCTCGACATCCTGGTGAACAGTGCGGGATTGAACATGCCAAAACGCCGTTGGCGGGATATCAACGACGAGAGCTGGAACCGGATCATCGACGTCAATTTGACGGGCGCGTTCAACGTTTCCCACGGCGCTTTGCTGGTGATGCGGGAACAGCGCGACGGTCTAATCATCAACGTTTCTTCGATGGCCAGCCAGCATGTCGGCGGCGTTTCGGGCGTCGCCTATACAGCGGCGAAAACGGCGCTCAATGCGATGAACGAGAGCATCAATCACGAGAATTGCCATCTCGGCATCCGCGCCTGCGCGCTGTGCCCCGGCGAAGTCGCGACCGAAATCCTAGACCTCCGCCCCACCCCGCCAAGCGCAGAAGACCGTGCAAAGATGGTCCAAGAGGACGACGTTGGCCGGACGATCCTGTTCATCGCGACCATGCCGGCGCATGTCTGCCTGAACGAAATCCACATTACGCCCACCTGGAACCGCGGCTATATCGGCGCCGCCGACCGCGCCATTCCGCGCGACGACTGATATCAGATTACCGCAACGTCTCCACCGACCAGTTGGAATCAGATGTCGGCGGCAAGGACTTCGCGTATTGGATTTCGAAGCGCACGACCCTGTCCGTCCGGCGCGGCAGGCCGAAGCGGAGGACGCCGCCGTCAACCCGCCAATCTGAGTTCCTCACGAACCTGCCGGTCGCCAGATCTTCCGCCAAATTCGGACCAAACTCGCCAATTTTTGTTTCGCGCGGGCGGCCATATTGCGTTGTCAGCTTGGCCTGGATGATCTGATACAGGCGTTCAGCGTCATTCTGGCCACCCACCCGGTCGAGATCGATCACAGCGACCGTTTTATCCAGCTTGGATCGATCACGGGACAGAACGAGGCCGATGCGCTGGCGCTGAGACAGGTCGTCAAACAACGGATATTCGAAGGCGATACCATCTGGGAATGGCGCCGCGCCTGAAAGACCCGCATCCGCCGCCGCGTCATAGGCGTCATCCGCTGACGCGCCGAGGGCGAAGGCTGTGAGGTCCACGCCTGGCCCGCCGCCGCGCACAGGGCCAGCCGCAGCAATGGGCGCCGAGGTCGGACCAGTATCTGGTTTCAGGAAACTGATCGTATAGGAGACGCCAATTTTGAAGCTATCGGTCTGCGCGCCGAGGCGCGGCTCGCGGCGATTGACTTCACCATCGATCCCGATGGCGTGCGGCCCATCTGTCAGCCGATAGTTGGCAGCGAGGCTGTGAACAACGTTGTCGCCGTTTTGCCCCGTCGGGTCCTGGAACAGCGTTGAATAGCTCATGTTAACGCTATGAATAGCGCGTGCGGCGTTGATCGATAGGTTCGGGCCAAAGTCATATTGCCCCTGCCCTGCGGCGTCATAGTGGCGGACCACACCGCCGATATCGAAGCTGCCCTGGAACCCGTCATAATCGAACCGGCGCGTGAAGCCGACTGTCGCCTGCTCGGTATCGCCATTTTCGTCTTTCACGCCATCATGCAATGCCGTGAGCAGTAGCCCCGCACGCATTGACCAATCCTGATCCAACGCTCCATGGTCAGCGCCCACTGAGTGGTCCGGGTGTAATGTTAGTGCATGGACGGTTGACCCTGCCCCGAACGCTGGACCGCCATCCGCGGTCACTTTCGGCCTTATGACGCCATCGGCTGGTTGGGACTGCCAATGGATTTCATGAACTCGACCGGGGTCTTGAACCCGATTGAGCTGTGCGGTCGGACATGATTGTAGTCATGTCTGAACGTCTCGCATTTTACGCGGGCGTCATCGAGTGACAAGAACCAATTCTGGTCGATGCATTCCGCCCGGACTTTGCCGTTGAACGCCTCGACGAAGCTGTTGTCGGTCGGTTTTCCCGGCCTCGAGAAGTCCAGGGTGACGCCGTTCGTGTAGGCCCACAGATCCAGGTCCTTCGAGATGAACTCCGGGCCATTGTCCACGCGAATGCTGTTTGGGAAGCCGTGTTCGGCTGTGACCCTTTCTAACGTCGCAACCACGTCGGCGCCTGTGTACCGAGGCCGGACATCGATGGCTTGGTCAGCCCCCACTGAGTGGTCCGGGTGTAATGTTAGTGCATGGACGGTCTC
>JAYNYG010000102.1:0-5937 GCA_038102935.1 Alphaproteobacteria bacterium | reverse complement strand
GAGCACTGCCTTCACACGGCAGGGGTCACAGGTTCAATCCCTGTCGCGCCCACCAGCGCCGTTTGCGAAGCAAACTGCGGAAGCCGCCCCGATCCATCATTAGGCCGGCAGGCGATTGCGCAGCAAACGCCGAGAGGCCGCGCGCTATTCCAGCATCAAACCCCTGCCATTCTACGTCCATACCGCTATAACGGGACCAGAAATGCTCCCGCATCCCAGGACAACCGCTTGTCACAGGCCGCCGCTCTCAATCCAATGACGCCCGAGGCTTTGGCTGAGGGCGTTCTAGCTGGCGATCGCGCGCTCATTGGCCGTGCGATCACGCTGGTCGAAAACCGTAATCCCGCCCGTCGCCGCCAAGCGCAGGCTATGCTACAGCGGTTGCTGCCATATACCGGCCAGGCCCGGCGGATCGGCATTACAGGCGTGCCAGGTGTTGGCAAAAGCACGTTCATCGAAGCGCTTGGGCAGAACCTGATCGCGCATGGCTCCCGCATCGCGGTTCTGGCGGTTGATCCAACTTCCTCCCGCACTCATGGCAGTATTCTTGGCGACAAAACGCGGATGGCGGCGCTGGCGGCGGACCCACGCGCGTTCATCCGTCCCTCGCCATCCGCCGGCACGCTCGGCGGCGTTACGCGCGCGACGCGGGAGACGATGCTGGTGATGGAAGCCGCCGGGCATGATGTCGTTCTGGTGGAGACTGTCGGCGTCGGGCAATCCGAAATTGCTGTGGCTGATATGACGGATTTCTTCCTGGCGCTGATGCTGCCCGGCGCTGGGGATGAGTTGCAGGGCATCAAGAAAGGCCTGCTGGAGATCGCAGATATGATCGCCGTCAACAAGGCCGATGGCGAGAACGCGCCCCGCGCCCAGGCGGCGCAGCGCGAATATCGCGCCGCCCTGCATATTATGGCCCCGGCGGACCCTGACTGGTCCGCGCCCGTACTGCTTTGCAGCGGCTTAAGGAACCAGGGCTTGGATGCGCTCTGGGCTGAAATTGAGCGGCATCGTGAGATTATGCAGGCAAGCGGTAAGTTCGACCGCCGCCGCCAGGACCAAGAGGCCCGCTGGCTTCGGGCGATGCTGCAGGATCGGATTTTGGCGGGCATGCTCGGCGCGCCAGCCGCCAAGGCCGCCTTGGCGACGACGGAAGCCGATGTCCGGTCTGGCGCGATCACGGCGCCCCAAGGCGTGGATGCGGTGTTAGAAGCGATTGGCCTTGGCGCGCATTTCGCGGAGGCTTGGGCGCTTCCGTTCGCGCTAGAATAGCGTCACACTATGCCCGTCTATAAACAGCAGGAAGGACGGGTATGGATACGCAAACCCTTGTAATCGAAGAGATCTACGTGCCAGTCAAACGCAAGCGCGACATCGAGCAGGATAAAGTCGATGAGCTTGCGGAAAGCATGATGGAAGACGGCCAGAAGGTGCCGATCCAGGTGCGCGACGATGGCAAACGCCTGATCCTGGTCGAAGGCCTGCATCGCTTGGAAGCGGCCAAGGCGCTCGGCGAGGAAACGATCCAGGCGCTGAAGGTCTCTTCCCGCCAACGCTGATGCTACTTTAAGGGGCTTTTCGCCCGGCGGCATGGGCATGCACGACGGGCTCGCCATCATCCCACGGGAAAATGATCCACGTGTCTTGGCTGACCTGGGTGATGAATGTGTCCACCACTTCCAGCCCTGCCGGTTTAGCGTATACGGTCGCGATATGGGCGTTGGGCAGCATCTTCTTAACGGCGCGCGCGGTCTCGCCTGAATCGACCAAATCATCAATCACGAGGATTCCGGCGCCGTCGCCAGGGTCAGTCATGCCTTTCAGCACGTTCAATTCGCCCTGGTCGCGGTCATCATATGAGGCGATGCAGACGGTATCAACGTAGCGGATTTCAAGCTCGCGGGCGATGATCGCCGCCGGCGCCAGGCCGCCGCGGGCGATGGCGACGACGCGGTCAAACTTCGGCATGGTCGCAAGTCGCCATGCGAGCGCGCGGGCGTCACGGTGCAGGTCTTCCCAGGATACCGGAAATGAATGGGGCGCCATGGCGACTATCTCTCTCGCTTGGAAGCAGGGGCGGCGGGTTGCCGTTAGCGCACGTAAATCCGCACTTCGTCACTGCGGGCGTCTGGCGCGATGCGTTCTGAGAGCGCTAAGCGGTTGCGCGGCACGCCCATTTCGATCAGCGTCCGGGTGACGCGCTCGGCTTGGCGCCGTGCAGAAATCGGCGAAGCGGCGCTGGCGGGCGCGGTGGCTTCAATCTCAAAGCTGGCGGATGGCCTGCGGGCAAGGGCTTCGCTGATGGCGCGGTAGAGCGGCTGCTCATATTCCACCGTCGCCCGGTCAAACCGGATGACGACGAGCGGGCGGCCAGACCGCGCGGGCGCCGCGCCGCCGAACTGGCGCTGGGCAGGGGCTGCGGGAGCGGGAGCGGCATAGGCCGAGACGCCCAAATTGCCGCCGTAGGACTCGCCGTTTTTAACAGCCAGCGACAGCGTCGTGATGTTCTGCCGTTCGCGGGCGACATAGGCTGTCTGGCGGGTCACATCCGTGTTGATCTCGGAGAGCAGCCGGTCAATCAGCACAACGGTGCGGTTGACCTCATCTTCAAGGATCGCGAGCTGGCGATGGTCTTCATCCACCGCGCCGGAGAGATTATACGCAGCGCGTACGGATTCCAGCAGATATCCAGCGAGCGCGGAATCTGTTGAGACACGGGCTGCAAGGTCGCCGAGGCGGGCGACGTCAGCATCTATCCGAGCGAGTTGGCCTTGGGATTCCGCCAACTGGCTCGTCAAAATCGGGTTGCCGCGCGTGGTGCCGACTTGCAGTCGCGCGTTAATCGCCGCGACAAGCTGATGATAGCGCTCAGCGTTAGCGACGGTGCCGCCCTGGGTCTGGCGAAGCTGCTGGCTATGGGCTGAGAGGCCGCGCTGCATGGTGTTCAAGTCACCGCGCAGCTGCAGCACTTTGGCGCCGACGAATGTGCCTGTCGGGCCGCCGCTCTGCACAGGCCGCGCCACGCGTGTTGGCGCAGATTGTAGCTCAGGCGCTCCGGCCTGCCGCGCCTGCGGATAGGGGGAGGGCTGCTGGTAAGATGGCCCAGGCTGCGCGCACGCAGCCAAGCCCGCCGCGAATCCTGCGGCGCATACGCTTTGAATGATTATCCGGCGAAGTCGCTGCAAACCAAAAATCCCCGATACCACGCCTCGTTTGGGCGCAAGGATTCCCCCAACGATGATCCCAAAGCCATAGGCTCATCCATGCGCGCGCCGTCTACCGCCCCGGATGGGCGGATACAGGGCAGATATAAAAGCAAAACGCCGCCAGATACAATCGCCGCGTCGGCAGAGAAGGCGGATTTCCGCGTGAATTCCGCTGGGCCACAAAGAAACAGCCCCTGCGGCCAATTTTCCAGTTGCCACCCCAAACCCAATCAAGTAGCTTCCGCGCTCTTCGCATGGGGCTCCACTGCCCCCTGCGCCGCGCCCGTAGCTCAACTGGATAGAGCACCTGACTACGGATCAGGAGGTTGGGGGTTCGAATCCTCCCGGGCGCGCCATTTCCTCCGAAAATGGCCGCCCTCTTTTTAGAAGTGAATTCGTACGAAGTTCGAATGAGCGCGCCGACGTCTTTTGCGTAACTAATGCAGAGAAGGGCGTCGGAAGTTTCTTCCTGTGGGCGGCTCGCTTGAGTTTTTATTCTGTGTTTGCAGAAGATGCTCATCCCCATATGAATCCAAACCGGATTCCCTAGGCTGCTTGCCTGATTGCGGCCTCTGCCGCTAAGCCGTCTGAGACGCCGACGAACATAAGTCGAGCGAACCATCGGCGGCGATGCAGGTCATCGTTGAACAAGACTGTATAACGTCCATCGTCGCTAAGCCGGACTTCGAGTTTGCCGAGATTTTCTGGCTCAATGGTGATTGGCCTGGACGCCGGGCGCATCTGGATCAAAACACGCTGGCCAGTCGTTGCGTAGATTGCCTGCTCGTGGCTCCCGGCCCGCCGAAACCGCTGTAGAATTCCCGGGATGATCGCAACGCCGAAAACGATCGACGCCCAGCGGAATAACCAAAGTTCTGGGTTTGCGTTCGCGTTCGCTAAAAACCATGCGGCGCCGCTGAACATGAGCCAGAACCCGGCAAAGACCACGCTATAGCCAAGGGCGTTTATCGCCCTTGGGCCTCAGATGAAGCGTGCGCTCGGGAGGCCCACGTAACCTGCTCGCCGTGGCGGAGATACGGCGAGAATACATCTGCAAGAGCGGGTTCCGGATCGGGTATCGACGGTGATTGGCAGCGCCCCCCTGCCGCCTGGATGATCTCCAATACATCACTGCCTTTGGTGACGCCCAGAAATCCAACAGCGCCATCTGTCCGCTCTATTGTGCTGGGGCTTTCATAGGAAGGGACTCTACATCATCGCCATCATAGGGGCAACGGCAGAGCGTTGCCGCGCGAATAGCATCCCAGCCAAATGCGCGGACAGGCAGGTATTCAGCATTATCGCGGATGAGGGCGCGGCGATCTGTCAGTGCATATGCCATTCCCTGCGGCGTCGCTCTCACTCTCCGCCAACGCTGCAGCGCCCTGACATTGATGAACGTCGCTGGGATAAAGACAACAAACATGAACAGGCCGAAGATTGGAAATGCGCCAGCAAACACAGAGGCCAAAACCAAGATTGCCGCAAAACCGAAGATGCAAAGCCGTACTGGCTCATTCACTGCGCGTAGCTGGGCCTCAGCCTGCGGCGTCGGGCGACCCGTCCAAAGCAACGTTTCGCCGGGTTGGAGTGTAAAGTCGATGTGTTTATGGCTAGTCGGCGTCTGCATGTCGTGACTATAAGCAGCGCCGTGATGCGCTGCCATGCAAGGCTTTTAACCGGAGCTGAGTTCCTCTAGCCTTTTTTTGCAACACTGGGAGCGGAACAGCCATGAATATGCGCAGTATGACGGATGAGCAGCGCGAAATCTGGGCGACGGATGGATATCTGCATTTGTCCGGCGTGTTGGATGCGGATGAAGTGCAAGCGCTTTCGGACCAGGTCGACGGTGTGCGCACGCAACCAGGTTGGGAGCCATTATCCGGCATGCTGCCGCGCGGCCATTACGGCTGGGTTGAGCAATCTGCGGACCAGGACACCGAAGCTTTCATGGACCGGCGGGACCTTCTGCCTTATGGCCCGGATTTCATCAACCTGATTGATCGGCCAGAGGTGTTTGACCTGGTCGTAGACATCATGGGCCCGAACATACTGTTTAGTATGAGCCAGGCGATTGTCCGCCCCTCGACCGATGAATTCCCGGGCTACACCCACACCGATGGCGGTGAGGGGTTGCGGGAAATCCGCGTGACGGAAACAAGCCGCCCCATCGCCATGAAGGCGCTCTATCTCCTATCAGACGTGACGGAGGACGATGCCGGTGCGTTCACCGTTTATCCAGGCTCGCACTACAGGCCTCTGCCCTATAAACGCGACCCGCCCTTGAACCCGCACAGCCCTGGCTGCGTACAATTGAAGGGCAAGGCTGGCGATTGCTTCCTGTTCCCGCATGCGCTTTGGCATGGCCCCGCGCCAAACCGCTCAGGCAAGGCGCGGAAAACGTTGCTCTATAACTATTGCCAACTCTTCGTCCGCGCCTATGACTTCGGCGCTGTGCCGACCGAGTTGCTAGAGCAGATGACGCCCCGCCAGCGCCGCTTGATCGGCGATCTCGGCCACGAATTCCGTCCCGGCGACTATTTCTATGTGCCCGAGGACCAAGCTGCAGTGATCACAGGCACCTGACGCGGCCCGTCTACCGGCCGCCGCTTGACGTTAGTAACCGCCTTTGCTAATCCACGCCCTCCCTTAAAGGGCGTATAGCTCAGTTGGTAGAGCAGCTGACTCTTAATCAGCGGGTCCACGGTTCGAGTCCGTGTGCGCCCACCAA
>JAYNYG010000045.1:0-29330 GCA_038102935.1 Alphaproteobacteria bacterium | reverse complement strand
CCTCATAGCAGGGTTGCATCAGCGATTGGATGAACGCGCCGTCTTCTTTCGTCGGCAGCCATGTGTCGCGTTTCGCTTCCCAGGCCTCCCGGCTGATGATCTGGCCGGATGGGTCCACAGGCACGCCCGCGAACACACCGATCTGGCGGTTGAAGCCCTCATGCGGCATCTCGAACTGGAATTCGACGCCAGCTTTCTTCAACGCACGGTTCCAACGGCCAACACCGCCGGACGCGTCTTTCACATAATCGTCGCGGAGCCGCATGTTGATCGCCGTCAACGCTGGCGCGTCAATCTTCTGGATAACGCCATCGACCACCTGCGACACGGGGTATGTGGCGCCTTGGAGTTTGTGATCATCATCGATCTTGAGTTCCTGGAATCGACCTTTAATCCCTGCATTGAAGGCGTTAGCAGCATTTGTTGAGACTTCACCGCCGAATAAATCGAGCGAAAGCGTATAGTGCAGATTGAGCTTCTTCTGCATCGTCGGCAGATCAATCACGCCAAGATCGCGGATCTTGTTGATATCGTACGGGTCCGTGATGCCCGCCTTTTGCATCGCATCGACCGTCGCCTGGATCACCCGACCAACGCCTGTTTCGCCGACAAACATATGGTGCGCTTCTTCCGTCAGCATAAAACGGCAGGTGCGGCTTAGCGGATCGAAGCCAGACTGCGCCAAGCTTTCAAGCTGCATGCGGCCATCGCGGTCCGTGAAGTAAGTGAACATAAAGAACGACAGCCAGTCCGGCGTTTCTTCATTGAATGCGCCCAGCATGCGCGGCGCTTCTTCAGAGCCAGACTGGCGGCGCAGCAGATCATCCGCTTCTTCGCGGCCATCCCGCCCGAAATACTTCTGCAGCAGATACACCATGGCCCAAAGATGACGGCCTTCCTCCACATTAACCTGGAAAAGATTGCGCAGGTCATAGAGCGACGGCGCCGTTAGCCCAAGAAAGCGCTGCTGCTCAATCGATGCAGGCTCTGTATCGCCTTGGATCACTACGAGGCGGCGCAGCATTGAGCGGTATTCGCCAGGAACTTCCTGCCATGCTTTCTCGCCTGCATGCTCGCCGCAGGGAATAATGCGGTCTTCGACCTCCGGCGCCAGCAAAACGCCCCAGCGGTATTCCGGCATTTTCACGTAGTCGAATTTGGCCCAGCCCTTAGGGTCCACACTGACAGCGGTGCGGAGATACACGGTACTCGCCTGAAACTGTTGCGGAATAAGGTCATTCCACCAGTTGATATAGCCTGGATGCCACTTCTCCAGCGCTTTCAAAACGCGCCGGTCTGAGGAAAGACTGACATTGTTTGGGATCAGCGTATCGTATTCGACGTTCATAATGCCGGGCATAGGATCGTTCTCCGATTAAACGCGGTCTTGATTGAATTCGGCGCGAAGGCCAGTGCCATAGCGCTGCAAAGCGCCGTCCGGGCCGACAGCATTGGGGCGTTGGAAGACCCAGTTCTGCCATGCGGTGAGGCGGCCAAAGATGCGGGTTTCCATGGTTTCCGGGCCTGCAAAGCGTAAATTCGCCTCCATCGCCGTCATGGCGTCTGGGGAGAAGCTGGCCCGTTCTTCCAAGAAGAGGCGCACTTCGTCCTCATAATCCACATCATCGTAAGCGAAGGTGACGAGGCCGAGCGTGTCAGCGTCATCAGCCTCAAGCGCCTCGCCGGAGCGGGCCTTGAGCGCGTCCACAGTTTCAGGCTCACCAAGGAAGCGGGTTTCCAGGCGCGTAAGGCCATTCGACATGGGATAACGCCCGAAATTCGTGTCGCTCAGCGTGATTGTCGCGAGCGGTCGGTTATCGCCCTCAAACTCATCCAACATCATGTAGGTGCGGTCGGCGGCGAAGAGGATTTCGGCCAGCATGCCAGCATAGCAGGAGCCATGCTCGACAAGGGCGGTGATGGAGCGGGATGTCAGATCCACTCGCTTCAGCACGCGCTTCCAGTAAAGCAGCACTTCATTCGCCAACCAATGATCAGAATTTTCAAGCAGTAGCGCCTCATGGGCCAGGATGGCTTCAGAATCGCCGCTGGATTGGAAAATGAGCGTACCAAGCTCCGGTTCGTTCAGGCGGAGATGCAAGATTGCATCATCAAGTTCACGGGCGAGGCGGAGCATATAGGCGCCTGCGCCCTCAGCCTGAAACGCCGCCATATCAGCGGGCGCATCTTCCTTAGGGCCGGAGATCATTATTGTTGCTTGGCGCGCGGGTCGGTCGAGGGCGACATCTACGGTCGTGTAGGTAATGCCGTTCGGAGTGATGGTCCGATCAAGCGGCGTTAGTGCTACGCCCGCAGCATCTTCTGGCCGGGCGGATTTGGCGGCATATTCATTGATGCGCGCGCTTAATATTTCACCAAAGCGTGAGTTCGGGACGACATCATCGACCAACCGCCAATCTTTAGCGCGCTTGCCTTTCACGCCTTCTTCGATGGAGCAGAATACGTCCGCCAGGTCGCGGCGGACTTTGCGTTTGTCGGTCACGCGCGTCAGGCCGCCCGTGCCGGGCAGTACCGCCAGCAAGGGCACTTCCGGCAGCGCCACATTCGACGATGCGTCATCCGCCAGAATTATGTGATCGCAGGCTAGCGCCAACTCATATCCGCCGCCTGCGCAGGCGCCTTTGATAGCGGCGATATAAGTCTGCCCGGATTCGGCGCCCGCCGCTTCATAGGTATTGCGAGTTTCGTTGGTGAATTTGCAGAAGTTGACCTTATGCGTATGGGTCGAACCCGCCAGCATGCGGATATTTGCGCCAGCGGAGAAAACACGGTCCTTGCCAGATTGCATAACGACCACTTTGACGGCCGGATGCTCAAAACGCAGCCGCTGGACGATATCTGCCAACTCGATATCGACACCAAGATCGTATGAATTGAGTTTCAATTCATACCCGTCGAACAGGCCGCCAGTCTCATCGACGTCCATATAGAGATTGGCGGTATCGCCATCGATCTCTAGGCGCCAATGGCGATAGGTCGTTGGGTCTACTTGGAAATCGATCATATCAGCCACCTCCCACGCTCCCTGCTAATTTTGGCTAAGGTAACCAAGCACAGCAGATTCGGTATCAGAAATATGCGGTATGGTGCGTGTTTTGTAAAAATGATGCAATAAAATGCATTAAGGCCAAAATGCGATCGGCTCTTGCCCTGCATCAGAACCAACAGAGGCGATGGCGGAGCATACTTGCTTCGGGTCCAAGTTCATCGCCAACATCTCTCTTGACAGAGCAGCTTCCGCAAAATTTGCTTTGGCCATTGCGGCCAGGCGCTGCGCTGCGGTCACGCGTGCCATCTTGAGTTTCAAGGCAGCGTTCGCGAGCTGAATAACCCCTTGGACTGCGGCTCGTTCCCGCGAATTCGGCGGCGCGTTGAGCCATACGGTTTCCAACACTTCATGGCATTCCCAGAAGTACCCGCCAGAAAGGAGTTCCAGCCCATAGAGCCATGCCTGATTTGCTGATGCAGTTTCGGTTTCCGTTACCGGCAAGGCGGCAGCCTTTGGCACGTCAAACATATTTGCAGAATGCCGGGCGTTCCGCCCGGGGATATGGGCATACGGCGGCGAGGCGAAGATCATCCGAGCTTTCGAGTCAGGAAATCAGCGGCGGAAGCCAAAGTCTCAGCCGGTTTTTCCAGATGTGGGGAATGCCTGCAGTCTTCGATGATCTGCGTTTCAACCAGCGCTTGGCTGCGCGCAGCAAGCGCCTCGATATGGGCGAGTGTGCCGTATTCATCCTGGGCGCCCTGGATGGCGAGCGTCGGTATGGTGATGGCGTTCAGGCCCGCCTCAATATTCCATACGCCTGCGAAGCCGGGATCGAGCCAAGCGTTCGCCCAGCCGAGAAAGGTGTTGTCCGCGTCCCGGTGATACTTGCCGAGCCGCGCGCGTAGAGGGCCGGAGAGATAAGCGTTGTGCGTTGCGGAGATCGCTGCTTGGCCGCCTGGCTCCGTGAAGAAATGCGGTGCCATCAGCACCAGAGCTAGCACACGCGGATCACGATGCGCCCCAGCGAAAATAGCGGCGATGCTGGCGCCGTCACTATGGCCAAACAAGGCGCCGCGTTCAAAACCAACCGCATCAAGGACGGCGGGGAGGCAGCTTTCGCCTTCAACGCTCATATAATTTAGCGGACGGGGCAGGGGCGCGAGATCGGATTGGCCGTAGCCAAGCCGCGACCATGCAAAGACGCCACAGCCAGTTCGATCAGCCAGCGCCTCCGGGAATGCGCGCCAAAGGGCGAGCGATCCGAGGCCTTCATGCAACAGCACGATTGTCGGCGCCGCGCTTGGAGCAGGGCCGAACATCCCGCATTCCAGGCTTGCGCCATCTATCGTGATCCGGTCTTGGCCGCCATCGGCCCACGCGATCTGCTGCACCGGCGTCAGGCGCCAGACCGCAGTTTGAACCGCTGGATTTTGCCTGTCGCCGTTTTCGGCAGTTCCTCCACGATTTCGATCCATCGGGGGTATTTCCACATACCGACTTTAGCTTTGACATGGTCTTTCAGAGTTTCCGCCAAGTCCGTCGCTTCGCCAACGCCATCCTGGAGCACGACGAAGGCCATCGGTTTATCGAGGCCCTTATCATCTGCTCGCGCAATAACCGCGGCTTCCAGGACTACGGGATGCGAGCTGATGGCTTGCTCGACCTCAAACGGCGATAACCACATGCCGCTCACCTTGAACATATCATCGGTGCGGCCGCAGTAGGTGTATCGGCCTGATGCATCTTGCGTGTACTTGTCGCCGGTATGCGTCCACTCGCCTTCGAAGGTTTGGCGGCTGCGTTCCCGCTGGTTCCAGTACCCGTCTGAAGCGGATGCGCCTTTGACCAGAAGCTCGCCAACCTCGCCTTGGGCGACCGAGGCTCCCGTTTCATCAACCAACCGCAATTCATAGCCAGGCACCGCAATGCCAGACGTGCCGTAAACGACCTCTCCTAAGCGATTGGAGAGGAAAATATGCAGAAGTTCCGTTGACCCCACGCCATCCAGAATATCGACACCCCAAAGCGCATGCCACCGCTTGCCGACGTCTTCTGGCAACGCTTCGCCGGCCGAAATGCACCGGCGGATGGGAGCGGCGGGCAGTGTGTCTAAGCTTTCGAGATACGCGTTCAGAGCGGCATAAAGTGTTGGTACACCGCAAAAAACCGACGGCTTATGCGCCTTGAGAACCTCCGTCACAGATTCTGGCGTTGGGCGCCCCGGGAACAGCACCGTCGTCGCGCCGACAGACATCGGGAAGCTCATACCGTTGCCAAGTCCATAGGCGAAGAACAGCTTGGCGACGGAGAAGACGATGTCGGTCGATTCAATCCCGAGCACCTGTGCGGCATAGGTGTCGCATGTCGACTGCAAGCTGGAATGGATGTGTTTGACGCCCTTGGGCTGCCCGGTGGATCCGGACGAATAGAGCCAGAAAGCGACATCATCGGGGCTGACCGGATGCGTGTCGCCAGGCGCGCTCGCGGCCAGCTCGGTAGCGAAATCATGCGCGCCGTCCGGCGGATCGCCGCCAATGACGAAGACGTGGCGGATATAAGGATGGTCCGCAAGCAGCGGCGCGACTGTTGGGTAGAGCGCCGCTGAAACGAATAGCGCGCGCGCCCGGCAATCCTGCAGTATTGTGCCGTATACGTCTGTCGAGAGCAGCGTATTCAGCGCCACTGGAACAACGCCCGCGTTGATCCCGCCCCAGAAAATCACGGGAAACGCAATCTCGTCCAACACCAGCAACGCGATGCGCTCTTCCGGGCGGATATCAAAGCGCGCTAGGAGGCCGCTCATGAGCGCGACATCTTGATCAAGCGCCTTATAGGTGATGGTCCACCCGCCGGGCGCGGCTTCGACAAAGGCGGCTTTGTCCTGAGCGTCGCCCTGCGCATTGCGCGTTACGAAATAGGCGGCGGCATTGGCATTCTTGGATTGCATAGTCTCTCCTGGCGCCAGGGGCGGTATTGGCGGAACTTCAACACAAGCGACCGCTTGCGCGCAATTCTTATCCGCCAAGAAGGTCTTTTACGGCGAAAATTAGTGTGATGGCGCTGATCCCGGCAAGCGCCGCCAGCGCAGCTGATCGATAAAGCGCAGCTCCTGGTCCGCCAAAGAATCGCCCGCCAAGCCACGCTGCGACTGAATATGCAGGGAAGATCATCAAGCTCAGCAGCACGACCTCCGCTGTAAAAAGCCCATGAAAATAGAGCGGCACTATAATGCAGAGCCCAAGCCCCGAAACCGCGCCGATGACGTTCGCGCGCTGCTGATCTGTCTCGCCTGGGCGGGATAGCGCGACCGCAACGGCGGGCGGCCCGCCAACGCCAGCCATGCCTTGAATGAACCCTGCAGCTGCGCCAGCGCTTGCAAGATAGATGGGGTTTCCTGCGCGTGTCGTCCGCCAGCCGCGGTACAGCAGAAATGTCATGCCGAGCACCAGTGCAGCAATGACGAGCTTCATGATCGCTGGATTCAATGCCACAAGCACCAGCGCGCCGGCGGGCGCGGCTATGAATGACGCTAAACCAAAGGGCAGCACAAATGCGCGCTCCGAGCGGCGGATCGCAACGGGGAGGAGCTGTAGCAGCACGGGCAGGCCCGAAAGGCAGGATGCAGCGACGGCAGTTTTCGGCCCAATCGTCAGGCTGATAGCGAGGACGACGACCATTGAGCCGCCGAAACCGACAAATCCGCGGATGAAGCCGCCGATGATCGCGCTGCCGATGATGACCGTGAGAGCGGTATACCCGACGTCAGCGATCAAATCTCGCAGCAGATCTAGCAATGGCTAGAGTCCCAACGATACTTTCGCCAGGATGCCTTTCTGGACTTCGCTCGTGCCGCCAAAGATTGTGTTGGCGCGGTAGTTGAAATAGCGGGGCGATACGCCAGCTTCGGCTTCCGTTTGGGCCGTTGGCGCACGGTTGTCGCCCGCCATGGCTTCCAATTGCTCGAACGGCATGGCGTAGAGGCCAGCAGCCTCGACAGAGAGCTCCGTCACATTCTGGTTCACTTCGGAGCCACGCAATTTGATCACGGATGCGTCAGCGCCTGGATTGTCGCCAGCCTTCAGCTTCGACAACATACGGAGTTCTGAAATCGCGATGGTTTCCGCCTGGATTTCCAGGTCCGAGAGCTTGCGCTTGAAGCTTGTGTCGTTGTTTAGGCCGTTCACATCCGCCATGCGCTTCAGCCGCGCCATATTGAGCGCGATCCGGCCGGATGCAAATCCACCGCCGCGCTCAAATTCCAGTAGGTATTTGGCGACCGTCCACCCGTCGCCTTCCGGCCCGACGCGGTTGGCTTGCGGGACGCGCACGTCATCCAGGAACACCTGATTGACTTCGTGATGGCCGCCGAGCGTGATGATCGGGCGTATCTCAACGCCCGGCGTATCCATTGGGATCAACAAGAAAGTGATGCCATTCTGGCGCTTGGGTTCGTCCGATGTGCGGACGAGGCAGAACATCCAGTCCGCGAATTGGGCATGGGTCGTCCAGATTTTGGAGCCGTTGACGACATAGTCGTCGCCGTCCTTCTCCGCACGGGTTTTCAGGCTGGCGAGGTCAGAGCCGGAGCCAGGTTCGGAATAGCCTTGGCACCAATAATCATCTGTCGCCAGGATGCGTGGCAGGAAATGGGATTTCTGCTCGGGCGTGCCGTATTTCATGATGACCGGCGCCACCATACGCAGCCCAAGCGGGATCACCGGCGGCGCGCCATATGAGGCCGTTTCGGTCTCGAAGATGTATTTCTGCATCGTCGTCCAGCCCGTGCCGCCGTATTCGACGGGCCAAGCGGGCGCGATCCAGCCCTTCTCCGCCAAGATTTTCTGCCAGCGCACAGCGTCCGGTTTGTCCGGGAAGATCATGCCCGACTCTTTCCAGCGCGCGTGAATGTCTTCTGGCAGTTTTTCCCTGAGGAACGTGCGGACCTCCTGGCGAAAGGCTTCGTCTTCGGCGGATAAGGCGATGTCCATGGATCAGTCCAGGTAATCCGGCACGGGCCGGAGTGGATAAAATGGCGGCATGTTTTCTGAGACGCGCATCGGGAAGTTCGGCGGGCGTTTTTCCAGGAAGGAGGAAACGCCTTCTTTCGCGTCTGGCTGGCCGCCCATGTAGCCTTGCAGGCAGCGGGATTCGAGGCGGTGGGACAGCATAGGGTGGTCGTTCATCAGGCCGGTCAGCATTAGCTGGCGGCAGAGTGCGACGGACATGGCGGACGTGTTGTCCGCAATTTCGCGCGCGAGTTTTTGCGCTGCGGGTAGCAAGTTGTCCGCGGCGTGGACAGAGCGGACGAAACCGCCTTCGAGCGCCTCAGCAGCGTCAAAGATGCGGCCGGTCATCATCCATTCCATGCCGCGCCCGAATGGAGCGATGCGGGGGAGGAACCAGGAACTGCATGCCTCCATCACAACACCGCGCTTGGCGAAGACGAAGCCAATGCGGGCATTTTCGGACGCGAGGCGGATATCCATGGCGCATTGCATTGTCGCGCCGATGCCGACGGCAGGGCCATTGCAGGCGGAGATGAGCGGTTTCTTGGCTTCCAAGAAGCGCAGCGTCAGCCGCCCGCCGCCATCCCGGTAGTCTTCCGGGTTTTCAGAGCCCTGGGCGCGGTTGAAGGTGTCTTTGCCGCGCGCCAGATCGGCCCCTGCGCAGAAGGCCCGGCCCTCACCGGTGAAGATGACGGCGCGGATATCATCATCGCCATCAGCCCAATCAACGGCGGCAATCAACTCGTCCAACATCGACGTGTTGAGAGCATTCAGCTTTTCCGGGCGGTTGAAGGTGACGGTCAGGACGCCAGCATCAAGCTCTGCCTTGATGGTCTCGAAATCTACGCGCATGGCTGATCTATCCTAAAGCTGCGGATCTTCGTTTGCCGCCCTGCCAGGCGATGAATAGGCCGGGCGCACATATGAGAATTGCAGCGATCAGTAAGGTCGTGTGATCGAAGCCCAGCATGCCTCCGCCTGGCGCGGCAAGCGTCAGGCCCCCAAATGCGAGCGAGATTCGCCCGATCATAACAACGATACCGCCGCTTAAACTACCAAGTCCAACAAGCCATCCTTGCAAGGCGGCGGATACCAGCAATATGCCGACCAAGGCTGTCGCGCATACGACCACCGCCTCCAGGAAGCTGCCTTGCAGCAGTAGGGCAGGGTTGAAAACGAAGAAGAACGGGATGAAGTAGATGACAGTGCCGATCCGCATCGCCTCCACGCCGGTCTCCATCGGCTCGCATTTGGCGACAGTGGAAGCGGCGAACGCGGCGAGCGCGACAGGCGGTGTGATGAAGGACAGCATGCCCCAATATAGCACAAACATATGCACGGCCATCGGGTTCATGCCGACTTTGATGAGCGCCGGCGCCAGAATGATCGCCAGGAAGATATAGGCCGCGGTCACCGTCATGCCCATGCCGAGAATGAAGGAGGTGAGGGCGCCCATGCAAAGCAGAATGATCGGCGCGTCGCCTGCCACATTCACCAGAATATTGGTGATCGAGCCGGTCATGCCCGTCGCTTGCAGCGCGCCGACGACGAGGCCAACGGCGGCGAGAAGGCCGCCAAGTTCAGCCAAGAGGCCGCCTGTGGAATAGAGATACGTCTTGAACGTTTCCCAATCCAGGCGGTGGTTCCGGTTGAACTGGTTGACGACCAGCAGCACGACCGTCGCGTAGAATGGCGCCTGCGCTTCCCGCCACCAGACGACCAGCAGGAACACCAGCAGCGCGAAGGCTAAGATGTAGTACCAGCCATCTTTGATGACGGCCCAGATTGTCGGCAATTCGGACTTATCGAGGCCCTTCAGGTCATGCTGCGCCGCATAAGCGTCAATCTGCATGAACAGGCCAAGATAGTAGAGCATTGACGGCACGAGCGCGGCTAAGGCCACATCGACGTAGGAGACTTGCAGGAAGTCCGCCATGACGAAGGCGGTTGCGCCCATGATCGGCGGCATCATCGTCCCGCCAGTGGAGGCGCAGGCCTCGATGGCGCCAGCGGTCTTAGCGCGGATGCCGATCCGCTTCATCGCCGGGATAGTCAGCGCGCCAGTCGTCAGCACATTGGTGATTGGCCCACCAGACATAGAGCCGAATAAGCCGGAGGAGAAAATCGCCACTTTCGCCGGGCCGCCCCGGACATGGCCCAGGAGTGCAAACGCCAGATTGATGAAGAACTGCCCGCCGCCCGTATATACAAGCGCATTGCCGAACAGCAGGAAGCCGAACACCAGCAACGCGAATGCCCGCATAGGAATGCCAAGCACACTTTCTTCGGAATAGATGTGGTAGGCGGCGGCTTCAAATAATGTTGAGGGTACGCCAGCGATTGCAGCGGGCAACAGGTCTGCGATGGTCGGGAACAGCGAAATCGTCACGCATACGGCGAAGACGGGCCAGCCGCCGCCACGCCGTCCGGCTTCCAACACCAACGCCCAGAAGGCGACCGCGACATAGGTCGCATGGTCCGGCGCGTTGTATTCCCAGGCCTCTTCGCTGACGAGGCGGCCAAAATAGGTGAAATACATCGTCATAGCGACGCAAATTATGAACAGTAGAACGTCATACCAAGGCACATGCCGCCTGCGACGCCAGGGACTTCTTCGAAGCTTCGGCATAGCAGTTCCGGCGATAGATATGTCCAGGGCACCACGTTGTAGATAATGACGGGTGTCGCCGTCGCTTCCGCGATCTCCCGGAAATGCGCCACCATGGCGTTATCGTCGGGCCGGAACAGATAATGTGGCGGCGTCACCTGAAGGGCGGCGGCGCCACGAGCGGCAGCAGCTTCGCCACGCTTGATAGCTTCCCGGGTGGAGTTGACGATGATGCCCGCAATCAGCGGCGCGCGGTCTTTAAGCACATCGTTTGCGACCCCAATCAAGCGCTCGAACTCGACCTGCGTCAGAGTATGACCTTCCCCCGTGCTGCCGCCGACGGCGATGCCGGATGCGCCGGCCTCAAGCAGCCAATCGACCTGCTTCTGAATAGCGCCATACACAATCGTGCCATCGGGCCGAAATGGCGTCGTTGTCGGTGGGATGACGCCGGTCAGGTTCTCGAGTGCGGACATGTTTCATCTTTCATGGGTTTGGCAGGCAATCCAGTCGCCGAAGTTATGCAGTCAAATGCCTAGTTTCGTCCAGTGATGCCCATCACCTTGCTAGACCATGATTTGACGTCAATATGTATCAAACACGTTCTGCAACGCTGCTGCCAAAGTATCCGTCTCGGTAAGAGCCAACATCAGCAATATACGCGCCTTCTGGACTGATAAGTTGTCGCCTACAACTACATCTTTCGGTCGGAAGTCCGATATTTCAACGACGCGGCCAGACAATGCGCGCGTGCCCTGCACGACGGCGATGCCAGCGCTGATAGCCTCCTCCATCGCCGCGCGTTCTTCGGGCGTCGTTAATCCGGGCGCAAATCCGCCAACGACAATGCCTGCGGGTTTGGCCGCAAGCAGGCCCCGAATCTGTGCGCCGTCTGAGCCGGCATAGCTGATTGCGATATCAACGCGGGGCAGGGGTTTTGCCGCGTCGAAGGGCGTATTTGGCGCATGCGCACGGATGGGGCGGCGGTAGATTGCTATGCGATCATTGTCCGCATGGCCGAGCAGGCCGAAATCGGGCGTGCGAAAGGTCTGCAAGCGAAGTGTCGATGTTTTCGTGACGTCCCGCGCCGCATGAATTTCATCGTTCAAGCATACCAGCACGCCCATTCCACGGGCTTCGGGCGCCGCTGCAACGCGGGCGCCGTTGACGATATTCAGGAATGCGTCTGTCGATACGCCCGTGGGCGGTCGTTGTGCGCCGACAACAACGACGGTCTTATCCGTCTTGAGGGTCAGATTGAGGAAATAGGCCGTCTCTTCCAACGTCGCCGTGCCGTGGGTGACGACAGCGCCTTCAAGGCTTGGATCATCTGCAAGCGTCTTTTCAATATGCGAAACGAGGTCCGGCCAATCCGCTGGGCCGATCGCCGTTGAGTGGACCTGCCGGAACGGCGCCATGACAGGCTCAGCGACGCGATTGAGTTCCGGTACCTGCGCCAGTAATTCATCAAGCGCATATACCTTGCCAGTGCGGACATAGGCCGTGAGGTCCAGGCTATCAACGCCGACAGAGGCGATTGTGCCGCCTGTTCCGATGATTGCGACGCGGGGTAGGGGCATTGGCGGCATCCTTCGATATAACCGAGTTTCGGCCTAGGCTATTCAAGACGGCACTGTGACGCCAGGGAGTCTTTGCCATGGCGCAGCTCTGGCCGCATTGCCAGCCAATCCGCCTGCTGCGATGCTCGGCGGCGTAATTTGGAAGGAAGTTATGCGATGAAATTCGGCATTTTCTACGAACTGCAGATCCCACGACCCTGGGAGCCGCATACTGAATGGCAGCTGCATCACAATGCACTGGATCAGCTCGAACTCGCTGATGGCCTTGGCTATGATTACGCCTGGGAAGTTGAGCATCACTTCCTGGAGGAATATTCCCATTCGCCTGCGCCAGAGGTGTTCCTCGGCGCGGCAAGCCAGCGGACAAAGAATATCCGCCTGGCCCACGGCATCATTCAGTTGACGACGAACCATCCGGCGCGTGTCGCTGAACGTGTTTCAACGTTGGACCTGCTATCCAACGGCCGCGTTGAGTTTGGTATTGGCGAAAGCGCCAGCGCCACAGAATTAGAGCCGTTTGGCCGAGACTTCGAAACCAAACGCGAGGTTTGGGAAGAAGCTGTCAAAGCAGTCATGCCGATGTTTGGCGACAAACCGGTTTCATTTGACGGCAAGTATTTCCAGATGCCTGAACGTCTGGTCGTCCCAAACCCGCTACAGAAGCCGCACCCACCCATTTGGGTCGCTTGTTCGCAATTGGATACAATTGAAATGGCGGGTAGGCGCGGTATGGGCGCGCTTGGCTTCCAGTTTGTCAGCGCTGATGCGGCCCATGCCTGGGTGCACGCCTATTACAATTCCATCACTAAGCGGCTGGATAAACTGGCGGATTATCAGATCAACCCGAACATAGCGCTTGTCAGCTACTTCATGTGCGCGAAGACGGATGAAGAGGCGCGGAAGCGGGCGGAGGGCCTGACATTCTTCCAGTTCGCGCTCCGCTTCTATGGCGCCAGCCCTGATCGCCGTCGTCCTCCTGCCGGCACGGTTAACCTCTGGGATGAGTTTGTGAAGTGGAAGGACGCCAACCCTGATCTCGTGGAGAAGGCATTGCGTGGCGGCCTCGTCGGTTCGCCGGATACGATCCGCAAGAAACTCCGTAAGTTCAAAGAAAGCCATGCGGATCAGATTATTCTGCTGAACCAGGCAGGCAAAAACAGCCACGAACATATCTGCGAAAGCCTGGAGATGTTCGCTGAGCAGGTGATGCCAGAATTCCATGCGGATGAACGCGCACACCAGGATTGGAAGCGCCAAGTGATGTCGGGCGAGATTGAGCTGGAAGAGCTTGATACGGACCCGCACAAGGACCGCTACGGCAAAACGCTAGAGAAAGTCGGCCCCACCGGATCAACGCAGGCGGCGGAGTGACCGGCGCCTGGAGAAGCCTGCCTCTTATCGCCACCTGCCTGTCATTGTTTTGCGCGCCCCTGGCGGTCTATGGCCAGGAAGCCCGTAATCCAACCCTGACCTTGAATGCAGGCATAGGCGCCAAACCGGAGTTTGAAGGCGCCGAGGAGTATGAAGCGCTGCCGTTACTCGGGTTCGACTATGAGAGCCGCTATATCGAGGTGCGTACGCGCGGATTTCGGATTGAGGCGGACTTTGTGCCTGCTCTGTCCTTTCAGGCAGGGCCGTTGGCGCGATATCGTGGCGAACGTGATGACGATGTGGACAACAATTCTGTTGCAGCGCTTTCAGAAGTCGGCGATTCACTTGAGCTTGGGGTTTTTGCCGCTGGGGGCGCGCCATTGAAGCAGCGCGGCCTGGATGATCCGGGGATCATCGCGGCCAGGATTTCCTTTGCGCATGATGTGAATGAGGGCCACGGCGGCTTTTTGGTGGATACGAGCCTGTCTTTCATCCGGCCACTTACAGATAGCCTGAAAGGCGTTCTCAGTGTCTCAACAAGCTATGCATCCGGACGATATATGGATGCGTTTTTTGAGGTTTCGGCAAGCGATTCAGTTGCAAGCGGTCTCGCGCCGTTCAGCGCCAGCTCGGGGTTCAAGGATGTTGGTCTAACCGCGGTTCTCACCTATGCTTTCACAGATAGTTGGTCCGCTTCCTTCATCGGCAATTACACCCGACTGGTTGGCGACGCGGCGGATAGTCCAGTCGTAAAACAAGCAGGCTCGCCAAACCAATTCTTCTCCGGCGTTACCATCAACTATCGGGCATTCTAAGTCCCGCAGAAGGTGCGGTAGCCAGAGCCAAACGTATCGGACGCGGGTTGCGCATAGGCTTCAAAGCCTTCTCGAGCCTGATAAGGCGCCTTCACAATGTCGAGTAAGAGTTTGAATGGCATGAGTTCTTTTTGCTCAATGGCGGCTGTGAGCGCGGCCTCCACCAAGTGGTTGCGTGGGGTGTAAATTGGATTGACCGCGTCCATTGCTGCGGCGCGCTTTTCTGGCGCCATGTTGTCTTCCGCCATCCGTCCGCGCCAGCGTTCGAGCCATGGCGCAATTGCAGCTGGGTCTTGGATTGCAGCTTCGGTTGCGGCTGTATCTCCTGATGCGGCAGCAGATAGGCTCCTGAACAGGTTCGTGTGATCGGCCTTCTGCTCTGACATGACGGTGTAGAGGCTATTCGCGAGATCAAGGTCGTCATTGCTGGCGGATTGAAGGCCAAGTTTTGCTCGAACCCCCGAAAGCCAGTTTTCCACATAGATTTCAGCGAACTTGGTGACGGACGCGGTGGCGGCTTCAACCGCCGCTTCCTCGTTCTCGTCAATCAGCGGCAGCAAAGTCTCAGCTAGCCGGGCGATGTTCCAGCGCGCCATAACCGGTTGTGCGCCAAAGGCGTATCGGCCTTGCGTATCGATGGAGCTATAGACGGTTTGCGCGTCATAGGCGTCCATGAAAGCGCAGGGGCCGTAGTCGATTGTTTCGCCGGAAATCGTCATGTTATCGGTGTTCATGACGCCGTGGATAAAACCGACATGCATCCATTTCGCGATCAGCGCTGCTTGCCTGTCCCGCACGGCGTCGAGCAAAGCGAGGTAGGGATTCTCAGCCATGGCTAGGTCTGGATAATGCCGCTGAATGCAGTAGTCAGCCAGCTGTTTTACCTTCTCAGTTTCTCCGCGCGCTGCGAAGAATTGGAATGTGCCGACGCGGAGATGGCTGGATGCGACCCGGGTGAGCACGGCCCCTGGAAGCTGTGTCTCCCGATATACGGGTTCGCCCGTCGTCACCGCAGCCAGCGCCCGGGTGGTTGGAATGCCGAGGCCATGCATCGCCTCGCCGATAAGATATTCACGCAGCACAGGCCCAAGCGCCGCCTTGCCGTCTCCGCCACGTGAAAAAGGCGTCTTGCCGGAACCCTTAAGCTGAATGTCCCGCCGCTGCCCTTTCGCATCGATGACTTCGCCCAGCAAAAGCGCCCGCCCATCGCCCAACTGTGCTGAAAATCCGCCAAACTGATGCCCTGCATAAATCTGGGAGAGTGGGATGGCGCCATCTAACGGCTCATTGCCCGCAAAGATCGCGCTCATGTCTGCAGCTTTGAGAGCGCTCAAGTCAAAGCCTAACTCGTCCGCAAGCGCTTCATTCAGCAGCAGCAATTCTGGCTCTGGCGCAGCCTCAGCCTGCCAGGGTGCATAAAAGCCTTCCATATCGCGGGCGAAGGTATTGTCGAACGGGAGTGCGACGGTCATAGGGCTTGTCCCTGGTTTCGGCCAAAGGCGGCGTCGAGATGCAGTGCTCATAGTCAATCTAACCGCCGCTCCCAGCATAGCAACTAGAAGGATTTGCTTGCAGTCCCTTCGCGGTGCAAGTGATCCAAAGCGTCGCTGCATCGTAGAGCATGACAGCAAGCGATGACCGCTTGCGACACATGGAGGATGAAGATGCTGAAGATTTCTGCCGCTGCAATCGCGCTTGGGGTTATCTCAACGGTCGCCCTAGCTGCCGGCCATATGAGCAAAGACGTTGTCGCGCATGATCAAAGCGTAGCGAATGGCGTTGTTTCCGCCGATAAGATTATGGCGCTCGCCAATGGCTGGATGGTTGTTCACCGCACGGACGCTACGAAGAAGCCAGGCAAAGTCGTCGGTCATGCGCCGCTTCGCGCTGGCGAGAACGTTGATGTCGCCGCCATTCTGAACGAGCCGGTCAATGCTGGCGAAATGCTGATGCTGATGGTGCACAGCGAAGCCGGCGGCCAATATGCCGGCATCTTCGAATACACACTTGGCGCCAAAGAAGACGGCCCGATCAAGCGGGACGGCAAGCTTGTGATGCAGATCATCACAGCTAAGTAACTGAGACGGGAGGGCTGGCGGCGGCTTCGGCCCCGCCAGCCAATCTGCCGCCTATGTCCTAATGGCCGTCGTTAGGACAAGCGCTACCGCCGCTATGCCTGCAGCGCTCGCGAGCAAGGTGCTGCCGCTGCTCATATTTGCGATGATGATCCCGCCAAGCGCCCAGAGCGCTGCCGCTGCGTAAAACCAGGCCCCAGCGCCGCCAATCGACCAGACCGTGAAAAGCGCAATGGCGCCTATGGCTATGACCATGCCCAAGTAAAAGCTGATCCCAGGCGTATATCCATGGTGCATCAATACCGATCCGAGCCCGACAAACGCCGCAGCGGTGATCCATCCAGCGAATAGGCTCAGCGGCAGCTGCAATAAAATTTTATCAGTAAGGGAAAGCGGAGCCTCTCCTGCAATAGTGAAAACAATGATGAGGCCTAGGCCGAGTTGGGTGAAGATCATGATGGCGCTGATGGCGTCCAGCGATTGCTTGGGCACCCATAATTCCCATATCGCGGCCAACCCAAACAATGCGATGGCGAGCCATCCCACCTTGCGATAAAGCGGCGATGTGAGCTGGTTCGGCAAAGCCGCATAGATCGCAAAGGCTAGGCTTCCCAGAAATATCACGCCCCAGATTGAGAAAGCCCAACCGGGCGGTACGATTGGCGTCGGCAGGCTCTGGGAGCGGCTTGAGATATCGTGCTCCCAACCGAGCAACCTTGGCGCTGCAGAGGCGGCGATTTGCGCCAGCGCCGCAAGAATCAGGAGTACGGCGCGCAGGCCATCGACAGATAGATATGCGGTCATATGAAATCCACTTGATTTGATATTCATTGATATGGCGGCGTATGCCTGCGCCGTCTACGCTATGGCTTCGTTTGAAGGAGGGGCCGATGCGTCTTTGGTATCAAAGTGTTACCCGCGAAGGATCGTTCCCAAGCTACCGCGCGACGCTGCAACGCTTGCTCGACGCCGCTGCTGGGCCAAATACCGAGATTGAAGTTCATGGCATCGAGCGCCAGGGCGGGACAGGCGATCAGTATCGATATTTGGCGTTTCTTGAAACGGTCGAAATCCTTGAGAATGTTCATAAAGCGCAGGACCGCGGCTTTGATGCGTTCCTGATCGGCAATCTGTTTGATCCGGGCTTGCGTGAGGCGCGGGAGATTGCGGATATCCCCATCGTCAGCCTCGGCGAGACGGTATTTCAATGGGCCGGGATGATGGGAGAGAGCATTGGCCTCGTGTCCATCAACAAGAAATTTGAGCCGCGCCTGAACGATGTGCTTGCCCGTATGCGCATTCAGGACAAAATCGCCGGAACAGCGTCTATGGCGGTGCCCAGCATGGCAGAGCTTGAAACTGCTGGATCCGACGGCGCGGCCACGCAAGCCCTCCTCCAGCGTTTTGAAACCGCCGCCGAGGCCACAGTAAACGCTGGCGCCGAAGTAGTCGTCGCTGCAGGCGGTGTCGTCATGGCGATTGTCGCGGACCAGGGCATGAACGCGACACCTTCTGGCGCCCCTATCGTCAACGGCCTTGCGGCGCTGGTGCAGCAAGGCGAATCCGCCGTTAGACTGCGCGCGTTGATGGGCGGCAATTTCTCGTCGCCCCGGCTCACATATGCAAAACCGTCCGGCAGTGAAATCGCGGGCTTCCGGAAAGCCTATGGGGCACGGGTATATCCCGGCGTTGAGGAGGATTGAAGATGGCGGACCGGCGGTTCGAAGGCAAAACAGGTATTTTGACGGGCGGCGCCAAAGGCATCGGCAAAGCGACTGTCATGCGGTTTTTGGCTGAAGGCGGTAATCTGGCGGTGCTTGATAAAGAGCCGGAAGACAGCGCCTTTGCCACCGACCTCCGGCGCGATGCCGGGGATGCCGCCAACCGGCTCTGCTATATCCAGGCTGATGCAACGGATCAAGTGAGCGTGCAAGCGGCGATCGCCGCCGCAGAGGAACAAGCAGGCACAGCCGATATCCTCGTCAATAATGTTGGCTTCGGCGCCAATCCAAAGCCTATCGAGGCGTTTGAGCTTGATGAGTGGCGGACGTTCATGGACATCAATTTGACCAGCATGTTCCTGATCACACGTTCGGTGCTGCCAGGCATGCGGGCGCGAGGCGGCGGGCGGATCGTCAACCTGGCCTCTGTTGCAGGACGCAGCATTTCAGAGATTTCTGCGCTGCATTACTCGACGGCAAAGGCGGCGGTTTTAGGCTTCACGCGGAAGCTCGCCTATGAGGAAGGGCCGAACAATATCACCGTGAATTCAGTGGCGCCCGGCACCGTTTTCACTGAGCGCGTCGAGACCCGCTACCGCGCTTTACCGCAGGAGGAGCAAGCCAAGCGCATGGATGAAATCCCGCTGAAACGCGCCGCCCGCCCAGAAGAAATCGCCGCCGCCATCCTCTTCCTCGCCTCCGATGACGCAAGCTACGTCACCGGTGCGGCGCTGGACGTGAACGGCGGCCGGTTCATGAGCTAGCCCGGAGCACACGGATGACCCAACCCCGCACCATGTTCGACAAAATCTGGGACGCCCACGCGATTGTGGAGCGTGAGGATGGTCAAACCTTGCTGTCCGTTGATTGGCATTATTGTCATGAAGGATCATTTCACGGCTTCAACTATCTGAAAGACAATAATCTTCCTGTACGTAGACCAGACCGTACGCTCGGCATGGCGGACCATTATGTGCCGACCACATCTCGTTCGCTTGATGATATCGACAATCCGGAGATCCGTTCGGTCGTTGATCAGTTTGATGCAAATGGGAAGCAATTTGGCGTACGGGTGCTTGGCATCGATGATCCAAACCAAGGGATTGTGCATGTTGTTGGGCCGGAACAAGGACTTTCGCAGCCGGGCTTGATCGTTGTTTGCGGCGATAGCCACACCTCAACTCATGGCGCGATGGGCGCGATGGCGTTCGGGATCGGCGCATCTGAAGTGGCGCATGTATTTGCGACGCAAACGCTCTGGCAGGCCCGGCCAGATGCGATGCGGGTGACTGTCGATGGCGATCTCGCGGCTGGCGTGACAGCCAAGGACGTTATCCTGGCGATCATCGCAAAGATTGGGGCTGCGGGCGGCGTTGGCGCTGCAATCGAATATGCCGGCAGCGCCATCCGCAATCTCTCCATGGAAGGTCGTATGACAGTCTGCAACATGACGATTGAAGCCGGCGCCCGTTGCGGCATGGTCGCGCCAGATGTCGTGACCTTCGACTATTTGAAAGGCCGCCCGAACGCGCCAGACACAGCAAGTTGGCCTGCTGCAGAGGCCTTCTGGCAGAGCTTACCAAGTGATGCAGCTGCAAAATTCCAGCTGGAAGTCGCGCTTGATGCAGCGAGCATCCAACCAATGGCGACATGGGGCACGAGCCCGGAGGAAGGTGCAGGTGTAGCGGAGTGTGTGCCAGACCCAACCGAAGTTGATGATGAAGACCAGCGTGCGCAGTTTGAAGAATCGCTGGAGTATATGGGCCTGCAAGGCGGTATGGCCGTGGCCGATATTCCGATTGATCGGGCCTTCATCGGGTCTTGCACCAATGGCCGGATCGAAGATCTGCGCGCCGCCGCCGCCATCGCTAAGGGCCAGAAAGCTAAGGTGAACGCCATAGTTGCGCCTGGCTCTATGCCCGTGAAGCGCCAGGCGGAAGCTGAAGGTCTCGACAGGATATTCATCGAGGCGGGGTTTGAGTGGCGGGAGGCTGGATGCTCCATGTGCGTCGGCATCAATGGCGACTTGGCGAATGCGGGCGAGCACGTCGCCTCCACCAGCAACCGGAACTTTAAGGGTCGGCAAGGACAGGGCGCGCGTACGCATCTGATGAGCCCCGCCAGCGCCGCCGCCGCCGCCATTCAGGGCCGTATTGGCGATGTGCGGGACTTTGAGGCGAAGGATATCGGGGTGGAGCGAAATTAATGGATTTTGCGTTCTCGCCAGAACATGAGGCTCTCCGCGAAACAGTGCGCCGCCATATGGAGGCTGACGCCAAGCCGCATGTCCGTCATTCTGACGAAACCGAAACCTTCCCGTCGCATCTCTTTAAGCGGTGGGGCGAACTCGGCATGCTAGGCGCCCGTTACCCCGAAGCTGATGGCGGTGTCGGCATGGACAAGGTTTCCGACTGCATCATCCGCGAAGAAATCGCGCGTGTGAGCCAGGCCTATTGCGGCGCTTTCTCGGCCCACAGTCACCTTGGGATGTGGCCGATCTGGAAGGCCGGGACCGAATTTCAGCGCGAGGCCTATTTCCAACCCGCCGTTGCTGGCGAGAAAATTGCGTGTTTCGGGCTGTCGGAACCCGATGGCGGATCAGACATCCGCGCCATGAAAACACGGGCCGATAAAGTGGACGGCGGCTGGAAGATTAACGGCGCCAAGCTTTATATCACCAATGCGCCCATCGCCAATTTCATGACGCTGGCAGCCCGCACCAAGCCCGACCTGACGATTGACGCCGTCAGCTTGTTCATCGTTGATATGCCAGCTGAAGGTCTTGCGATAGATTCTTTGAAGAAAGAAGGTTTGCGCGGGTCTGAGACCGGGTTGATCCATATGGATGATCTGTTCGTGCCGGATAGCCATTTGCTTGGCGAGCGTGAAGGCACCTATTCGATTATTCTGGAAAGCTTGAGTGAAAACCGTGTCGGCGTAGCGGCGTCTGTGCTGGGCCTCGCGCGCGGCGCTTGTGAAGAAGCGTTGGACTTCGCCAAAACCCGTATCGTGCGCGGCAAGCCGATCATTGAATATCAGGCTGTTGCGCATCGGCTCGCTGATATGGCGACGGATATCGAGACGGCGCGCTGGATGGTGTATTGGGGCGCGTGGCAGGTCGACCAGGGAACGCTGACGGACGCCAACGCCTCCAAGATTAAGCTCGTCGCTAGTGAAGCGGCTATGCGGGTTACCGAAAACGCCATTCGCATTATGGGTGGTGCGGGCCTCATGCGGGACCATAATGTGGGCATGCATCACCGCGACGCTCTGGTCTATGTGATCGGCGAAGGCACCAGCGACATTCAACGCAATGTCATCAGCCGCGCGCTGAAGAAAGGCGATATAGAGCTTTAGCTGCCGTTGCTGTTTGCAGGCTCGATGATCTCCAGGCGTCCGTTGCGCATACCGATAATGGCGTAGCGGCGGAGTGCGGCGCCATCGCGCGTTAGCCTGAATGGCCCTTGCACGCCTTGGAATCCGCCCGCGACGGTCAAATCATGGCTGCCAAGCCCAGCGCCGCGCGCAGACTGTGCGGCCAGCGCCACGGTGGCGGTCAAGTCATATACAAGTGCCGCGCCACGTGCGGGCGGCCTGCCATATGCAGATTGATAGCGCTGGCGAAAGCTTCCCGTCAGGCGAGGGTCATATCCGGCGTAAGACGCGCGGGCGAAAGCGGGGAGGGCGGCCAGA
Source organism: Alphaproteobacteria bacterium (assembly GCA_038102935.1). GTDB lineage: Bacteria > Pseudomonadota > Alphaproteobacteria > Bin95 > Bin95 > VMCJ01. The sequence continues at coordinate 7,451 of JAYNYG010000045.1, read as the reverse complement.
TTGGCGCCGTCCCATTCCGGCGCGCCCAAAAGCGGCGCCGGGCTGCTCATGATCGCGCTGAGGTCAGCATTGAGGGTCCGGAGGGCTTCAGCCGGAAACGGCAGAAACAATGCTCCATCGCCCCGAAGCGACTGCAATGCTGACGCCAATGTCGCCCGCCGCGCATCGCCGCTCGCTTGAGCGGGCAATGCTGCTTGGCCCGCAACCCGGACGCCGCGCGCCGCCGCCGCCGCTTGCATGCCCGCGAGCGCGGCTCGACCGGCCGCGTCATCAAGCGCTACGCCTGCGATCGCGCGAACACCTTGCTGAACGGCGTAATCAACAATTCGCGTCGCAGCCGCTTGTGGGGCATGGCCGGCGGCGAAGACTCCAGGCTCGGCGGCTGTACGGTCGCTTGTTAGCAACAGTAAAGGCGTTCCCGATCCTGCTGTGGCGCGGGCAGCGGCAATTGCGCCAGTTGAGGTGACAGGACCGATGAGGACTGTGGCGCCGGCAGAGAGCGCATCAACGGCTGCGGCGGCAGCGCCTTCTGCTGTAGCCTGGGTGTCTCGGGGAAGGATTTCAATTTCGCGGTTGATACGGGCGTCAAACAGTGCGAGCGCTGCGGCATCCGCCAGACTTTTACCGTAAGCCGCATAGGGGCCAGATAAGGGCAACAACAGCCCAACACGGACCGGCGCATTGGAGTTTGCGGCGGCGCGCCCTTGGCTAGCGCCCGAATTCCGGTATGACGGCAAGCGACCCTCAGACCAGCGGCGATTGCGTGGATCAGCCTGATTGGTCGGGCTCGCGACCGTTGTGCGCCCTGGCGCCGTCGCCGTAATGGGGCGGGCCGCGTCACATGCCGCTAAGGACAAAAGCCCAGCTGACAGCAAGGCAAACTTTAGCGGTGAGGATTTGCCGTGCGAATTAGGCATGAAACGTCCGCATTCTCTTTCTCCCTGGCCTATACTACCGCCAATCCGCAAGCCGGCTTTGAAGCTGCGCCGCGAATCTATGAGGCCCTAAGCGAATGACGCCTGCACCCTCTACCCCCAAACCATTATCTGCCGGGCTATACATTGTTGCGACCCCCATCGGCAATGCGCGGGACATCACTTTGCGCGCGCTCGATATATTTGCGGGCGCTGCGGCGATTGCAGCGGAAGATACGCGCGTGACCCGGCGCCTGCTGGATATCCATGGTATCAAAGCGCCAGAGATTATCCGGTATGACGAACATTCGGCGGATCGCGCCAGGCCAATCATTCTTGGCCGGATCGCCGCCGGGGAAGCGATTGCGCTCGCGACAGACGCGGGCACGCCGCTGGTTTCAGATCCTGGATACAGGCTTGCGGCCGCAGCGATTGCTGAGGGCGTCAAGGTCGTGCCAATCCCCGGCGCATCGGCGCCATTGGCGGCGTTGGCGCTTGCGGGGCTGCCCTCGGATAGGTTCATGTTTGCGGGCTTCGCGCCCAACAAATCTGGCCAGCGCCGTAAATGGTTGTCGGAACTGGCTGACACGCCTGCAACGCTGATTCTTTTCGAGAACGCCAAACGGTTGGCCGCCGCGTTGAGTGATATGGCCGAAGTTCTGGGAGATCGCCAAGCATGTGTGACGCGTGAACTCACGAAGATGTTTGAAGAGGCCAGGCGTGGCTCGCTCTCCGAACTTGCGGCGCATTATGCCGACGCTGGTCCGCCTAAGGGCGAGGTCACATTGGTGATTGCCCCGCCAGTTGTAGAGGCGCTCGATGAGGCGGCGCTTGATAACATCCTGGCTGATTTGCTGGACGCGCATTCTGTTAAGGACGCTGCGGCAGAGGCGGCCAAACAAACGGGTTTCCCACGGAAGGTCGCGTATCAGCGCGCGTTGGCGATTAAGCATGGCGAGCCGTGAAGCAATCAACAGCGAAACGCCGCAAGCATGAAGCGCTGGGAAGGCTCGGCGAAACTGCCGCCGCATGGCGATTGCGGTTGGCTGGGTATCGGATCGTGGCGGAGCGCGAGAAAACGCCGTTCGGCGAAATTGATCTGGTTGCGGTAAAGCGCGGACTCGTCGCCATTGTAGAGGTGAAAGCACGGCCTGATCTGCGGCGATCTATTGAGGCTGTTGGAGCCAGGCAACGGCGGCGCATTGAGCAGGCGGCTGAATGGCTAACGGCGCAACGTCCGACTCTGCGGCAACGCCAATTGCGCTTCGACATCGTCGCCGTCATTCCCTATCGCATGCCGATCCATGTTAAGGATGCCTGGCGGCCCGGTAGGGGTATGTAAGTGCGAATGTGGACGTGTGGAGCAGCGCATGACGCGCGATGACAATCCTGAATGGGCGGCAGACCCGATGGCATTTCTTTCCGCTCTCGGAAAAGCCGATGACGATGCTTTTGATCCTGGCGTCGCCGCGCTCGCCTTCGCCGCAATAAAACGCCCGCATACGGCATTCGCGCGTTATGAGGCGCATCTGCACGCGCTTGCGACTGAAGCTGCAGCCCATGCGGCGCATGCTGGTTCGGCGATCGAGCAAGCGTCGGCGTTGGCTGAAGTGATCTATCAAGCCAACGGCTATTCCGGCGATACGTTGACCTATGACGATCTCCAGAACGCGGATTTAGTGCGTGTGATTGATCGCAAGAAGGGTTTGCCCGTCGCGCTCGGCATTCTGAATATGAGCATCGCCTATCGCCTCGGCTGGAGCCTTGTCGGCCTGGCCTTCCCCGGCCATTTCCTGCTGCGCTTAGATCATGGCGGCGAGCGGTTGGCGCTAGACCCGTTCGACAACGCCCGCGTTGTTGACGCCGCTGGAATGCGGGATTTGTTGAAGCGCATGCAGGGCGAGGGGGCCGAGCTTACGGCTGAACATTATCAACCCGTCTCAAACCGTGATGTGCTGTTGCGCCTGCAGAACAACATCAAACTCCGCCGTCTGCGTGCTGGCGATATTCCGGGCGCGTTGGAAAATGCGGAGGCGATGCTGGCTTTCGCGCCAGATATAGTTGAGCTGATGCGCGAGATCGCGATGATGCATATGCGGCTAGAGAATATTGGTCAGGCCATTCGCGGATTTGAGAAATATCTAGCGGCAGAGCCTGAAGAAGGTCTCCGCCACAAAGCGGCAAAACTGCTGCAAGAATTAAAGCATCGCCTGAATTAAGGTATACGAAGCAGAAAGCCCGAAGTCCTTGCCGATCAATCCAAACTTAGCGTCCGTTGAAACGCCGCCCGTCGCCCTTGTGCAAAGCTGGGTGAAAAATCGTGAGTTTCCTGACGGACGGCCCTTGCTGGATCTGGCGCAAGCCGCTCCGGGCTGGCCGATGGCGAGCTCGTTGGTAGTGCATATCACAGAGGCTATTCAGAGGCCTGAAACAGCACGTTACGCGCCAATCCTGGGTGAGCAGGCGTTAAGGCAGGCGCTCGCGGATGAGAGTTCGGCGCTCTATGGCGGGAATATCGGGCCAGAGAATGTCGCGATCACCGCAGGATGCAATCAAGCCTATGTGACGGCCATCATGGCGCTCGCCCGTGAAGGCGACGCGGTGATGTTGCCGACGCCGTGGTACTTTAATCATAAAATGACGCTGGACATGTTCGGCATAGACGCCATTTCGCTGCCATGCGCTGTGGACGCAGGTATGTTGCCAGATGCAGACGCCGCCGAACGACTGATCACGCCCCGGACGCGCGCCATCGTTCTCGTCACGCCGAATAATCCAACGGGCGCAATCTACCCTTCGGCGACGATTGAGCGGTTCGCGGAACTCGCAAAAGCCCACGACATCAAGCTGATCATCGATGAAACTTACCGTGATTTCATCCCAGCCAGCGGCGCGGCGCATGATGCCTTCAAGGCTGATGATTGGGCTGATACGGTGATCCAGCTCTACAGTTTCTCGAAAGCCTATGCGATGCCGGGTCTGCGTGTTGGCGCGGTTACGGCAGGCGCTGATGTTATTGGCCTCGTCCAGAAAGCGCTCGATTCCATTGCTATATGTGCGAATGGCGCGGGGCAGGCTGCTGCGCTTTATGGTGTCGAGCACCTCAAAGACTGGCGCGATGGCAAGCGGCAGGAGATGGCGCTGCGCCTGGCGGTGTTCCAACAGGCGATGACTCCAGTCGCGAACCAGTTTCCGATTGTCTCCGCCGGGGCGTTCTTCGCGTATTGTCGCCATCCTTTTGATTTGTCGGCATTGGACGCGGCAAAGTTGCTGGCGGACGAAGGCTCCATCATGGCGATGCCAGGCTCAGCCTTTGGGCCAGGGCAGGAGCAGATGCTGCGCTTTGCATTCGGCAATATTGCGCCAGAAGCGGCTGCCGCTGTTGGCGAACGATTGGCCGCACTGGCGCGATAAAGTTTTTCTTGTTCTAAGCCTCGCCATTCGCGCATTGTGCGCCAAGTTTTGGTTCCGCTTGCATGGGAGGCTCCCGATGGCCGAATACACCGCCCCGCTCAAAGAAATGCAGTTCGCGCTTGAGGCCGTCGCTGGGCTTGAGAGCATCGCGCAGCTCCCAGGGCTTGAAGATGCGCAGCCTGATCTTGTCGCCGCCGCATTGGATGAAGCGAACAAGCTGGCGAACGGCGTTATGTCGCCACTACAGCGCGTTGGCGACACACAGCCGCCGGTTATTGAGAATGGCGTTGTGCGCACATCTCCCGGCTGGATTGACGCCTATAAGCAGTATGTTGAAGGCGGCTGGAATGGCCCCTGCTTTGATCCGGAAATTGGCGGCGGCGGGTTGCCGTGGCTGGTCGGTACGGCGCTCAGCGAGATGTGGGGGTCCGCCTGCATGTCATTTTCGCTCGGGCCGCTCTTAACTCAAGGCGCCATTGATCTTTTGGAAGCCCATGGCACGGACGATCAAAAGGCTAAATATCTGAAGCGCATGGTCTCCGGCGAATGGACCGGCACTATGAACCTGACGGAACCGCAAGCCGGGTCTGACGTTGGCGCGCTCCGCAGTCGCGCCCGCCCGGAAGGCGATCACTACCGGATCAGCGGCCAGAAGATTTTCATCAGCTACGGCGACCACGATATGGCTGAAAACATCATTCATATGGTGCTGGCCAGGATCGATGGCGCGCCGGAAGGCATTCGGGGCGTGTCGCTATTCTTGGTGCCGAAGTTCCTCGTCAACGACGATGGATCGCTCGGCGACCGGAATGACCTGCGGCCCGTATCGCTTGAACACAAAATCGGCATCCACGGCAGCCCCACCTGCGTTATGGCTTACGGCGACAATGAAGGCTCAATCGGCTGGCTTGTCGGAAAAGAAAATGGCGGCATCCAGGCCATGTTCACAATGATGAACAATGCACGCCTCGGTGTCGGTCTGCAGGGCCTGTCCATTGCGGAGGCGGCATTGCAGCAGGCGACAGAATTCGCGGCTGAACGCCGACAGGGCAAGGACATCCTTACCGGCGAAGATAACGTGCCTATCGCGCAGCATCCGGACGTGAAACGGATGCTGGTGAATATGCGCGCCGAGACTGAAGCCATGCGCGCGCTTTGCTACTGGGTCGCTGGCCGGTTGGATGAGTCCCGCCGGATGACGGATGCCGATGAGCGGGCAAAGGCGCAGCGGATGCTGGACCTGCTGATCCCCGTCGTGAAAGCTTACTCCACGGATCGCGGCGTCGAGGTCGCTTCCACCAACATCCAAATCCATGGCGGGATGGGGTTCATTGAGGAAACGGGCGCCGGCCAAGTCTGGCGGGATAGTCGCATTGCGCCAATCTATGAAGGCGCCAATGGCGTCCAAGCGATGGACTTGCTTGGCCGGAAGTTAGGCCGAGATCAAGGCGCGGCGATGGCTGAACTGATCGCCGACATCCGCGCCGAACTCAGCGGTATTGGTGGTGACTTGGAAACGGCTAGAACACAGGTGCAAAGCGGCGTTGACGCAATAGAACGGGCGACAGCGGCGCAGGTCACTGCCTTCAATGATCGGATTGGGATTGCTGCTGCCGGCGCTTGCGATTACTTGGACCTGACGGGCCGCGTAGTCTGTGCTTGGCTGCTGCTGAAAGGCGCAGCCGCCGCCCGCGACTGGGCTGGGGACGACGCTGGGTTTGCTGAAAATCGCATCGCCATCGCCCGCTATTTCGCAACCCGCATGCTGCCGCCCGCTATCGCCCTTGCCGCGACGATGGAGGACAGCGCAGAAGCCGTGATGGCCGTCGCTTAAACCGTTTTCCTTCGCGTTAAGTCAGGTCGCTCAAGCACGCCGTCTGCGAAATCTATGCCGAGACCCGGGCCATTTGGCAGGCTGAGCTTCCCTTCAGAGACGGTCGGCAAGCCGGTAATGATGTCAGCATACCATCCGCCTAAATACGCCCGCACGACCTCCTGCGTGAGCGTGTTCGGGCTGGCGAAGGCCAGGTGGCAGTCTGCGGTGAAGAGGATGGGGCCGACGCAGTCATGCGGCGCGATGGGGCGGTCATAGGTCTCGGCAAGCGCAGCGATGCGGCGGCCTTCGGAAAGCCCGCCGACCCAGCCCATGTCAAACTGGACCACGTCAACAGCGCCAACCTGCAGGGCTTCCTTGAGCCAGCGCGTGGTGCCTAGATTTTCGCTGGCCGCGACCCTGCCGCCGGTCTCACCGCGATATCGGGCGAGGTCCTGGATGTTGTCCAGCCCAATCGGGTCCTCATGCCAATACACACGATAGGGCGCGAGCGCCTTGGCGATATCCAGGGCAGTGGGCAGGCGCCAGAGGCCGTGATACTCAAGCATGATCTCAATTTTGTCGCCTACCGCATCCCGGATGGCGGCGACGATGGCCGTCGCCTCCTCTAAGTCCACGCGGTCGATGTGCCAGCCGTCATGCTTTGCCGCAAACCGGTCAAACGGCCAGATTTTCATACCTGTGATGCCATCCTCTAGCAGTGACTTCGCCAATGCGCCAGGATCAGAGACCTGCATCGCCAGATCGTCCATGCCTTCGCCTGCCGCCCGGCTATCGCCAATGACGCGGGAGGAGGTGTTGTATCCGTCGCTAGCGCAGGTGTTATAGACGGGCAAGGTCTCATGCACTGGGCCGCCGAACAGCCGGTACAAAGGCGCATCCATCGCCTTACCAGCAATATCCCAGAGTGCGATATCAATCGCCGAATTGCCCCGGATTTCAATGGAGCGCGTTGGAAAGCCCTGGAAGCGATTGCCGACATCGCGCATTAAAGCCTTCCGATGCAATTCCGGCGCGCGCGGGTCCTGGCCGATGAGATAGGGGGCCGCCGTCTCATGGATGTAAGCCACGGTTGCTTCGGGGTTTCGGAACGTTTCGCCAAGGCCGATCAAGCCTTCGTCCGTTTCGATCCGTACCCAAACACAGTTTGGAAACTCAGCCACTTGGATAGTTTCAACGCTAGTGATCTTCATATCTCGGCGCTTCCGGCTATATGCTAGGCTTGAAGTTTTATTCTAAACGGGGATCAGCAAATGCGCGATGGCATTGAAGGCGGCGGCGGATTGGGC
>JAYNYG010000101.1:0-6116 GCA_038102935.1 Alphaproteobacteria bacterium | reverse complement strand
ATCCTCCTCTAAATCATACCCTCAGTCTGTCCCATGTGCCCTGACGCCGGACAGAGCTCATGTCCGCTCGAGCAGAACAAAAAGGCCTGGATTTCTCGATCAGTTATGCGCCCGGCTTGCCTGAAGCGGTGTTCGGCGACCCAACACGAATGCGGCAGATTTTGATGAATTTCATCTCCAATGCGGTGAAGTTCACATCTAAAGGCTCAATCCACGTTCGTGTAGGCTCGACGGCGTCAGCCGATGGCGAAGTAGAGCTTCGATTTGAGATCGAAGATACAGGGATCGGCATTGCCGAAGCGGATCTCGCGGGCGTATTCGAGAAATTTTCGCAAGCTGATAGTTCGACAAGTCGCAAATACGGCGGCACCGGCCTCGGCCTTCCTATTGCGCGCCAGCTTGCCGAATTGATGCAAGGCGCTGCTGGCGTGGAGAGCGTTGTCGGTAAAGGATCATGCTTCTGGTTCACAGCGCATTGCCAGGTTGGGCGCGTGGAAGATGCAGTAGCGCTCCTGTCCGAAAGCAGCAGTGAGCTCATGAATGCCGCAGCGATGCGCCCGCTGAAGATTCTGGTGGCGGAAGACCATCCGATAAATCAGGAAATCGCGCGCGATATTTTGGAGCATCTCGGCCATTCGGTTGACCTGGCGGACAATGGCGTCGCAGCAATCCGCGCCATAGATCAGGCAGATTATGACCTTGTTCTGATGGACATCCATATGCCGAAGATGGATGGCGCAGCGGCGACCAGAGCCATCTGCGAGCGTTCAGACGCGAAGTCCGGTATTCCGATTATTGCGCTCACGGCAGATGCAATGGTGGGGGACCGCGAGAAATACATTGCCGCCGGAATGAACGGTTACGTATCTAAACCATTCACGCCGGATGCCTTGATTGCAGCGATCAACCAGCATGTTCTGCACAAAGGCCCCATAGAGGCTGCAGTCGTCGAAGATCCCGCGCCAGCCTTCTCTGGCAGTGCATTGGATGAAGCGATCGCGGGGCCGCTGCGGGAGCGAAAACCCGAACTCTGGTTACGGATTGCCGGTCTCTATCTTGCGTCAACGCCAGAGGCGCTTAACGCCCTGGAAAACGCAATCGCCGCGAACGACATTAAGTCTTTACGACTTGCAGCCCATACTTTGAAAGCTGCGAGTGCAAATATTGGGGCGGTGGAAATATCGGGGATCGCCAGTTCGCTTGAAAAGGCGGCAGATGACGGTGATACGTCCACTGCTCCGGCGGCGCTTCTGCGGCTCCAAACGGTATACGCGGCTGTAGCGGTTGAGCTTTCCGCAGATGTTGAGAACGCAAACCAGATGAGATCGACCGTCGAAGTCGCTAATCCGCAAGAGAGTATTGCTCGATGATGCAGGAAAACGGCCTCTGGGGCGGTGCATCCATTCTCGTCGTCGATGATGAGCCTATTCAGCGCGCCATGACCCGTGATGCGCTTGAAGAGTATGCTTTTGATGTTTCAGAAGCGTCCGATGGCGAAACCGCGCTGGAAATGATCAAAGAGAATATGCCTGATCTAGTGCTTTTGGATGTCATGATGCCAGGCATCGATGGCTTCCAAGTATGCCGGCTTCTTCGGGGAAACCCTGCAACAGAACACTTGCCTAGAATTATTGTTACGGGCCGCGAAAGCTCTTCTGACATCAATGAAGGCATGGTTGCAGGCGCTAGTGATTTTCTAACGAAGCCGCTCAATTGGAGTCTCCTGCCAAATCGCGTCCGCTTCGTGTTGCGGACGAGTAAACTGGAGCATGGACTTAGGGCGTCGCGCGATCAGGCAGAGGCTGCAAATCAGGCAAAGTCTAACTTCTTAGCCACTATGAGCCATGAAATTCGAACGCCTATGAATGGCGTCATCGGCATGACGGACCTGTTGCTCAGCGGTGAGCTTGTGCCGGATCAACGCAAAGCTGCAGAGGTCATACGGGAATGCGCCGGCAGCCTCATGACATTGTTGAATGACATTCTTGATCTGTCGAAGATCGAAGCTGGCAAAATCGAAATTGAGATGGAGCCGGTTAACCTGGCCACACTCTTCAAAGCTGTGCAGGACGCTTGGCTGCCACTGTTTGATGAAAAGGGCCTGACACTAGATTTTGACGTTGATACGAGCGTCGCACAAGTTGTTTCGTCTGACCCGACACGGATCCGCCAGATATTGTTCAATTTGGTAGGTAATGCGTTCAAGTTTACGCAAGTGGGCGAAGTTCGTGTCCGGCTTCGTCAAAAGCTCCTGGAAAATTGCGCTTGTGAGCTATTTGCTGAAATTACGGATACCGGTATTGGCATCGCTCAAGACGCCGGCGAACAGCTTTTCGACGCCTTTACTCAAGCTGACACGTCGACGACGCGGGAATATGGCGGGAGTGGGCTAGGGCTGGCGATATCAAAGCGATTTACGCAACTCTTGGGCGGCGATATCGGCTTTGACAGCAAGCTCGGCGAAGGATCGCGGTTCTGGTTTACTTTGCGGTGTGAACTGATTGACGCGGGGCATGCAGCTTCAGACCCAGCAGAGTCGGTCGAGCCGTTTGTGCTGGTGCTTGATCGTCCAGTTAAAGTCCTCTGTGCTGAAGATAACAAAGTCAATCAGATCATCATCAAAGGCATGCTGCAGGCGAATGATATCCCAGTCGATTTCGTTCAGGATGGGGAAGCCGCCGTGCGCGCCGTTCAAGCCAGCCAATACGATATCGTTCTCATGGACGTGAACATGCCTGTGATGGATGGGGTTAAGGCGACTACGGCAATCCGGTCTCTCAATGACGCGGCGTCATATTTGCCTATTATTGGCTTGACTGCTAATGCGATGAACGGCGACCGCGAACGATATCTGTCCGCTGGCATGGATGCCTATGTCACCAAGCCTATTGATGCGCCAGAATTGCTACGGGCGCTGGCGCTTTGCCTCAGCCCCGGCGCGGCGCCCAGAGCAACAGCGCCGAACATCCTTGTAGGAAGCGCTGCGGGTTGATCCTCAGATTGCGACCGTTGCAGGGTGTTATCATCTGACAGCGGTGACTAAACTGGCTCTATCCCCAGTGTCCCGCTCGGGGGCCTGAGGACGAGCCGTTTGGAAGAATTGATCCTTCCTTTTTTGATGTTTGTGACTCTATTGGCGCTGATGCTGACCGGGTATCCGATTGGCGTCATCCTTGGCGGCGTTGCAATTCTGTTCGGTTTCATCGGGATGGCGTTTGATCTGTTCCGCATGATCGAGTTCTTCAATCTGGTTCCTAGGGTCTGGTTCTTCGCAGAAAACCTGCAGCTCGTTGCAGTCCCGTTGCTGATCCTAATGGGCGTTCTGTTAGAGCGCTCACGTTTGGCGCAAGATCTTCTGTTGGCTCTCGGGTTGTTACTGCGCGGCGTTCCGGGCGGAGCGGCGCTTTCTGTCACGATCATGGGCGTTCTGTTTGCAGCGATCACCGGCGTCGTCGGCGCGTCAGTCATTGTGATGACGTTGATCGCTTTGCCACCGATGCTGAAGGCCGGATATCATCCGCCTCTGGCGCTTGGGACCATTGCGGCTTCGGCGACACTTGGCATCATGATCCCGCCGAGCATCTTGCTCGTGTTTCTGTGTGAGATGTTGCAGATATCCTATGGCTATCTCTTCGCCGCTGCGATTTATCCAGGGCTATGTTTGGCAGGCTTGTATCTGATTTACATCGGCGTGCATGCGTTCTTGAAGCCATCCTCAGCGCCAAAGCTTTCGCTTGAGCAGTTTCTGGAAGCGCAGCCAGGGAAAGAACCAATATCTGCGCCGTCTCGCGCCGCTGTTGCTGGGCTTATCGCGCGTGGGATCGCGCCAACGGCGGTGCTTATTGCGCTGGTGATGGGCTCAGTGCTTTGCGGGATATTCACCGTTACAGAATCGGCTGCTGTCGGCGTTCTTGGCGCGCTTTTATTGGCGATTTTCCGGAACCGCATGAGCTTTGCTGATCTGCGCGATAGCGTGACGCGGGCGTCGATGACGATTGGCATGGTCGCGGTCCTGTTCATCGGCGCTACGTCGTTCGCCTATGTCTTCCGTATGCTTGGCGGCGAGGAAGCGATCCTGGCGCTTATCAATATTGGCGCTTTGGATTCCTGGGGCATTCTGATCTTCGTGATCGGGCTGATCTTCCTCATGGGCTTTTTCTTTGATGTGCTGGAAATTCTGTTAATCGCCATGCCGATCTTCGGCCCCATCGTGGCGCCACTAGATTTCGGCGACCATATTGCGCGGGCCGATGTGGTGTACTGGTTCGCGATCCTGGTCGCGATCACGCTGCAAACATCTTTCCTGACGCCGCCTATGGGATTGTCGCTGTTCTACATTAAGGGGGTCGCGCCAGAGGGGATCAGCATGAAGCAGATATCGCTTGGCATCATACCGTTCGTGCTGCTGCAGCTTGGCTGCGTCGGCGTTGTGATGTGGCAGCCGAACCTAGTCGTGAGCCTGCCAAAGCTCCTGTTCGACAGTCAGCCGTTTTGAACTGGGATATGAGTGCAAACCCAGATCATCCAATGGATCGCTTCGCCCGCGCAAGCCTGCGGATCGCGAACTGGATTGAGCGCCCGGCGTTCTGGCTCGGTGCATCGTCCGCCTGGCTCATGTTGGCGCTCGCCTTGCTCATCGTGTTTGACGCCTTTGGCCGCCGCTATATCCGCACCTGGTCCTTCGTGATCGAGAATGATTGGCACCTGCTCATCAATTCTCCGGTGTTCCAGGACGCTGAATGGCACTTGCACACGATCGTGACCTTTTCGGCCCTCGGCTATGCCCATGCACGCCATACCCATGTCCGGCTGGACCTGTTCCGGCCAGGGTTCAGGCCGCGCACGAAGCTCTGGATAGAATGGCTCGGCGGCGTTCTATTGTTCATGCCGTTCATGGCAATCTTTTGCATTTATGCCTACAAATACTTCGATCTCGCTTGGATATCGAACGAGCGGGCAGGGGATACCAACGGCATTAATCACCGCTGGTTCATCAAATTCTTCATATTCATTGGTCCGCTGACACTATTGATGGCGGGGGCCGCCAGCTTGATCCGGCTGACGGTACGACTATTCGGCCCGCTGCATCTCCATGATGAGACCCGCACAGAGCATATCACGGCGGAGAACCATTCGGCATTCTCGTGAGACAGCTATTCCGGCTTTTGCTTGACTAGCGGCAGTGGGCTTTTGCCTTCTAGGAATGCGCTTAACCGGCCAATGGTCTCCGGCGGTTTCATCATATTGCTGTTCAGGAACTCCATGAACAGGCCGTCATCGTGCGACATATCATTCATGCGTGGTAGCAGGTTGGTGATCTGCCAGTTGGTCGTGGGCGTGTTTTCAGCAATCCGCTCCGCGAGCTGCAACGCCTTCGCATTCTCAGATCCAGCCGGCTCCACATATTGCGCAATGCGGTGCATGCGGGCCTCTTCGGCGTTCAGAATACGGCCGGTCAGCATCATATCCGTCATCGTTGCATTGCCGACAATCCGTTGGACCCACACCGTCCCGCCGCCACCGACAAATATTCCGCGTTGCCCCTCTGGCAGGCCAAACACGGCGCTATCTGCCGCGACGCGGATATGCGCCGCACTCGCCAACTCCAACCCGCCGCCAATCACGGGGCCGTGCAGGGCCGCCACATAGGGAACTGGCCCGCGCGAGATTAGATTGAACGTACGATGCCAGAGCGATCCGATATAAGGCTTCTGATAGGGCGCGCCAGGGCGGATGCGCTCCGCCAGCCAGGCGAGATCAAGCCCGGCAGAGAAGTTTGGTCCATGGCCAAAAAGCACGGCGGCGCGCGCTTCCTGGCCAGCCTTGATCGCAGCAGCGGCAAGGGCGTTTAGGACGCCTTCATTGATGGCGTTCCGCTTATCTGGCCGGTTCAGGCCAATCAATGCGACTTTGCCTTTAAGCTCATAGGTCACGATGTCGGTCGTCATGGCTCGTTGCTCTTTCCTGCATTCGCTATGGGGCGCAGTGTGGAGCAGGATCGGGAAATCCCGCAACTCCTCTGGCGCTGCTTGTTCGGCCTTTGGGACATGCGTATACCTGAATGTCCATCATCAAATCATTTGGGATCAGATTGGGATCGTTTTAACGGAGGATTG
>JAYNYG010000001.1:139248-206741 GCA_038102935.1 Alphaproteobacteria bacterium | reverse complement strand
CTGCTAAGACACTTCCCATGTGCGCGCGGCGCCGCCTAAACTGGCGGCGCCGCGTTTCACATGACGGAGGCCTCCAAGGCCCCACCCGAAGACATTCACGCTTTTTGGTTTGGCGAACCGCCGTATGAGCGACGCGAAGTTTGGTTCAAAGGCGGCCCGGATTTCGATGAAGCATGCACCCAGTTCAGAGCAGACTGGGATAAGGCCAATGCAGGCGCGCTTGCTCATTGGCTTGAAGCGCCAGAATCTCTACTCGCGTTCGTCATCCTGACCGACCAAATTCCGCGCAATATCTTCCGCTAGGACGCCCGATCGTTCGCAACAGATGGGCGGGCGCTCGCAGCCGCTCAACATGCTGTCGCCGAGGGTTGGGATAAGGAAATGCACGAGTTTGAGCGCGTTTTCCTGTATCTGCCTTACGAGCATGCGGAAGATTTGGCGTTACAGAACGAATCGATCAGGCTTTACACAGAACTCGGCGGCGCCGGATGGATGGAGTTTGTGATCAAACATCAGGAAATCATCGCTGAGTTTGGCCGTTTTCCGCACCGAAACGCTGTGCTGGGCCGTCAATCCACGCCGGAAGAACTCGCATATATGGAGGCCCATGGGCGCGGGTTTTAGCAACGCTTCGAATGTCGCCCCAGTCCTGCTAAGACTAAACCTTACAGCACCCGTTGGAGCAGCCGCCGCCATGTCCGCCGCAATCGCCGTCGATCTTTACAGCGACACCATTACCCGCCCCTCGCCCGGCATGCGCAAAGCCATGGCCGAAGCTGAAGTGGGCAATGAACAGGCGGGCGAAGACCCGACAGTCAACAAACTTTGCGAGATTGCGGCGGAGCTTACGGGCCACGAAGCCGCCGTCTACGTGCCCTCTGGGACTATGTGTAACGCCATCGCCTATCGGATTTACTGCCGCCAGGGCGATAGCGTGATCATGGATCAGCTCGCGCACCCCATCCATGCGGAGGCTGGCGGACCGGCGGCGCTTTCCGGATGTATGATTACGCAGCTTGACGGCGGCAGGCGTGGCGTGTTTTCCGGCGCCGCCGTCGATCAGGCGATGAAGCCATATAAGCATAATCGCCCGGTGCCAAAGGTCGTCTCTATCGAGCAGACCAGCAATTTCGGCGGCGGCGCGTGTTGGACGCTGGACGAGGTCAAGGATGTTTCCGCCTCCGCTAAGCGCAACAAGCTTGCGATGCATATGGACGGCGCGCGCTTGCTGAACGCCGTCGCAGCCACCGGCACGTCAGCCAAGGAATTCTCACAAGAATGCGACAGTACCTGGATTGACCTCTCGAAAGGCCTGGGCTGCCCAGTCGGGGCTGTACTCGTCGGCTCCAAGGAATTCATCGACGAAAGCTGGCGCTGGAAACATCAATTCGGCGGCGCCATGCGCCAGTCGGGCATCATCGCGGCGGCAGGCGTATATGCGTTCCAAAACAACGTTGAGCGGATGGCGGAGGATCATCTGAACGCCAAGCGCCTCGCCCAGGGTTTGATGCAGATCCCTGGCATTGAAGTTGATCCGGAAGAGCCGGAAACCAACATGGTGTTCTTCGATTGCGCTGGGCTTGGCATGGACAATTACGAAGTCTCCGCGCGTTTGCTCGAAAAAGGCGTTCGCATCGGCGCAGGCTATGGTCCTCGGGATTTGATGCGCGCCGTCACTCACTTGGATGTCGATGGCGCTGGCATCGACCAGGCGCTTACAGCGATGCGCGATGTGGCCGCTGGACGGGATTAACAACGTAGGCGCATCCGGGGGCGCAGCCGGATTTCTAACGCTCTGGGCGGCCTCATACGGAGTCCATCTGGCGCTGTATTTTGGGCTTGGCGGGTTACTTCTCTGGATTAACAGCCACTTCCCTGAACGCCAGATCCCCGCAATCTCAGGGCGGGAGCGCAAGGCGCGGCGCACCGCTAGCGCTGAAATCCAACAAAGTCTGAAATCCCTGCTCGGCACATCCTTTTGCCTTGCCGTTGGCGTTTATGCGCAGCTTGCAGGCTGGACGCAGGCGCCGCTCGCGCTAACGCCGCTAAACATCGCCTGGATCTTCATTGCAGCCTTGGTGCTGCACGATGCATGGTTCTATTTCGGCCACCGGCTGATGCATACGAAACCGCTCTATCGCTGGCACAAAACACATCACCTGAGCGTGACGCCGACCGTATGGAACAACGACAGCTTTTCCGTGCCGGATGCGCTTTCCGTGCAGAGCTTCTTTATCCTCCTGCCGTTTATCCTACCGATACCGACAGCGGCGCTGATCGCGCTCCGGCTGTTTGACCAGACCAAGGGCATGATCGGGCATTCAGGCTATGAACATTTCGCTGGCCGCCTGGCTCGCTGGCCCTTCCCGCTCGTTGCGACCGTGCACCATGACCAGCACCATCAACGCTTCACCTATAATTTCGCCAACCAGTTCACATGGTGGGATCGCCTTTTCGGCACGCTTGACCCATCTTACGATGACCAAGTCCGCATTCTGGCCAAGCCAAAGGAGAACGCCCGTGGAATCGATTGACATCATTCAAGATTGGCATGTCCACGTTTACTACGATGAGACATCCAAGACTGTTGCGCAGTCGCTCCGGGGCGATATCGAAACTGAATTTGCGGGCCTTGCCATTGGCCGTATGCATGACAAGCCCGTTGGTCCGCACCCCGAAGGCAGCTTCCAGGTGCTCGTGCCGAATGACCGGATGGCGGAAGTCGCATCCTGGTTCGCACTAAATCGCCAAGGCCTCACCGTGCTTCTGCATCCGAATACTCAGGATGATCTGAAAGACCACCGGGACTACCCGATCTGGTATGGGACAGCGCCTAGACTCAACTACGAAATGTTTGAAGACAAAGCATGACCTATACTCCGCCCGCTGGCGACGCATGGACGCTCAAAGCCGACCCTCACTTTGCCGATGCCGCCGCATTCGCAGAAGCCAATGAAATGCCCTGGGATCGTGATCTCGGCAAAGTCATCGGCCAGGGGCATTTTGAGCCGCCGCCTTGGAATGAGATCATCGGCCATGTCAGGCCGCGCGGCGGGACTGCGGGCGTTATCGTTAAGGAAGGCCGCATCGTCGCTGAATGGGGCGATGCAAACCGGCCGGATATGACATTCTCCTGCGCCAAAAGCAGCATCTCCATGTGTATCGGCCTCGCCATGGATGATGGGCTGATCCCAGACGCCAATACGCCAATCCGCGAACTTGTGGATGACGGCGGGTTCGATAGCGACCAAAACCGCGACATCACCTGGGCGCAAATGCTGCAGCTGACCAGCGAATGGGAGGGCGAGCTTTTTGGCAAGCCGGATCTCGTCGACCGGAACCGCTCCCTCGCCAGCGAAGGCAAGAATGCCGAGAAGGGCAAAGCGCGCCCGCTACAGCGACCGGGCCAGCATTGGGAATACAACGACGTCCGCGTAAACCGGCTGGCTTTGGCCGCCCTACGCGTGTTGAAACGCCCTCTGCCAGAAATCTTCGCCGAACGGATAATGCGGCCCATTGGCGCCAGCGGCGAATGGGAATGGCATGGCTACCGCAATAGCTGGGTCGAGGTTGATGGGCAGATGATGCAATCCGTCAGCGGCGGCGCGCATTGGGGTGGCGGCATGTTCATCTCCGCCCGTGACCAGGCCCGCATCGGCGTTCTTATGGCGCGTGGCGGCGTGTGGGACGGCCAGCGGCTACTTTCAGAAAGCTATATCAAAGCCGCCACGACGCCCTGCCCGATCAACGCTGATTATGGCTGGCTTTGGTGGCTAAACACAGGAAGCGCCCGCCTGCCTGCCGCGCCCGCACATGGCGTCCAAGCCGTTGGCGCTGGCGGCAATACAATCTGGATCGACAGGGAACGCGACCTCGTCGCCGTCGCCCGCTGGCTTGACCCTGCCCACCTGAACGAATTCCTGAAGCGGGTTTATGCTGGCATCTAGAGATGGCTCCCCGCGTCCTGGCGCCCGTGAAGGATGGCCACAATGGCGACTAATCTTCGATGATCATCGATACTGTAGTAGATTACGTGCGCGCCAGACGGTGCTTTGCGGTAGGAGCGTGAGCCATAGGTGACTGTTGTGTATAGCCTTGGCATTTACGTCAGGCTCAGACAATGGGAATGGACGCCACGCGCATACCGAACACGTTGATCAAATGTGTAACGATCAGCGCCGCCGTCCACTAACGCCTTAATATCGTTAAGCGCTCTGGCCATAAATTCAATCGCGTAAGGCGTCATATTTAGACTTTATCGCCTTTTCAAGAGCGCGAGACACATCATCGGCTGAATGCATCTGGCCAGCCTGATAGTCAGCTTCGCCTTCTCTCAGAGCATTCTCAACATAAGCTCGATACTCTGGGTCCTGCATATCGCCTTCATGCTCTGCCTTTTGTCGAGCCTGCTTGACTTGGTCAGTCAGCACCTCTGCGATATGTGCCTGGCAGGATTCATCGAGCGCGCGAATTTGGTCGAAAAGGCGTTCCAGGGCGTTTGGCGCCGTGTCCATGTTCAGCGTCCAGGTCTATCTGTGCTGAAACTACTCTTCCTGCTTGGCCCCGTCCATTTTCGCCGCCGTTCTCGAAGCCTCTTCGGCATCCCGCGCCTTCTCAGCCTTGGTCCGACCGAACTTGACGCGATTGGCTGCGGCCTTCTCTGCTTTCTCGGCCTTTTGCTTGGCCTTCCGAAAACGGTTGAGGTTGACCGGCGGCGTCATTCTGGCCTTCCGTCCTTGGTGACGCCCGCTTCGATCAGCGCTTCAATGTCGCCTGCGCTATATCCCAATTCTTCAAGCACCGGCACGCTGCTTTGGCCCAAGAGGTCTGCATGATGGCGAAGGCCGCCAGGCGTCTTGGAAAGCCGCACTGGCGCTTCGATATATCGGACTTTGCCTTCGGTCGGGTGATCATGCTCTGAGAACAAGCCGATCGCCTCAATATGTGGATCATTGATGACGCTTTCGACGTCATGCATCGGCATGGCGGCGATATCCGCTTCCGCCATCGCTTCCAACCAATCCGCCGTTGTCCGAACCGTCAGCGAGTCCGCGACGATTTCGTATAGCGCATCAATATGGACAGTGCGGTCCGCAATTGTGGCGAAGCGTTCGTCCGCCGCCAGCTCCGGGCGACCGACGATGCGGAAGAACGCGCGCCAGTGACGATCCGTGTATGGCACGACGCAGACATACCCATCCGCCGTTTTGTAGGGCCGCCGATGTGTCGTCAGCAGGCGGGAATAGCCTGCGGGACCAATCGACGGTTCAAACGCGCGGCCCTGCAGGTGCTCCTGCATCAAGAACGCTGTGAACGCCTCAAACATGCCCACATCAACGCGCTGGCCCTCGCCCGTCCGTTCGCGATGGAAGAGCGCCATCATCACGGCATAACTGGCGAACAGACCAGAGACTTTGTCAACAATCACACTCGGCGCATAGCGCGGTTCACCGCCAGAGACTTTACCATTCAACGCAGCGAAGCCGGACAGCCCCTGTATGAGATCATCATATGCGGCCTTATCGGCATAGGGACCTTCGGGGCGGAACCCGGTCGCGGCGCAATAGACGATCTCTTTGTTGATCGCCTGCACGGTTTCATAATCAATACCGATCCGCGCCGCCGGTTTCGGGCGGATGTTATGGACAAAGGCGTCCGCGCCTTCGATCAGCTTGGCGAAGACTGGCTTGGCCGCATTCTGCTTCAAATCCAGCATGATCGAGCGTTTGTTCCGCGCTTTCGTCAAATATCCGCCGGACATACCGGGATTACGGCCCGGGCCGACATGGCGGGATGTGTCGCCTGCGGGCTGCTCAATCTTGATCACGTCAGCGCCCATCTCCGCCAGGATTTGCGTGCAATATGGCCCGAACATCACCGTCGTCAGGTCGATAATGCGAACGCCGTCTAGCGGGCCTTTGGGCAGAGGGGCAGACATAATTGAAGCCTCATTCAAGCAATAAAGGAAATTAATTTGATCCGATGATACAATCTCCTGGCATCTGCGCCATATTGATGATGCACCCCATTCTAGGAGACGCACCCCAGTGACCGTGCTTGAGGCTTTGCTCACCCGTAAATCTACGCCCCCTCGCTTGATGGACGATCAAGGCCCAACGCCTGATGAGGTCCAGGACCTGCTGCGCGCCGCCATGACAGCGCCCGACCATGGCGCCATCCGACCATGGCGGTTTGTGATCATTGAGGGCGATGATCGTGCAGAGCTTGGCCAAGTGTTTGCGGAGGCCCTGCGCCGCCGTGACCCACAAGCGAGTGAGGAAGCGGTGGCTAAGGAAGTTGGCAGACCGCTCCGCGCGCCAACGGTGATAGCCATCCTCGCGCGGGTGACATTGGACCGGCCGAACGTGCCGCCCGTCGAACAGATCGTCGCCGTCGGGTGTGCGGCCCAGAACATGCTGCTGGCGGCTGAAGCCAAAGGCTTCGGCGCGATCTTGCTGACCGGCAAGAACGCCCAAGACGCGCATGTCAAAGGCTTCTTCGATATGAAAGATGAAGACGAGATCATCGGCTTTCTTTATGTCGGCAAACCCGCGGGCCACGTGCCAGACAAAGAACGCCTGGCGCCTGATGGCTTCATTGAGCCTTTTGGGAAAGGCGCAGCCGCTTGACTAACCGCCACGACAACAAGACGCCAGATATAGACCAGATGACGGAAACCCGGCTCGCCAGCAAAGCGACCCGGCCTTTCTGGTATGCCCTCGGCTGGATTGCGATGGCGCTCGCCGCCGCGGGCGCCGTGCTGCCGCTGTTGCCGACGGTGCCCTTCTTACTGGTGGCCGCATGGGCATTTGGTAAAAGCTCGAAGCGCTGGCGGGCTTGGATTTATAATCAACCGACTTTTGGGCCGATGCTCATGGATTGGGAGCACCACGGCGTGATCCCGCCTGTCGGCAAATATGCAGCCGTATTGATGATGTTGAGCAGCTTTGCCGCACTCGTCATGTATAGCGGCGCGCCGGTTTATGTCTTCGTGATCGTCGGCGTCATTCTGACAACGGTGACCGGGTTCATCCTGACGCGCCCCAGCTATCCGCCAGCCGCGCCCGCGCCGCCCCTTCCGCAGCCGGAGCAAGAGCCGTGAGTGATGCGCGTGCGGAGGCCCTAGCCGCCGAAATCGATCTTGATCCGCTGAAACCGCTATTGATCGTCGATGCGGACGAAGTGTTGTTTCATTTTATGGCGTCGTTCCTGGATTTTATTGAAAGCCGGGGCCATGCGTTTCAGTTCAAGAGCTATGCGTTGAATGGCAACGTATTGGACGCACCCGGCGGCGCAGCCTCCAGCAAAGAAACGGTCGGTGCCCTTATCCAAGGCTTCTTCGCCGAACGCACCCGCACGATGCCTGCAGACCCTGATGCGGCGCCCGCCATCGCGCGGCTGCAAGCAGATGGCGTGCAGGCCGTTGTGCTAAGCAACGTGCCGTCAAAAGCTGCGGATGACCGCCGCCACGCGTTAGAAACAAGCGCATTCCAGATGGCGCTGGCGCCCTGGTCCGGCCCCAAAGGAACCGCTGTTGCGGCGCTTGCCGCTAAAACTTCCGGCGCTTGCGCATTCGTGGACGATATCGCGCATCATCATGTCAGCGTCGCGGAACTGGCGCCGGACGTGCACCGGCTGCATTACGTCACCCACCCGGTCCTGCGTGAACTGCTCGGACCTGTTGAGGCCGCTCATGCACAGGCGGATAGCTGGCCAGCGCTGGAGATGGTTATTCGGGAGCGGTTGCTAGCCTAACTGGGCGTCAGGCAGCAGGTTGTTGCTGAGTCGCGCAGTGGATGCCGCCGCCGATTTCGCCAATCGGATCAACATTCAACATGACGATTTCACGGTCCAGGTATAGCTCACGCAGTATTCGTGCAGCCTCGGCATCGGTCTCCCGATCTCCGAACTTAGCGGCTATAACCCCGCCGTTGCACACATAGTAATTGACGTATGACGCGACGAAGTCAGCGCTTCTAATCCGCGCGTCTTAAGGCTCTGGAATGATCTTGAGCTGCAACGCGCGACCTTTGGCGTCAGTTTGGCCCTGAAGAATATCGTAAGTTACGAACGCGGCGACGTTCATCCGGTCTGCAGGGTCAATCTCATCTGGCATTTGGATCAATACAACGTCTGGGCCGGCGAAGCGCGCGAGCGCGTCGATGTGATAATCGGTGATGTCGCCGCCAGCGACGCCAGGCGCCCAGATCACCTTTTCAGCGCCGAATGCTTGCTTGATTTGGGCTTCGACTTCGGACTTCGACCCACGATTTCGGTTCTGGTTAACCCAGCTGCTGGCATGAGCGATCAGCGTCCCTTCGCCATCCGCCTCAATCCCGCCAGCTTCGCCGACAAGGCCATTATCGAAAAGCGGAAGCCCCATGCGTTCTGCAACGAAGCGCGCAACCTGCCCGTCGTTGCGATGCGTCTGCTTGCCGCCCCAACCGTTGAAGTTCAGATGCGATATCGCGAGATCGCCCGCAGCATTGCGAACGAAAACAGGCCCCGCATCACGACACCATAGATCATCCGTTGGGATCGCCCAGATGTCGATCTCCTCTGAGAGCTTGCGTCGCGCCTTGTTTGAAAACCGTTCATCCATGAGCATCACGACTGGCTCAAACTCAGCGATTGTATTGGCGACCTTTGCGATTGCGTCTTGCAGCATGTCCAAGAATACAGGGTCTGGATGAACTCCGCGGTTCACGGGCCATTGCATGAATGTTCGTGCATGGGGCTCGCTTTCATCTGGAAGCCAGAACCCTGCCGCCTTTGCATCATCCATATCAGCCGCTACCCCTTGGTTGCCTGCAACCGCTAACGCGGCAGCCCCACCGGCTGTTTGCAGCATCCGGCGGCGAGAGAGACGGAGCGTCATCCCCCGGCACAGTCCGCATCGATGAATGCCTTATAAAGCGACTGCAAACGCTCAGTGACAGCGCCGCGCTGACCATCGCCGATTGTGCGGCCGTCAATCACGCCAACAGGCGCAACACCCGCGAACGTTCCCGTCACGAAAGCTTCGTCCGCACTGTACACATCCGTCAGACTGAAGCGGCGCTCATGGGCTGGGATGTCTGCATTGCGGGCGACCTCCAAGATGTTTGCGCGGGTGATGCCGGCCAGACAGTAGTCCCCCGTCGATGTCCAGATCTCGCCTTTCTTTACGATGAAGAAATGGACCGAATTACAGGTCGCAACGAACCCATCAGGGTCCAGCATCAAACCTTCATCGGCCCCGGCTTTGTCCGCCTGAATGCAGGCCAGAATACAGTTCAGCTTTGAGTGGCTGTTGAGTTTCGGGTCCTGCACATCAGCCGGGCCACGGCGTACATGCACCGTGAAGAGCGTGAGCGGGCGGATGGCAGTCTCCGGCGTCGCTGATTTCCATTCCGGGATGATGACAATGGTCGGCCCGGAAATTGTCACGCGTGGGTGTTGATACGGCGTCGATTTAAGGCCGCGTGTCACCATCAGGCGAATATGCACATCCGTCGTCATGCCATTCGCGGTGCAGACGGACATGATCCGGTCTATCAGCTCAGCCTTGGTTAGGCCCAGATCCATATCGATGGCCGTGGCGCCTTCCCACAAACGTTCCCAATGGGCGTCCATGAACGCAAGCGCGCCATTGTGGAGGCGAATGCCCTCCCAGACGCCGTCGCCCAAAATAAAGCCCGAATCGAAAACGGAGACCATGGCCTCCGCACGGCGCTTATGCTCGCCGTTAATATCGATCAGGATGTCCGCGTTGCGGGGATCGTCCAGATAATCATGCGTACCCAAAGCCTTGGCGCCCTCCAATCGCGGGCGCCAAAGCTACAGCGCTTGATCGCCCGTTTCGCCCGTGCGGATGCGCACGGCGCTCGCCACATCGTAGACGAAAATCTTGCCGTCGCCGATCTGGCCGGTTTGCGCGGACTTCTGGATCGCTTCCAGCGCGGCTTCGACCTGGTTATCAGCGACGACCACTTCGATCTTCACCTTCGGCACGAAACTAACTATGTATTCAGCGCCACGGTAGATTTCTGTATGTCCCCGCTGACGGCCAAAGCCTTTGACCTCGCCCGCTGTCAGGCCTGCCACGCCAACGCTTGTCAGCGCTTCACGCACGTCGTCCAGTTTGTGCGGCTTGATCACCGCCATCACCATCTTCATCGGATTTTCTCCCTCAACGGCAACCGCCGATTATAGCTCGTAGCCGCGTTCGCCATGGGACGGCAGATCGAGGCCTGTGTTCTCATCTTCAGGGTCGACACGCAGACCAAACAAACCCTGCGTCACCTTGATGATCACATAGCTAACAACCAGGGACCACACGATCACGACGACAACACATAGCGCCTGAACGCCAAGCTGATCCATCATGGAGACGCCATCAGCCTGACCGCCGCCGCCCAATGAGGTTGCAGCAAGCGGCGCCAGCAACAGCGTGCCCAGAATGCCGCCAACGCCGTGCACAGCGAACACATCGAGCGAGTCGTCGATTTTGAATTGGTTCTTCACAATGCCGACCATGTAGAAGCATACGCCGCCAGCAAGGACGCCAATGATGAGCGCGCCAATCGGCCCGACAAAGCCGCTTGCCGGCGTAATGGTCGCGAGGCCAGCAATCACGCCGGTAACGGCGCCGACAAGGCTTGGCTTGCCGAACTTCATCCACTCAATCGCGGACCAAGTGATCGCCGCTGTCGCCGCAGAAATATGCGTAACCGCAATCGCCATACCAGCGCCGCCATCAGCCGCAAGCTGGCTGCCGCCATTGAAGCCGAACCAACCGACCCAGAGCATCGCAGCGCCCGTCGCCGTCATGCCTGGGTTATGCGGGGGACGAAGATGGTTCGGGAAATCTTTCCGCGCACCCAGCATTTTCGCCAGCAGCAACGCAGATACGCCCGCCGTCGCATGGACAACGATGCCGCCAGCGAAGTCGCGCACGCCCAATTCAGCCATCCAGCCGCCGCCCCAAATCCAGTGAGCAACTGGCGCATATACGAGCAACAGCCATGCGGCGCTAAACGCCAGGATCGCAGAGAATTTCATGCGCTCCGGATACGCGCCAACGATCAGCGCTGGCGTGATGATCGCGAAGGTCATCTGGAACATGGCGAAAGTGATCTCAGGGATCGTCCCGCTCACCGAATCCGTGCCGACGCCATCAAAGAACATCTTGTTGAGGCCGCCAATCCAGCCGCCAACGCTATCGCCGAAAGCGAGCGAGTAACCGATGACCATCCAGAGCACAGATGCGACACAGGCGATCATCACGCATTGCATGAGGACCGACAGCACTGAGCCTGCGCGAACGAGGCCCGCATAGAACAAAGCCAAGCCAGGCAACGTCATGAACAGCACCAATGCCGTCGCAACGATGATCCATGCGGTATCGCCGCTATTGATTTCGTTCGCCGTCGCCGGCGCCGCCGCGAATAGCGATACCGCGCCTGCGGTTAGCGCTAAAGACGTTGCTCTCACCATTGGAAGTCTCCGTTATACGCAAATTTCAGCCGCTACGGTGCCTGGATTAACGCACAATCCGCAAGCACTTTTCGCCCGAAATAGCAGCAATTCCGATATATGCACAAATATTAAGCAATTCGCTCAAATAGCGGGCGCCAGGCGCCTAACGGACGTGCTGATAAATATTCATCGGCTCATCACCATACCCAAAATTCTTTCTCAGGCGTTCGCCCATCGCCCAAGCATAGGGCGCGCCCTCACCGAGCAATCCGAATAGCCGTTCATCAAGCTTGAAGCCTGCCGCCGCAGCAATGCCGACGATCCGCGCGCCTTCATCCGCGCTAATGTCAACATCTGGCGAAGGCAAGGTTGGAATGCTGTCGTCAGCCACAAGGCTAGGCATGAGCTCAGGACGCTTTGCCTTTAAGCTCAGAGCCTCTTCCAGCGCTGCGCCGACGTTCAGAATACGGGCGTCATCAAATGGCCTGCCGACAAGCTGGACACCGAGCGGCAGCCCGGTACCGGAAAAACCTGCATTGATACTGAGCGCCGGGCCAGACGTTACGTTGAATGGCGTCAAAACGTTTGGATAGCGCCAGAAATTCAATGTCTTGTGCGCATCTAACCGCGGCGCCGGGCCTGTCGCTGCAGGCGCTATCAGAACATCAAACGCCTCATAGACCGGTTGCATTTCCATTACGAGTTGGCGACGGCGGCGCTGAGCCGCAACGTAATCCTGGCCCGTGAACAGCAACGCGCCGAGGCTCCGCGCCAGAAAGTCGGTACCGAAATCGTGCGGGCGCCGCATCAGGTCTTCACGATGGACGTTGAAGAGCTCCGATTCCGCAATCACGATCTTGACGTCGTAATAGTCCTGAACCGGCGCGATCCGCGCTTCACGCACATCTGCGCCCAAGTTTTTCAGCGCTGCAGCAGCGTTCTCGACCGCCGCAATCATCTCTGGCGCAACGGTGACGTCTTCCTCCCAGAAATGGCGGAGAACGCCGACCTTTAAGCCTTTGAGCGATGCGCCGAGGCCCGCGAAAGCTTCAGGCGGCGGCGCATTGGCGCTCGCTGGGTCAAGGCTATCCGGCCCTGCCAGAGCATCTAGCATCAAA
Source organism: Alphaproteobacteria bacterium (assembly GCA_038102935.1). GTDB lineage: Bacteria > Pseudomonadota > Alphaproteobacteria > Bin95 > Bin95 > VMCJ01. Next base: position 194,163 of record JAYNYG010000001.1, on the reverse strand, counting down.
GCGCAATCTCTGGCGGCCCAGGCGAGCGGGCCGCAGTGATCGAAAGTGAATGAGTTCGGAATGACGCCCGCACGGCTGACAAGGCCATAAGTCGGTTTCAACCCCGCCACGCCGCAATATGTCGCCGGCCCCCGAATCGACCCGCCCGTGTCGGACCCCATCGCCGCCCCGAAGATGCCTGCAGCGACCGCAGCTCCAGAGCCGCTAGAAGAACCGCCCGTAAAATGCTCAATATTCCAAGGATTTCGTGCAGGCGGCCACGGCAAATCAAAACTGGGGCCGCCATGCGCGAACTCATGGGTGTTGAGCTTAGCGGCGATGATCGCGCCCGCATCCTTTAGATTCGCAACAGACGTCGCATCCCGATTCGGGACCCGGGCTACCTGGGTTTGGGAGCCGCCTGCGGTTAAAACGCCTGCGGTATCAAAAATATCTTTAAGGCCGACAGGCACGCCATGCAGCGCGCCAGTCGAACCAGAGTTGAGAGTTTCAGTTGCAGTTTTGGCGGCGTCTAACGCGGCCTCCGCCATCAGCGTGACAGTAGTATTAAGCCCTTTATCTAACGCCTGAATTCGGCTCAGGGAAGCCTCAACGAGATCAATTGGCGAGAGCGTTTTCTGCTTAATCGCAGCCGCTTGCTCTTCTAGTGATAGGCGCCAAATCTCTGCCAACCGATTAACCTTTCCTAATAAATAATGAACTTTAGGCTTGCTGACCAGAATTCCGAAGGCTTGTTTATCCACAGCCGTACAGCAAATGGGCGGCAACGGTTGGCGGCTGGTTGTTTTTGCGTTTCGTGGAAGCAATTCAGCGCTAACGATGACCATGCAGGTCGTTGAGACCAGCATGGGCAGCCACTAAGGCGCCGTATACTAGGTAGGTATGCGAGGATTTGGTCAGAGGGTAGCGCGAACTGCCTGACGTCCATAGCCGGCTGCTCAAGTTGGGGGATTGGGAGGCCGGGCGGTTATACGCGTAACCCGCCCGGCGCCAATCTCCCCTACTTGCACCTCCCGAGAGACCCCGGATCCAGGCTAAGCAGAGAATTCCTGCTTGATGCTGTCCGTATGCTCGCCAATCGACGGCGGGGCGCCATAGGGCGGATCCTCGCGGTTCGAGTTTCTGACTGGCGGCGCCGGCATTGAGAAGACGCCTTTGCCAGTTTCAACATCAATGCGACGGAGCGCAGGATGTTCAACGAGATCAGCAACCTCGTTGACGCTGGAATAGGCAATATCCGCGTCCTGCAAGCGCGCCTGTAGATCAGCTTGGGTCAATGCGCTGAAAATTTCCTCCATCAAGCCTTCGAGCCAGACGCGGTTTTCCATGCGGGCCTGGTTCGGCGTGCACCGTTCGTCAGCTTTGATATCGGGGCGCTGCATAACCGTTTCAGCGAAGCGGCCCCATTCCCGCTCATTCTGAATAGCGATCATCGTCAAACGCCCATCGCCTGTCGGATACGCACCATACGGCACCAGTACGTTGTGGCGAAGGCCAGTGCGCGGCCACCCCTTACCGGCATATTGATTGAACATAACGGGCGCGGCCATCAAATCCGCCATCGCATCGAACATCGCGACGCGGATACCGGCGCCCCTCCCCGTTTTCTCCCGTGCATACAGCGCCTCAAGCACGCCTGAAAGCGCGTTCAGCCCTGTATTCAAATCACAGGCTGAATAGCCGATCCGCCCAGGCTCCGCCGCGGAACCAGTGACGGACATCACGGCGCTTTCCGCCTGCACCAGGAGATCATAGGCCTTCGCCGTATCGAAGGGCGGAGGTGCTGCGCCGTAGCCAGAAATATCCACCGTGATCAGGCGTGGATACTTCTCCCGCAGCGCTTCTGAGCCGAACCCAGCCCGCTCTGTAGCGCCAGGCGCCAAGTTCTGCACCCAGACATCCGCCTTTTCCAGCAAGCGATTGAGCAACGCCCGGTCATCATCATTCTTGATATCGACGACCAAGGACTCCTTGCCCCGGTTCAGCCAGACGAAGAAGGCTGACTCGCCACCGGCGGCGTTGTCATAGCCACGTGCGAAGTCTCCTTCCGCGCGCTCAAGCTTCACGACACGCGCGCCAGAATCCGCCAAGCGGCAGGTGAGATAGGGCGCCGCTACCGCCTGCTCAAGCGCCACGACGAGGACGCCATCAAGTGCTCCGGCCATGATCAGTAAGACCTTGGCATGCCAAGCACACGCTCAGCGACGAAGCTCAATACAAGGTTTGAGGATATGGGCGCCGTGCGGAATATCCGCGCCTCCCGGAATTTCCGCTCAATGTGATATTCCTCCGCAAAGGCAAAGCCGCCATAGGTTTGCATGCAGGTGTCGGCAGCTTTCCATACCGCCTCACCGGCCAGATATTTGCCAATATTAGCCTCAGCGCCGCAGGGCAGGCCCGCTTCGAACAATGCAGCGGCCTTCTGCACCATCATCTGTGCGCCGGTGAAATGCGCATAGGCCTCTGCGATTGGAAACTGGATGCCCTGGTTCGCGCCGATGGGCTTGCCAAACACCACGCGTTCGCTGGCGTAGCTAGAGGCTTTTTCCGCAAACCACTGACAGTCACCGAGCGCTTCGGAGGACACCAGCACACGCTCAGCGTTCATGCCGTCCAAAATATAACGGAAGCCTTTGCCCTCCTCGCCGATGAGGCTGGAGGCGGGGATGCGCATGTTGTCGTAGAAAATCTCAGTAGTGTTGTGGTTGATCATGGTGCGGATGGGTTTGATCTCCATGCCGTTGCCGTTAACGGCCCGCATATCAACCAGGAACACCGAAAGTCCATCCGTCCGCTTCGCCACTTTATCTTTGGGCGTTGTGCGGGCGAGCAGCAGCATCAGGTCTGAATGTTCGGCGCGGCTGGTCCAAACCTTTTGGCCGTTGACGACATACTCGTCGCCTTCGCGAACGGCGGTCGTCCGTAGGCTCAAAGTGTCTGTACCGCTCGTCGGCTCCGTCACGCCAAAGGCCTGAAGGCGGAGCTCGCCGCTGGCGATCTTCGGCAAATACTGCTTCTTTTGCTCTTCAGATCCATGCCGAAGCACAGTGCCCATCGTGTACATCTGCGCATGGCATGCAGCGCCGCTGCAGCCGTTCTTGTGAATTTCTTCCAGGATCGCCGCACCTGCGGACAATGGCAGCCCAGCGCCGCCATATTCTTCCGGAATCAGCACGGCGAGGAAGCCTGAATCGGTCAGCGCCTGCACAAACTCCGTTGGATATGCTCGCACTTCGTCCTTCTGGCGCCAATATTCACCGGGAAAATCTTCACAGAGCTTAGCGACGGCTTCCCGGATTTCGGGATACTGATCGGTCAACGGCAATACGGGCGCATCTTGAGCGCTGGACAGGCTGTCCGGCATCTTGGAGACTCCTGGAAAGAATGATTGTTGGATAAACTGTAGATCAAGCGGCGCCCGTTCGAAAAGCCCGCCGCACTTGCCAATCCGGCCCTTCCCGCCCTACCTATCTCTTCTCATAGGAATTGGAGCCGCCGCCATGCTGGACGGAAAGCGCATCCTGCTGATTATCGCCGGCGGCATCGCCGCCTACCGCAGCCTGGACCTGATCCGGCGTTTGCGCGAACGCGGCGCGACCGTCCGCTGCGTCTTGACCAAAGGCGGCGAGCAATTTGTAACGCCGTTGAGCGTCGCCGCACTCAGCGAAGAGAAAGTCTATCAGGACATCTTCTCGCTGACGGACGAGGCCGAGATGGGCCACATCCGTCTGTCGCGCGAGGCTGATATCGTGGTTGTGGCCCCTGCAACGGCGGATCTGATCGCGAAGATGGCGAACGGCCATGCAGACGATCTGGCGTCGACAGCACTGCTTGCGACTGACAAGCCAATATTGATCGCGCCCACCATGAATGTCCGCATGTGGGAACACCCCGCTGTCCGCCGCAATACGGGGCAGTTGGAAGCAGACGGCGTCCACCGCGTCGGGCCTGGCTCTGGGGAATTGGCTTGCGGCGAAACCGGGTCTGGCCGCATGGCCGAACCCTTGGAAATCGTCGCGGCGATTGAGACGGTGCTTGGCATCGGCACCGCACAGCAGCCGCTCGCCGGGCGGAAAGCGATTGTCACCAGCGGGCCAACCTGGGAGGCGATTGATCCCGTCCGTTTCATCGCCAACCGGTCATCTGGCAAGCAGGGGCACGCGGTCGCTTCAGCGTTACAGAAGCTTGGCGCCGATGTGACGCTTGTATCTGGGCCAACAGGCTTGGCGCCGCCGCCTGGCGTGCAGCAGGTCAACATTGAATCCGCGCGCGACATGCTCGCCGCTTGCATGGATACGCTCCCAGCCGATATCGCAGTCTGCGCCGCAGCCGTCGCCGATTGGCGGGTTGCAGCTGAGGCCGGTCAAAAGATTAAGAAAGACGATAGCGGCCAGATGCCGACGCTCAGCTTCGCCGAGAACCCGGATATTCTGAAATCTATTGCGAGCGCCGGACCAAAGCGCCCTGCTCTCGTTGTCGGTTTCGCGGCGGAAACTGAAAACCTGATCAGCCATGCCCAAGCCAAGCTAGCTCGTAAAGGCTGCGACTGGATATTGGCGAATGATGTTTCGACTGGAACCGGCGTATTTGGCGGCGATGCCAACACGCTGCATTTGGTGACAGCGACAGGCGTCGAGGCTTGGCCGACCATGAATAAATCCGCCGCCGCTGATCGGCTCGCCAGCCGCATCGCAGACCACTTTACCCCGCCTAAAGCTGAGGCCGCTGAATGATCGACCTGCCAATCCGCCTCCTGCCGCACGCGGCGGGGCTGCCTATCTATGCAACGGCTGAGGCCGCAGGCGCTGACCTCTTAGCAGCCGTCACCGACCCGCAAATGTTGGAACCCGGCGCGCGCATGCTGGTTCCGGCAGGCTTCGCTATGGCCCTGCCGCCAGGGTATGAAGCGCAAATTCGTCCGCGGTCTGGTCTCGCTTACAAGAACGGCGTCACAGTTCTAAATGCGCCCGGCACCATCGATTCTGACTATCGCGGTGAAATTGCAGTGTTGCTGATCAATCACGGCCAGCAAGATTTTGAGATCGAGCGGGGCATGCGGATCGCCCAGATGGTGATCGCACCGGCGCCCCAGGCCATGTTCCGCGCCGTTGATGACCTTAACGATACTGCGCGCGGCGCAGGCGGGTTCGGCTCCACCGGAACCGGCGCTTGATGGACGATTTGGACTTCACGGATGGCGAGCTAGAACGCTATTCCCGCCATATCCTGCTGCCAGAAGTCGGCGCGACCGGCCAAGCGAAGCTGAGGGCGGCAAGCGTTCTGATTGTCGGCGCAGGCGGCCTCGGCGCGCCGATGATGATGTATCTCGCAGCAGCGGGGATCGGGCGCATCGGCATTATTGATGATGACGTGGTCGATCTATCCAACCTGCAACGGCAGGTGGCGCATACGACCGAGCGGATTGGCGTCAACAAAGCTGAGAGCGCGGCCTTGACTGCGCGTGCGATCAATCCAGAGGTCACGGTCGATATCCTGCCAACCCGACTGACTGAAGACGTCATAGACGATATCTTCAGCCAGTATGATGTGATCGCCGATGGTACGGATAATTTCGCAACGCGCTATCTCGTTAATGACGCCGCTGTCCGCCTTGGAAAAACGCTTGTGACGGCGGCGCTGCTGCGCTTCGACGGGCAGATTACCACGGTGAAGCCTGGCGGCCCCTGCTATCGCTGCCTGTTTCCGAACCCGCCGCCGCCGGGCGCTGTTCCATCATGCTCAGAGGCGGGCGTATTGGGATCAGTCGCGGGCATCCTTGGAACGATGCAGGCGACCGAAATCGTCAAAGAGATCATCGGCATTGGCGACAGCCTCTCTGGGCGCTTGCTCTTGTTCGACGGCCTCGCGATGAACCTTCGCGCCATGAAAGCGAAGCAGCGGGCGGATTGCCCGACATGCGGCGCCGGTCAATCAGAGACGGGATAAACGCCTGCGGGCAGATACTCATACGGCAGTGTCGATAACTCTGCTGGGCCCCAATCCGGTGTGTCGATGATCACGATTTCGGCAGACAGCGGTTCATACAATTCCCGGAAATGGGTTTTGGAACGCAGCAGGATAATGTCGAAGTCTCTTGGCTCTAAGCCGAACTGCGTGAAGCAATCCATATCGATTGCAGACCACTGCACAGAAATCACCGAAACCAGGACGCCGCCGATTTCCAGCAATGCGGCGTTGCCGACATCGATTACCATGCCAGTCTTAAGCGGCCCGGAGATCGGGAATTTCAGGCGGCGCGCTTGCAGCACTTTGGCTTTCACCAGGAGCGGCCCGCCCGCCTTTGCGCTGGACTTTCCAAAGAGCGGCATTTCGAGAACGCCGCCCTCGCCCGCTGTCACAGCGGCGGTCGCGACCTCAGGGTCGAACATGAATGGCGCATAGGCGCGCTTGACGCCGCGCGCGATTAAATCGCGCAGAACATATGTGCTGTCGTTCAGGCGGTCGGCATGTTCCAGGATGCAAACGGGCTTGGCCGCATCTGCCGCAACCTCCAATGCATGATCAACGCCGCCCTGAACGTCATGCAGCAACTCGCGCTGGAATAAACGATCACGCAAGCCCCAACAGCGCTTCGCCATGCCTTCAGCCCATTGGTTTGCGCGATCGACGTCGCCATCCGCGATAGCGAGCGCCGTCATGCCCGTGTCCGGCGTATCAGCATAGGAAAAGCCGCCGAAGAGCGAGCAATCCAGCAAGCCATCGTCGCCGACTTCGGCAGCCTCAACAAGCTCGGCTAATGGCTTAAGGCGGGTGGCCGAGAAGATGGACGGCAGCGCGATCCCGGGCTTCGCCATCGCCATCACTGGATTGATCTCGTCGCGAAGCTTGCCGAGCAGCAGCCGGGCCGCCCGCGCGCCGGTTTCCCACATATCGGTATGTGGGGAATAGCGGAATCCAGTGATGATATCCGCCGCTTCCAGGCTCTCTGGCGCCAAGTTTGCGTGATAGTCCATCGGACACGCGATCGCGACATCTGGGCCGACGGCTGCACGCACGGCCTTGAGTACGCCTGCATCCGCCTTCCGATTCGTCGGCGTTGCGAGCGCGCCGTGCAGGTGAATGGCGACTGCATCAATTTCGCCCTCAATAGCCTTCAGGCCAGCAACAATCTCTCCAACATATTTGTCATATGCGGCGTCACTGGCTGAGGCTGCAGCGCCGACGCCAGCATCCGTCAGCCCAATTAAGTCCGCGCCTGCTTCACGGAGCACATCGATCAGCCCGCCTTGCGGTGTTGCGGTGCCTGCAAACCCTTCAATCACAGCTTGCCCGAGCTTGGCGCTGACCTCGAACTCGTCTATGTCCGTCGTATCAGGCAGGAAGGTTACAGATTCCAGCCAAAATCCCGCAATTGCGATCCGCACCGGCAGTCCTCCGCTCGCTGGCGACCCACTTGGAGCCCAAACCATGACCATGATGCTCGCCGCCGCCCCAGAAGCAGAAACCTTCGTCACCCACTTGGAATGCGGGTATACGGGCGAGCTCTTTGAGGCTGACAAGCTGCACAACCTCTCCTCCGCAGGCAAGCCGCTGTTGGTGCGCTACGATCTGGACGGCGTCAAAGGCGCGCTCACGAAAGCCGTTCTGAAAGATCGCGAGCCGACGCTTTGGCGCTATCGCGAGCTACTGCCCGTCCGCAAAACGGAGAACTGCATTTCTCTCGGCGAAATCATGACGCCGACGCTGCCGATGCCCACATTGTCCAAGCAGGCTGGGTCCGCCGGAATTTTCGTCAAAGATGAGGGCCGCCTGCCCACGGGCTCATTCAAGGCGCGCGGCCTGATTATGGCTGTATGCATGGCGAAAGAACTTGGGGTGAAGCGTATGGCGATGCCGACCAACGGCAATGCCGGCGCCGCCATGGCCGCATATTGTTCCCGCGCCGGTATTGAATCCTATGTGTTTGCGCCGGAAGACACGCCTGAAATCAACCTCCGCGAAATCGCTGAACAGGGCGCGAAGACCTGGCGCGTCAATGGCTATATTGACGATTGCGGCAAGATCGTCGGCGAAGGCAAAGAAGCCATGGGTTGGTTCGATACCTCCACCTTGAAGGAGCCGTATCGGATTGAAGGCAAGAAGACGATGGGCCTGGAACTCGCCGAACAATTCGGCTGGGAACTTCCGGACGTTATTCTCTATCCCACAGGCGGCGGCACCGGCCTGATCGGCATGTGGAAGGCCTTCGACGAGCTGGAGAAGATCGGCTTCATCGGCTCTAAGCGCCCGCGCATGGTTGCTGTGCAGGCCGAAGGTTGCGCCCCCATGGTCCGCGCCTATGAAGCTGGCGAGCGCCATGCCCAGCGCTGGGAGAATGCCCAAACCATCGCCATGGGCATCCGAGTACCCCAAGCCGTCGGCGACTTCCTGATTATGGATGCCGTACGTGAATCCAACGGCTTCGCTATCGCCGTCAGCGACGAGGTGATCGAGAAAGCCCGCACAGAAGTTTCAAAAACCGAAGGCATGCTGCTCTGCCCGGAGGGCGCAGCCACCTACGCCGCCTACCAAGCCGCCCGCGCCGATGGCCGCATTCAAGCCAACGAAACCTGCGTGCTCTTCAACTGCGCCACCGGCCTGAAATACCCGCTCCCGCCAATGGACCAGTCCTTGGATCGCCACCAGCCGATTGATTACGCGGCGCTTGCGCGGGCTTAAGTTCGGTTAGACGCCAACGGCGGCGACTTCCACTGTTAGGCTTCATGCATACCCGCAGTACGGCAATCGTAAGGGACCATATGCGGATACTTCGTCCAGGTCCCCTCTCCCGCCATTGGGGGGAGAGGCGAGGGAGAGGGGCCCCTCACTGAGGTCGTGTGTCTTCTTGCAGCCTCGTTCGGCGATAGAGCGCAAGCCTCGGGTCAATCAAATTCCTCATCTTCAACGCCGTAGCGCGTGATCAATGCGGTCACTGGCGTTTCCGCAGGCAACGGCAGAGGCGCTTGATCCAGAACAAGCTTTTTGGCCACCGCCAACGCGCCACGGGTGGGGCTTGGGCAGTTGTCCATGACGGCTGCTTCGTCAATCGGTATCCATTGTAGGTCAACGAGTTCGCCGGAGCCGCCGATTTCCCCGAACGCATGTTCTGCATCCACAAAGAAAAAGCGGGCGTCGAAGCGGCGGAAATTATCGGGCGGAGTGACAGCGCGGTAGATGTAGTCCAGCGCATCCGCCGCCGGGGCGTAACCGGCTTCAAAGAATGGGCGCCAGTCCGGCGCTACGCCTGCAGGATCAACGGCGCCGTTATGCTTGCGGCCAACGATCAAGCCCGTTTCCTCAAACGTCTCCCGGATCGCTGCGAGCGCCAATGCGCGGGCCTTGCGTTTGCTGGCACGGCGACGACGGATCAGCCGTTCGATGGTCTCTGCGGCTAAATCACCGGCAGTCGGCGGGCCATAATCATCGGGGTCGAGCCTGCCGCCTGGAAACACGAATGTGTTCGGCATGAATTTATGCGCGGCGCTGCGATGGCCCATCAGCACGGACGGCGATTTCATATCTTTGCGAACAATCAGGATCGTCGCGGCGTCAATGGGTTTCGGCAACGGCGCGCCTTTGGCTCGGCGCTGGGAGGGATCAAGTTTATTGCGCAATCTATGCTTCCTCTGCTCAAACTTCCTCAACGGGCGTTTCGGCAGCCACGTAGTCGTATGTGCCTTCACCCTGAATGATCATAAACCGGCACGGCCCCATGGCGACGCCATGCACATAATGCGGCTGTCCCGGGGCCGCCGCGATGGTCTCACCGGCGAGTAAAACATGCCGCGCGCGCGGATTATCGGTCTCGACCACCATCGGCCCTTCCATACAGAAGAACGTATCGGTGATCTCTGTATGCGTATGCCAGGGCACGAATTGGCCCGTCTCCAGCGTAAGTTTTCGGACACGGAGGCCGGGAACTTCCGCCACCGTTTCGCGCTTACGAACTGCATAGGATTGTTCTGCCATATTGCTCTACTCCCCTTCGCCCAAACGCTTAGCCAACTGCGCGCCGAATGCCGATGTCGAAAGGCTGCCGCCCATATCGACGGTGCGGGACCCGGCCTCGGCGAGCATTTCATCAATGCCTGCATCCAATGCCGCCGCAGCACCCGCGAGCGCATTGTCTGACCGGCGCTTTGACAGATCCTGCAACATCATCGCCGTCGAACGGAGGATGGAACCAGGATTAGCAATCCCCTGCCCCGCAATATCCGGCGCGGAGCCATGGGCCGCTTGCGCCAAGCTCACATCATCGCCCCAGTTCAGCGACCCGGCCAGCCCAAGCCCGCCCGTCACTTCCGCCGCAAGGTTCGACAAGATATCGCCATACATGTTTGAGCAGAGCACGATGTCGAAACTCTCCGGTTTGCGCACAAGGTCAGACGCCATGGCGTCCACATGGCCCTCATCCACCTCAACGCCTGGATATTCGGCGCCCAACTTCTCAGCCGTGTCCAGGAACAACCCGCAGGTCAACTTCAGAACGTTGGATTTATGAACCACCGTCACTTTCTTCCGCCGCTGCATCGCCATTTCGAATGCGACGCGGGCGATGCGCTCACTGGCGCCGCGCGTGATTTTTCGGATGGCGAGCGCTGTATCTAAATCCGGCATGAACTCTGCATTGCCAAGCGCCATATTTCGATCAGCATAGAAGCCTTCGGTATTCTCACGCACGACCACAAGATCAACGCCGGGCTTGAGCGCAGGCGCGCCAGGCGAAGAACGACTTGGGCGGATGTTCGCGAACAGGTCCAAATTCTTGCGGGCATGAGCTGAAGGGCCGATACCGCCTTCTTCGGGCGGCGGATAGGCTGCGGTATCCGTTGGCCCCATGATCACGCCGTCGGCGGCGCGGCAGGCATCCTCGGTCGCAACATCCCAGGTGACGCCATTCGCTTTCAGCGCCGCGAAACCGATGTCTCGGCGGATCACGTCGACGCCGAGGCCGAAGCGTTTATCCAGTGCTGCGAGCGCGCCTTCCGCCGCATCCGTAATCTCGGGACCGATGCCGTCTCCAGGCAAAAGCAAAATGTTCAACGCCATTGATATAACTCGTCCTTCGTCCAGAAAATGCGTCGAATCAGGGACGCTCATCCCCTATTCCCGCCAAAATCCGCGTAAACGCTTGACTTAGGCGGCTGAGGCATGCGGTATCACGCGCTTCAACAAAGCGGGCGACATCATAGAGAATGCCCGCGCTACCGCTTCGGGGGAAGACCGGATGAGCAACGCGCCTAAGAACCTTTCAACCATCGTCTTGCATGCCGGCCATCGCGCCGACCCAAACACTGGGTCCGTCGCTGTGCCGATCCACCAGACGACGTCCTTCCAATTCAAGGACGCCGAGCACGCCGCGAACCTGTTCGCGCTGGCCGAACTTGGCAATATCTACACCCGCATCATGAACCCGACCTGCGACGTGCTGGAACAACGCGTGGCGGCGATGGAAGGCGGCGCGGCGGCGCTCGCCGTCGCATCTGGCCAGGCAGCAAGCGCCTATGCAGTGCAGAACATTGCGAAGGCAGGCGATAACATCGTCTCTTCCACGGACCTCTATGGCGGCACCTATAATCTTTTCGCTAACACCATGAAAGACATGGGCATCGAAGTTCGCTTCGTCGACCCGACCGACCCAGAAGCTTTCCGCGCCGCAACGGATGACAAGACCCGCGCTTACTACGCCGAGACCTTGCCTAATCCGAAGCTGAACGTCTTCCCAATCGCCGAAGTCGCTGCAATCGGCGCGCCGCTTGGCATTCCGTTGATCATGGACAACACGGCCGCCGCCGGCATCTGCCGCCCGTTCGAACATGGCGCAGCCGTGATTGTGTACTCCACGACCAAATATATTGGCGGCCACGGCACCTCCATCGGCGGCCTGATCATCGATAGCGGCGCGTTTGATTGGGAAGCGCATCCAGCGCGCCAACCCTATCTGAACGAACCGGACCCGAGCTACCACGGCGCCGTTTGGACCCAAGCCGTCAAAGGCATCGGCCCTGTCGCCTACATCATCAAAGCGCGGACGACGCTGCTGCGCGATCTTGGCGGCGCTATGAGCCCTTTCAACGCGTTCCAGTTCATCCAAGGCTTGGAAACGCTGCCGCTCCGCATGGAACGCCACTGCGAGAACGCGACTGCTGTCGCCAATTGGCTCGCTAGCCATCCGGCGGTTGAGGAGGTCATCCATCCAAGCCAACAGTCAGGCGTATTCAAAGCGCGCGCTGACAAGTACCTGAGCGGCGGCGAAGGCGGTCTCGTCGGCATGGTGCTGAAGGGCGGCAAGGATGCTGGCGCCAAGTTCATCGACAGCTTGGAGATGTTCTACCATGTCGCCAATATCGGCGATGCACGGAGCCTCGCCATTCACCCGGCGACGACGACGCACAGCCAGCTTTCAGAAGATGAGCAGGCCGCAACGGGCGTATCCGCCGGTTACGTCCGACTGTCCATCGGCATTGAGCATATCGACGACATCAAGGCTGATCTTGAGCAGGCGCTCAGCAAAGTCTGATCAGACTACAGCGTGCGCGGGGTGGCTTGGCGGCTAGCCCCAGCCGCCCCCGCCGTTGATATAGACCGTATCCGCCGTCATGAATTCGCAGGCGTCGGAGCACATGAACAGCACCATCTCGCCAATCTCATCCGGGCGGCCAAACCGGCCCATGGGCACATCGGCGCGCGCTTTCGCCACGAATTCCTCAGACGTTCCGGCGGCGGCCTGGAACGGCGTATCGATCGGCCCGGGCGATACCGACAGCGCCCGAATGCCCTGGTTCGCAAACTCGCGCGCGACCCCCATCGTCATCGTCACGACAGCGCCCTTAGCGGCGGCATAATGCACCGAGGACCCAGGCCCGCCGCGCTTATGTGATTGCGACGCCACATTCACGATCACACCGGCTTCATGGTCTAACATGTGCGGGATGACAGCCTGCATGCAGTTGAAAACACCTGTGGAATTCAGGGCGAAGGTCTGTTCCCAAAACGCTTGATCAATCTCCAGGAACGGCGCCCTTCGGCCAGCCGCTCCAGCGGAGTTGAACAGAAAATCGATCACGCCGAAGCGCCGCACCGCACCTTTCACCATTTCGTCGACAGAGGCGCGGTCAGCGACATCCACTTCGGCGACCACAGCGCCCGCGCCAAGCTTCTTCACCGCTGCCGCGACTTCGTCTGCTTTTTCTTTGTTGATATCCGCGATGACAATGTTGGCTCCTTCACGGGCGAAGATCAGCGCTGTTGCAGCGCCGATGCCGCTCGCGGCGCCTGTGATGATAATTGTTTTACCGACAAAATATTCGGGCGTACGTGCCATGGGGCGCATTCCTAAAAGACTTGGGACCATCCATGCGTCCGGCGCCCCCCAAACGCATGATTTCTGCCGTTTCGGTTACCTCTCCAGCCAGCCCTTGTCCAGCAAAATCGGATCGAACTCGAAGACGAGCCCGCGGCTTGGCGCAATGATGTCCGCATCTTTGCCCGGGTAGTCGAACCGGGAGAGCAGGTCTTTGATGATCGCGATCCTGGCCGGCCGCTTTCGGTTTGTCCGCGCGATTGTCCAAGGCGCGAAAGAGGTGCTGGTGCGCCGGAGCATCAGGTCACGCGCCGCCGTATAGTCATCAAACTTAGCAAGCGCATGCTTGTCGATACTGGAGACCTTCCAGCTCTTCAGCGGGTCTAACCGCCTGGCTTCCAGGCGTTCTTCCTGCTCTTCACGCGATATATCGAGCCAATATTTGATGAGCGTGACCCCGCCCTGGCGCAGCATGTCCTCAAACTCAGGCGCTGAATCTAGGAAGGCGGCATGTTCCTCTGGCGTGCAAAACCCCATGACTGGCTCAACGCCCGCGCGATTGTACCAAGAGCGGTTGAAGATCATCATCTCTCCATTCGCTAGGAGATGCGGCACATAGCGCTGAAAATACCAGGACGCGCGGTCACGGTCCGATGGTTTGGGCAGCGCAACGGTGCGAACAGCGCGCGGGCTCATTTATTCCATAAACCGCTTAATCGTGCCGTCTTTGCCCGCCGCATCCCGGCCTTCAAAGATAACCGCGATCTTCCGGCCTTCCTCGATCATATGGGCTTGGAGCTTGACCAGCTCATGCTGCAGCGCCAACAATTCCTTGGCGTAGGCCTTGCGTTTCATGCGTGGGATTGGCGGCGGGGCTTCGGTCATAAGTTCAATCATCCTCTTGCAACATGGCGTCATCGGCAGCAGCTGGGCCGACTATCCTGGCATCCATTTTCGGGTCATCCTCGCCCGGCACATGCACGACAACGTAATCAAGGCCCTCGCGTTTCACGGGCATCGTCGCATCCAGGCCCATTTTATCTGAAACACCGTCTTCTGCCGATGGATCTAGCTTGGAGCCAAGGCCCCCATTGATGATCAGTAAATCCTTGCCCGCCTGAAAGCGCGTCGCGACGGCCCACTCGACGGAGGTCGGGTCATGCACGTCAACATCCTCATCCACGACGGTGACTTGCTTGATATCGGCATGGGCAGAGAATGCGCCGGCGATGATATTCTTCGGCTCGCCCTCATTGGTTTTCTTGATCTGCACGGCGAGGTGATAACGGCAGATACCCCCACGGCAGAGATGCACATCCAGCACGCCCGGGAAACTCCGCTGCAGCAGCGCTACAATCGTCGCTTCACGCGGAATAGCGCCGAGCAGCAGATGCTCCATAGCTGCAGAGACGATTGTATGGAAAATCGGGTTTTTGCGGGTTGTGATGGCGTCCACCTGGATCACCTCGCGCCGTCCTGCGGGACCATAATATTGCGGGAATTCCGCGAAAGGCCCTTCCATTTCACGCACGCCCGGCAACAACCGTCCCTCAATTACAATCTCTGCATCCGCCGGGACCCGCACATTGTTGGTGACGCATTTCGTAACCCGGAGCGGCTCGCCATGGAGCGCCCCCGCCACTTCAAGTTCATCAAAATCGATTGGCACAATCGCTTGCGAGGACAACAGCGTCGCAGGATCGACGCCAATGGCGATGGCGACTTCTAACGGGTCGCCAGCGGCTTCCGCTGCAGCGTAGAAGTTATGCAGG
The DNA here is from genome assembly GCA_038102935.1 of Alphaproteobacteria bacterium. Lineage (GTDB taxonomy): Bacteria > Pseudomonadota > Alphaproteobacteria > Bin95 > Bin95 > VMCJ01. The sequence goes on along the minus strand of JAYNYG010000001.1, from coordinate 179,088 downwards.
TGGCGGGGCAGCATCAAAATGCCCATCCGGTCCGGGCCGCTGATTTGCAAGCGGTTGATGGAAACATTCTGCACGCCCGTGCGCGGATTGCGCGCAATGATCAGTCCAGCGGAGATATACGGCCCGCTGTCATGCTCGTTATGCAGTGGTATCGGCAGGTCGCGCAGCAAATCCGGATCACGGATAACGCTCTGGTGCACAGGCGCATCGCTGACCTCCCGCCACGACAATGGTTTCTCGACAGCATTGCGGAATGTGGACAGCACTTCACCAGGTTCAATCCCCAGCGATTCCGCAATCCACCCTCTATCAGAAACCAGACCAGAAACGACCGGCACATTCGGCGCATTGCCCTGCCCACGTTTTGGGGCCGGGAACAGCACCGCTTTTTCGCCATCCTGCCGTTTAGCGATGGCAGAGAGTTCGAAATCCAGATCAACGCCGGCCTCCGCCACCGCCAAGCGGTCCGTTTCCGCCAAACGGCGCAGCCAAGATCGCAGGGTCCGATACGCCATGTCACATTCCTTTTACAAGCGCTTCCAACTATCTTCTGATGCAACACTAGCAAATCCCGCGCAGAGGCATAGAACGCCATGCCGTATACGACCTCAAAAGATATCAGCTTCGGCGCCGTCATTCGGCGCGGCCTGCTACGTCTCTGCCCGAATTGCGGCGAAGGCCGGTCGTTCAAAGGCTATTTGAAAGTCGCCGACTCCTGTAGAGCCTGCGGGGAAAGCCTAGGCCATATCCGCGCTGATGATTTCCCGCCTTATCTGACGATCATGATCGTCGGCCATATCGTGGTGCCATTAGCGCTGATGGCTGAGCAGGCCTACCAGTGGCCAACCAACCTGCACATGGTCATTTGGTTGCCGCTAACAACGGTGCTGATGCTGATGGTCCTGCCGATCATGAAAGGCGCTGTTCTGGGCCTCATGTGGCGACTCGGCCTAACCGGGAATGAGCAGCATTGAGCGCGGACGCCGCCCCTGCCCCGTTCTGGAAAACCAAAAGCCTCGACCAGATGTCGGATGCGGAATGGGAATCTCTATGTGACGGCTGCGGGAAATGCTGCCTGTTGAAGGTCGAGTACGAAGACACGGGCGAAATCCTGCCAACATCCGTCGCCTGCAAGCTTCTCGACCTGGAAAGCTGCCAGTGCTCGAACTATCCGCGTCGCCGCGCCCATGTGCCGGACTGTATTGATCTCAAAAGCGTACCGAACCTGTTGGCGCTTTCCTGGTTGCCGCAAACTTGCGCCTACCGCCTGATCGCCAATGGCGATGACCTAGCGGACTGGCATCCCCTCGTGTCAGGCTCACCGGATACAGTGCATGATGCGGGCATATCTGTCCGTTTCAAGGTGATTTCCGAAGAGGATCTGAGCGATATTGACGAGGAGCTGCCGGGTTATGTCGTCGACTGGCGGCTTTGAACGTCTTGACGTCGGCGGCGCTGCTGCTGACGTGCGCATTCGCGTAGATGGCCGGGCGAAACGGATATCGATCAAAGTTGATCGCGTCGGCGGCTCTATCACGCTAACGGCGCCGAGCCGGGCAATGCTGCCCGAAGCGCGGCGGTTCCTGAAGTCCAGGGCGAGCTGGGTCGAAGCACGCAAGGCCGAGTCCGTTAAGCGCACGCCCTTCGCAGACGGTGCGCAAATCCCTGTCCGCGGAACTTTGCGCGAAATTATCCATGATCCTTCCGCGCCAGATCCCGTCCGGCTGACAGATGCAGCCATCATCGTCAGCGGAACGGCGGAGCTCCTGCCAAATCTATTAGAAAAATTCTTGAAGGCTGAGGCTAGGCGGGCGCTCAAGGAAGCGTCAGAACGCCATGCCGCCACACTCGGCCTTCAAGTCACAGGTCTCGCCATTCGTGACCAGAAGACGCGCTGGGGCAGTTGTTCCAGTACCGGAAAGCTTTCGTTCTCATGGCGATTGGCGATGGCGCCGGGTTATGTGCTGGAATACTTAGCCGCCCATGAAGCCGCCCATCTTCGGCATATGAACCACGGTCCAAAATTCTGGAAGCTCGTGGCCAAGCTTGATCCGAATTGGCAGAAGGCAGAGGTCTGGCTGAAGCGGCATGGCCCCAACCTCCGCCGCTATGGCTGAGGCGCTAACACAAAGGAAAATCCTGGCTTTCTGGTCTCCGCTGGCGTTGACCTGGGCGATTATGGGGGTGGAAATTCCCGTCGTGTCGGTCGCTGTCGCAGCGCTCCCAGATGTCACAGCGAACCTGGCCGCCCTTGGCGCCGCCATTGCACTCGCGTGGTTTTCCGAGACGCCGACCGTCAACATAACGCCGGCGACGCTCAGGCTCGCAAGCGATGACGCGAGCTACGTGACTATGCGTCGGTACTCAGTGGCGCTCTGCCTGCTCGCACTTGGGCTGAACACAATCCTCGCCGCCACGCCGCTGATGCAGACGATCCTGCAAGACATCGTCGGCGTGCCGCCTGATCTCTCGGCCTTGGCGGCGAAGGCTTATCTTTGGCTGCTGCCGTGGCCCGCGGCGATCGGGATGCGGCGCTTTTATCAGGCCGTGATGATCCGACAAGGCGCGACGCGAAGGGTTGCATACGGCACCGGCATCCGGCTGGCGGTTCTTTCCGGAGCCGCAGCCCTGTTCGCCGAAACTGGCGTCCTAACGGGCGCTGAGGCTGGCGCGCTGGCATTGTCCCTTGGCGTAATTGCAGAGGCGGTCGCTGCGCGGATCATGGCGACTGGCGCAATCAAAGCGCTGAGAGCCGGGACGAGTACAGAGGCGCCGCTCGCGTTCGCTGCGTTCTGGCAGCTCTATTGGCCGCTAACGATCATGATGATGCTGAATCTCGCCGTCAGCGCCCTTGTCACAGCTGGGCTGGCGAAAGCCAAAGACGCCGCCGTCGCCCTTGCCGCATTCCCGGTCGCACACGGCGTCAACTTTGTCGCGCGGGCGTTGGCGACAAGCTACCAGGAGCCGGTGATCGCATTCTTAGGCCGGGATGAAAGCAACCGGCCAGCACTGGCCAAGTTCGCTGTCAGTCTTGGCTTTGTGTTGACGGCCATTCTAACAGTTTTAGCGTTCACCGCCGCCGGGCCTTGGGTCTTCGCCAACCTCATGAATTTGCCGAGCGCGTTGACTGATCCCGCTATGGAAGCCCTCGCCGCGCTGACGCTCTATCCGGCCGTAACGCTTTGGTTCATGTGGATCAGGGCCAGGTTGACCCATGACCGGCGCACGCAGCCAATCGCGATGGCGACCTTGCTCGAAACACTCATGATCATGCTGATTTTGTGGGTGTTGATTATGCCAGTTGGCCTGCCCGGCGCGGCAGCCGCTGGCGCTGCGATGGTATTGAGCCGGATTCTCGCAAACGTCTGGCTGCAGCGCAGAATGCGTTAGGCTGCGGCAGCGCCTTCAATTGGCAAGAAAATTCCCGCGAACACCTCTGCGTCTTCCGTCGCATCAAGAACGAGCGACCCGCCCTGCAACTGCGCAACACTATCCGCAAGCGCCAAGGCCAAACTTAGATCGCGATTCAACGTAGACGACTTCGGCCATGGAACAGCCTGCGAGATGCCAGATTCTGGGTCCACCCACCCTTTAGGGCAGGCCACGCCTATTTGAATATGATCCCCCAAGCGCTTTGCGATGAGCGTCACATCCGTTGGCCCAAACGCTGTCGCTTCACGGGTCAACGCGCGCATGGACTGCACGATCATCGGCTGATCGCAGCGCACAAATCCAGCTATGCTTCCAACTTGAGCTAGTTCTGCAGTCTCGTTCAGCATCACTTCTTCGACGGCGCGATGACAATCCTCAATCAGCTCACTGCAGCCATAGGGGCGCAGCACCGTCGCGGCCAAGCTTTCGCTATGGGCCAGAAGCATCAGGTCTTCAATCAGCGCCAACATATCCCCGCCGCTGGCCCGAACATGTGCGAGATATTCCCGCATCGTGTCGTCGATCACAGCGCCGTCGTCCTCAGCGCGCTGCGCCAGAACGTCTGCGAAGCCGATTACCGCGTTCAAAGGCGTGCGGAACTCGTGGCCAATATGATTCAAGAATGTCAGCCGGTCCCGCCTAGCGGCAGCGACTGTTTGTACTGCGCGTTCGAGACGCCCTTCACCTTCGACCCAGCGCCGTTGCAGGTCAAACGCTACTTTGGCGTTCTGTAACGCACTACGCAGACTGCTGGGCGTACAGTCCCTAGCCAGCATCGAGGTATGCGCACCGGCCGCAAGCGCGTCATTCTCATGCGCTGGCTCGTCTTGGTCCGAAATGAACAATGTCGGCGCTTTGAGTGCGCTGGCGGCGAATGTGCGTGCGCGCGCTTTATCATAGGCGCCGCTGATAATCACGGCGTCACACCGGCTCAGCGTCAACCGTTCGCGCTTGGTGGGATCAACTACAGCTTGATCTGTCGTTTTTCTAACAGTCTGGATCACGCCCGCAGCGCGGCCAGCTTTCAATAGGGCATTGCAAATTCTGGATGGTGCGGCCACAGCAACAGTCCAACCACCTGCTGATGCAGATGGGCGTTGCGTCTTGCCCGCTCCGGCTTTATGTGTCGCCGGTTCGCCGCGAGCGTCTTGCGCCGCGTTCTTAGCCATCGTTCCAACCCCTATTGGACGATAAGTTTATGCATACGACATTTAACTCATGAGAATCAAAGACTTTTTCCTCTTTTACGGAACGGTGTACAAAGTGGATCATCTGTAGGATATCTCTCCGCACCAAAAACCAATCGCAACAGACAGGCTAACTCCATGGCTAACAGCGTAAATAAAGTCGTTCTGGCATATTCGGGCGGGCTTGATACATCCGTCATTTTGCATTGGTTAAGAGAGACTTATGAGGCCGATGTCGTTACATTCACAGCTGATCTAGGACAAGGCGAGGAGCTGGAGCCAGCGCGCCTCAAAGCCGAATCCATGGGTGTGGAAGAAATATTTATTGATGATCTGCGTGAAGAGTTCGTCCGTGACTTCGTTTTTCCGATGTTCCGCGCCAATGCGATTTATGAAGGCGTATACCTGCTCGGCACCTCAATCGCCCGCCCGCTGATCGCCAAGCGGCAAATTGAGATTGCGGAAGCGACTGGCGCGCAAGCCGTCTCGCACGGGGCGACGGGCAAAGGCAATGACCAGATCAGGTTCGAACTTGGCTACTATGCGCTCAGCCCAAACATCCAAGTCATCGCTCCCTGGCGAGAGTGGGACCTGAATTCCCGCACAAAGCTGCTGCAATATGCCGAAGAACGGCAAATCCCGATCGCCAAGGACAAGCGCGGCGAGGCGCCCTACTCGACGGACGCTAATCTCCTGCACATCTCCTATGAAGGCAAAGCGCTCGAAGATCCATGGGTCGAGGCGGATGAGGATATGTACACCCGCTCTGTCGCCCCCGAAGCAGCGCCGAATACGCCTGAATACATCGAAATCGCATTCGAAAAAGGCGATCCTGTCGCCATCAATGATCAACGCATGTCGCCGGCGACTTTGCTGACCAAACTGAATGAACTTGGCGGCAAGCATGGCATTGGCCGGTTGGATATGGTGGAAAACCGCTTCATCGGCATGAAGTCCCGCGGCGTGTATGAAACGCCAGGCGGTACGGTTCTCTTTGCGGCGCGACGCGGGCTTGAATCTATCACGCTCGATAAGGGCGCAATGCATTTGAAGGATGAGATTGCGCCGAAATACTCGGAGCTCGTCTATAACGGTTTTTGGTTTGCGCCGGAGCGGGAAATGCTGCAGGCGGCGATTGATAAGAGCCAAGAGCGCGTCAACGGCGTCGTGCGCGTTAAGCTACTGAAGGGCGTCGCAAGCGTTGTCGGCCGCAAATCGCCAAACAGCCTCTATAATGCCGATTACGCGACGTTTGAGGCTGATACTGTCTATGATCAGAAGGACGCCGAAGGCTTCATTAAACTGAATGCTCTGCGCCTGCGGATTGCTGGTCTTGTGGATAAATAAGCCGCCACAGATACGAACTTGAGGGCAAGCAGCGGCTGGAAGCCGCAGGGCGTAAGCCTTGTAAAAATGCTGTGCTGCACTTAACTTATAGACATCCGGTTTGCACGGGAAAGTCTTTCTCTAGCGGTCGCGTCATAAGCCGCTTTTTCAGCCTTTTCCAATTTTCCGGCCCGCACCGTGCCTTGTGTTTGTTCGCTGCGGGACGCCAAATTCAACGCCGCCGCGCCACAGCGGATGCGCCCGTGTTCTTCGGGTGTAGCCAGTGCGCTCGTCCACTCCCCCGGATGAGCTATGCGCGACGCTACAACAAGAAAAAGGAGCATAGCATGCTAGGAAATAAGCCGCTTTCTGGTAAGAGCATCGCGATCATGGTCGCGTCTGGTTTCAATGAAGAGCACATGACGGACATCCAGAAGGCGCTCGTCGCCGCTGGCGCACAGACCACCATCGTTTCCCCAGAAGTTGGCGTCGCCAACGGTTGGCATGACGGCGGTTGGGGCCACAACTTCTTTGTGGACGAAAAAATCAGCGATGTGCTGCCGAGCCGCTTTGACATGTTGTTCGTTCCGGGCGGCAGCCGCTCAACCCTAAACCTCACCCAGAACGCCCATGCGATCCGCGTGACCAAAGGCATGATGGACGCTGGCAAGCCAGTCGTTCTGACCGAGGACGCCGGCCTCGTTCTAGTCGCTGCAGAAGCTGCAGCTGGCCGTTCGCTCAGCGTCGCCGAAGAAGCCCGTGAAAAGGTTGAGGCCGCTGGCGCATCGATCGTCGAAGCTGGGTACAATGTCGATGGCGCGCTTCTGAGCTTGGTTGATGGCCAGCAGATCGAAGAATTCATCTCCGTGATTAAAGCTTCCCTCGGCGTGGAAGAAAACGCGGAGGAAGCCGCAGCCTGAAAATAGGCTGCCCTGCAACGTGCTGATGCGTTGCGGAGCGATATCTTAAGGGCCGGTCGCGCAACAGCGCGCCGGCCCTTTCTTTATGAGCGGGACAGCTTTAGCGTTTCGCAACGTCCACGATCCGAAGTGACAGCCTTCGCTATGCAGGAATTCAAAGGCAGCTGCCATTGCGGCAAACTGCGCCTCACATTCAAGAGCGCTTCCTCTGCATCCGACCTGCCTGTCCGCGAATGCAACTGCACCTTCTGCCGCAAACATGGCGCACGCACGATGACAGACCCGGATGGCGCCGCCGTGATTGAAGCCGATGCAGGCGCGCTCAATCAGTACCAGTTTGGCCTTCGTACAGCGGACTTCATGGTGTGCAACAACTGCGGCGCCAATATGGGCGCGTTCTTCAATGACGCTGGCAATGGATATGCGACGCTGAACATCAATGTCCTCGACAACGCTGACGCCTTCTCAACGCCTGCAGCGTCAGCTGACTATGGCGCGGAAGACGCCGCTGGCCGGAAGGCTAGACGACGGGCGCGCTGGACGCCCGCAACACTTGTGCGCAAGCCCTAACCCGGGCGCATGTGTATTTAACATTTGAGTATTTTCCCTGGCTGGGTTCAAATAAAACCCTATCCAACTGGTCCAGTTCCTGACCTACCATCGCTTAAATATGGTTTTGGATGGTGAGCGGAGGGGATTTTGGCGTTTTCGAAGTTTCGCGCAATTAACTGCGCATCTGTCGCTCTTACCCTCACATGCTCGTTTCTATTAGCTGCAACGCCTGTCATTCCAGCCAGAAGCGAACCGGTGACTGGCGAAATCTATGCTGGCGCATCGCTCGACCGTGAAGAACGAAATTCTATCGGCGGCTCAACCCCGTCTGACCTCGAAAGCATCGGCCCAGAAATCGGTGTGGACTTAGTTTGGGGGAACTTTGCATTTGGTGGCGTGCTTGAGGGCCGAGAAACGAACGGTGACTTCGGCGCAGGCTTCTTCTTTACGGAAGTGTCAGCGCGCGGTGGATCAGTTGAGGTTTATGGCGCCTATCAAGCAGCGCCCGGGACTTTGCCTGGATTCTATCTAGGCCTAGCCGGGACCTATAGCTACGACGCAGGGGATGTTCAGGCCTTCGGCGCCAAGGCTGATCTAGCGCTCGAAAGCGGCGAAATCAGCCCCTTCGCCTACTATTATCTCGAGTTCGGCAAAGCCACAGCCGAGTTCACGCTATCCGCCAACATTTCCGAAGCGCGGCTCGAAATTCAAGGAACGCCGACAGAGCATCTAAGCGCCCGTAATACCGAACTCCTGGCGCAGTACCGAGCGCCAATCTTTGGCGGCATTTCGATGATGGTGGGCATCGAAGGGCGCTATAGCTTCAAGGAAGAGCCTGGCCTCGGCAGCGCCGCCCGGGACCCCGTTTCAGCAAAGCTTCTTGGTGGCATGCGCTTTCAACTGACGGGCAATACTGCACTTGACCTTGAAGGCGAGGTTAGGATCGCCGATGAAGTCGTCGATAACACCGGTCTTGCGATACGCTTGCGCCGCTCATTTTAACGAAGCCAATCAACGCTGGGGCGAGACTTTAAGTGTCGAAGCGCCTTCTCATCATCGCCCATGCGCCGTCGCCGAACACGCAATCCCTGCTGGATGCCGTGCGGCGGGGAGCGTCGCATGAAGATATTGCGGGCATTGATGTTCAAGTGAAATTGACGTTCGACGCTGTAGCGGATGATGTTTTGGCTGCCGATGGGCTGATCCTTGGGACGCCGGAAAATTTGGCCTATATGTCCGGCGCGCTGAAGGATTTCTTTGATCGTTGCTACTACGGCATGATCGAGAAAACGGATGGCCTGCCCTATGCGCTGTATATCCGAGCTGGGCAAAATGGCGGCGATGGGACGAAATTCGCGATCGAGAAGATCGTCACGGGCTTGAACTGGCGAGCCGTCCAAGCGCCATTGATCATGCGCGGAACCTATGAAAAAGCCTTCGATGCGCAATGTGAAGAGCTAGGGCTTACCATGGCTGCGGGACTTGAAGCGGGCGTGTTTTAGTTGGGAGCGATCTGAAATGCAGACGAACATCGAACGGGCCGAAGCCTTCGCCGAACGCTTTGGTCTCGCGATGCCTATCTTGATGGCGCCGATGGCCGGCGCCTGCCCTGCCCCGCTCGCCGCCGCCGTCGCCCGCGCTGGCGGCTTGGGCGCATGTGGCGCGCTGCTGATGCAGCCAGATGCGATCAGGGCCTGGGCGAGCCAAGTCCGCGCCTCATCCAACGGCGCATTTCAAATGAACCTCTGGATACCCGATCCACCGCCTATTCGGGATGCAAGCAACGAAACTGCCATCCGCACCTTCTTGGAAACCTGGGGGCCGACGGTAGAAGTTGACGCGCCGGACCGTGCAGGACCAGATTTCGACGCCCAATGCGCGGCGATGCTGGACGCTGGGCCAAGCATAATCTCCTCCATCATGGGCGTTTATCCACCCGCTTTCGTTACCGAAATGAAAGCCCGAAACATCGCTTGGTTCGCGACCGTCACCACCGTTGCGGAAGCAAGGGCGGCGGAGGCTGCAGGCGCTGATGTCGTTGTCGCCCAGGGCGCTGAGGCTGGCGGCCATCGCGGCGCGTTTGATGCAGGCGACGCGGAAGACAAATCCATCGGCCTCTTCGCGCTACTGCCCGCTATTGTGGACGCCATCGAAGTCCCCGTTGTTGCGACGGGCGGGATTGCGGATGCCCGTGGGATCGCCGCCGCGCTGACGCTTGGCGCATCTGCCGTTCAAATTGGCACTGGCCTGTTACGCACACCTGAAGCCAACTTGGCGCCAGCTTGGGCAGACGCCATCGGCGCCGCATCGCCAGAAGACACCATGCTGACCCGCGCATTCTCTGGCCGGGCTGGACGCAGCATCGCAACCGGATACGCCAAGGCCGCCGCCGGATCAGATGCTCCAGACCCAGCGCCCTATCCTGTCCAGCGCGCTTTAACTCAAGGCATGCGCGATACTGGAACTAAGGCCGGCGATATTGACCGTATCCAAGCCTGGGCCGGACAATCCGCCGGACTGGCGCAAGCGCAATCTGCTGAAACACTGCTGCCCGAACTATGGCGTGACGCCAAAACAATGCTGGGCGCCTGAGCTACCAGCCCTGCAACGCAGCACCGACCGCTGAGGCAATCGCAGCCTGCGTCGGCTCGACCACTGGCGCGCCAACGGCGTCAGCGAGCGTATCGCGATAATCCGCCATTCCGGCGCAGCCCATGACGATGACATCCGCCCCGTCGCGCTCGATCAGCATGCGTCCCGCTTCCGCCATCGCGGCGACGGTTCGGCCAGCGTCCGCCAGTTCCGGCACCGAAAGCGACACGGCGCGGCTGCCTGCATAGCGTGCGCCGAGGCCGAGTTCCGCGACACGGCGCTGTTGACGCTCAACCGAAGCTTCCGCCAATGCGACGATGCCGAAGCGCATGCCCCGCTGCATTGCCGCCAACATCCCAGATTCGCCTAATCCGAAGCAGGGCTTGCCAGACACTTCTTTGGCCGCTGGCAATGCGGGATCAGAGAAACAGGCGATCACAAGTGCATCCGCCGGATCATTCCAGCCCGAAATATGGTCGATCAACGGCCCTTGCGCCCGCGCATGATCCGCCATGCTCGCAACGCTTATTGGCCCAGCCGTCACCGTCTCCGCGACGATCTCCAGTCCGGGCGTGCGGAATGGTTCCGCCGCGCGGTCAATGGCGGCAGTGCAGCTTTCCGTGCTGTTTGGATTGATGATCAGGATGCGGCGCATGGGATTAGTCTTCCGGCGGCGGCGTGGCGCCTGCTTGGCCCGTGATAATGCCGTAATGCTCTGGCCGTCGATGCGCAGCGAAATTGAAGATCGTCGTTTTATTGAAGGTGCAGGCGTCTAAATCCGCATCCGCAACGATCACCTCATCGCCCAAGGTGCGAGCCTGCGCCACAATCTCGCCAGAGGGCGCCACGATCACGCTGCCTCCCATCAACTCGAACCCATCTTCGCTGCCAGCCTTCGCGACGCCAACGACCCAGGTTCCGTTCTGATATGCCCCCATCTGCATCGACATATGGTTATGCATCATGCGGAGATGCGGCGCTTCCGGCCCCCGGCTGTTGCCCGTCGGCGTGTTGTAGCCAAGCATCACCAATTCGACGCCCTGCAAGCCCATAACCCGGTACGTTTCGGGCCAGCGCCGATCATTGCAGAGCGCCATGCCCATGACGCCGCCCATCGTGCGCCACACGGGCCAGCCAAGATCGCCGACCTCGAAATAGCGCTTCTCCAGGTGCTGCCAAGGCAGGTTGTCGTCATATTCCACATGCCCCGGCAGATGGACCTTGCGGTATTTGCCGACGATTTTGCCCGCCTTATCAACCAAAATAGATGTGTTGAAGCGCCGCGTTCCTGTCTCGTCCTCAAACTTCTCGGCATAGCCCAGATAGAAGCCCATGCCGTATTTCTTGGCGGCGTCGAACAAAGGCTGCGTGGTTGGGCCAGGCATTTCAGCGTCGAACCATTCATCCACATGGTCCCAGTCTTCATGATACCAGCGCGGGAAAAACGTCGTCAGCGCCAATTCGGGGAATGTGATCAACTCAACGCCCTTGGCATGAGCCTTCGCCATCAATTCGAGCATCCGCCCAATTACGGCTTCTCTGCTATCGGCCAGTTGGATCGGTCCCATCTGGGCGCCGCCCAGAGTGATGATGCGCGCCATCGCTTGTTCCTTTGTTTGAATCGGGGCAAATTCTAACTGAAATCTCCGACAGCAGGAACGCCGCTCCAAATGACTGACCGCAGCAATTTCTTCGCCCCCCGCATGAGCCGCTTCAAGCCCTCACCCAGCCAGCTCGCAACCCAACGCGTCCGGGAGCTTGTGGCGGAAGGCAAAGACATCGTGAAGCTGACGGCGGGCGAGCCCGATTTCGCGACGCCGCTGCCGGTCAAATGGGCCGTCATGCAGGCGATGGACCGGGATGAAGCACGCTACACGCCGATCAATGGCACGCTCGGCATGCGCCAGGCCGCCCAGTTGAAGTTCAAGCGCGACAACGGATTGGACTATGGCTTAGATGAAATCTGCGTCGGCTCTGGCGCCAAGCAAGTGCTGTTCAATGTGCTGATGGCAAGCGTCGGCGCCGGGGATGAAGTCATCATTCCTGGACCATACTGGGCGAGCTATCCTGATATGGTCCAGCTTGCAGGCGGCACGCCTGTCTTCGTCGATTGCCCGCAGAATCGCGGATTCCGTATGGCGGCGGAAGATTTTGACGCGGCGATTACGCCTTCGACGAAGTGGCTGATGCTTTGCCAGCCCTCCAACCCTGCAGGCGTCGTCTATTCCAAGGACGAGCTGCAAGCCATCGCCGACGTGCTGCTGCGGCACCCCCATGTCCATGTCATCACCGATGATGTGTATGAGCACCTGATTTTCGACGACCGCGATTTCCATACCATCGCCGCCGTGGAGCCAAAGCTGTTTCACCGCACGGTGACGATCAATAGCGTCTCCAAAGCGTTTTCCATGACAGGCTGGCGCGTTGGCTATGCAGGCGGCCCCAAGGACATCATCGCCAATGCGGCCAAAATGCAGAGCCAATCGACAGCCGGTTCCTCTGCCATGGGCCAAGCAGCCGCGATTGAAGCGCTGACCGGCGATCAATCCATCATCAAAGAACGCACCGCAGACCTGCAACGCCGCCGCGATATCCTATACGCAGCACTGAACAAAGCGGACGGCCTCTACTGCGACCTCCCCGAAGGCGCGATGTATTGCTTCTGCAGCTGTGCCGGAACCATCGGCAAGCTGACGCCAGACGGCAAACGCATCGAAACAGACGCTGACTTCACGCTGTATTTGCTAGATCACGCAGGCGTCGCCGTCGTCCAAGGCTCGGCTTACGGCCTAAGCCCCTATTTCCGCGCCAGCTTCGTCGCCTCCACCGAAGATCTGATCCGCGGCGGCGAACGTATTCAGAAGGCGTGTGCTGAGTTGCGGGACTAAATCGATAAATCCTTCGTGTTGTAGTCACGGATCACACTATCGAATGTCGCGTCATTGAACCGATAGGCGTCTTCCTGGCCTACAAAGGGCTGGTAGCTGTAAGGCGCCTCTTTTGGGAACGCCTGCTTCCGCGCATCAATGGCGACCGCGATGACAGCGGCGCGGTCGTGGATATTTTGCGCGTCATAAACCGTGCTTGATTCAACACTGAGCGCCGCCTTGGCGCCGAGCACAGACGTTCGTCGGTGGAAGCCAAACGTGATCGAAATCCGTAAATCCGGCGAGCTATTGGCGAAAGAGCCATGCAGCATCTGCCGGTTGACGATGGTGACGTCTCCAGCCCCGCAAACCAACGGCACAGCGCCTGGAAGCTGATCACAGCCGTCATTCGCGGCGACCATGCCTTTAATATCCGCCCGGCCAAGCTTGTGCGATCCAGGCACGACCCAGAGGCAGTTGCCAACCGTCGCAGGATAGAGCTGAACTTGGAAATTGAAGCCGTGAATGCCTTCATCCCAATTCGGCGCATCCCAATGGGTGACGCCATCTTGATGCCACGCAACGGACCCACCGAGCCCCGGCTGCTTCACAAAGATAGCGTCGTTGAACGGCACAAAATCTGCGCCATTGATTGCTTCGGCAACCGCAAGGATCTCCGGATGGCCATAGAGCCGAAGCGCTGAAGGCATTTCCTGGCACATGCCGCGCATCAGGAACACGACATCCTGCGGCGCGTCCTTAGCCGCCTCAGGTTCTGACATTTTGGAAGGATGCCTACCGCCAAGCTGGCCTGTGCCGCCCCAAGGATCGCCAAGCGGTTTTGCGAAAACATACGGGCTGCGGGCGTGGTCCAGGCCCATCGCCGGGCGGCCCTTGGCGTCCACTTTCGCATCTCTGGTCACGGGCGCGCGTTCGATCATCACCTGCGCATCTTGGCGAAGCGCCGATATTTCTTCAGCATCGATCACGTTCTCAAAAATGTAGTAGCCGTGCTCCCAATAGGCGCTGAGGATATTCGCATCGAGTTTACCGTTTGCGTCTAGGCGCAGTGGGCCACGATTTCCAATAGCGTCGGCGCGGGCGGCTCCTGCAGCACGGTACTCGGCCATTCCGGCTTCGAAGGCTTCCCGCGTTAGTGGGAGCGGGGACATTTCGTTCATTTGGACTTCCTCACTTCAGGCGTTGGCTGCGCTTGGCTCGAATGCATCTGCGCGGTCATCGGCGCCGGTAGGTGCGGTTTCCGTCGCAGGGTCGCCAGAGACGCGGACATGACGCATCACGCGCGGCTCATTATAATCATACGGGCAAGCGCGGTGCAGAATGCAGCGATTGTCCCAGATCATCAGATCGCCCGGCTTCCACGCATGGGCGTAGGTGCGGGGCGCCTGGCAAGCGAAATCCAACAATCCATCAAGCAATTCCTGCGCTTCAGCATCATCCATCCCCGGTATCCGGTAGGCGTGACGGCCAATGAACAAGGACTTCCGCCCAGTCGCCGGATGAACTTTCACCAGGGGCCGTAACGGCGCGCCTTCGGTATGGTAGCCATAGCCATCGCCCGTTTTGAATGTGTATCCGGCTTTCGCTTGGGACTGATATAGCGAATGGAATGCCGATAAATCAGCGATCCGCTTCCGCATGGCGTCATCCAGCGCGTCGTAAGCTGCGCGCATATCTGCCAATTCAGTCTCACCGCCTGAAGGCGGCGTGATTTCTGCCGCAAGCGCAGACGCCTTGGCCGCAAGCGGCATGTAGGAGCTATCCGTATGCCAGCCTTCATTGCCACGAAGCGCCTGGAAGCGTTTTTCTTCTGGCGTCATAACCCCACCGCCAGCACGCTTATTGGAGATGCGGGCGGCCTTTTCGCCATCCCCGCGCAGCATCTCTATCGGTCCGAACCGCTCGCAGAAGGCGATATGCTCATCATCGCTCAGATGTTGTTCTGGAAACACCAATGCGCCGAACTCATTGAATGCGGCTTCGATTGTGCGCCATTCGGCATCGCTCATCGCGCCAAGTTTAATATCGTTGACGCGGGCGCCGAATGAGGCGTCTATGGGTGAAATCGTCGGCATAATGACGGGCTCCCTCAAAACTATCCCGCCAGAATGGTATGCCGCCGATCTGGCATTGCCAACGCCCCCGCACTTGTCCCGATATAGCGGAGCCGTCAAAGTAGAGGCGTTCAATTCCCCTACCTCATTCGAGGAGCCTAGTTGCGTGATCGAGTTGTTGCAGGTTGCCCAAGTACCGCCCTTTCTGACTGACCGCCTTAAAGCCGAATACACCGTCCATGATTTCGTTGCGCCAAGCGACCCGGAGGGCATATTGCGCGAGATCGGCCCGAACATTCGGGGCATCGTCGCAGGCGGCATGCAGGGGCCAGATGCGGCGCTCATCAATGCGCTCGACAACCTGGAGATCATTGCATCGCATAGTGTTGGATTTGATGCGACAGACGTAGCCGCAGCGCAGGCTAAAGGCGTGATCGTTACCCATACGCCGGAAGTCTTGACAGGCGATGTGGCCGATCTCGCCATGGCTTTCATCCTGATGGCGCCGCGCCGTATCGGCGAGTCCGAGCGCTTCCTGCGTGCAGGAACCTGGAAAGAACGCCGGATGGACCTTGGCACGACGGTACGCGGCAAGCGGCTTGGCATTCTCGGCCTCGGTCGGATCGGCATGGCGGTTGCGCGCCGGGCAGAAGTATTCGGCTTGAATATCGCCTTCCATGACACAAAGCCCATGGGCGACCTCGCCTATCGCAGCTATCCGACTTTGCTTGACCTGGCGGCAGCCAGCGACATGCTGCTAGTCGCCTGCGAAGGCGGCGCCGCCACCCGTGGATTGGTTGATGACGCCGTGCTAAACGCCCTTGGCCCGGCTGGATACATTATCAACACCGCACGCGGACCGATTATTGACCAGAAAGCGCTGGTCAAAGCCTTGCAGGATGGTCGTATCGCTGGCGCCGCTCTGGATGTGTTTGACGGCGAGCCAGACGTACCAGCTGAGCTAATGGCGATGGAGAATGTCGTGCTGACACCCCATATCGCCAGCTCAACTGTCGAGACCCGACGCGCCATGGGCGACCTTGTCTATGATAACTTGAAGGCCCATTTCGCTGGTAAGGCCGTGCTAACGCCGGTTCCCCGCCAAGTCTAATTGAAGCCAGGATTTCCAACATGCCAGGACCGTTAAACGGCTATCGCGTGATTGACGTTACGGGCGTCATCGCTGGCCCATTCGCCACGATGATGCTGGCAGACCAGGGCGCTGACGTTATCAAGATCGAAGCGCCGGAACGCCCAGATCACACCCGCAATGCCGGCCCAGGCGAGCAAGGCATGCGCGCCTCATTCTTAAATAATAATCGCAACAAACGATCGGTTATCATTGATTTAAAATCAAAAGAAGGCTTGGAAGCAATCAAGAAACTGGTCGCGACGGCAGATGTTTTCATCCAAAATTTCCGCCCCGGCGTCGTCGATCGTTTGGGCATTGGCGAGCCGGAATTGCGGGCGATCAAGCCGGATCTGATCTATGTCTCGATGAGCGGCTGGGGCGAGAATGGGCCGCTCGCGCACAAGCCCGTTTATGATCCAATCATCCAAGCGCTTTCCGGCTTGGCGTCTGTCCAAGGCGGTTCGGACACCGAGCGCCCCCGCCTGATCCGCACGATTGTGCCGGATAAGCTGACAGGCGTTACCGCAGCGCAGGCCGTCACGGCGGCGCTGGCGGGCCGGGCGAAAACAGGTGAAGGCCAGCATGTCAAAGTCTCGATGCTGGACAGCGTGATCGCGTTCCTTTGGTCGTCTGATATGAACAGCCAAACCTTCGTTGGCCAGGAAATCACACAGGCGCGGGCCGCCACCTTCATCGACCTGATTTATGAAACCCAAACTGACTACATCAGCGTCTCCACTATGACGAATGTGCAATGGCAGGCGTTCTGCAAGGCTAGCGGACGCGAAAATCTGCTGGATGATCCGCGCTTCGCCACCCCAGCGCTCCGTGATCAAAACGCCAACGAACGACTTGAGTTGATCCAGGAAGCGCTGCTGGAACGGCCCGCTGCTGAATGGCTGGAAATCCTGGATAAAGCCGGTGTTCCCTCCGCGCCCGTGCTGACGCGCGCGCAGATGATCCAGCATGAGCAGGTGGAAGCGAGCGGATCAGTCGTTGAATATGATCACCCGCAAGCGGGCCGCCTCCGCCAGGCCCGCCCTGCCGCTCGCTTTGAAAGCACGCCAGCGGAGATCAAACACGGCGCCCCAGCGCTTGGAACCCACACCCGCGAAGTGCTGGCCGAAGTTGGTTACAGCGATGCGGATATCGACGCCCTTACCGAATCTGGCGTGTTGCTCACTAAATAGCGCGCCGACCAGGAGAATTTCATGACTGCCACTGTCGCCATGTATGACGGCTCCTACGACCATATCGGCGCGCAACTAAACGCGCTCGGCCTCGATATTGAGGTGATCACCTTCGATAAGGAGGCGCAGTTCAACATCGGCGGCAAGAAGGTTCCGGCGAGCGAGGTTGAGGCGGATTATCTATGGTTCTCCAGCCACCTTCATGCGCTTGGAGCGACGAAACCGGCATTCGAGATGGTGACGCAGCTCAAACGCCTGGACGTGCTGCAGACCTTCAACGCCGGGCTTGATCACCCGATGTATAAACAAGCCTCAGACAAAGGCATCCGCGTCTGTAATTCGAGCGCGCAAGGCGTTGCGATTGCGGAATATGTGATGGCGCAGGTGATGGGCATACTCCACCCGCTTCGCCTGCAAGCTGAGCAACAAGCCGCCAAAGCCTGGAAAACCACGCCCTTTCGCGAGATTTCCCGCACGCGCTGGCTGATTATCGGTTACGGCCCCATTGGCGAGGCTCTGGCGACGCGGGCGAATGCTTTCGGCGCTAAGATCGACGTGATCCGGCGCAGCCAAACCGCAGATGACAAGATCGCACGTGTTGGCATGCTTGAAGACGCCGGGAAGTTCGCAGCCGATGCCGACATCATCGTCGTCGCCTGCTCCCTGACGGACACGACCCGCGGGTTTGCGGATGCAGACTTCTTCCGCCAAGTGAAGCCCGGAGCCGTGCTGGTCAACATCGCCCGCGGTGCGTTGATCGACGATGCTGCGTTGATCCAAGCGCTAGACGACGGGACGGTCAGCGAAGCGGCGCTAGACGTATTTCACACGGAGCCGCTGCCCGAAGCTGATCCGCTCTGGTCGCACCCAAAAGTCCGCCTGTCGCCACACACATCCTTCGCAGGCGATGGCGGGCGGGACCGGTGGGATCAACTGTTCCTGGATAACATCGTGCGCTATGTGAACGGCGAACCGCTGGAACGCGAAGTCAATCCGGCGGATATTGTTTAGGCCTTGCGTGAAGCAGGCATTCGTCGCTAACCCGCAAGCTTCCCCCCTCACCCTGCCCTCTCCCCCCTATGGGTGGAGAGGGTTCCAGAAAGAATTGATGCGGCTTCCGTGAGGGTCCCCTCGCCCACCACAAGGCGGAGAGGGATCAGGGTGAGGGGGAAGCCCGCGGTGAAGAGAAGGCGCTCGCCGTAAACCCGGCCCTAAAATCCCATCAGCCCCCGAGCAAAATCCTTCGGGTCGAACGGGCGCATGTCGTCCGCCTGCTCGCCAACGCCGACGAGGCGGACGGGGATATCGTAGTCGCGCGCCAGGGCCACGATCACACCGCCCTTGGCCGTGCCATCCAGCTTTGTTAACGCTAAGCCTGTGACATCCGCCATTTCGCTGAATGTCTTCACCTGCGCGTGACCGTTCTGGCCGGTGGTGGCGTCCAGAACCAACAACGTTTCGTGCGGCGCTGATGCATCAAGCTTCTGGATGACGCGAACGATCTTTTTCAATTCATCCATGAGGTTGGATTTATTGTGGAGACGCCCGGCTGTGTCGATCAGCAATATATCGACGCCCTCGGCCTGCGCCCGCTCAACCGCCTCAAACGCCAATCCAGCCGCATCGGCGCCGCTTTCCTTAGCGATGACAGGTACATTCGCCCGCTTTCCCCATTCTTGGAGCTGCTCAATCGCAGCGGCGCGGAACGTGTCCCCCGCCGCGATCATGACACTCTTGCCTTCAGCTTTAAGGCTATGGGCGAGCTTGCCGATGGTCGTGGTCTTGCCGGCGCCATTGACGCCGATCGTTAGGATCACAAACGGCTTCTTCGCGGCGTCAATCACCAGCGGCTCAGCCACAGGCGCCAGCATGCCGGCAATATCATCCGCCAGCGCTTCACGCACTTCTTCTGGCGTCACATCCTTGCCGAATTTGGACTTGGCGAGGTTGTCCGAAAGCTCCGCCGCCGCGCCCGGCCCCAGATCCGCCATAATCAGCAGGTCTTCAAGTTCTTCGAGCGCCGCATCATCCAAGCGCCGCCCGGTGAATACGCTGGCGACGCCGGTTGTGAGCTTGTCGGACGTCCGCGAAAGGCCCTGCTTGAGTTTCGCAAACCAGCTCATGCCGCGATGCTCCCGGCAACGGCGCCTTGGAGACGTCCATTCTCGATACCTAATACGCGCACCAACGGCATCGCGCCGATGGCTTGGGGTTCGGCTAGGTCAATTTCTGCGAACTGGCCGGTTCGGCCACGGGTCTCAGTCTCCATAACGGGCTGAACAATCTGTCCGGCCTGGCTCTGCAAAAACTCGGAAGTCTGCTCTCCGCCAAGCCCGCGCAATTCAGCAGCGCGCGCCTTGATCACAGCTTTCTCGACCTGCGGCATCCGCGCGGCGGGCGTGCCAGGGCGTGGGGAATATGGGAAGACATGCAGCCATGTCAGGCCAAGCGAGCGCACATGCTGCAATGTATCTTGGAACATTGCAGCGGTTTCGGTCGGGAAGCCTGCGATCAAGTCTGCGCCGAATACGAAATTGGGATTGAGCGCACGGACCTGTTCGACCAGCCGCATTGCGTCTGCCGTCAAGTGACGGCGCTTCATACGCTTTAGGATCATATCTGATCCGGCTTGCAGTGAAAGATGCAGATGCGGCGCAATACGAGGCTCGTCAGCGATCAGCGCCAGCAGGTCCTCGTCAACTTCCGCAGGGTCGATGGACGACAAGCGCAGACGCCGCAGGTCGGGAACCGCAGCCAGAACGCGCCTAGTCATCTGCCCAAGCGTTGGTTTGCCTGGCAAATCGCCGCCATAGGATGTGATATCAACGCCGGTAAACGCGACCTCAGCGACGCCTGCGTCTACAAGCGCCTGCACCTGGTTCGCGATCACGCCAATCGGCGCGCTTCGACTATATCCCCGACCATAAGGGATGATGCAGAAGGTGCAGCGATGATCACAGCCCTGCTGGATTTCAACGAAGGCCCGCGCTTTCCCACCAAAGCCAGAAATCAGATGCTCCGCCGTCTCCCGCGCGCGCATGACATCGCCCACGACAATACGGCTGCCGTCGAGCGCATCCGGCGTCCACTGGGTTGGCTCAAGCTTTTCCAGGTTGCCGACGACTTGATCGACTTCAGCCATATCGGCCCAGGGCGTAGGATCAATTTGGGCGGCGCAACCTGTCACGACAACACGCGCCTCCGGCCGTTGACGCTTGGCGCGGCGGATGGCTTGGCGCGCCTGGCGTTCAGCCTCAGCCGTTACGGCGCAAGTGTTTACAATGATCACATTCTCGAGGCCGCCCGCCGCAGCATGCTCGCGGATCGCCTCTGACTCATAGGCGTTCAGGCGGCAGCCGAAGGTCAGAACCTCCGCCGCTTCTGCGGCAGTTGAAGTTTCAGTCATCGCCGCATCAATTCAGCGGCATCGAAAGCGCCGACATATGAGCTGGTTGCAGGGCCTGTCATGATGATGTGGCCATCAGCGCGCCAAGTCATTTCCAGCGGACCGCCCAGAAGCTCAATCGTCACATCACGGTCCGTCAGATCACGGCGGATGCACGCGACTGCTGCAGCGCAAGCGCCTGTGCCGCAAGCCCGCGTCTCGCCAACGCCGCGTTCCCAAACGCGCAGCCGCGCATGACCGCGATTGATCACTTGCGCGACGCCAATATTGCAGCGCTCGGGAAAGAATGCGTCAGTTTCAAGTGCGGGACCGAGCGTTTCGAGATCAATGGCGTCGAGATCATCCACGAAGAACGTCGCATGCGGATTGCCGACATTGCCGCCGACAGGGTCGCTCAGCGGGCCAAGTTCCAGCGGCATATGAAGCGTGTCGCAGGCTTCGGCCACAGGGATGTCCTGCCAATCCGTCTTGACCTTGCCCATATCGACAGCGACCAGGCCTTCTGGCGCAGCGCGAGCATCAAGCAATCCGGCGACGGTTTCGATGATGGCGCGATCATTGCCGTTTTCCGCCATCACGCGCTTCGCAATGCAGCGCGTGCCATTGCCACATGCGCCAACCTCGCCGCCATCGGCGTTGTAGATCGACATGAAGGCGTCTGCGCGCGGGTCTTCCGGTGGGCGGATGACAAGCATCTGATCAAAGCCGATGCCACGGCGCCTATCTGCAATCGCGGCGGCCAGCGCCTCATCCGGGCGGAAGGCGCGGTTGCGCGCATCAATGACAACGAAGTCATTGCCAAGGCCGTGCATCTTCACAAACGGCGTCATTAAGGGGTTACGCGTATCCTGCATGGCGCGGGATATAGGGTGATCCATGGGATATGTCCATGCGGCGGAGCGTAGCCTAATCCTGCTGCGCGCTCGATTTCCGCTTAAGATAGCGCCCAACAAGCCCCGCCATCATCACCACCATGAAAATACGCCCCATATGATGCACGGCGACGAACGGCGCTTCGATGCCAAGGGTGAGCGCAATGAGGCTCATTTCAGCGAACCCGCCTGGCGAATAAGAGAGATGCACCGCGCGGAAATCCAAGCCTAAGGCCACGGCGACCACATAGGCGGCGCCCGCGGCCAACACGAGCAGCCCAACGGTCGCAATCGCGCCCAGCACCATGGGCTTCAGAAGCTCACGCGGCTTCACGCCTGAAAATCGCGCCCCTGCCCCGCTGCCGATCACCGCTTGCGCGATGGCGACTAATTCAATCGGCGGCTTAGCATCCGTAACGCCGCCTGCGTGAATGAGCGCGCTCGCCGTCATAGAACCAAACATCTGCCATGCCGGCATGCGTAGTAACTTCGCGATATAGGCGCCGACAAAGCCCGTGCCGATCAGCAGCGCCAGCTCCCCCATGTCGGCGCCTAAGATCGACCCGCCAGCGCCCAGATCAGGCGGCGGAATATAGCCCTCAATCAATGCATAGGCAGGCGGAATGAGCGCCATCACCATAACGATCCGGGTTGCGTGGCAGAGCACGATCGTTCGCTCGTCGCCGCCAAGCGCGGGGCCAAGAATCATCATCTCGCCCAACCCGCCCGGCGACGCGCAGAAGAGCGCTGTGTGCTTATCAAACCGCCCGACGCGCCTGTAAAACCATGCGGCTAGAACCGTGCCCAGCGTTACGACGAGGATCATGCCAAGGAAGCTGCCGCCCCAATGCAGCAGGTGATCAAATGTCTCAGCGGTGAATGCGCTGCCAAGCATAATGCCGAGCACGATGATCCAAAGCCGCCGGAATAACTGTGGCACCTGCAGCGGCAACCCGGCCATAGAAGCAATCATGGTCGCCGCCAAAGCGCCCAGCATCCACGGCAACGGTGTGCCAAGCTTGGTGAACACCCATCCGCCAGCGAGCCCGATTGCGAGCGTTAGCGCAAGCCGGACCCAACGGTTCTCCAGGCCCCGCTTCGCCAAGCGCGCTTCCTTCATTAGCTTTGGAACTGTTCTTTCAGCACCCGCTCTTCCAGGTCGTGATCTGGATCAAACATCAGCGTGAAGGTCTGCGTGAGGTCTTCGCGGATTTCGACGCGGGTTACGTCGCGCGCCTCGGTATAATCCGCAACCGCGAGAACGGGGCGCTTCTCCGCCTCGAGCACCTCAAACACGACATGCGAGCCATGCGGTAGTAAAGCGCCACGCCAACGCCGAGGACGGAAGGCGCTGATTGGCGTCAGGCAAAGCGCGCCAGCGCCGAGCGGCACCACCGGACCATGGGCCGAGAGATTATAGGCCGTGCTGCCGGCAGGCGTCGCCACCAGGACGCCATCACAGATCAGCTCCGGCAGGCGCTCTACACCGTCTACGACAATGCGGATTTTGGCGCTCTGGCGGGTTTCGCGCAGCAGCGACACTTCATTGATCGCCAGCGCCTCAATCGTTGAGCCGT
Source organism: Alphaproteobacteria bacterium (assembly GCA_038102935.1). Taxonomy (GTDB): domain Bacteria; phylum Pseudomonadota; class Alphaproteobacteria; order Bin95; family Bin95; genus VMCJ01. The sequence continues at coordinate 155,960 of JAYNYG010000001.1, read as the reverse complement.
CATAGATCGTCGCTGTCATCTTGAGCGGATTGAGTTCGACGGCCTTAGACGCTGCAATTCTGGCGGGTAGATCTTCGATATCGAAGGCGTTCATCAGAAAGCCGACGGTGCCGCGATGCATGCCGAAGATCGGCTTGCTGTTGGCGTGGTGCTCATGCAGCGTTTCCAGCATGAAGCCGTCGCCGCCGAGCGCTACGATAACGTCTGCTTCGGCAGGCGGCACGTTGTCGTAGCGACGCGTGACTTCTTTCAGGCTGCGTTGTGCTGACGGCGCCGATGAAGCGACGAATGCAAGCTTTTGATCCCCCCCAGGCATACCCGCTATCCGCCAGTTACGCTCATATGGCGCCCGACCGATTGGGCGCCTTGCCGTCTATCAATCACAAAGTCATGGCCCTTCGGCTTGTTAGCGATCGCATCCCGGATCGCTTGCTCAACAACCGCATCATCCGGCGAGGCGCGGAGCGGCGCCCGCAAATCCGCAGCATCCTCTTGGCCAAGGCACATATATAGCGTGCCCGTGCAGGTCAGCCGTACACGATTGCAGGATTCGCAGAAATTATGGGTGAGCGGCGTGATGAAGCCGAGGCGTTGGCCAGTTTCCTTCACATCAAAGTAGCGCGCCGGGCCGCCGGTGGAGTGATTGCTTTCCTCCAGCGTCCAGTTCTTCGCGAGGCGTGAACGGACGAGGCTGAGCGGCAAGTATTGGTCCAGCCGTTCCTCACCGCCAATATCGCCCATGGGCATGACTTCGATCAGCGTGAGATCAAAGCCTTCCGCGCCGCACCAAGCCAGCATCTGGTCAATCTCTTCGTCGTTTACACCTTTGAGCGCTACGGCATTGACCTTGATTTTTAGGCCTGCCTGCTTCGCGGCCTCGATGCCGGAAAGCACTTGCTCCAACCGGCCCCAGCGCGTGATTTCTTTGAACTTGACGCTATCGAGTGTGTCGATGGACACGTTCACCCGCCGTACGCCAGCGGCGTAGAGCTGGTCGGCGAACCGGCCAAGTTGGCTGCCATTGGTCGTTAATGTAAGTTCATCCAGATGGCCGCTCTCGATTAAGCCGCCAAGATTATTGATGAGCTGCATGACGTTGCGGCGCACCAGAGGCTCGCCGCCTGTCAGCCTTAGTTTGCGTACGCCCATCTTCACGAAGCCGCGGCAAAGGCGTTCAAGTTCTTCCAGCGTCAACAGATCTTTCTTCGGCAGAAAGCTCATGTTCTCGGACATGCAATAGACGCAGCGGAAATCGCAGCGATCCGTTACGGAAACGCGGAGATAGGTGATCGCGCGGCCAAACGGATCAATCACCGGGTCTGACTGCGTGAGCATGTTGGAGGGTGTGTGTTGTATCGTCATGGCGTTTACATCTGCCTTTTAAAACCGATCTATAAGATATCAGGCAGCACGGCGTTAGAAGCAAGGGCGTATGGGGCGAAACTTTGGGCGATAGCAGGCGAATTCAATGCGCTGGGTTGATCCTGGCGGGCGGCGGCGCCGTCAGGTTGGGTGGCGTCGACAAGGCGCAGATTCAGCTTGGCGGCGAAACATTGCTGGCCCGCGCAATCGCCGCCATTCAGTCATTTGCTGCACCGATCGCGATCTCCGGCGGCCCTGCGCCCCATGCTTCAGAAGTCGCTGGCTTGCCTGTCCTCACAGATGTTTCCCCAGGCGCAGGGCCGCTTGCAGGCATCGCGGCCGGGCTTAAATGGGCGGCTGTGGAAGGAATGGATTGGCTCGCGGTGAGACCGGTGGATACGCCTTTCTTAGATGCAGCTGCCTACGAGCAGCTAGTGGCCGGTAGCGACGCAGAGCCTATTCAAATCGCAGAGACAACGCGAACACAGTGGCTCGTTGCCCTCATTCGAACTGACCTTTGGCAGGCTGCAGCAGAAGCCTCGGCAGGCGAAGATAAGTCTATTGCGCATTTCGCAAAGCTGGTGGGAATGTCGAAAATCCCGATGGCAGACCTTGCGCCCGCCTTCGACAACATCAATACACCTGAAGACTTGAGCGCGGCCCGCGCCCGCGCGGAAACGCTTTAACTTCAACGATCCAAGCCAGGAGCAACGCAGCGACAATGCCTGACTACAACGAAACAGCACTGGCCGAAGCCGTATGCGCCCGCATGTGTCATGACGTTATTGGCCCAATGGGCGCCGTCCATAACGGCGTGGAATTGGCGGAAGAAAGCGAGACCAAGGCCGAAGCCGAAGATATTATGGCGATGGTCAAAGACAGCGCCAAACAGGCCTGGGGCCGCCTGTCGTTTTTCCGTGCTGCGTTCGGGTCCGGCGGTGGGCAGGAACGTTGGTATGGCAAGGATATGGAAGCGTTGCTGGAAGGCGCGTTAGCGACCAAGCGGTTAAGCTTCGCGCGCTCCGGTAGCTTGGCCCAGGCGGATTTCGCACTCGGCCTCGATAACGCCCGCCTGCTGTTCGGCCTCGCCATGGCGGCGGCCGAATGCCTGCCAAGCGGCGGCACGGTGACGATCCTGGCCGGCGGGGCCGCAGACAAACCCATGCTCGCGGCCATGGGCGAAGGGGACCGGGCTGAGCTCAAAGATGAGATGACTGAGGCGCTAAATGGCGCAGCGCCGGATGCTCGCACCGCGCACCTATCGTTGCTGCATATCCGGTCGAAAGCCCTGGACCGGACGATCAAAGCCGAGGCCGAAGGCCGGAAAACGACCTGGCAAGCCGTCGCAAGGTAGTCGGCTGTTAGGACAGCTCCACTGACGCGTAGAGAGGCTCAGAGCAAAATGTTTCTCGACGGAAAATTCATCCTGTTCATTCCGCCTGTCATTTTGATCTATTTTATCATCGATAGATGGATTCAGTTAAAGGAGCTTAATAGTGAAATTTCACCGTTCAAAAACCTAATCTCGGACAGAAAATCAAAGAATAAAGGCGTGATTAAATCAGAGAAACGAGAGTCACTTCAATTCCAATTATTCTTCTGTATGGGCTTCTTTTTCCTTTTGATCATTGGAATATTCGTAGTTATCGCACTTGCGGAATTCCTATTTCGATAGATTAGCCGATAAGAGCAAGTTATCCTTAAAGATCATCCTCTTTATATGCCTGAATGATCTCATCGATGCCCTGATCGCGCGGGAAGCCCATCTCCTCGGCACGGTCTGGCGCGAAACGGGCTGGCCAGGTTTCGACGATGGCTTCAATGGCGGGGTCCCGCGTCCATTCAATTAGGCTGACATCGCCGCCTGCCCGGTCCAACGCCTTCACCATTTCATCTACAGTGACAGTGAGGCCTGTCAGGCTGATTGTCCGCCAAGGCGCCCATTCTTCCGCTGGAACTTCAAGCGCATGGATCAAAGACGCCGTAACGGCGCGTGGGCTGGCGATCCAAAGCGGCAGATCGCGGCGCACCGGACATACCGTCTTTTCGCCATTCAATGGCTCCCGCAGAATGCCGGACGCAAAGGATGACGCGGCCTTGTTGGGCTTACCGGGCCGGATCACCACAGTCGGCAGCCGCATGGTCCGACCGTCAATAAAACCTTTGCGACTCATGTCATTGACGAGAAGCTCGCCGATGGCTTTCTGCGTGCCATAGGAGGATTGCGGCCAAGTCGGCGTATCATCGCGGACGACCGGCGGCGTCGCGCCAAAAGCGGCGACGGAGCTTGGGAACACGACCTTGGGCACGGTACCGAGGCTGCGCAGACGCTCCAATAACGCGCGTAAACCATCAAGATTGACCTGCATGCCAAGGTCAAAATCCGCCTCAGCGCCAGAGGATACGACAGCAGCCAAATGAACGACCGCGTCCACATCCGCCGTCGCGATCCGCTCCACCATGCCCGGTGCGGCCAGATCACCGACGATGACATTGGCTTTCAAAGGCGCATCGTTGATCGGCGCTTGATCAAACAGCGTCAGCTTTTCAACGTCTGGCCGGTCGTTGAGCGCATGGGCCAGCTTGCGACCGAGAAAGCCGCCGCCGCCAGTGATGAGTACGTGCCGCATATCGGCCCCCGATTCAGATTAAAGCTTTGAGACGCGGGTATGTGCGTCCGCGCGTTTCTTTACGTCTGGCAACAGCTTCAAGCCAAGCCCCGGCCCCTCTGGCGCGCGGATGCGGCCATTCTCGAGCGGCGGCAGGGCGGTGACTATTTCGTCGTACCAACCGTAATAGAAGGCCCGCACAACCTCCTGCACCAGCGTATTCGTCGCATTCTGGGAGAGATGCACGGACGCTGTCAGCAAGACCGGCCCGGTGCAGTCATGCGGGGCGACGGGCAGGCTATAGGCCTCCGCCATCGTGCAGATTTTCTTCGCCTCTGTGATGCCGCCGCACCAGGAAAGATCAAACATGCAAATGCCGGCAGCTTCACGCTCAAACAAATCCCGAAACGGACCGCGATAACCAAGCGTCTCGCTTGCAGTGACCGGAATACGGGTGGAACGCGCGAAATCCGCGACGGCTTTCAGATTATCCATCTTGATCGGGTCTTCGAACCAGAACGGCTCGTAGTCTTCCAGCGCGCGGGCGATGCGTTTAGCCGCCGTCAGGCCCCACATCGAATGCAACTCGACCATGATGTCCATTTTATCGCCGACGGCTTTGCGAATCTTTTCGAAAGGTTGCAAGGCGGACTTGAGATCGCCTGGCGAAATATACTGGCCGCCGGTTTTCTCCGCCGCATAATCGAACGGCCAGATCTTCATGCCGTCGATGCCCATTTCCAAAAGCGATTCGGCCACTTCATCTGCCCGGTTTAGGAAACCATCCAAGTCCTCATAAGGCCCCTCGGCGCCCGTCCCCGGCAGGCCGAAGCTTTTGGTGCTCTGCTGCTTGGCGGAGCGGACATATTGGTATCCGGCGCAAGTGTTGTAGGCGCGGACCGAATCCCATGTAGCGCCGCCAAGCAAGCCGTGGATCGGTTGGTTCGTCGCCTGCCCCCAGATATCCCAGAGCGCAATGTCCGCAGCAGACGCGGCCCGCGTCTCGGCGCCGGAGGACGCAAAGCCGATATACCCCACCATCGCCTTGGAATGCTTATCAACCAATCGCGGGTCTTTGCCCAAGAGGTATGGCGCTACGATCTCATGCAGATGCGCCTCTGCCGCTTCGGGGCCATAAAAGGCCTCGCCTAGGCCCGTCAGGCCTTCATCTGTGTGGATTTCGACCCATAGCAGATTAGGAAATTCTTCCAAACGGATGGATTCTACGGCAGTGATTTTCATGGAATGCGCTTCTCTGAACGGAACATGGTGCGCAGAGCCTAAGCGAACCCTATCCCGCGCGCGACCAAATCTTCGCTGACCTTTGTTAAGACACTAGACGCGGCGCCGCGCTGGCGCGTAAAAGGGAGGTTCTATTTTTATGCCGCAGAATGGGGCGGCTGCGTGAGCGCGGCCTAATGCCTATGTCCGATGTAAAAGACCGAGTGAAAGACATCCTCGCAGAGGAATGCGCCGTTGACCGGGCATCGCTGACCGATGAAGCGCGCCTTGAGGATGTCGGCATTTCATCCGTTGATATGGTGCAGGTGATTTTTGCGATTGAGGAAGAGTTTGGCGTCACCATCGGCGATGGCGATATCGGCCTTGAGATTGAAACGGTTGGCGAAGTGACCGACGCCGTCGCAAAGGTCATCACAGACGCCAAAGCCGGCGCGTAACTGGACCTTATTCAAACCATGCGGCGCGTCGCCATAACCGGCCTTGGGCTGGTTTCATCCCTCGGCCACGATGTTCAAACATTCTGGAATGCTACCCGCAATGGCGAATCCGGCGTGGCGCCGACGACCATGGCCGATGGCGATAAGCTGACCGCACGCATGGTCGCTGAGGTCAAAGACTGGGACGGCGCCAAAGCCCTCGACCGTAAGCTGCTCAATCTCTCAGACAGATTTTCGCAGTTCGCCGTTTATGCCGCCAAACAAGCCGCAGAAGACGCTGGCGATATGCCGACGAACAATGCGGCTATCATTATCGGAACCGGCGTTGGCGGCGCTGTCACTCTCGATGAAAGCTATGTCCGGCTCTATCGCGAAGAGCAGCAACGGGTGCATCCCTTCTCAATCCCGCGATTAATGGCCAACGGGCCTGCCAGCTTGGTGAGCTTGGCGATGGGCATAACAGGCCCGGCATTTGCCGTATCCAGCGCATGCTCCTCCTCCAATCACGCAATTGGTTTGGCCGCTGGCATGGTTGCGCGCGGCGAGGCTGAGGCAGCACTTGCAGGCGGCGCTGAAGCTGCGATCACCTATGGCGGCATGCGTGGCTGGGAAGCACTCCGCGTAATCTCGCCCGATGTCTGCCGTCCATTCAGCGTAGACCGCAAAGGCATGATCCTTGGCGAAGGCTCTGGCATGGTCGTGCTGGAAGATATGGAGCGCGCAAAGACCCGCGGCGCGCATATCTACGCAGAGCTCGCTGGGTTCGGCATGTCTGCGGACGCCGTCGATATGGTGCAGCCTTCCATGGAGGGTGCGGCGCGTACAATCCAGGCGGCGCTGACCACTGCCGGCATGAACCCGGATGAGGTCGACTACATCAACGCCCACGGCACCGGCACGCCAGCGAATGATCCAACGGAAACTAAGGCCATCCGCACCGTGTTTGGCAACGCTGCGGACAAACTGCTGGTATCCTCCACCAAGGCGATGCATGGCCACGGGCTTGGCGCTGCTGGAGCGCTTGAGCTGATCGCGACGCTTGGCGCAATGCAAAGCGGGATCGTGCCGCCAACAATTAACTTCACCGAAGCCGACCCAGCCTGCGACCTGGATTATGTGCCGAACCAAGCGCGTGAGCGGCAGGTCAAGGCCGCCGTGTCCAATAGCTTCGCGTTCGGCGGCTTGAATGCTGTTTTGGCGCTCCGGGCAGCGCGCTAATCCCAGCCGTCGCAAATCACGCGAACACCGGAAGGACTGGAGGTTTGAGCCGTGATTGATCTCTACACATGGCCAACGCCAAACGGCCACAAAGTCCATATCATGCTGGAAGAGACCGGCACGCCCTATAACGCGATCCCAGTGAATATCGGCGAAGGCGAACAGTTTGCGCCGGATTTCCTAAAGATCAGCCCAAACAACAAGATGCCCGCTATCGTCGATCATGACGGCCCTGGCGGCGCGCCAATGGCGCTGGCCGAATCCGGCGCCATTCTCATGTATCTTGGCGACAAGACGGGGCACTTCTTCCCAGAAGACGGCCCTGGCCGCTATGCCTGCATGCAATGGGTCATGACGCAGATGGGTCATGTTGGGCCGACGCTCGGCCAAGTACATCATTTCCGCGGCTATGCGGTTGAGAAAATCCCCTATGCCATCGACCGCTTCGTCAACGAAGCTAGTCGGCTTTATCATGTGCTGGATAAGCGCCTCGGCGAGACGGAATATCTGGCAGGCGACGATTATACCATCGCCGACATGGCGACATATCCTTGGATCAGACCATGGAAGGCCCAAGGCCAGGATTTAGATGCGCATCCGAATTTGAAACGCTGGTTCGACGCCATTTACGCCCGTCCTGCCGTCGCGCGCGGCTGTATGCTCTTGTCTGAGCGCCGCCGCAAAGGCCCGCCGAACGCCAAGCAGCGCGAGATCATGTTTGGCAAAACGCAGTATGAAAAGCGATAAGGAAAGCGGATGAGCTTTACCACACGACCAGAAATTCATGGCGTCTTCGGCGTCGTCGGCTCAACCCATTGGCTCGCCAGTCAACATGCAATGGCGGTGCTGGAACGTGGCGGAAACGCCTTTGACGCCGCCGTTGTCGGTGGATTTGTCCTTCAAGTCGTCGAACCGCACCTAAATGGCCCGCTGGGCGATATGCCAGCGCTGATCTGGTCCGCCAAGGAAGCGCAGGTCCGGGTGGTTTGCGGCCAAGGCCCAGCGCCTGCCGCCGCAACGATCGACGCCTACACATCACGCGGGCTGGACGTGATCCCAGGTTCTGGCCTGCTCGCGCCCTGCGTTCCGGGCGCTACAGACGCCTGGCTGCTCATGCTGCAGGACCACGGCACGATCACGCTTGAGGAAGCGCTCCGCCCCGCGATTGATCTGGCAGGCGGCGGATATCCTGTTGTTGACCACATGACGCGCACGATCGATTCCGTGGCTGAGCTTTTCCGCGATGAATGGAACACATCTGCCGCAATCTGGCTTGCCCATGGCGAAGCGCCGAAACCGGGCAGGCTCTGGCGGAATCCGGACCAGGCTGCGTTCTACGAAGGCCTAGTGGCCGAAGGCGCGGCTGCGTCTGGCGGGCGCGACGCCGCGATCAACGCCGCGCGCCGTGCGCTCCGCGAAGGATTCGTTGCGGAGGCCATCGATACATTCTCCCGCAACACTGAAGTCATGGACGTTTCAGGCAAACGCCATAGCGGGTTGCTCACAGGAGACGATCTTGCGGGATGGCAAGCGCATTATGAAGAAGCGCTGACCTATAACTTCGGCGATTACACGGTCGCAAAGCCGGGCGCATGGAGCCAGGGGCCGGTATTCCTCCAACAACTGGCGCTCCTGAACGGCACCGATATCGGCGCGATGGACCCGATGGGGCCAGACTTTATCCATACTGTCGTTGAAGCGGCGAAACTGGCCTATGCAGACCGCGAAGCTTTCTACGGCGATCCGAACTTCGTCGATGTGCCGATGGGCGAGTTGCTCTCACGCGGCTACAACAACCGCCGTCGGGCGCTGATCGATCAGAATGTCGCGTCAATGGAGCTTCGCCCCGGCCAGATTGAAGGCTTTTCGTCCGAAATCGGCGTTGGCTCTGCCCAGCGGATATTCGGCCCGGGCGTTGGCGAACCGACGATGGATAAGCTCGAAACCGGCATGACCTCCGGCCCTGTCGATGGGGATACCTGCCATATCGACGTTATCGATAAGGACGGCAACATGGTCTCCGCCACGCCGTCTGGCGGTTGGCTGCAATCTTCGCCCGCAATCCCGTCACTCGGATGCTGCCTTGGCACACGGGCGCAGATGTTCTGGCTGAAAGAAGGGCTGCCCGGCAGTCTGGCGCCCGGCAAACGCCCGCGCACGACGCTCTCGCCATCATTCGCACTACGTGAAGGCGAGGCTTATATGCCGTTCGGGACGCCAGGCGGCGATGGCCAAGACCAATGGACGGTGATCTTCTTCCTGCGGCATGTGTTGCATGGCATGAACCTGCAGCAGGCGATTGATGCGCCGACCTTCCAATCCCACCATTTCCCCTCCTCATTCTTCCCGCGTCAGGCGGAACCGGGGCGGCTGGTGCTTGAAGGCCGATATCCGCAAGCGACCGTTAACGCGCTGGCTGATAAAGGGCATCTGGTAGAAGTCGCCGGGCCTTGGACACAGGGCCGCATCAGCGCCTGCGCCAAAGATGGGGAACTGCTAAAAGCGGCCGCCAATCCACGCCTGATGCAAGGCTATGCAGTCGGGCGCTAAGCGACGCGAAACGCAGGGCGAAAATGCTGATTCGGGTATTCCTATGGCTGGTCTGTGCAGCGGCATTTGCCGCAGCGCCCGCCCATGCCCAATCCCCGTTTCAATTCTCTGATGCGCCAGACCAAGCAGCGCCCGCCCTGATCGCCGCCGACCAGATGACCTATGCCAGCGATGGCGAGACCATTACGGCGACCGGCGACGTCACCATCGTCCAGGGCGCACGCGCGCTTTCCGCTGACGCGATCACTTATGAAGTCGCCGCTGATCGTATTGTCGCGACGGGCAATGTCACGCTGATCGAGCCTGGCGGAGAGGTTCTTTACGCGGACCGGGTTGAACTTACGGACCAGCTGAAGCGCGCCGTCGCCGACCAGCTTCGACTGCGGCTTTCAGACGGCTCTCGGCTTGTCGGCTCCTACGCAGACCGGATCGCTGATGATCGCACGATCCTGGAGAATGCAGCCTTCACGCCCTGCAAACTGTGTGAGAACGACCCAGATCGCGCGCCGCTTTGGCGCCTCCGCGCCCGCAAGGTCGAGCATGACGAGAAAGACAAAGATCTGATCTATGAGGATGTGACGCTCGATATCGCAGGCGTTCCCGTCTTCTACACACCCTATTTTCGCCATCCAGACCCGACCGTAAAACGCCGCACCGGCTTCCTTGCGCCTGATTTATTCTTTGGCGGTGAGTTCGATGCGGTGGCGCAAGTTCCATATTACTGGTCCATCGCGCCGAACCGGGACCTGACGTTCAAACCGCTGATCACACCAAAGACCGCGCCCGTCGCTGCGGCGGAATACAGGCATCTTTTCCGCAACGGCGTCATCAATGTGGACGCCAGCTTCGGTGTGTTGGAACGCACCACCAATTCCGGCGCCAAGAAAAACGACGCCATTCGCGGCCATGGCTTCCTGGATGGCGAGTTCGCGCTGGACGACAACTGGCGCCTCACGCTCGCTGGCGCCATCGCGAGCGATGACAGCTATCTCGAAACATTCAATATCGACGATGCGGACACCCTGCGCTCCACCATCAATATGGAGGGCTTCTACGGCCCGTCCTATGTGGTTGTCGGCGGGTTCGCGGCCCAGGATCTTCGCGAGAACTCTGCCCAGAACACGACACCCACGGCGCTGCCGACCGTGCGCGGATCCTATATCGGCGAGCAGGGCAAGCTAGGCTACGCCTATTTCGAAGGCGACGCCCGCGCCCTCACGCGCAACACGGGCACGGACAGCCAAAGCGCCTCCGCCAATGCCGGATGGCGCGCGCCTTTCACGACACCGGGCGGCCAGCAGATCGAAGTGACGGCTAACCTGCGCGGCGACCTGTATAACGTCGCAGACGTAAATGGCGTCACTGGCCAGAATGCGGTCATCGCCCGCGCCCATCCCACTGCGACGGCGGATTGGCGCTTCCCGCTGGTTCAGCAGCATGGCTGGGGTTCGGTCGTTGTTGAGCCGCGCGTACAAGCCGTCGCCGGACTGGATGACGCCCGCACCCGCAATATCCCGAACGAAGACGCCCAGGCTGTCGAGTTCGACGAAAGCAATTTCTATGCACGGGATCGGTTTCCAGGTCGCGACCTGATCGACGATGGCCAGCGCGTTGATTACGGCCTTCGCGTAACGGGCTTGTTGTTTGGCGGCGGGCGCGCCGAAGCGTTCGTTGGGCAAAGCCTGGCGCGTGATCCCGGCGCATTCGCTGCTGCGACCGACATGGGCGGCCGCTCCTCAGACATCGTCGCTGCTGCGACTGTATCGCCGGCGGACTATCTGGACCTCAACTGGCGCGCACGCTTCGCGAAGGATGATCTCAACATCCGCCGGCAGGAGGTTTCCATTGGCGCCGGGCCGGAATGGCTGCGCCTGAACGCCGAATACATTCGCGTGGATGATATCAACCAAGGCCCGCAATTCATCGCCGCGCGTGAGCAGATTAAAGGCGGCTTCAAGCTGAAATTCGCGGATTACTGGAGCGTCTCCGGCAGCCATCACCGTGACATCGACCGGAATGAACCGCTGCTCTGGTCGGCCAGCGTCGCTTATGAGGACGAGTGCTTCGCAGTCGATCTCGCCTTCGCCAGCGATTTCGCGAGCCAGGCCGATGGCGGCGGTCGTGACGACAGCGTGTTTCTCCGCGTCCGCTTCAAGCATCTTGGCGGCATTCAAACGGCGCAGGGCGTCGGCGGGCGGAATGGCGAGCGCAAATAAATTCGGCGCGCGTCACCTGCTGGTCGTTAAAAGCCAATATGCCAGACCACCTGCCATCGCTGCCGCCACCGCAGCCAGCTGAATTTCAGGCGAGACGACGGCGAGAAGGAAGCCCGTCGCCAATGGGCCGCAAGCGGCGCCAAAGTCACGCCAAGCCTGCATTCGGGCAAGCGGGCCAATCGCGTCCTCATCGTCCGCCAGCGACTGCGCAATCACTGCTGGCCCAAGCGACGCGAGCGCCCCACGGAACAGCAGCATCACAAGCGCGCCGATGACAACGAAGCCAGAAGCAACGCCGATAAATCCAAGCATTGTGAGCGCCGCCGCTGCAACGAATACGCGACGCGCGCCAAAGCGGTCTGCGATCCAACCGAACAACGGCGCCGCAATCGCCTCGCCGAAATGGCGCATTGCGAGGAGCGCCCCACCGCTCATCACAGCTTCGGACAGTGACGCTTCGCGGGCGAAAATCAGGGTGATAGTGACAGCGAAAATACCATCCACGCCATAGCCTTGCAGGAAGAACAGAACATCGATTGGCTTCGGTCGAGCGAGTGAGGCGGGCTTGCTTTTCTTCGTCTCTTTGAGATTGCTTTTGGGCAGCGTGAACGCCACGAGGATCGCAAAAGCCGTCGGTACAGCTAGGATCAGAAACGCATTGTTCGGACCAACTTGGCCGACGAGCCAAGCGCCTCCGAACAGCGCCAGGATTGGTCCTAGTCGCTGAATCGCCTGCCCAACGCCAACCCGCGTGCCGACTCGCGCCCGGTATTCCAGCGCATAGGTCAGCGTCGCCAGCACAAGAACGGCATAGGTCAGCCCCCATGACACACGCGCCGCCAAGATAACCGCCGGACCTTGGCCTAGCCCGTATACGGCCGTCGATATCGTTGCGACGACAGCCGCGCCAATACACATCCGGCGCGCGCCAAAGGCGTTCGTCATCCGCGCGATAAAGCCGTAAGCGAAGACCCGAACGAAGCGGTTGGCGGAGAGCATCACCCCGACCCAAGGCAGCGTCAGCCCAAATTCCGACGCATATGCCGGAAGCACAGCATAGAGCAGCGCGTCGCCGAGCAACGCCAGGGACATGATAGATGACGAGCCGATAATGACCCGCCAGCCACTTCCTATTTCCGGCGCGCTCATCGACGCGGCAAGCGGCAGCGCGCGTTCAGCCTGCTCATACGGCGAGTTCGCGTTCGACCGTCGCGCCGCAGCAGCCGCTGGCGGCAGGTTGGATATGATCGAACGCAGGGTTTACGACGACTGGACCGACATTACAGACGCCGGTTTCAGGCAGTTTCAACTGAACCTCACGCGCGCCTATTGAGTCGCTGGCAAGGTCTGCCACGACGGACCGGACTTGCTCATAACCCGTCGTCATCAGGAAGGTTGGCGCGCGGCCATAACTCTTCATGCCGACGATGTAGAAATCCTTCTCCGGCTGCGATAGTTCCTCTACCCCATGGGGGCGGACGGTGCCGCAGGAATGCAGATTGGGATCAATGAGCGGCGCCAATGCAGGAGTCGCTTCGACAATCGGATCAAGCGACAGGCGGAGCTCCGAGAGGAAGCCAAGGTCCGGCCTAAAGCCAGTCGCGACGATGATGCGGTCAACGCGCAAGGACGCCGCCTCGCCGCCAGATTGGCCCTCGACCAGGAGAGCGCCGTCATCCGCTGTCACGCTCTGCACCGCGAAGGGCGAGAGCAGCGTGGCGTGGCCGCCTTCAATGGCGTCCTTCGCGCGGACGCCGATAGGATTGGGCCGCACCCAAGTACCAGATGCGTCGATAACGGCGCGGGCCAATGAGCGGCGCTGCTTGCCATGGGCATCGCGCCAGACGATCACGAAAGGCGCGTCATCCCGGCCTTCCGAAGCCAGCTTGGATCGATTCTGGCGGGTGATCGCCTGGACATCCGCATTCAATTGAATATGCGGCTGGATATCCGGGTGTGCGGCTAAGGGCGCCAGGTAGTCGCGAATGATCTCGCCGCCGATTGACAGATAGTCAGGATCAGGCGCTTGCCAGCCGTCGGCTTCCAAAAGCGACCGGGCCGCCGCATCGACATTGTATTCCCAGGGCGAGAACACATGCACATGCGCCCATTCCGCGATGGTCGCGCCAGCATTCGCGCCGCGCTCGAAAACCAATGGCGTCAGGCCTTGCTTGACCAGATGCGCAGCGGCGGCGAGCCCGACCGGGCCAGCGCCGATGACGGCGATAGGCAGTGAGGATGTGTTGGACATGTCGATTCTCCTATTTCGAAAATTATCGAAATTCATGATAAATTGTTCACGCCGGAACGCCCGTTAAGGCGCTTTCCGATGCTCTGGCGTTCGCCCGTTGAAAGTCATCGGCGCAGCATTCCTCCGTCAGGAACAACAGCAGCGCTTCCATCGCCCGGTATTCTGCATGGCAGATCAAGCTGGTCCCTGCCCGCTCCTGCCGCACAAGCCCCATCTCAATCAACCGCTTCAGATGGTGCGAAAGCGTAGACCCAGGCATCTCCACCTGCTCCTGCAACCGCCCAACAGCAAGCCCAGCATTCCCCGCCCGCACCAAAATCCGAAAGATTCCAAGGCGCACCGGACTGCCAAGCGCTTCAAGCTGACTGGATGCCATTTCGATATTCATGGAAATAAGATGGCACCTCACCTTATCCGCGTCAAGCTGTATTTCGACCTTAATCGAAATAACGACATTCCGTGCAGGTGAGATCGTCCGCCCGCGCATGGAACCAATCCAGCCTAACGACGATTACCCCTCTTTAGCTATCAGAAATTTAAGGGTTTTCTGTGGACCAGATCAACGCCGATGTCGGCAACGTATTCGAGAAAATTGACACCTGGCTGGATGGTTTTTTCCGTCTTCTGCCGAACATCGCCCTGGCGCTGGTCGTCCTCATCGCCTTCTATTTTCTGGGTATTTTGATCGCGCGCATTGTCCGTGGCCGGGCTGAAAAGCGGGATCGCGAAAGCTTAGGCGATGTCGCCGGATCATTGCTGCGCTGGACAATTACGTTGCTGGGTTTGCACTCGCCATCACTATAATCGCGCCATCTGTAACGCCAGCAGATTTGCTTGGCGGTTTGGGCGTCAGTTCCGTAGCGATTGGCTTTGCGTTCAAGGACATTTTGCAGAATATGCTAGCTGGCGTGCTCATTCTGCTGCGCCAACCGTTCCAGGTGGGCGACGAAATCGTCTCCGGCGGGCACACAGGCAAGGTCGAGAAGATTGAGACGCGGGCGACCTTCATCAAAACCTATGACGGCCGCCGCGTCGTTATCCCGAATGCCGATATCTACACTGACTCAGTGGTCGTGATTACCGCGTTTGAAAAGATCCGGTCGCAATACGACATTGGCGTCGGCTGCAACGACAGTTGGGATGACGCCAAGCAGTTGATGATTGAAGCCGCATCTGAGACCGAAGGCGTGCTCTCTGATCCCGCGCCGGAAGTCATTCCGATTGCGATCGCTGACAGCTCAAACAACATCCGCCTGCGCTGGTGGACGAAGTCAGACCGCCCGACGGTCATCCACACCTATGGTCGCGTTCTGGAAAACGCCTATAAGAAGCTAGATGAAGCAGGCATCGACATGCCCTACCCCACCCAGATGATCCTCTTCCACGATCAAACTGAAGAAGTCGATGGCGACCGCGCCAACCAACGCGAAGGCTGGCCTGCCCGCGGCGATGACGAAATTCCAAAATCTGCGAGAGCAGCAAACGCCGAGCGAGAAGACGCGCGCCGTAAACATGACGACGAACGAAAATCGGGCTCAGCAACCTAGCTGGGCGCTAGCCTGGTTCTACGGACAGAATCCAAGATTCGGTTGGAAAACGCAGAGTTCAAGTTCACAATCTTGTATATCTTAAAGATATATCATATTAAAGCTTGATGGATTTAGTTTTCGCCTGGAACCCGGAAAAGAATGCAGCATTGCGGCAACGCCATGGCATTGGTTTCGAGGACGTCGTTATCGCATTTCAGGAGAACGGATTGCTTGCTGATATGGAGCATCCCAACCGAGACAGGTATGAGCATCAACGCCTGGCTGTCGTGCTGATAGAAAACTATGCCTTTGCCGTACCTTACGTCATGGATGGCGAAACACGGTTTCTAAAGACTCTGTTCCCCAGCAGGAAACTCCACAAGCAATATGTAGGTGAACCTCATGTCGACGATCACTGAAACTCTGCCCCCGCTCCTAACTCGTCAGGACTTCGCCAGTGATGACGAATACCGCGAGTATTTAGAGATTGAGGGCGCAGACTATGATAACCAACCTGCCGCCAGCGATGCCGAAGTCGCGTATTGGAAGGCTTTGGCGGACGAACACATCGGCGGCGCCCGTGAAAAAATCTCGCTGAATGTGCCGAAGCGCAACCTATCGCGCCTCAAGGCGCGCGCGCTCGAGCAAGGCCTGCCTTATCAGACGCTTATCAATGCCGTATTGCAGCAATGGATTGCTAAGCAGCGATAATCCGCCCGCACAACTCTACCGCTGCCTCGACCTTCTCCCACCGCCGCCCTGCGCCGCCTTTTTCCGCGACCCAGCGGCGCCAGTCGCGTTTTCCATCGCCGCTTCGGCGCCTTTAGGGCGATTGGCAGGCTTTGCATCGCCGCTGTTTAAGACCAATTGGACTGCGGACTGACTTTACTGCTGTTTGCGCAAAGCGTCCGCTAGAGCGTCAATGCCGATAAAGAAAATTTTGTGCTGATCAAGATTTCCGCAAAGCTCAAAATGATTATCGTAGCGGTCGTAATTCATCCCGTCCGATATCGCACCTATCATATTGCTAAGGTCCGACGGAGAACAATCCCAATTCTGATGTTCCGCCAAGACAGGAATTGTGGCGCGAAGCTCGCTTTCGGATGCCTTCAGGAGATTGCAGCTCTTACCGAGGCCGATGGCGGTGTCCAGCTCCCAATTCGGGCATTCCGCAGCGCTGCTGTCCAGCGAAGTCACGGATAGTATGAGCGCAGCAACACACAATAATGTTCGCATTAACTTCAGTCCTTTACCGTCGACGCGGGCGCTTGGTCCCGCCGCCCCTAGCCGCCTTTTTC
>JAYNYG010000001.1:0-139238 GCA_038102935.1 Alphaproteobacteria bacterium | reverse complement strand
TTTATCCTACCGCACAACTCTACCGCTGCCTCGTCCGTCTCCCCCCGCCGCCCATCGCCGCCTTTTTCCGCGACCCAGCGGCGCCGGTCGCGTTATCCATGGCCGCTTCGGCGCCCTTCGGACGATTTGCAGGCTTCGCGCCACCTATTGCGGCGCGGGAGCGGAGGCTGGCGTTGTCGCCGCCTTCTAGGCCGAGGTCTAGCGCCTGCAGGCGTTTGACTTCGTCGCGCAGGCGGGCGGCTTCTTCGAATTCTAGGTCGGCGGCGGCGGCGCGCATTTGTTTTTCGATGTCGGCGATGGTGGTTTGCAGGTTGTTGCCAGTGAGCGGGCCGTCTTCGTGCAGTCCGGTCGAGACGGTCATGGAATCCCGCGCGTAGACCGTCTGCAGAATGTCCGCGATATCCTTCTTGACGCTTTCCGGCGTGATGCCGTTGGCCTCGTTATAGGCAATCTGCTTTTCGCGGCGTCGGCCGGTTTCATCCAGCGCGCGCTTCATGCTGTCTGTGATTTTATCGGCGTAGAGGATGACCCGGCCTTCCAGGTTCCGCGCCGCCCGCCCAATCGTTTGGATCAAGGACGTGGTGGAGCGGAGATAGCCTTCCTTATCGGCGTCCAGAATGCAGACCAGCGCGCATTCCGGGATATCCAGCCCTTCCCGCAGCAGGTTGATGCCGATCAGCACATCGAACGCGCCAAGCCGGAGGTCGCGGATGATTTCGATGCGTTCCAGCGTCTCCACGTCAGAATGCATATAGCGGCAACGAAGGCCCGCTTCATGCATATATTCCGTCAGGTCTTCGGCCATGCGTTTGGTCAGCGTCGTGACCAGCACGCGTTGGCCTTTGGCGGCGCATTGGCGGCATTCGTCGATCAGGTCATCCACCTGGTTGCCGGTGGGGCGGATGATCGTCGGAGGGTCAATCAGGCCAGTTGGCCGCACCACTTGCTCCGTCACAACACCTTGAGTTTTCTCTAATTCCCAAGGGCCGGGCGTGGCGGAGACATGGACCGTCTGTGGCCGCATCGCCTCCCATTCTTCGAACTTCAGCGGGCGGTTATCGACGCAGCTTGGCAAGCGGAAGCCGAAGCCGGAGAGCGTCGATTTCCGCGCAAAGTCTCCCTTATACATGCCGCCGACCTGCGGGACCGTTACGTGGCTTTCGTCCACGAACAGCATCGCGTCTTCCGGCAGATATTCGAACAAAGTCGGCGGCGGCGATCCCGGCGGGCGGCCCGTTAGGTAGCGGGAATAGTTCTCAATCCCGGCGCAGGAGCCGGTAGAGGTCATCATCTCCATATCGAAGGTGGTGCGCTGTTCCAGGCGCTGGGCTTCCAACAGCTTGCCCTCTTTGGTCAGCTCCTCCAACCGCTCGGCCAGTTCCTTACGGATGCCTTTGACGGCCTGATCCAGGGTTGGTTTCGGCGTCACATAGTGGCTGTTGGGGTAGACGCGGACCTTTTGGAACTCGCCGGTGCGTTCGCCCGTCAGCGGGTCAAATTCATGGATCGCCTCGAGCTCATCGCCGAAGAAGGAGAAGCGCCAGGCGCGGTCCTCTTGGTGGGCTGGGAACAGCTCAACAGTGTCGCCTCGCGCCCTGAATGCGCCGCGGAAGAAGGCCGCGTCATTCCGGCGGTATTGCAGTTCAACGAACTTCCGCAGCAGCACCTGCCGATCAAACGTCTGCCCAACCTGGATTTCCGCCGCCATCCCGGAATAGGTCTCTACCGCGCCGATGCCATAGATGCAGGACACGCTGGCGACGATGATGACGTCCCGCCGTTCCAGCAGCGCGCGCGTGGCGGCGTGGCGCATCCGGTCAATCTCTTCGTTGACGGATGCTTCCTTCTCCACATATGTGTCCGTGCGCGGCACATAGGCTTCCGGCTGGTAATAATCGTAGTAGGAGACGAAATACTCGACCGCATTATCCGGGAAGAAGCTCTTCATCTCCGCATAAAGTTGCGCGGCGAGCGTCTTGTTCGGCGCAAGCACCAGCGATGGCCGCTGCAATTCCTGAATACAGTGCGCCACAGTGAACGTCTTGCCGGACCCGGTGACGCCGAGCAGCACTTGGTCCTGCTCTTTCCCGGCTAGTCCATCCACCAATTCCCGGATCGCCGCTGGCTGATCGCCCGCAGGCTCAAACGAACTAGCGATCCGAAACGGCGTCGCATCCTCGACCGCCAAAGGCGGCCGCTCGAAGCGCGGGATATCGGCGAGGAGTGGGGCTGTTTGTCCTTTAGGCATAGCCAGAAACTAGCGCGCCGCCTCCCCGTCGCCAATGGCCTCGGCTGTGGATGGACGCTTTGCGATCGCCAGAACAAGTGCGCCGAGCACGCCAGAGAGGATGGAGCCGGAGATGACGCCGATGCGGACGAGCGTCTGATGTTCCGGGTCTGCATAGGCCAGCGCGCCGATGAAGAGCGACATGGTGAAGCCAATGCCCGCCAGCAAACTCACGCCGTATAGCTGCGCGATTGAGGCGCCCTCTGGCCGCTCCGCCATCTTCAGCTTGATCGCCGCCCAGGCAAAGCCGAACACGCCGATCTGCTTGCCGATGAACAGGCCCATCATGATGGCGAGAGAGAGCGGCTGCATCATCAATTCGATGCTTAGGCCTTCCAGCGGCACGCCAGCGTTGGCGAAGGCGAAGAGCGGCATGACAAGCCACGCGACCCAGCTATGCAACCCATGCTCCGCCGATTTCGCCAGCGATTTGCCGTTTGGCCCCGGCTGCAACGGCATCGCGAAGCCGATGGCGACGCCGGCGAGCGTTGCATGGACACCGGATTTCAATACGCAGGTCCACAGGATCAGGCCCAGCAAAACATAAGGCGTGGCTTTTCGGACACCCTTCAGGTTGAGCGCCAGGAGGCCGAGGCCTGTCAGGCCAGCAAACGCCAAAGCTGTCAGTGAGAGGTTGCTCGTGTAGAACAGCGCGATAATGACGATGGCGCCAAGATCATCCACGACCGCTAGAGCCAATAGGAAGGTTTTCAGCGCAACCGGCACGCGTCGGCCAAACAGGCTGAGGACGCCAAGGGCGAATGCGATATCTGTCGCTGCCGGGATCGCCCAGCCGCGCGCTTCCTCTGTGCCGTAGCCGACAATGCCGACAAAAATCATCGCGGGAATCGCCATACCGCCAATAGCGGCATAGACCGGCAATGCCGCCTGCCGCCAGCTTGAGAGCGCGCCCTCGACAGCTTCACGCTTAATTTCGAGCGCGACCAATAGGAAAAAGACCGCCATCAGGCCATCGTTGATCCAAAGCAGCAGCGGCTTGGAAATACCGTTTTCGCCGACCGCGACAGTCAGCGGCGCATCAAGGAATAAATCCTAATACGGACGCAGCACGCCGATATTTTCGAATAAAACCCCAAGTGCCGCTGCAAATGCGAGTGCAAGCCCTGCCTTTGCTTCTGGGCTCAATCCTTTGCCATCGGTCGATACCGCGCCTGCCGCCATGCTAATCCCCCACTCGATGTATGCGTTTCCGGTCAAATGGGAGCAAATTAGTACGCATTCAAGCACAATCGATAAACAATCGAATGTATTTTGCGCTATGATCGCGTGACGCATCGCTCAACGCATTGGACGGAACCATGCCCTCAGAAATCCGAAAGCTCATCGTTTCGCTTGAAGAGGTTCTGACAGAGGAAGGCAGGCCAGTTTCGCCGCCGCAGCGCACGGCGCTCGCCATGGCTGTGATCACCAATCCATTCGCGGGCGAATATGTGGAGGATTTAGAGCCGCTAATGGAGATTGGCGCAGAATTGGGCGGCTTGCTCGGCAAGCGCTGTGTTGAGGCACTGGGCATCGCGCCGGGGGAGGCCCAGGGTTATGGCAAAGGCGCGATCGTTGGCGAGAATGGCGGGCTGGAACATGCCGCCGCCATTCTGCATCCGCGCCTTGGCAAACCGCTGCGAGTAGAGGTCGAAAAGGGCGAGGCGCTTATCCCCTCGGCCAAGAAGCGCGGCGGTCCTGGAACAGCTTTAGACGTGCCGCTCGGCCACAAGGATGACGCCTGGAGCCGGGATCACTTCAACGCCGTCGAAGCCAGCATCGTTGACGCGCCGCGTGCTGATGAGATTGTCGTTACGGTCGCTGTCACCGATTCAGGCAGACCGCTGCCGCGGGTTTAGCGCAGCCAGGAGAGGTCACGGCGTTATGCCAGATGCTCGCGCACGATCCAAAAGACGGTCCTTGGCGGCGGCCGCCGCTCTCAGCGCAGTTGTGCTTGGCCTCGACCTTCTCGTGCCGCTCGGCGTCGCGGTGGGCGCACTGTATGTCCCGGCGGTGATTGTCGCGGCAAACGCAAAACTCAGAGACATTGTGGTGGTCGGCGCGGCCTGTGCATTGCTGACAATGTTGGTTTTCGCGGTCACATTTAATGACGCGACATCCTGGATGGCGGCGGTGAACCGTGTGATTTCGGTCAGCGCGATCAGCGTCGCCACGCTTTTGACCGTTCGCCAAAAGCGGTTGACGCTCCTGAACACACGGAATATCGAGCGCCTGGGTGCCAAGAACAAGGAACTGCTCCGTTATACGTCAATCGCAGCCCATGATCTGCAGGAGCCCGTGCGCAATATTCTGTCATTGAGCACGCTTCTATTAAGGCGACATCGTGAGAACCTGAACGAATCCGGCCAACAGATTGTTGGCTTCATTCACGACGGCGCCGCTCGGATGCGCCTCCTGATCAGCGACCTGCTGGACTATTCAAAGCTTGGCGAAGCCGTGGAATTTGCTGAGACGGATCTCAACACGGTCCTCGAATCCGTCCTGCTGGACCTGGATGAAGCGCTCCGCGCATCAGGCGGCGCCGTATCTGCAGAGCCATTGCCGATCGTCCAGGGGCACGAGATAGGCCTTCGCCAAGTCTTCCAAAACCTGATCTCTAACAGCCTGAAGTTCGCCGATACGGATACCCCACCTCAAATCAAAATCTGGCATGAAGATGCTGGCGGCGCCTGGCGCATCTACCTGCAGGACAATGGCATCGGTTTTGATCCAGGCCATACTGAAAAAGCGTTCGCGCTCTTCGGACGGCTGCATTTGCGTGAGGAATATCCGGGGACCGGCATCGGCTTATCGATCTGCCGCCGGGTCGCAGACTTGCATGGCGGGGATATTTCAGTGGAAACCGCACCCGGCGCTGGCGCAAAATTCACACTGACTTTGCCCAAATCGCCCATGCGTCTGTGACGGGTCTCAGCATGGGCTAAGCTTGAGAACAGCAGGGCGTGTAAATCGTTGAAAGTGGGTACAATGCCTATTCCCGCACCGCCGAGTCGAAACTGAATCCCATGTCAGATGATCCCCACGCCCCGACGATGCTCGGCGCCGACACGCCTATTCCGCAATCACCCGATGAGGCTCGGTTGGAGCGCGTGCCGAACCCGCATTCAGACACACTTTATCTCGCGCGGTTTGTATGCCCTGAATTCACCTCGCTCTGTCCAATGACAGGCCAACCGGACTTCGCGCATTTAGTGCTTGATTACGCTCCAGACGGCTGGTTGATCGAAAGCAAATCCTGGAAGCTCTATCTCACCAGCTTCCGCAATCACGGCGCCTACCACGAGGATTGCACCCTCGCGATTGCGAAACAGGTTGTGGCGGTCGCAAACCCCAAATACTTGCGAATAGCAGGCTTCTGGTATCCGCGCGGCGGCATCCCCATCGAAGTTTTCTGGCAAACGGGCCTCCCGCCAGAAGGCCTATGGCTGCCAGACCCCGGCGTCGCCCCCTATCGCGGGCGGGGGTAAAACTATGCCGATCCGCGCTACATGGTCGAACCTTCCCGATGGCGCAAAAGGCGCGCTGCTGATGTCTGCTGGCATCGGCGTCATCACCGTCAATGATGCGCTGATGAAATTAGCGAATGAAGGTTTGCCGCTCGGCGAAACGCTGTTTATCCGCTCACTGTTTGTCTGGGTGATGATCATCATTTTCGCCTATCGTGCGGGCGGCGTGCGGTCCTTGGCGGTGCATGACTGGACGCGCCAGGGCCTGCGTGGCGGTTTGCTGATTATTTCCAGCTGGTGCTTTTTCTATGGGCTGGCTGCGCTGCCTTTGGCGGAGGCCATCGCCATCGCCTCAGTCGGACCATTGTTCCTGACGATGTTGGCTGGCCCGCTGCTTGGCGAGAAAGTCGGTTGGCGGCGCTGGTGCGCAGTTGGCGTTGGGTTTGTCGGCGCAATGATCATCATCAATCCGGGCGGCGCTGGATTTCAATGGGCGGCGCTCTTTCCGCTCACTGCCGCATTGCTCGGCGCCGGGCGGGATATCGTGCAGCGGCAGATGTCCTTAGGCCGTGAAGGCACAGTCGCGATCCTCGCCGTATCGACGACAATGGTTGGTCTTTCCGGCCTCGTCACCCTGCCTTGGGTCTGGGTGACGCCGAGCTTGCAGCAAGTAGCGCCGATAGCCGCCGCCGGGCTGCTGATGGGAACGGCGCATTACCTGATGATTGAGGCATTGCGCATGGCCGAAGCGGCCACAATCGCGCCGCTCCGCTATTCCAACTTCCTTTGGGGCACGCTTTGGGGTTTCTTGATTTGGGGCGTGTTGCCGGAGCCAAATATCTGGGTTGGGGTTGCGATTATCGCCGCCTCGGGCCTCTATATTCTGCACAGAGAAACCATCCGCAAGCGGGAGCCCATCGCACCGCCCGCGCCGAAGGAAACGCCATGACCGCAATTCCAAACAGCCGCGACGCCTTCTATGCGGATATCAAGACCCGCAATCTGGCGCCGCTATGGGAAAGTCTGCACAGCCTGATCACGCCAACGCCACAAAGCCGGTGCGAAGCTGCGATCTGGCGGTATGCCGATATCCGGGATGATGTTCTGCAATCCGGCGATTTAATTACCGCCAAAGAAGCCGAACGCCGCGTGCTGATCATGGAAAACCCCGGCATGCCAGGAGAGGCCCGGATCACTACCTCCCTCTATGCCGGGCTGCAGTTGATCCTGCCGGGAGAGGTTGCGCCTGCGCATCGCCACACCCAATCCGCCCTCCGCTTCGTGGTGGAAGGCGAAGGCGCCTATACCGCCGTCGATGGCGAGCGGACCACAATGCATGAGGGCGATTTCATCATCACGCCCTCCTGGACTTGGCATGACCACGGCAATGACAGCGACGCGCCCATGGTCTGGCTCGATGGCCTGGATATCCCCGTGCTGCAATTCCTGGACGCATCTTTCGTCGAGCAATGGCCGGAAGACTCGCAGCCTGTCACCCGGCCAGAAGGCGATAGCCTCGCCCGTTATGGTCAAGGCTTGCTGCCGGTGGATCACGATCAACGCAGCCACACCAGCCCCGTATTCAACTACCCCTTCGCCCGCACACGTGAAGCCCTGGCGACGCTGGCAAACACCCAGGATTGGGACCCCTGCCACGGCGCCAAGCTGCGTTATGTAAACCCCGAAACCGGCGATCATGCGATGAACACCATCGCCGCTTTCATGCAGTTGCTGCCCAAAGGCTTCACCGGCGAAATCTACCGCTCCACAGATGCGACCATCTTCTGCGCCGTCGAGGGCCAGGGCAAAACGCATATCGGCGATCAGGTCTTTGAATGGGGTTCACGTGATACGTTCATCGCCCCTTCCTGGGCGCCTATCCGCCACGAAAGCCCGGGCGGCGACGCCGTTCTCTTCAGCTTCTCCGATCGGTCCATGCAACAGAAACTCGGCCTTTGGCGAGAGAAGCGCGGCAATTAGGGCGCTTAGATTGTTTGCGCTCAAAGCCGCCCCATATTCAGAGTGACAACGGAGAATACGATGCTGGACGATCTGGCTTTTACAGGCCTTAAAGTTTTGGATATGGCGCAGGGCGTCGCCGGGCCGCATTGCGGGATGCTGTTGGCCCAGCATGGCGCCGAGGTCATCAAGGTCGAGCCGCTAGGCGGTGACTGGGGCCGCCAGCTTGGCAAACGCTACGGCGACTTCTCCGCATTTGGCGCCGTGTATAATCGCGGCAAGAAATCTGTTGCACTGGATTTGAAAGCCGAAGCCGGGCTAAACGCCGTGAAGCAGCTGGCGGAAGAAGCAGATGTGATCCTTGAGAGCTTCCGCCCCGGCGTGATGGCGCGGTTCGGGCTGGACTATGACAGCATCGCCAAGAGCAACCCCAGCGTCGTTTATCTCTCTGTCAGCGGTTATGGACAGGATGGGCCATATTCAAAGCAGCCTGTCACAGACTCTGTCATGCAGGCGTTTTCCGGGTTGATGAGCGTCAATCAAGACCACCGGGGCGTGCCGCAGCGCATTCAGGTGATCGCGATTGATATTCTGACAGGGCTCTATGGCTTCCAAGCAGTGGCGCCAGCGCTCTATCGCCGGGTCCGCACAGGCCTTGGCGCGCATCTGGATGTCAGCCTGATGCAGTCTACGCTGGCGTTTCTGTCGGCCAAAATGATCGAGAACCACTTGGAGGGCGCCAACGCCACCAATTTCGGCGCGCCTGTCGGCACATTTGAAACGGCAGACGGGTTCCTTACTCTGAATGCCCGCCGCGACGCCCATTTCCGCTCTCTCTGCACACTTCTAGACAAAGACGACCTCGCCGAAGACCCGCGCTTCATCGACAGCGACGCCCGGACCGCCAATGCCGCCGATGTCGAGGCCTTCGTCCGGCCAGCCTTAAAGCAACGCCCGACAGCTGAATGGCTGGCGGATTTTGAAGCCCATGACATCCTCGCAGGCCGCGTCAACAGTTTTCCGGATGTACTGACCGATCCCCATGTTGAGGCGCGCGAAGCCGTGCGATGGTTGGAGCATGCCGCTATGGGCCCGGTCCCGATGCCAATTATTCCAGGCGCGCCATTGTTCGATCTAAATGACGCCCATGCCCATGCCCCAGAACTTGGCGCGCACACGCGCGAGGTTTTAACCAGCCTTGGGCTATCGCCAGACGCTATCGAAGACATGATCACCGCCGGTGCCGCCGGCTAACACACCATTCGCCTGATGGAGCCGCATATGAGCGCCGCCGAAGACACATCCACCGAAGAAGACCCAAAACTCGGCCCCCTGCCTATCTGGGACCTGAGCGCTCTTTACGCTAGCCCGGACGACCCCAAGATCGACCAGGACTTCGAATGGTGCACCGCTGAAGCCGAAGCCTTCGCCGCTCGTTGGAAGGGCCGGCTTGAGGATGTCACAGCAGGAGACCTCCGTGGAGCCGTTGAGGTCTATGAAGCCATAGATGAACGCCTCTCCCGCATCATGAGCTATGCAGGCCTCCGCCACGCTGGCGACCTGACCGACGCTGATCGCGGGCGCTTCATGCAGGACAGCCACGAGAAGGCCATCGCGATCACGGCGAACTTGGTGTTCTTTGATCTTGAGCTGAACAGCCTGCCCGAAGACAAAGTCACCGCGCTGCAGGACGACCCGGCGCTTGGTTCCTACAGCGTGTGGCTGGCGCAATTGGCGCGCTGGACGCCCTACCAGCTTTCAGAGGATATGGAGACGCTACTCCAGGAAAAGGCCTCAACCGGCAGTTCGGCATGGAACCGGCTGTTTGACGAGACCATGGCTGAAATGCGCTACCCCGTTGATGGCAAAGAGCTTACCAACGCCGAAGTTCTGAACATGCTCTCATCGCCCGAACGCGAGAAGCGCAAGGCAGCCGGCGAAGCAATCGGCGCGACGCTTGGCGCCAATAAGCGCCTGTTCGCGCAGATCACCAACACGCTCGCCAAAGACAAAGCGATTGAGGACAAATGGCGCGGCTACGCCAAACCGATCTCCGCCCGCAATCTCGCCAATGAGGTTGAGGACGAAGTGGTTGAAGCGCTCATCAGCGCCGTCCGCGATTCCTATCCCAACTTGTCACACCGCTACTACGCGCTGAAAGCCAAGTGGTTCGGCGTCGACAGCCTCGAATACTATGACCGTAACGCGCCCCTTCCCGATAGCGACAACCGCACCATCACCTGGCCAAATGCTGAGAAAACAGTGCTGGAGGCCTATGGCGAGTTCAGCCCAAAGCTTGCGGAGGTGGCGAAACCGTTCTTCAGCAATGGCTGGATCGACGCGCCTGCCCGTGCCGGCAAGAATTCTGGCGCTTTCGCTCACCCAACTGTGCCATCCGCACATCCTTACCTGCTCCTGAACTACCAGGGCAAAACGCGGGATGTGATGACGCTCGCTCATGAGCTCGGCCATGGCGTGCATCAGCGTTTGGCGGCAGAACAGGGACATTTCCTGGCGCAAACGCCGCTAACGCTTGCAGAAACTGCATCCGTTTTCGGCGAAATGCTGACCTTCCAGAAACTGCTGCGGGAGACGACAGACGCCAAGACCCGCCGCGCTCTGCTGGCCAGCAAAACGGAAGACATGCTGAACACCGTTGTTCGCCAGATTTCCATGCTGGAGTTCGAGCGCGGTGTTCACGACGAACGCCGTGAGGGCGAGATTTCCGCTGAACGGCTCGGCGAAATTTGGATGGAAACCCAGCGCGCCAGCCTCGGACCTTCGATCAACTTTGGCGAAGGCTATCAGTGGTTCTGGTCCTACGTTCCACACTTCATTCACTCGCCGTTCTATGTCTATGCCTATGCCTTCGGTGATTGCTTGGTGAACGCGCTCTACGCCGTCTATCAGGAAGGCGAAGAGGGGTTCGCTGAACGGTATTTGGACATGCTTTCGGCAGGCGGCTCCAAGCATCACAGCGAACTCCTGGCGCCCTTTGGCCTGAACGCCGCTGACCCGGAATTCTGGAAGCGCGGACTGGATATGATTGCAGGTTTCGTCACAGAACTGGAAAGCATGGATGGCTGACGAAGACGGCTTCACAAGCCGCGCCCGACGCTTCGCGCGCACCACCCGCGCCGTTGGCGGCCTCGCGGCGAAGGTCGCGGGCGAGCGGTATCTCGGCGTCAACATCAACCGGGATAAGCATGCGGGCGACCTGCGCGCGGCGCTTGGCGGCCTCAAAGGCCCGCTGATGAAAGTCGCGCAGATACTGGCGACGATCCCGGATGCGCTGCCCAAGGAATATGCTGAAGAACTCAGGCAACTGCAGGCCGACGCGCCCTCCATGGGGCCGCCGTTCGTGCGCCGCCGGATGGCGGGCGAGCTTGGGGCAGAATGGCGGCAATCCTTCGCCGAGTTTGATCTAAAAGCCGCCCATGCCGCATCACTTGGCCAAGTCCATCGCGCCAGCTTGCATGATGGCCAGGATGTCGCCGTCAAGCTGCAATACCCGGATATGAAGGCGGCGGTCGAAGCGGATCTGAAGCAGCTCCAGATCATCATCGCCGT
Organism: Alphaproteobacteria bacterium; assembly: GCA_038102935.1. Classification (GTDB taxonomy): domain Bacteria; phylum Pseudomonadota; class Alphaproteobacteria; order Bin95; family Bin95; genus VMCJ01. Next base: position 127,955 of record JAYNYG010000001.1, on the reverse strand, counting down.
CTACCGCCGCTACGATTCCGCGATCAATCCCGAGAATATCCAGCTTGAGATCGCAGAGCGCCTGCGCGAGGAGCTAGACTACGAACTGGAAGCCCGGAACATGGCGCTCTACCGCCACATGTTGCGGAGCGAAGCGGCTGTGCAGGTGCCGGATGCGATCCCTGATCTTTCAACCAACCGCCTGCTGACAATGACATGGCTGACCGGCCAGCGGCTTACCGATTTCGACGATGCGCCAGTCGAAGCGCGCAACCAGGTCGCGGCCAATATGTTCCGCGCTTGGTATGTGCCGTTTTACGAGTACGGCGTCATTCATGGCGATCCGCATTTCGGCAATTACTCCGTCGCCGAAGATCACTCGATGAACCTGCTTGATTTCGGCTGCATCCGCATTTTCCCGCCAAGCTTCGTGTTGGGTGTGATCGAGCTTTATGAGGCGCTCCGAACGAACGACAGAGAGCGCGCAGCGCATGCGTACGGGATCTGGGGCTTCGGCGATCTCAACAATGAAGCGCTCGATGTGCTGAACATCTGGGCCGAGTTCATCTATGCGCCGCTGCTCGAAGACAAAGTGCGCCGTATCCAGGACGCTGAAACCGGCCACTACGGCGCGGAAGTCGCCAATAAGGTCCACCAGGAACTCAAGCGCATTGGCGGGGTGACGCCGCCACGGGAGTTTGTGTTGATGGACCGCGCCGCCATCGGCCTCGGCTCCGTATTTATGCGATTGAAGGCCGAGCTCAACTGGGCCGAAATGTTCCGTGACCTAACAGCCGGATTCGATGTCGAGGCGCTAACCAAGCGTCAGTCGGATGCCCTCGCTGTCGCAGACCTGAAGCCGCAATGATGCAAATCTTGCACATTGCCTGCAGCCCAAAAGGCGAAGACGCGCATAGCTGGCGGGCAGCAGAAGACCTGTTGGCAGGATTGCTAAAAATCCACTCTGGCGCTGGCGTCATCACCCGTCGCCTGGACCACATGCCGCCGTCCCTACCGACCGCCGCATTCGCCGCAGAAATGATGGCGCACACAACGCCAGAGTCGGCGCGCGATGCTGCAGCGTTACAAGAATCTGAATTGCTGATCGAAGAGCTAGACGCCGCCGATATCCTCGTCATCAGCACGCCGATGCACAATTTCACCGTACCCGCAGTGCTCAAGGCCTGGATCGATCAGGTGGTTCGCTTCGGGCGTACATTTCAGAGCACGCCGAATGGCAAGATCGGGTTACTCAACGATCGCCCAGTTTATGTCGTCGTAGCATCCGGCGGTGTGATAACGGGGGAAGCGGCGACACAGCCAGACTTCCTCACGCCCTATCTCAAATCCATCCTTGCCTGCATCGGGCTGACAAACATCCAATTCATCACTGCAGAAGCTATGTCCCGCGGCCCAGAAGCTCTGGCCGCAGGCCAAGCCTCAGCGAAGGCGCAAATTTCAGAACTGTTAGAGAGGTAGGTTTTACCCCACAAACTATTTTTTGTGGGGTAAGCAGCAGGCTACTCTGCCATCACCTGCTTCTTGGCCTCAAGCATCAGGTCGTCCATTTGCTTACGAAGACGCTCCGTCGATACGTCTGACCCGGCGGCTTTCATGTCGCTCTGGACTTTCTCGAGCACATCATCATCGCCTGGCTTTTCGAAATCGGACATCACGACGTCTTTGGCGTAGGCGGTCAGCGCCTCGCCGGAGAGTCCCATCTGGGAGCCTGCCCATTCGCCAAAAATGCGATTGCGGCGCGCGGTGACCTTGAACTGCAGTTCCTGATCATGCTTGAACTTGTTTTCGAAATCTTTTTGGCGATCTTCAAAACCAGACATCTGCTCTTTCTCTCCTTGGGAGCGGTGCTATTGATTCGTATATAGGGCGCCTGGCCCGGCTTCGCGATAGCGCGATATGTCTGACCCATGAAATTTTTCTGAAAGACAAGCCCTTTACCATGTGCACCGTCGTTCTCCTACGCAGACCTGGTCACCGTTGGCCATTGCTGCTCGCCGCCAACCGGGATGAGCGGATTGACCGCCCCTGGGACCCGCCTGCGCGCCATTGGCCGGACCGCGAAGACGTCATCGCCGGGCGTGACCAAGAAGCAGGCGGGACATGGCTTGGCCTGAACGATCATGGCGTGGTCGCCGCGATATTGAACCGTTCTGGCTCGCTTGGACCGGCAGACGGCAAACGGAGCCGCGGCGAACTCGTGCTCGACGCGCTGGATTTCGCGGATGCCCGAGAGGCGGCAGAATCGATCGCGCATTTAGACGCCGGGGCCTATCGGAGTTTCAATCTCGTCATCGCCGACAATGAAGACGCATTCTGGGTCAAAGGTCTCGGCAGGGGTTCGCCCATTGTCGCGCCAGCGCCTGAAGGCGTTTCAGTACTGACAGCGCATGATCTTAATGACACGGATGCTTCCCCGCGCGCGCGCCACTATTTACCGCTGTTCGAGCAGCAACTCGTTCCAGATCCTGAAACCGGAGATTGGGCGTCATGGGAAAAATTGCTCAGTTCCAAAGATATGGCGCCCGGCGAGTTTGAACCGAACGCCGCGATCCATGTTGAGACAGATTACGGGTTCGGCACCGTATCCAGCTCACTGATTGCATTGCCCGGCCGGAATGAAGAGGACGTGAAGCCGCAATGGCGCTTTGCCCGCGCCTGGCCAGAACGTGAGCCATATGCCGCTATTCTACCCTAAATCCGCGACAGAGCGTCGCCTCTGCTAAAGGCGCTTTTGCACAGGCGCTGATGGGACTCTTGCGGCAAGCTCCGCTATAAAACTCCCCCAGGCAGTCAGGCGCTGTATCTGCGCCCCATGCGATCAATTTTTCCGGATACCGACATGCCCCGCCGCAGACGGATTTACGAAGGCAAAGCCAAGGTCCTTTTTGAAGGCCCAGAGCCCGGCACCATCGTTCAGTATTTCAAAGACGACGCGACCGCGTTCAATGCGCAGAAACATGCCCTGATCGAAGGCAAAGGCGTTCTGAACAACCGTATTTCAGAGTATCTGATGCTGCGGCTGGCGGAAGTCGGCGTGCCGACGCACTTCGTACGCCGCCTCAACATGCGCGAGCAACTTGTTCGTCAAGTTGAAATTATCCCCATTGAAGTGGTTGTACGTAACGTCGCTGCAGGATCGATTTCCAAGCGCCTTGGCATTGCCGAAGGAACGCCATTGCCGCGCTCCATCGTCGAGTATTATTACAAGGCGGATGAGTTGGGCGACCCGCTGGTCACAGAAGAACACATCACCGCTTTTGGCTGGGCGAGCCCGCCAGACCTCGACGACATGTTCAACATGGCGTTGCGCATCAATGACTATATGACCGGCCTGTTCATGGGCGCCGGCCTTAAACTCATCGACTTCAAGGTCGAGTTTGGTCGTCTCGTCACCGATGACGCCGAGCAAATCGTGTTGGCGGATGAGATCAGCCCGGATTCCTGCCGTCTCTGGGACATCAAAACCAACGAGATCTTTGACAAGGACCGTTTCCGCAAGGACCTTGGCGGCGTTGTCGAAGGCTATCGAGAGGTGGCCCGGCGCCTGGGCATTCTGCAGGACGCCAACGTCACCGAATTAAAGCCAAGCGCCATCGAAGCCGAAGAAAGTCCGTCTGAGAAATGAAAGCTCGTGTAGCGATCCGCCTGCGCCCTGATGTTCTGGACCCGCAAGGCAAAGCCATTGGCCAAGCGCTTGGCACATTAGGATTCTCTGGCGTCGACAATGTGCGGCAAGGCAAACTGATTGAGCTTGATGTGGACGCGCCGGACGCGGCGACGGCCAAAGAAAAGGTCAAGGCGATGTGTGAGCGGCTGCTCGCCAATCCTGTGATCGAGGACTACGAGATCGAGATTGAAGGCTGATGCGCGCCGCTATCGTCGTCTTCCCCGGCTCCAATCGTGAACGCGACATGGCGCTCGCCTGCCGCCGCGCTTTTGGCCGGGAGCCGGAGCTGGTTTGGCACCAGGACACCAGCCTGCCCGATGTTGATTTCGTCGCCCTGCCCGGCGGGTTCAGCTACGGCGATTATCTCCGCCCCGGCGCCATCGCCGCCCGTGCGCCGATCATGCGGGCCGTGATTGACCACGCCAACCGGGGCGCTCCGGTACTTGGCGTCTGCAACGGTTTCCAGATCATGATCGAGGCAGGCATGCTCCCGGGCGCGCTACTGCGAAACGCGACACTGAACTTTGTCTGCAAGAATACAACGCTCGTCTGCGCTTCATCTAACTCCGCCTTCACCCATGGCATGACCGCTGGTGAAACTGCGCTGACCGTCCCTGTCGCACATCACGACGGCGGGTATTTTGTGACGCCAGAAATGCAGCGGATGCTGGAGGCCGAGGATCGCATCGCCTTCCGCTATGCGCCGGGCGAGAACCCAAACGGTTCCACTGCAGATATCGCAGGCGTCATGAATGCTGGTCGGAACGCTGTTGGCCTGATGCCCCACCCAGAGAACGCGACGGCCCCGCTTGCAGGCGGCACGGACGGCCTGGCGCTCTTCCAGAGCCTGCTGGAGGCCGCATAACATGGCCGCACAAGAGATTGAAATCACGCCAGAAATCGTTGCATCACATGGCCTAGCGCCAGACGAATATGAGCGTATTCTGGAGATAATGGGCCGCACGCCAAACATGGTCGAGCTTGGCGTATTCTCGGCCATGTGGAGCGAGCATTGCTCCTACAAATCCTCCAAAAAACATCTCAGAACTTTGCCGACAGAGGCGCCATGGGTGATCTGCGGGCCGGGCGAGAATGCCGGTGTTGTCGATATTGGCGACGGTGAAGCTGCGATCTTCAAGATGGAAAGCCACAATCATCCCTCATTCATTGAGCCCTACCAGGGCGCTGCGACGGGCGTTGGCGGCATTCTGCGGGATGTGTTCACCATGGGCGCGCGCCCCATTGCGAACCTGAACGCGCTGCGCTTTGGCGCACCAGATCATCCAAAGACGAAAAGCCTCGTCGCTGGCGTCGTCGCTGGCATTGGCGGCTACGGTAATTGTGTCGGCGTGCCGACTGTCGGCGGCGAATGTGAGTTCGACGCGGCCTATAACGGCAATATCCTCGTCAATGCGATGACAATCGGCGTCGCCAAAGCGGACCGGATTTTCTATTCGACGGCTGCGGGCATCGGCAATCCGGTTGTGTATGTCGGCTCCAAGACGGGCCGGGACGGCATCCATGGCGCGTCTATGGCGTCTGCAGAATTCGATGATGAATCAGAGGCTAAGCGCCCAACTGTTCAGGTTGGCGATCCATTTGCCGAGAAGCTGCTGATCGAAGCCTGCCTGGAATTGATGGCGACAGACGCCATTGTCGCCATTCAGGATATGGGTGCAGCTGGCCTCACCTCCTCCGCCTTCGAGATGGCGGGCAAAGGCGGGCTTGGGCTCGACTTCCAACTCGACAAAGTGCCGATGCGCGAGCAAGGCATGACGCCCTATGAGCTGATGCTCTCTGAAAGCCAGGAGCGCATGCTGATGGTGCTGAAGCCTGGCGAGGACGCCACAGCTGGCGCGATCTTCGAGAAATGGCGCCTCGACTTCGCTATCGTCGGCGCGCTGACAGCTACAGGCCGGATGCGACTTTACTGGCATGGCGATCTGGCAGGCGACCTGCCAATTCAGCCGCTTTCGGAAGCCGCGCCCGAATATGATCGACCTTACGAAATCCCGGCCTCGCAGCCGAAGCTCGACCCAGGCTCGATTGACCGCAGCCAGGATATCGGCGCGGCGCTGCTGAAGCTGATCGGCGGCCCCAACCTCGCGTCCCGGCGCTGGATTTGGGAGCAGTATGATAGCCTCGTGCGCGGCGACACCATTCGCGGACCCGGTGGGGATGCTGCACTCGTTCGCCTCGGCAACGGCCCCAAAGGCATCGCGGCCACCAGCGATTGTTCGCCCCGATACTGCTTCGCAGACCCAATCACGGGCGGGCGTCAAGCCGTTGCAGAAGCATGGCGTAACCTTGTAGCTTCCGGCGCTAAACCATTGGCTGTTACGGATAATTTGAATTTCGGCAATCCTGAAAAGCCGGAAATCATGGGCCAGTTCGTTGGATGTATTCAGGGCATGGGCGAGGCCTGCCGCGCTCTTGATTTCCCGGTCGTCTCCGGCAATGTCTCCCTCTATAACGAAACCAATGGCGTCGGGATCTTGCCAACGCCGACCATCGGCGCCATCGGCCTCGTTGATGATGTGGCGGCCGCGCCAAGCATCGCTCTTCAGCCAGGACTGCAGCTTGTGCTGGTCGGCAAAACTGAAGGCTGGCTGGGCGCATCTCGTTATCTGGCTGAGATCGAAGGCCGGAGCGAAGGCGCGCCGCCGCCAGTTGATCTATCGACTGAACGCAAGAATGGCGAAATTGTCAGCAGCATTTTTGGGAAAGACCTTTGCAGTATATGCCATGACGTGTCTGGCGGCGGGTTGCTCGTAGCCATCGCGAAAATGGCCATGGCAGGCGGCATTGGCGCAGAAATCACCGTTCCTGCAGCGGAAGACGCCTATTGCTGGCTATTTGGCGAAGATCAGGCGCGCTACCTTCTCGCGGTTGATGACGCCGAGACTGTTCTCACCATGGCTGAGAAGGCTGGCGTAGCCGCCCAGGTCATTGGCGCTACAGGCGGCGATACGTTGACTGTAGCTGGTCTAACGGCCATATCATTGTTGGACTTGGCCAGCGCCCATGAAGGCTGGCTGCCTGAATTCATGGCTGGCGCATAAGGAGCTTTCACCTATGGCGATGGACGCCCACGAAATCGAAGCGCTGATCAAGGAAGCGATGCCCGACGCAACTGTCGAGATCCGCGACCTCGCCGGCGATGGCGATCACTATGCCGCGCACGTTGTCTCGTCTGCGTTCGAGGGCAAATCCCGTGTGGCCCAGCACCAGCTCGTATATGCGGCGCTGAAGGGCAGGATGGGCGGTGAATTGCACGCTCTCGCCCTCCAAACCGCCGTTCCAGACAACGCCTAATTCACTTCAGGAGACACATCAGATGTCCGACACAAATGCCCGTATCCAAAGCGAAATTGATGAAACGCCGGTTGTTCTATTCATGAAGGGCACGCCTGTCTTTCCACAGTGCGGCTTCTCTGCCGCCGTAGTCCAGGTGCTGACCCATATGGGCGTTCCGTTCAAGGGCGTGAATGTTCTGGAAGACGGCGATATCCGTGAAGGCGTCAAGCAGTTTTCGAACTGGCCGACGATCCCCCAGCTCTATGTCAAAGGCGAATTTGTCGGCGGCTGCGACATCATCCGCGAGATGTATGAGTCCGGTGAACTTGAAAACCTGATGGCTGAAAAAGGCGTCGAAGCCGCCTAAGCCAAATCTGATATCCAGGAGGCGGCCAGCATGGGCGTGTTCGAAGCAATCGCCCTGCTGCTTGTCGCCTCTGCGACTGCAGCCTACGTCAACCACCGCTTTTTCCGCTTGCCCCACACCATCGGCGTGGCGTTGGCGGCTTTGGCGGGATCGATCATCGTTCTCCTAGTCGATGCGGCCCTCCCCCATCTAGCGCTCGCCGAGACCGCAGTCGCGTTCGTCAACGAATTCGAATTCGCGGATACCTTGCTCGACGGCATGTTGAGCTTTCTGCTGTTCGCAGGCGCGCTCCATGTTGATATGGACCGGTTGGCGAAGCAGAAATGGCCCATCGCCCTGCTCGCGACTGGCGGCGTCGTGCTTTCGACCTTTGTCGTCGGCACAATTGTCTATTTCGGCTTCGACCTTATCGGCCAGCCTATCCCCTACATCTGGGCGCTGGCCTTCGGCGCGCTGATTTCGCCGACGGACCCTGTCGCAACGCTCGGCATCCTTAAATCCATCGCTGTGCCGCCATCCGTCGCCGCTAAGATCGCCGGTGAATCGCTGTTTAATGATGGCGTCGGCGTTGTTGTATTCATCGTCATCGTCGGCATCATCACCAACAGTGCGGGCGGCGGAGCGGAAGCGACCGCCGTGTTCGCCGCAGAAACGTTTGCGCTTGAGGCTGTCGGCGGCGCGGCGCTTGGCTTTGCGGCAGGTTGGATCGTCTACCGGGCGCTCGGCAGCGCCGATGATCACGTCGTTGAAATCCTGATGACATTGGCGCTGGCGACCGGCGTGTACGCGCTCGCGTCCGCCCTGCACCTCTCCGGCCCCATTGCTGTTGTTGTGGCGGGATTGCTGATCGGCAACCAGGGCGTCAACAAAGCGATGAGCGACCATACGCGGGACAACCTCCTGCGGTTCTGGGAACTGACGGACGAGATGCTGAACTCCGTCCTATTCTTGTTGATCGGCATGGAAGCTGTATTGATCGGTTTTGATGTGACGACGGGTACGGCTGGCGCCATCGCCATCGTCGCGATGCTCATTGGGCGATCATCGGCTGTGCTGACTGTTGTCACGCTCTTGAAACGCCACGCAGCGTTCACGCCAGGCGCTGCACCCGCGTTGATTTGGGGCGGCCTCAAGGGCGGGATATCGGTCGCGCTGGCGCTTTCGCTGCCAGAGTCCGACTACAAGCCCTTACTGCTTGCGGCTACATATATCGCCGTCGTGTTCTCAATTGTCGTACAGGGCCTGACTTTACAGGGCGTTTTGAAGCGGGCCTTCCGTGGACAAGACGTCGAAGACGAAGGCCCGCTTCCAAGGCATTAAAGGCCTCAGACGACCGCTACCGCATTCGCGGGACTGCCGACCGCGCCCGGCAGGCGGATCGGCTGACAGGTTGCGAAGAAGCGGGTGCGGTTTTGCGCCTTCAGCCAGTGGGCCAGCTCCGTCAGATACCACATCTCGCCAAGCGGCACGCCGAGCTTGAACAGGCAATGCTGATGCAGCGGGCTGTTGGCGTAGGTCTTGCCGGGCGCCGGACGCGCTGGGGATTGCTCCACCGCATAGTTATCCGCGATCAGCGCGACGATGCCTGAATCTGTGATCCAGTTCAGCAATTTGTCATCCCGCCCATCGAGCGTGGCGCAGGATTGATGCATCTGCTCATGGGTTGGGTTCTTGCCGGCTTCCAAGATGACATCAGCGAAGCCGGTATATAAAAACATGAGGTCGCCTTCTTCCGGCGCTACGTTCTGATCTTCCATCGCCCGCATGAACACGTCATAGCCGACGACCTTCCGCTCCCGTCCGATCACGTCGAATAGATTCAGCAGGTTGCCTCGCCCGACAACGCCATGCTCCGCCATGGTTTCGATGCCAAGCTTGCGGGCGCCCATGCCTTCGTCACGCGGTTCTTGCGTGCCATCCTCGGCATAGTCGACAGTGCCGATAATATCCTTCCCGCCCTCAAAGCCGTTGTAGTAGCGGATCTCTGGCACGCCATCGCCATCCGCATCGAAAAGCTGACCCATGTGGCAGAAGGCGTCCCATTGGGAGGAATACTGCAGCGTCATCGTCACCCGGTCATCGCAGCCGACATCGATATGCGCCGGGTTATCCATGCGAAGCGGGTAGTTGTAGCGGGGCGTGCCGCTGTTCGCGTCGATCGTTGGTTCCAGCTTCGGCGGGAAGCGACGCGAGTTCAGCACATTGCCGCCCGGATAATCGAGCGGCAGAGAGAGGCAAAACCGCTCGCCAGTTTGAATTTCTTGCGCCGCGCGGACGACCTTATCCGCCGTCAACAGGTTCATTCGGCCAAGTTGATCATCCGGCCCCCAATCCCCCCAGGTTGAGCCTTCAGGGCGATGCTTCCAACGTGAGTTCATCTCGGTTTCCTCTTGCGTTTTGGTGTTTGCAGGATCAAGCATGACCCAACCTCCTCCTTGCTGAAAGGCCCAATGCTATGGCGTTTGATACAGCCCTCACCCGTATGTTCGGGATCGACATCCCTGTCATCTCAGCGTCCATGGCGGGCGTGGCCGGCGGCAAGCTCGCAGCCGCAGCGACAATGGGCGGCGGCCTTGGGTTGATTGCAGGCGGCTATTCCGATCCCGCTTTGCTGGAGCATGAATTCAGCGAAGCAGGCAATGCCGTCGTCGGCGTTGGGTTTATCACCTGGGCATTGGCAAAGAATCCAGAAGCGCTGGATGTTGCGCTGTCGCATAGCCCGAAGGCGATTTTCTTGTCGTTCGCGGAAATCGGCCCCTATGTCGCCAAAAGCAAATCAGGCGGTGCAAAGCTCATCGCCCAAGTGCAAACGGTCGCCCAGGCGCGCGCAGCGGCGGAGGCAGGCGCGGACCTAATTGTAGCGCAAGGGACAGAAGCAGGCGGCCATGGCGCTGCCCGTGCGACGTTGCCGCTTGTTCCCGCCGTAGTCGACGCAGTTGGCGACATTCCGGTTCTGGCGGCAGGCGGCTTGCGGATGGGCGCGGGCTGGCGGCGGCGCTGTCCTTGGGTGCGGCTGGCGCCCTGGTCGGCTCCGCCTTCGTCGCGGCGGAAGAATCGCTGGCCAGCCCAAACGGTAAGCAGCGGCTCGCCAAAGGTTCTGGCGACGACACGGCGAAGGGTTCGGAGTTCGACCTGATGCGCGGGACCGAATGGCCAGACGGATACACAATCCGCACCATGGACACGCCCTTCTTCAAGGGCCTCCGCGATGCGCCGCCGAAGTCCGAGGCTGAGGTGAAGGCAGCGCAAACAGCCTTCGACCAGGCGCGTGCTAAGGATGATATGGATGTGGCGACAGTAATCGCAGGCGAAGCGGCGGATATGATCAACGCCATTGAGCCCGCAGCCACAATCCTGCAACGAATGGCGGCAGAGGCGGAAGCGATCATTCGCTCCCGCCCCGGCTTAGCCAATTAGATTTGTCGTCTTGGTAAGCGGTCTACTGACGCCAAGAGGCATAACCACCCCGGCTTTCGCGCGGACCGCGACTTTGGCGGTTATCGCGACGCACATCCCGCCGGCGATCTTGACGCACGTTGCTGCGGTCGTTCTGTGCGCGGGCACGGCGGCGGTCTAGCTCATTTTGCGCGCGCGCGCGGCGGCGATCTAACTCGTTCTGCGCACGGGCGCGACGACGATCAAGTTCATCGGACGCCCTGGCCCGCCTGCTATCCAACCGATCCTCGGCGCGGGCGCGGCGACGATCATTCTGAACCGCTGCACTCCTGCGATGCGACCGCGGATTTATATGATCCCGCCTTGCATGATTGCGGCTGACAACACGCCCGCCGTGGACAGGCTTCTTGTAGTAGCGTTTGTAGTTGTTCCGATGGTGGCGATGGCCGTAATGCCGACGCTTCGGCGCGCGATGGGCGTGGTGACCATGGTCGTTTGTAGCGGCGATGATCAATCCGCCAATTGCGGCGCCGATGATGATCGGCCCGATAATGTCGTTGCCGTCAGCTTTCGCACTGCGAGCCCCAAAGACGCTTGATGCGCCCAATGCGAGCGCCGCGATTGCGGCGGTGAAGGTTCGTTTCAGCAAGAGTTCTCTCCCGTTTGCGTTTCCCCCCTACGCCAGAAACGTCATGCTGCCGCTGATCCGTCGCAAAATATACCACATGGGACTACACAGGTTCGTGAACGTCTCTTTTTGGGAATGCGCTACGGCGCCGAGGCCAGCGCATTCTCAAAGAAATCAGGCCCGCCGAAGTTGCCGGATTTCAACGCAACCGCCATTTCTTCACCGCCAATGCTTACGCACCAGGGCACGCCTGGATCAATCTCCGGCCCGATCCTGAGCGCGCCAATCTTCAGCTTTTGCACGACAGCGCCAGATGTTTCCCCACCAGCAACGACCATACGCGACACGCCCATGGCGCGGAGGCCTGCAGCGACAGTCGCCAACGCCTCCTCAACCAGCGCCCCGGCACGATCCCGGCCAACGGCTTCCTGCGCCGCCTTCACCGCTTCTGGGCTTTCTGTCGCGTAGACCAGCACAGGACCATTCGCAATCTGGCCTTTGGCCCATTCAAGCGCTTCCGCCGCCAGGTCTTTGCCCTCAGCCAAAGCCAGCGGATTAATCTGGAATACAGGATGGTTTCGGGCGAACCGCGCCACCTGCTCGTTCGTTGCGCGCGAGCAGCTGCCGGAAATGACTGCGCCTTGGCCTCCAATTGCTGGCAGGTCTGCAGCCGCGCCCTGCGGCTTGAACAAGCCAGCGGCTTCGAATGCACCCGGCATGCCGACAGCTAGGCCGGACCCGCCGGTGCTCAGCACATGATGCGACGAAGCGGAGGCGAGGGCGCGAAGATCATCTTCGTCCGTCGCATCCGCAATCACTAACCTCTGGCCATCGCCTGCGAGCGCATCCAAATGATCACGCGCCGCTTCTGCGCCCTTACGGAGTGTCCGGTAATCTAGCAGGCCGACTTTGGACTTGGATTGACGTGCAAGAACGCGAACGAGGTTCGGGTCCGTCATCGGCGTTAGCGGATGGTCCTGCATGCCGCTTTCGTTCAGCAGCACATCGCCTGCATAAAGATAGCCCTTGAAGACCGTGCGCCCATTCTCAGGGAATGCCGGGCAAGCAATGGCCTGATCAGCGCCAAGCGCATCCAGCAACGCCTCAGCGACGGGGCCGATATTGCCCTCGTCAGTCGAATCGAAGGTCGAGCAGTATTTGAAGTAGAACCGCTGGCATCCGCCCGCCTGCAGCCATTCCAGCGCCTCAAGCGACTGGGCGATGGCTTCGTCTGCCGGAATGGTGCGGGATTTGAGCGCGACGATTACAGCGTCAGCGTCAATATCGCTCGCTGGTAAATCGGGCACGCCAATCGTCTGCACCGCGCGCATGCCGTGGCGGACGAGCATGCCAGCCAAGTCTGTGGCGCCCGTGAAATCATCTGCGATACAGCCAAGAACAGGGCTCATGACGATGTCTCCGAGTTCGGCAAATCGATGCCGGTAAGCTTCTGAAATACTTTGACAACGGCGCTGTCATTTTCGCGCCCATGCCCGCCCGCGCTTGCCGCCAGGAACTGCTGGTGCGCTGCGGCGGAAAGCGGTAGCGGGAACGTCATGGACCGGCCTGCATCCAGCACAATGCCAAGGTCTTTCACGAAAATATCGACTGCGCTCTTGGGCGCATAATCACCGTCAACAATGCTGGGGCCGCGATTTTCAAACATCCAGGACCCGCCGGCGGAATTGGAGATCACCTCATACACCGTCTCAAGATCAGCCCCGGCGCGGGAGGCGAGCGCAAAAGCCTCCGCCATCGCAGCGATATGCACGCCCGCAAGCAACTGATTGATCATCTTAACCGTGGCGCCCTGCCCTGGTGTGTCGCCGATTTTATAGACTTTGGCCGAAATCGCATCGAGCAATGGTCCGACTTTCTGGAACGCCGCGCCGGACCCTGCCGCCATCAACGTCATCTCGCCAGCCATGGCCTTCGCGGCGCCGCCGGAGACCGGCGCATCAATGAACTGCAGCCCGAGCGCTTCAAGCCGCGCCGCTACAGTTGGCGGGTATTCCGGCGCGGTCGTGGCGCCCGCCAGAACGACGGCGCCTTTCGGCAGCCTTTCCGCCAAGCCGTCATCACCAAACAGAACGGCTTCCGTCTGCGCGGCGTTCACGACCAGGATCATTACGGCGTCCAGATGGCCCATTTCGGCGATGCTGCCGACCGCCGTCCCGCCCGCCGCCTCGAATGCCGCCTGCGCGTCTGCAGAAAGATCGCAGCCGACTGTTTCTAGCCCGGCGCGCACACAAGATTGCGCCGCCCCCATACCCATGGCCCCAAGACCGACAACGCCTACCCGCATAATTCTATTGCTCCCCACCCAATGCCCGCCTGTACCCGGCCTGATATGCCGCACGGCCTTGTTCTTCAAATATGCCAGCCGGTTCGGCCCGCGTTGCTAATGTTGTGTAGTAGGGCGCGCGTTGGTTCAAAAATGTATCCAGCATTCCGGACAAGGCTTGAACCGGTTCCGCCGCATCATCCACACGCAGATCAACCCAGTGCCAAGACTCTGTTTTGACGATCTTAATGGCGGCTGATTGCTTACCCCGTTTATCTCCGCCCGCTGTCTCACCCGCAGCGAGCGCATCCATCAAGCGACGCGCAAACGGCTTTTTCCATCCGGATGTCCAAGCGGCCAGCGTATCCGAGACGACCTCGGGCCCAGCCAGCATGTTCCCCGCGACAGAAACGCCTTCGCCGAGCGCATGTCCGTTCCAATCCACACAAGACGCGCCGGTGTAGGCGAAAGCCGCGCCAGACGCATCCACGCCATGGACTTGTCGCCAAGCGCGGCCAGGATCCGCTGATGTGACCGCGTCTATTGCGGCCTGAACGCCATGGTCAGCCGAAAGCTGATCAAGGATGTCCGGCCCATAAAGCGGGTTCGTGTATGACTGCGTCGAAAGCGCGCCAGTACCGGCCCGCAACCACGGACAAATCGCGCCGACCGCAAGCACCTTCGATGCGACGGCGACGCCAAATGCGCCGCTTGCGGCGTCTCTTGCGACAATGGACCAAGTCATAGCCCCGGCATACGATGGCGCATCCGTATCCGCAAGTTGGAGTCCCTTTTGGTGACGCAAAATTTTGGCGCAAGCGACGATGATCTATTCTCACGCCCTTCGGTCTATCGAGATGACCTGTTTCAGGACCAGGTCGTCGTTGTTAGCGGCGGCGGCAGCGGCCTTGGCAAAGCGATGGCGGTGCTTTTCGGGCGGCTGGGCGCGAGGATTGTGATCTGCGGACGTGATCCGGAAAAGCTGGAAGCAGTTAAAGCGCTGTTCGACAGCCGCGGCGTGCCCTGCTCGACCCACGCCATGTCGATCCGAGAGCCCGAGGCTGTCGATACGTTCTTTGACCAAGTCTTCGCGGATGAAGGCAAGATCGACGTGCTAATCAACAACGCTGGCGGCCAGTTCCCGCAAGCTGCGATGGACCTCTCGCCAAACGGATGGCGCGCCGTTATCGACACCAACCTCAATGGCTCCTGGAACATGATGCAGGCCGCCGCCAAACGCTGGCGGGACCGTAAAGCGCCGGGCAATATGGTCAACATCGTCGCTGATATCTGGCGCGGGTTGCCGCAAATGGCCCATACCACGGCTGCGCGCGCTGGCGTGATTTATGCAAGCCGGACGGTCGCCGTGGAATGGGCGCAATATGATATCCGCGTGAACTGCCTGGCGCCCGGCTGCTGCGAATCCAGCGCCTTTGGCCGCTATCCGTCAGAAGGCGCCGAGAGCTTCAAGCAATCGAACCCGATGCTGCGCACAGGCGACGAATGGGACATCGCCGAGGGCGCGGTCTATCTTGCTTCGCCAGCCGGGAAATTCATTACAGGCGAAACGCTGACAATCGATGGCGGACAGCAGCTTTGGGGCGATCCATGGCCCGGCGGCCGCCCTGCATGGGCGGAACTCGACTATAGCAAAGGCAGGGGCGCGCGCTGAAAAGTTCCCAGCTCAGTTGGTTTCTGGCGCCTCAAACAAAGTCCAGGATAGCTCACCGCCATGGCGGACATTCTGCAGGATTGTTTTGGTGTAACGGCCTTTGGGATCAATGAAGCCCCAGCCATAGAGCGTCCATGTAGGGCTCGTCTGCAGGAAATGCAGAATCACTTTGCCCTGCTTCGGCTTGCTGCGCTGACCTACGGCGATGTAGGCGTTCTGTCCTTTCGCGGCGATCTCAAGCACCTGAACATCGCCGCTTAGCTTCGCTTCACGGCCAAATACAAGCCCAAGCGGCGTTGATTGTGTGGCCGTGTTGACGACCGTGCCATCACCGCCACGGAAATCCACCCGGGCGCCGTTGGCGATAATCAAATGGTTGAGCGGGGAATCAAATTCCATCCGCATCTTGCCGCCAAGCCGGTCCACGAACAGCCGGCCCGTATTGAATTGGCCGATATTCTGGAATGTAAAGTCGGCCTGCATGACGCCGATCTGCCGTAGCGCTTGCTCGGCTTTCGGAATCATAGAAGCGTCGCCCTGGCGGAATTTTTGTGCAGATGCTGGCGCTGCCATCGCCATCAAAACGGCGAGTGCAAGACCTAAGAACCGACCCATCATGAAACCCCGCCACGAAAAATGAACATCGCCCCCGCAACCCCTGTCGCAATACACGACAGAGCCGTGGAAAGCGACCCGTACAGCCATTGTCTCTGCGAATATCGCGCCAGAACTCTATGATTGAGGCAATACCGGCAACAGCAACGCGGAGGGCGTGTCGCCGCCGTGCAAAACCGTGTTAATCGCAACTCTGGCTTGGCGAGACTGCCCCTCGGCCTCTCCGGTATTTGGGTTCACATCAAACTTCGGAAAATTCGAAGATGAAACGTCCAAGCGGATGCGATGGCCTTTCAGGAATGTATTCGCCGTGGGGAATGCTTCAATCTCGACCGCATAGAGACCGCCGGGCGCCATCAATTCTGGCGCTTCCATGGAGTCCCGATACCGCATTCTGAGAATGCCGTCCGTGATGATCATCGCGTAGCCTTGGGCATAATCGGCGCTTGGCGGATGCACATCGACCAGCTTCATCGTGAAATCTGTGTCCACAGCGTCCGATGAGACCCAGAGCTGCAGAATGATCGGCCCACAGACCGTCACATCATCATCCAAAAGCGCGGTCTCAAATGTCAGAACGTCCGGGCGGCTAGAGAGTGGAAGATAAGGCGGCGTGCAGCCAAATATCTCTGCCCCTTCCCGCTGATCAAACGCGCCGCCGCGCATCACCGGTTCGCCAGATGAGATAGCGCCGCCGATGGTTGGAACGGGCTGCGAGGGATCAAACCGGTAGTCGATCCTAGATGCGCTTGGCGCTGGTGATGACGCGAGCTGTCCATCGCCCGCCAGATAGAAGGGCCGAACGTTCGCTTCAGGCGGCGGCCAATCAGCAAACTCCCGCCACACTCCGCCATGGGTCAACCGCCCAGCGCCATTCCGACGGCCTGATCCGCCGCCCATGATGAAAACCTTGACCGGCTTTTCGCTGCCCGCCGTTGCGCGGCCATGAAAGACGCGATCAAAGAAATCAGCCCGGAAGTCAATGAAATCTGGCGCAAGTTGACCATCCAGCGTCGCCGCATCGCCGAAATCGACATCGCCTGCATAAGTGAGAGACCGGTCGCCATGGGTCCAAGGGCCAAGCACCAAACCCAAATCCTGAGCGCCCGCCGCTTTCAAGCCCAGATAATTATCCGTCGCCGTCAATGGATAGGGATCGTACCAGCTCGACATATGGATCTGCGCCATGCGGGCGAATTGATCATAGTATCCAGCGGCATATAGACCGGGTTGCTTCCAGGCGTCATCCAGCAACCCGGCGCGCCATTGGTCAAGCAGGTACCGCTCATAAGCCGGATGTTCGCGCACTGGCGATACGCCAGGCCGCCAGGGCATCCGCGTGAACCAAGCGCGCACATCCTCCGTTTCAAGCGCCGCTCTCAGCATCGGATCAGCGGCTGCTTCCGGGCTGAGGCGCGCCTGTTTCAGCGCCCAAGTCGCCTGCTTGAGTTCGAAGGCGCCGCCTTGGCGAACGCCCGAGCGATGCGCGCTCGAAAATCCGCCCGAATCCGCGACCAATGCCTGCAACGCCGGCGGCCCCATGCTCGCGGCGGCGACTTGGGTATGGGCTGAGTATGAGAGTCCGAACATACCAACGCGCCCATCCAGCCCTGGCATTTCCGCCAATGCCTGCACTGCATCAAACCCGTCTGCAGCATCGGCTAGGTATTTTGCGAACACGCCGTCTGAATTATAACGACCGCGCGTGTCCTGATAGCCCACTGCGAATCCGCGCGCGACGAACCGAGCCGCGACATCGGCGCGCGATAGCGCATTCGACGGATTGGCCGCTGTGATCTCACTACGGCTTGGCAGGTGCTTGCCGTAGGGCGTGCGCTCCAGCAGCAAAGGCGCGGCGCTTGCGCCTTCCGGGCGATAAATGTCTGTCGCCATCATAGCGCCATCGCGCATCGGGATCATCACATCGCGGTCGATTTGCATGCCTACTTGCACTTAGCGCTCCATTCATGGCCTGCTTAGAGGCGTCAATTCAAACAGGAGAAAATGAGTATGGCTATCCAACGCATCGACGTCACTGAAGGTCCTGGCCCACGCATGAGCCGCTGCGTCGTCAACGGCGACATGGTTTATGTCTGCGGCGTCGTCGCCAAAGATTTTTCAGAAGATATTTCCGGCCAGACGCAATCCATTCTAGACACGATTGATGGGTATCTGGCTAAAGGCGGCACGGACAAATCCAAACTGCTAACGGCCCAGCTCTGGATCACCGACATGGCGAATTTCAAAGCGATGAACGCCGTATGGAACGATTGGGTCGATCCGGCCAATCCGCCTGTCCGCGCTTGCGTTCAGGCTGGCCTCGCTCGCCCGGAAATCCTGGTTGAGATTATGGTGACGGCGGCGAAATAATCGCCGACTCACCATGAACGAAATACTGTCTTAGCGGTCGTCCCGCCGGGGTGAGGTGTCAGCGGACCACGTTTCGGTCTCGCTCCAATCCTCATCATCGGCGGGCGCCCGGTAAACCTCACCGAGCCAGCGGCCAAGATCGATCTGAGCGCAGCGCTTGGAGCAAAACGGCCGGTGCTCGACCAGCGCAGGCTTTTTGCAGATCGGGCATTTCCCGGCTTTGGCGCGGAATTGCTTCACCTCGCCAGCGCTCTCTTGCTTCTTTTCGTCTGCCATCGCTAATCCAGCCGCTTGCCTGCCGCATCAAAAATTTGGGGCGAGCGTAACGCTTGATCGCGCTTCAAGTCGAGGGGTTGGCCGATTCTCTGCGCTGCTTCCTCAAGCGCGCCCGAAAGTGCGCCTTGGAGCAGGCCAATAATCGCTGGCGGAGCTGCCAGAGATGCAGGATTAGCGCCGGATGCGGCTTTGCGGCATGCCAATCTCAAAGCCGCCAATGCCGAAGCATTCCCGCCGAAGGCTAGTTCTGAAAGGCTGGCGCCCATCCGTGGCCGCGCGAAAGATGTGAGGCCTAACGTATCTGGCTTCTCAGGCGGCGTCCAAGGCCAAGGGTCCGCCGCGCCTAGCTCCGCCATCCGGCGAAGGCTGGCCCGAACGGGTGCGCGTCTCAGGAAATCGACCACAATGAGGCCTCCGAGGCGCGCAACGCGAAGCCGCCGGGCGATCTCATCTGCCGCCGCATCGTTGATGGCAGCTGCATCTGCCCCAGATTGCGCCACATCGACATCAACTGCGACGATGGCATGGGTCGGCTCCACCCAAACACGCGCGCCATCCAGTATTTCAGCATCGGGCGACAGCGCCTCCGCAATCGCAGCATCGATCGCTGCCGCCACCTCCAAGTCGGGCGCGTCCAGGCGAGACTTATGATCTAAGAGATTGGTCGCCCATGCAGCGCTCGCAGGGTCGGCCGGGACGATTCGCGCGGCCTTGGCGCGGCCAATCAGCTGGGCGACATCGCCAGCCGCACGCGCCAAGCGCTTTGTCCGGGCATCTCCAGCAGTCATTGCCGATAGTTCCGCTACGAGCTTATCTCGCTCACCGATCAGGTAGCGTTGGCCATCAGGGCCTTCTCCTGGGTCCGCATGGAGACGGATCGCGACACCTGGCGGCAGGTCGCGCGCCAGCATCGCACGCAACGCTGATCGGCGCGCTTTCGGGAAGCTGCGAGGCGCTTCAATCCGATCCTCCGCGGGGCCGGTTGCGCCCTGTCCAAGCGAGAGCCAAGCGCCATCCAACCAAACGCGATCCGTAACACGCGGGCCTTTATCGCCAGCCTCGCCGCGTAGCACTTGCACGAGGCCATACGCGCCGTTTGTCCAGGCATTGCGGGGCTTTCTGATTAGCGCTTGCTCATCCTCGCCGATATCAAAGAAACGACTACCGTTCGGACCTTCGGCGCCAGCGCGGGCCATGTAGATATCGCCAGCGCGAGCTGCCGCGCTTGTGCGCTCGATTGCGATATCCCAGGGCACACCATTCGCAAGCGCCACAGCGCGGACCTCGCCAGGGCTCGCTTCCAGCAGAATGCGGTCAAGCTGCGGCGCGCTCATTGGAACACCCGATAGCCGGCGCCTTGTAGGAGCGCGGTCGTCTCAAATAGCGGCAGGCCAACGACGTTGCTGTAAGACCCATTAATGCGCCGGACAAACGCTGCGGCCCGTCCTTGGATCGCATATCCGCCCGCTTTGCCTTCCCATTCGCCGCTTGCCAAATAGGCCCGGCGCTCGCGCTCATCCAGCCGTTTGAACGTCACAGCAGTCATGACGACACGGTTTAGGACTCGGCCATCAGGTAAGGTCAATGCGATAGCGCCGAAGACGCGATGACTGCGCCCCGAAAGCAGGTTCAAGCAAACTGCCGCCTGCCCCTCGTCCTCCGCCTTAGGCAAAGCCCGGCGGCCGCAGGCGACGACTGTATCCGCCGACAGCACCATGGCGCCCGCCGCTGCTTCAGCCGCCTTAGCGCCCTTCGCCACCGCCAGTCGTTTCGCCAACGCTCGCGGGAGTTCCTGCTTCAACGGCGCCTCGTCAATGTCAGCCGGTTGAACAGCATCAGGCGTAACGCCGATTTGCGCCAGCAAATCAACACGGCGCGGCGAGGCTGACGCCAGGATGAGTTTCGGGTTTGCCGCCATATCCTGGCTCATACCACGGGCGCCGACGGGCCGGAGAGACGCGCCGAAATGCGCTGCAGTATTTCATCTCGCGTCCGCCGATACGCCTCAAGCCGATGCTCACGCTTACCCTCCACCAATGAAGGATCAACCGTCGGCCAATACTCAACATCAGCGGCAAGGTGTTCAGCGAATTTCAATGCAGCCTCATGAGCTTCTGGGGATAATGTTACAATCAAATCGAAGTCGCTATCTTCCAAATCCCGGAACCCTTTAGGCTCCTCGTCCGGCCCATCAAGGCCAATTTCATCCAGCACTGCGATGACGAAGCCGTCCGCCTCGCCGGGGTTTGCGCCGCAGCTATCGATATGCACCCGCCCCCGCGTCCGCCATCTCGCCAGCTCCGCCGCAATCGGCGAGCGGATGGCGTTGGAGGTGCAGCAGAACAGTACGCTTGCGATGGGGCGGATCGTCATGATCAGGCGAGCATATCACCGCCGGGCGTGAAGCACGCATAGCAATGTAAACAGGCGTCGCGCCGTCAGCATATCGATTTCAGCCTTTGCCTGGAGACGCTCGACCATCTTCTCCGCGCCGTCGTTGTGAACGCCGCGACGGGCCATATCGATAGTTTCGATCTGGGAGGGCGTCATATCCCGGATTGCATCAAAATAGCTGTCACAGATGGCAAAATAGTCTTTAATGATGCGGCGGAACGGCCCGAGCGCCAGGCCAAAGATGACCGGGTCGCCGCCGCTATCAGGCAGCACATGAATGAGCAACCGGCCTTGATCGACGCCGAGGTTCACGGTGTACGGCCCGCCTGCCCCATCAACGAGGCGAAACGCATTCTCATCAATCAAATCTTGGATAGCGACGGCGCGGTCGTGTTCCAACTCCGGGCGGAGCCGCCCGCCCAGCGCTTCATCCAGCTTGATCTCGCGGATATGGTTTGGATTGCTCATCGCTGATCAAAGCGCGCGGTCACAGAGAGACCATGCGCATCAAGGCCTTCCGCCTCCGCCAAGGTCGCCGCATGTGGGCCGATTTCTGCGAGCGATGCAGGCGAGCAGCCAAGCAGCGTCGTCCGCTTCATGAAGTCCAGTACGCCGAGGCCGGAAGAGAACCGGGCGGCGCCAGATGTCGGCAAAACGTGGTTCGGTCCGCCGACATAGTCGCCAACGGCCTCTGGCGTGTGTACGCCGAGGAAAATTGCGCCGGCATGGCGGACTTTGGCGGCGAGCGCTTCCGGTTCAGCGACAGCAAGCTCCAGGTGCTCTGGCGCAATGCGGTCAACGATGCTGGGCGCTTCCACCATCAGATCGCTAACGAGGATAAGGCCGCCATGGTCGCGCCAGGAGGCGCCTGCCGTTTCTCCGCGTGGAAGCACAGTCAACTCAGCGTCTACGGCTGCGGCGACCCGATCTAGCAGTTCTGCGCTATCGGAGATCAGGATGGACTGGGCGTCAGCGTCGTGCTCCGCCTGCGCCAAGAGGTCAAGCGCTAACCAACGCGGGTCGGCCGTCTCATCGGCGACGATCAGCACTTCCGATGGGCCAGCAATCATGTCGATGCCCACCTGTCCAAAGACCTGGCGCTTCGCCTCCGCAACATAGGCGTTGCCAGGCCCGACGATCTTATCGACCGGTTGGATCGGGCCTGCGCCATAAGCGAGCGCCGCCACAGCCTGCGCGCCGCCGATACGCCATACTTCGTCCGCGCCAGCCAGCGCCGCCGCCGCTAAAACCATGGCGTTGTCTTCGCCTCCCGGCGTCGGCGCGACCATTGCCAGGCGCTGAACGCCTGCGACTTTGGCTGGAATAGCGTTCATCAGGACAGAGCTAGGGTAAGCCGCAGCGCCTCCGGGCACGTATAACCCGACAGCATCAATGGCGGACCAGCGCATGCCGAGCTGAACGCCGATTTCATCCGTATATTCAAAGCCTTCCGGCATTTGCTTCTCATGAAACGCCCGGATGCGTGAAGCCGCCGTTTCAAGCGCGGACCGTAGCGGTTTCGAGAGGCCGTTTAGCGCCGCCTGCATCAAGCTTGGATCGACGCGGAGCGCATCCGCGTCTAACGCCTGAAAGCGGTCAAACTTGGCAGTCGCGTCCAACACGGCGTCGGCGCCCCGGGCCTGCACATCCTGAATGATCTCGCGCACAGGCCCATCGACACGCGCAGATACACCCGTCCGGCGGCTTGCAAGGAAAGTCGCCAGCGCCGCGTCGAAACCCGCCTCGCTGGAATTAAGCCGCGCGGTCATCAAGCGCCCTCTGGAATCGTTCGATCCAGGCGCGAAGCACGTCTGGCCGGGTTTTCATCTGGGTGCGGTTTACGATCAGGAGAGAGGACACATCGGCGATGTGCTCAATCTCGACAAGACCATTGGCTTTCAGCGTCGAGCCGGTGGAAACCAAATCCACAATGCGCTGGCAAAGGCCCAGTACCGGGGCTAATTCCATAGCGCCCGAAAGTTTGATGCATTCCGCCTGCACCCCGCGCGCGGCAAAGTGGCGGCGGGTGACATTGGGGTATTTGGTGGCGATACGCACATGGCTCCACCGGCTTGGGTCGTCGCCTGGCGCAAGCGCTTCAGGCTCAGCGACCGCCAAGCGGCACTTGCCGATACCGAGGTCCAAGGGCGCGTATACCTCTGGGTAGTCGAACTCCATCACCACATCGCGCCCGGCGATGCCGATATCAGCGCCGCCAAACGCTACAAAGCTTGCGACATCGAAGCTCCGCACGCGCACGATTTCCAGCCCCGGCACATTGGTTTTGAAACGCAACTGGCGGGCGTCGCTATCGTCAAATGCGGCTTCGGGATGGATATCCGCAGCGTCCAGGATCGGGCGCAATTCCTTTAGGATACGGCCTTTGGGCAGAGCGAGGCGGATCGGCTCAGCGGCGGTGAATGGCACGACTGACATAGGGACTTTCCCAGTTCTCTCGGGATGTATGCGGCGCGTTGTACGCCCCCGCCTGCCCTACGTCCACAGCTACAAGGGCTGGAGAATCGCCGCAGGGCTTGTTCGGCGGCATTTTAATTAGCCTAGGACGACACCTTCCGAAGGTTCCTCTCCGGAACCCAGCCGGACTGACCGCCTTCAGCAAGGCAAAATACCCATCCATGTTTCACTTGCTGACCGGTTAGCACCTGCCCTGTTTTGCAGCCGAGTTCCAAGGCGTTGTAGTCGTAGCGGGCGGTATAAGGCGGTTCAGGCTGGATGAGATCATCAGGCGCCCAGCCTTCTCTCCCAGATGCGCATTTGACCCATAACCAGGTATGCCCATCCCAGACATCGGCCTTTCCGCTGAACACCAGCGCCTCGCCCGCGCAGACGTGAATGGGATCAGCGTAGGAGACGGCCCAGTCCTGGATCACATGGTATTTCGCGCTGCTGACACACACATTCTTTCAGCAAACTATGTAAGCACGACTTTGCCGATCGCCTCACGGTCGATTAGCATCTGAAGCGCTTTGGCAGCGTCGGCGAGCGGCAGCACAGTGGAGACCATTGGGCTGAGCTTGCCGTAGCTCGCCATCTGGCAGAGCGCGTCCATGTTAGCTGCGGCGATCTCTGGCTGATAATCCGTCAAGCCGCCAAGGCGGACTCCGACGGCGCTGGCGCCTTTGATGAGGAGGTGATTGGTCTTTGCGAGCGCTGGGGCGCCGGCCAAGAAGCCCAGAATCAGGATGCGGGCGCCCCAGTTCAGGCAGCGCATCGCTTCCTCAAACGCCCAGCCGCCAAGCGGGTCCCAGATGATATCTGCGCCTTTGCCGCCAGTGCATTCTTTCACCATCTCGCGGAAGCGGCCGGGATTGCCGTCTGTCGGTGGGCCATAGTCGATGGCGTCATCGGCGCCGGCGTCCAGGCAAGCCTGCCGCTTTACCTCTGATGAAGCGACAGCGATGACTTTGGCGCCCAAGGCTTTCCCGACCTGGATCGCCGCAAGGCCAATGCCGCCAGCGGCGCCCAGCACTACCAGTGTTTCGCCGGGCTGAATATTCCCGCGCTGGACAAGCGCGTGATATGCCGTGGCATAGGCTGATCGGAAACAGGCGGCCTGCTCCATGGATAAGCCTTTTGGCACAAGCACCGTCTCTGCCGCTGGCGATACGCCGTATTCTGCGAAAGCGCCCGGGGTGTGGCGGCTCATAACCTGGTCGCCGATTTTGAAATTGGTCACGCCTTCGCCGAGCGCCACGACTTCGCCTGCCGCCTCGCCGCCGGGGACGAACTGCGGCTCGGGGCGGAACTGGTATTTACCGGCCACCATCAGCACATCGACATATTGCACAGCACGCGCGGCGATCTTGACTTTGACCTCACCGGGGCCTGCCTCAGGCTCCGCCCAATCTTCATGTAGTTTCACAGCTTCCGGGCCGCCGAAGCGTTCACAGACGATAGCGCGCATAGCTTTATCCTTAAATATCAGATATCAACGACGATATATTCATCTTCAACGGAAACATCGACTGTTTCTGCCTCATAGGCTTGTTCAACCAATTCCTCACCTTTGGCAACGTCGAACGCATAGGCGCGCGTCTTCCAGCGGCTCGGGTCAAAGCGGGACTTGCCGGTGCGGATATCGAACTCCCAGCCATGCCAGGGGCAGCGCACGATTTCACCGCCGCGAGAGTATTTGTAACGGCCAGGGCCTTCTGACTCGACCAACCCGATCAGCCTGCCTTCACACAGGCTGCCGCCCATATGCGGGCATCGGTCCATCAGGCCGAAAAATTCGCCATCCAGATTGAAGATCGCGACAGGCGTTCCAGCGACATCCACTTTGAGGCGCTCACCGGGCGGCACGTCCGCTGCAGCGGCGACGACATGTTTCGTCATCAGCGGAGCCCGTAGAGATCCAACGCGTTGCCAAGGAAGAAATTCTCCCGCGTCGCTTTATCGACCTTCGGCAGCGGCAGGCGCGCCGGATCATCGAAATCCCAATGAGGATAGTCGGTGGCGAACAAGAGCTTGTCCCAGCCGATCCACTCCATGGTGTCTTTAAGGTGGCTCCGCCGATCCGGCTCCTCAAATGGCTGCGTTGTTAGCCAGATATGATCGCGGATATATTCGGACGGCGGGCGCTTCACATGGGGCAGTTCGGCCCGGTTCTTCTCCCAGATGCGATCCAGCCGCCATGCGAGCGGCGGCAGCCAGGCGAACCCAGCCTCCACCACCACGACTTTGAGGCCGGGCGCGCGCTCGAACACGCCTTCCATCACTAGGCTCATCACCATGGACTGCGCCGATTGGGCATGGGCGACCATGTCTTCGATGTAGTAGCTCGGCCAGCCGGATGACGTGCTGGGCGTTCCGCCAAAACCGAAAGCGTGAACGGCGAGCGGCATGTTCGCTGCGGCTAAGGCGTCATAGATCGGCCAGTAGCGGCGCTGGCCCATGGGCTCAGACGTGCGGATCAGCATGAAGGCCTGGACGAAATTTGGATCGCCCGCGCGGCGCTCAATCTCTTCAACGGACAGAGCTGCATCCTCATAAGGCAAGCAGACGGAGCCTTTGAGGCGCGCATCCTGGCTGGTCCAATGGGAAATCTGCCAGTCATTCACGGCCCGGCAATAGGCCGCCGCGAAATCAACGTTCTGCAGGCCTTGGCCGGAGCGCAGCGGGTTCAGCACGCCAAGCTGAACGTTATGCTCATCCAGGTGATGCGTCCCCATATATTTGACGTCAGAGCCCGGGCGACCGCCACCTGGCACATAGGCGTCCCGGCGGGCGGCGTCTGGCTGGCCTTTCGGATAGGCTGGGCCGCTTTGGTAGGGCTGGCGCAGGATCAGGCCGTAAATGTCGTTATGCTTCCGCCAGCGTTCCTCGAGATAGGGATAAATCTCCTTCTCGACGGATTTTGGGCTTGGATGGATATCGCAATCTGCAATCGCGAGTTTGACGGATGGGTCCGCGCTCGTGGGTGTGCGCGTTTCCGTTTTGACATTCATGACACGGTCTCCTTCAGCCTTGGATACGTGGCGAGCGGGTTATCTTGGCATATTTTCTGGGCGAGCGCAGGCGATATGCCATCCGGCAGCGCATCGTCGCCGTCGAATTGCCAATGGGGGTAGTCGGTCGAGAACAAAAGCATCTCATCGCTTTCGAAATGGTTCATGAGGCGCTCGACCGCCTCGGCGCTTGGCGGCACGTCGCGGGGGTTGATGGTGAGCCGCACGTGCTCCTTGGCGATTTCCATTGGATGCCGGTCCACCCAGGGAATTTCCATGCGTAAGCCCCGCCAGAATTTCCCAAGCCGCCACATATGGGACGGCAACCAGGCGAAGCCGGATTCTAGCAGCACGACTTTGAGCTCTGGGAATTCAGCAAACACGCCCTCTGTCATCAGGCTGGAAAGCGTCGTTTGGAAGGCTTGCGCCTGCGCCGCAGAATCCTCTGCATGATATGAGGGCCAGCCGACGGGCGTTGTTGGATGCCGGTAGGCGCTGCCCGCGTGGATGCCGATGGGCAGGCCGTGGCGCTCAGCAGCTTTGTAGATTGGCCAGTAGCGGCGGCGGCCCAAAGGCATTTCATCCATCACCAGCATCAGCACCTGAACGAAGCGCTTGTCGCCTGCGAGCCGGTCAATCTCAGCTGCGGCATATTCCGGATTTTGCGGCGGGATTACGATAGAGGCGCGGAGACGCGGCTCCTTGTCCAGCCATTCCGCCGCCATCCAATCATTGACGGCGCGGGCATAGGCGTAGGCCATGTCCTCGGTATAGAGAAGCTGCACGCCATAAAGGCAGTTGCAGATGGCGAGGCTGGTTTGGAAACCGTCCAGCGCTTCTGCGCGCAGCCGGTCCAGATCAACCCCCGCCTTGCCGGTTTCCGGCTTCCAATCTGGCCGGGCCGTCATGGGCGCATTGTTTGGATAGCTGATCGAGTCCAGCTCATGCACGCCGCGTTGCACGATCATATCACGCCAGTGGTCGTCGAAATACGGCAGCAGCGCTTTCACATTCGGCACGGCCGGGTGCAGATCGCAGTCGATAGCGCCTGGAGCGACGGCAGGCATTCAAATTCTCCTAAGACCTCAATCCGGCGCAGCGATACGCCAAGCCTCTGCATCAAACGCGACATGCTCGCCGAAGCAATGCACCTCCGTTTGAGATGGCAGCGCCTCCTTTGTATAGGCGACCTCGGGGGCCGCCAACCGGCGCACAGTTGGTTGCGTCTCCAACCATTTGTCCGGCGGTAGCAGCGTGCTCTGGCGTTGGGTCACATCGACGATGAAATAATGGTGCGGGATCACGATTTTTGGGTTCAGGCGAGCGATCACTTCATCGACCATGGTGTTGCCCATGACGTGCTGTGAATCGTCCGCCGGCAGGAAAACGATATCCACCTCGCCAATCATATCCCACACGGCTTCTGGCGGGTTATGGCGGTTATCCCCCCAGTGCAGAATGCGAATGCCGCCAGTTTCAACCGTCACTAGCACATTGTCCCAGGAGCGCGGATTATCAGGCGGCGAGATATCTATGCCGGTGAAGCGATAATGGATCGCCTTGAAATCATACGTGGCCGCACTTGAATCCGTCGCATGCTTATCCGCAATCCCGCTGATGGCGACGTCGCCGAAGCCGAAGCGCCCGATTGGGCGATCCAGCAGCACATGGGCGTCCAGGCGCTCCAATGCGTCATGGTCAAAATGCGCATGGGTGGAAACGCCGATATCGACAGCCGTCTCCGGCATATCAGCGAAGTACCAATCCCATTTGCGGCTGGGGTGATTGCGCCAAGGGTCAATCATCACCGATATGCCCTCGGGCGAGGTGATGCGGAACGCGGAAGAGCCAAAATACGCGATCTGCACCGTTCCTGGCGCTGTCGGGTCCATCTGCCGGCCCTGCAAGTCGATCATGCGGTTATGATTGGTGGAGCGCCGCCATGTCTGCTGGCCAGCGTCTAAATTCGGCATAGAAATCAATCCTCAAAGATCGCGACGGCGCGGATCGGGCTGGCCGTGCCGCCCCTGATTTTCAGCGGGAACCCTGCAAAGGTAAAGCGCCCCTGCCCCACCAATGCCTCTAAGTTCCAGAGGCATTCAATGTGGGTGATGTTGCGCTCGCCGCACGCCAGGTGCGCCTTGAAATTCGGGCCGCCCTCTGGCGCGGGGCTGATCGCCTCTACCCCGAATTGCAGGATGCCTTTGTCCGCCAGCCAATGCACGGAATCAACGTGCAGGCCAGGGAAATCATGTTGGTATCGAGGGGTGCCCCAAAGTCTGGCATTGACGCCCATATGCAGCAGCACAGTATCGCGCGGCTTGATCTTTTCTCCCGACGCCGCCAGCGCCGCCTCCATTTCCTCCACGGTGATTTCGTGGCGGAGCGGGGCGTGGGAGAGGTCCAGGCAGATACCGCCTGTATAAAAATTCTCCAACGGTATCTCGTCGATAGACGCGGCATCCGGCGCATCGTTGAAATGGCAGGGCGCATCGATATGCGTGCCTGCGTGGTCCGACATCGCAATCGACATAGCTTTGGACGAGAACTGGACGCCGTCCGCCTCTTTCTTCTCATCATGATCATTCCAAACGGTGATCACCACGGGCGGATGGCTGGGATGGGCGGGCGTGCGGTGGTAGAGTTCACGAGAGAGATCGACGATGCGCATGGGCGGCGGCTCCGGCTTTGGGCATGGGCTGAGATCGTAGTATGGCCCAGACAGCCGACTGTCACAAAACCGCCGCAAAACTGTCATGTACATTACGTCAAAACGAACTATTTCCGGTTCATGACGAACAGAATGATAGGCAACGGAACAGTATGTCAGGATTAGGGGCTTTGATCTTAGTGGTCGGGCCAAGCGGTGTTGGCAAAGACACATTGCTGGACGGCGCAAAGCAGGCGCTTTCGCCATCAAAGCGGTTTTTCTTTCCAGCCCGCGTGATCACACGACCGACGGATGCAGGTGGGGAATCACATATCGCTGCGAGCGAGCAAGATTTCCTGGAGCAGGAGCGCAATGATGGGTTTCTGCTGTCTTGGCGCGCTCATGGGCTCTGCTATGGCGTCGATAGCGATACTGCCACTGCCGCCCGCCATCATGGCCAAGCGGTCGTCGTCAATGTGTCTAGAAGCGTATTGGACTGCGCCCGGAACCGCTTGCAGCCTGTCCGTATCATATCTGTCACGGCCAGCGCTGATACTCTCCGCAAGCGCCTTATGGCGCGCGGGCGGGAAGACGCAGCCGATATCGAAGGCAGGATCGCCAGAGCTTCGGCTCATGACGTATCTGGCGGTGACGTGATCACCATATCGAATGACAGCGAACGCGATGTCGCCATCGCTGCAATGACGGATGCGCTTGAAGCAGCCTCAAGCCTGGAATGGGAAGCGTCGGAGTAACCTGAACGCCGCACCTGGCTCCGGTTGTTCATATACGGCGATGGCGTCAGCAGGCATTTGACCATCAGCGCCACTAGCCTTCGCCATCACCTGAAGCGCTGCGGCGAGCCGTGTCCGAACTGCAGTATCAGTAATGGCGCCTGTGAGCGTCATATGAAACCGGAATTCTTCAAACACATATGGATAGCCCCACGCGGCGACCAATTCCGTTTGGCGCGGCGTTAAATCAGCCGCGTGGCGTTTGGCGAGCTCCACCTGGTTGAGCGGCGCGCGGAATGGCTCGAATGTTTGGACGCAAGCCGACGCCAGATTAGACATATCTTTGCAGGGCTCAATCAGCCGGAACGCAATGAACCGCCCGAGCGCCGCCACGCCAACCTGCGGGCAAATAAATGGCCTATAGGTTCGAGCGAAGGCTTCGGCGGCATCCATCAATCCTTCAATAGATTGTCTCTCAGCCAGTCGGAACGGCGGCTTCAGCGTGGCGTGGAAGCCGTATAACTGAGGAGACGCTGTAAGCGTCTCCAGCGCAGCAGCGTCCCAATCAGCTGAGGCTTCACCACTCAAGGTCGGGCGGCCCAGAGCCTTATTCTCCGCCGCATCCCTGCCGATCCAAGCAGAACCGAACCGCCAGAACGCGCAATCGGGTGCGGGCGCGAAATATATGGCGTACCGCGCAACCACTATGCGACCCGCTCGCCGAGCGCCCAGGTTCCGCGCAAAATGGCGGCATCGCCAATCCGGGCGACGCGGACGAGATCGCCGCGCAGACCAGGCGCAATGTGGCCTCTGTCGCTATGCCCCAACATATCCGCAGGATTGGATGTAATGGTGGCGACTGCATCCGGCAGAGTGAGGCCAACCCGCTCGTGCAGCGCAAAGGCGGCATGGACGAGGCTGATCGGCGCGTAGTCGGACGAAAGCGCATCCAACAATCCAGCCTCCGCCAAATCTAGGGCGGAGACATTGCCGGAATGCGACCCGCCGCGCACAACATTCGGCGCGCCCATAACGGTGCGCATACCCTTGGCGCGCGCCGCCGCCGCCGCTTCCATCGTAGTTGGAAACTCGGAAATCAGGATGTTGTCGGCGACAGCCTCATCGACATGCTCAGGCGTTGTGTCGTCATGGCTGGCGACGGGGCCGCGCCCTGCCCATCTATCAAGAATGGCGCGGCGGTTCTGCTCTGTTTGTTCGCTGGAACTGGCGATACGCTCCGCCACATAGGCTTCGAAATCAGCGTCGCTCATATTGGCGTTCTTAAACGTTTTAAAGGACTTGAGATCCCGCCATTGGCGTTGCCCGGGCGTGTGATCCATCACGGAAATCAGCCCGACAATCGGATCATCAGCATAAGGCTCAAACAATTCCGCCACGATATCATCCGCGATTTCGCAGCGCAGATGCACACGGTGATCGGCCTTGAATAGCCCGCTCGCAGCTGCGTCCTTGATCGCGCCCATAACGGTTTCCAGAAGCGCACGGCGGTAGTTCCGGTCGAGATATTCGCCGACAGCAATCGCGTCATAGACAGTCGTGACGCCAGCCGCCGCCATCTGCGCATCATGGCCGAGGATCGCCGCGACAGGCGCTGGCCAGACAACGCCGGGACGCGGGACCATATGCTTCTCAACATTGTCCGTATGCAGCTCGACCAGTCCCGGGATCAGTGTATCGCCTTCCAAGTCCACGGCGCCGGGTGGAATGGCGCCCCCTTCTTCAATACTGGCGATATTACCGTTCAAAATGGTGACGGCGCCGCGCAGAACCCCATCGGGCAGCACGATTTCAGCATTGGCGAGAATAGTTTCAGGCATCAGGTTCAGACCTCAGGCGGCAGCTTGGAATTCAGATACGTCTAGGATGGCGTCGGCAATCTGGGCGCGCACACCTTCGTCATGGCAGATGGCGACGATAGCTGCGCCCCGATCCTTCGCTTCCAGGATGAGCGCCACGGCGACATCACGGTTGGCGGCGTCGAGGGAGGCCGTTGGTTCATCCAACAGCAGCATTGGAAATGAGCGGATCATGCCGCGCGCAATGTTCACGCGCTGCTGTTCACCGCCAGAGAATGTAGCTGGCGGAACGGACCATAATCGCTCTGGCAGATTCAGCCGCTGCAGGAGCGCCCGAGCTGCTGCGAGCGCCGCATCGTCCGCCATCCCGCCAGCAACTGCTGCTTCAGCGACGATCGCTTCGGCTGAAATACGCGGGATGACCCGTAGGAATTGGCTAACATAACCAATCGTTTCCCGCCGAATTTCCAGCTGCAACCGGGGCTCAGCGCCCGTTATATCAACCAAATCGCCCCGATGGCGCACCAACACATGTCCGCTAGAGGGCCGGTAATTGGCATAGAGGCTTCGCAGCAATGTCGACTTGCCAGCGCCAGACGCCCCTGTAAGCGCAACACACTGCCCTGCCTCGACAGCAAGATTGACGCCATCAAACACCGGCAAAGCGGCGCCGCCTTGCGTATGCAGCACAAAGGTCTTGGAGAGGTCCTGGACCTCAAGCATCGTATTCTGGCTCATGCCTGCAACACCGATGATACGAGGAGCTGGGAATACGGATGCTGCGGATCATCGAGCACTTGGTCTGTCAGCCCAGCTTCGACGACACGCCCCTGCCGCATGACCATCAGGCGGTCAGATAAAAGCCGGACAACGGCTAGATCATGGGTGACGACAACCGCCGCAACGCCCAAATCACGCACCAAGCCGCGCAGCAAATCGAGCAGACGCGCCTGCACGGATACGTCCAGCCCACCCGTGGGTTCATCCATAAAGACGAGGCGCGGCTGTGACACCAGAATGCGCGCGATTTGTGTGCGTTGCTGCATGCCGCCAGAGAATGTGCGCGGCTGGTGATCAACACGGTCCGCGTCGATTTCAACGCGGTCCAACCAATCCAGCGCTTGCTCCCGAATATCGCCGTAATGGCGGGCGCCGACAGCCATCAACCGCTCGCCGACATTGCCGCCGGCGCTAACGGACATACGCAGCCCATCGCGCGGGTTCTGGTGGACGATGCCCCAGTCTGTCCGCATCAAGAGCCTACGTTCCGGTTCCGATAGCGCGAACACATCCCGCATCCCCTGCCCGCGCACATCGAAGCGCACCGAACCCCGGCTTGGCGGCAACGCGCCGGATAGACAGGACAGCAGTGTTGATTTGCCAGACCCTGACTCGCCGACGATGCCGAGCACCTCGCCTGGATACAGCGTGAAGCCGACATCAGCGCAGCCCAATTGTCCGCCCGGATATGTGTGGCTGACGCCCTCGGCCTCGAGCAGCGGTTGATCGCTCATATCTCTGCTCCGTAACCCTTGTCAGCCGCCTCGCCAGCACGGTCGCCGACATGGCCCTCCGCGCGCCTGTCCCGGCAATGATCGGAATCTGAGCAAACGAACATATGATCGCCTTTGTCATCCAGGATGACTTCATCCAGGAACACGCCCTTTGCGTCACACAGCGCGCAGGGTTCATCAAATTCCTGCGGCGCGAAGGGGTAATCATCGAAGTCCAGGCTACGGACCTTGGTGTAAGGCGGAATGGCGTAGATACGCTTCTCGCGCCCGGCGCCGAACAACTGCAGCGCCGGCATCGCATGCATTTTCGGGTTATCGAACTTTGGGATCGGCGACGGCGCCATCATGTATCGGGCGTTCACCTCAACCGGATAATCATAGGTCGTCGTGATCTCGCCATGACGGGAGATGTCTTCGTAGAGCTTGACCTGCATCAGGCCGTATTCCGCGAAAGCATGCATCTTGCGTGTTTCGGTCTCACGCGGCTCAAGCTTGCGCAGAGGTTCCGGCATCGGCACCTGATAGACGATCACCTGATCTTCGCGGAGCGCTTTTTCAGGGATGCGGTGGCGTGTTTGAATGACAGTCGCTTCATCTGTCGCCTCCGTCACTGGAACGCCGGCCGTGCGGTTAAAGAAGCGGCGGATGGAGACGGCATTGGTCGTATCATCCGCGCCCTGGTCGATGACCTTCAGCACATCGTCAACGCCAAGGATGGACGCCGTGACCTGCATGCCGCCTGTGCCCCAGCCATAGGCCACGGGCATCTCCCGCCCGCCAAACGGCACTTGATACCCTGGGATCGCAACGGCTTTTAGCAGCGCGCGGCGGATCATTCGTTTTGTCTGCTCATCCAGATAAGCAAAATTGTAGACGCCATCGATGGAATGAAACTGCGCGCCAGAGCCCGCTGCTTCTTTTTCTTCTGGGGCGGCGCTCATTCCGCCGCCTCCTTCTGCGCCAGCTCCGCAGATGCGCGCATGCCGCGGAGCATCACAAGCTCTGACTGGAAATCGACGTAATGCGGCAGCTTTAGATGCGAGACGAAGCCTGACGCCTCGACGTTGTCGCTATGAGACAACACGAACTCTTCATCCTGCGGCGGGTGCAAGCGGTCTTCGGCGAGTTCGCCTGCACGTAAGGCTCTATCAACAAGAGCCATGCCCATTGTCTTTCGCTCTGCCTGACCGAACGCCAAGCCGTAGCCCCGCGTGAATTGCGGCGCGATGCCTTTGGCGCCCTGGAATTGATTGATCATCTGACATTCCGTCACCTCGATCTCGCCAAGCGCAATCGGGAATCCCAGTTCTTCTGGCGTGAACTCAACCTCCACAGCGCCCATGCGGATTTCGCCAGCGAAGGGATGGTTGCGGCCATATCCCCGCTGCGTTGAATATCCGAGCGCCAGCAGAAAGCCCTCGTCCCCACGGAACAGGTTCTGCAGCCGCTGATCGCGGCCTGCCGGAAACTGCATCGGCTCTCGGGTTAGGTCATAGGGTTGTTCAGGGCCGGGCGGCGGCGCTTCATTTTCGATCAAGCCTTCATGGCCAAGGATATCTGCGACGCGCGGCATGGCGGCGTCCGTCGGCTCTTCTTCTGGCGCTTCGGGCGCTGCCTCGCCCCTTGCGGCGAGCGTGAAATCGAGCAGGCGGTGGGTATAGTCATATGTGGGGCCAAGCACCTGGCCGCCTGGCAGGTCTTTGAAGGCGGCAGAGATGCGGCGACGGATGGTCATGGCCGAGGTATCGATGGGCGCGCTGGCGCCGAATCGCGGCAAGGTCGTGCGGAAGGCGCGCAGCAGGAAAATCGCCTCGACCAGATCGCCCTGCGCCTGCTTGATCGCCAGCGCCGCCAAGTCTGGATCATAGAGCGAGCCTTCTGTCATCACCCGATCAACGGCGCCGCCAAGCTGCTCGCGCACCTGGTTGACTTCAAGCTCCGGTACATCCGGGTCGCCGCGGCGTTCCTCAGCGATCAGCGCGTGGCTGTTTTCAATCGCCGCTTCACCGCCTTTGGTCGCAACATACATTGGCCCTACTCCTGTGCCGGTTCAGCAGCGATGCTGCGCGGCAGCCCGGCGACGGAGGCGCCCGCCGCTAACAGAACGTCATAACCAAGCGGATAGAGCATCTGGTTGCGCGTCCAAGCAGCCCAGAACGCACTCCCGAGGCCTGAAGTCGCTATATCTTGTTGGGTTTTGACGCCTGGTCCCGTCAACCGCATCGGCGGCCCGCCGGTAAAGTCTTGGACAGCGCACAGCAGGGTTGCGGACCGGTCTGGATATTGATCTTCGCCGATCTGGAAAGCGTCAAAACCCGCATTCTCCACATCAAGCAGCACGGCGAACTGCGCATCGCCCGGCGCATCGACAATAGGCGCGCCTGCATGGAAGCGGATGAAGGCTTCCGCTGAAGCTGACCGGGCGCCGGCATCCAAAAAGACCGTCGTATCAGCGTCCAGTAGAGCCAACGCGGCAGCAGCCAATGCGGGCGGCCAGCCCTCAGGCGCTTCCGGAGGCGCCGGAACCTCAAACACACGCCCCGGAAACGAAAGCGCATTCAGGATCGCACGAAAACTGGATTGCGAGTCCAATACAGGAGATTGAAAGCCGGATTTCAGCGCCGCCATATCTATTTCAGTGTGTTGCACGACGCCTACCCCTCCGCCCGGACCATGGTGAAGAAATCGACCTTCGTTGCGCCCGCCTTCCGCCGCGCCGCCATGCGCTTTGCCTGCTCTTCGGCTTCCAATGGCTCAATCACTGCGTCCAATACGTCCTGGCGCCGGGGAGATTGCAGCAGCGCATCGGCGAGTGCGGCATGTTCGGCATGCCGCGCATCCCGCCCCTGCACATAACCATGGCCGACTGGGCCTTGATCAGATGCGAGCCGCAAGGCGCAGCGGGTGACTGTCATTTCGCCCATGTTGAACGCCGCACCGGTGCCGCCTGCCCGGCCCCGCACTATGATCGCGCCGATCTCCGGCTGGCGAAGCCAGGTGAACGCCGGCGCATCGCCAAGCACGCCCATTTTCTCTGCAAGCGATGCCGCTGGCGCGCGACCGAGCAAGCCCATCCATAGAGCGCGTTCACCGCCAGGGAGACGTTCAGTTGCGGCTTGGTTTGGCATCAGACAGTTTCCATATTTGTCTAGACATCTATATCTCTGCAAGATATCCTTAGCCCGAGCGCATGTAAAGCGGGATGTAATGAAATTTTCATGACGGATGAATTTGATCAGGCTAGCCCGCTACTACGCGGCGATGGCAGAACGCTTTGGCGACAAATTGCGTCTGCCATCGAAGGCGATATCAAGGCGAATAAGTTTGCCGAGCAAGATGGCCGGTTGCCGACGGAACGGGAACTGACAGCGCGGTTCGGCGTTAACCGCCACACAGTCCGCCGCGCCCTCGCAACGTTGGCCGAAAGCGGACTGGTGCGGACGGAGCAAGGCCGCGGCGTATTCGTGAACCGGGAAGTCGTTGAATATCCGCTCGGTAAGCGCGTTCGGTTCAGCGCCAATCTTTCAGCTCAGCAACGTATACCGGCAGGACGCATCCTAGATTGCGTAAAGGAGCGCGCCCACCAGGACGCGCGGTCGGCGCTCAAGCTTTCCGGCAATGCCCATGTCTGGCGCGTCGAACGGCTGGGCTTGGTCGATAGCGAACCGTTTTCGCTGGCCACCCACTATTTCAGCGCCGCGCGCTTTCCGAAGATCGATAAGGCTTTCGCCAAAACACACTCCATCACTGAAGCGCTAAAATCCTGCGGCTTGGCGGACTATGAGCGCCAGGAGACACGCATCTATGCCCGCCCGCCAACAGCCGAGGAAGCACGCAGGTTGGCGCTGCCACGTGGACGCCCAGTGCTGATTACAGAAGGCGTTAACGTCGATAACGATGGCTCGCCGACAGAATTCGGGATTGCGCGCTTTGCGGCTGATAGGATGCAGTTGGTCGTCTGATCTTTGCGCCCTTCGCAAAAGTATCGCCGTTTCTGCTCACAAAGATATGTCTTGCCTCTATAACGCGCGCGGGCGATGACTTTACCGGCAGGCCTCGCATTCTCGCGGCAGCCTGCATTCACCCCCTCATTTTTTCTGTGGGAGCTACCATGACACTTGAAGCCCAATTGGCGGAAATGCGCGAGGCCTCGTCCAAACGCATTCCGCCCTACAAACGCGCCATTATGAAACAGGCGACGGAAGATCAACGGAATTCCGGCGTCCTCGATCACACAATCAAAGTCGGCGACTCGCTGCCCGATTTCAGCCTGGACAATGCCAATGGCGTCCAGGTCCATTCGGCAGACTTGCTGAGCCAAGGCCCGCTCGTTGTATCTGTATTTCGCGGCGTTTGGTGACCCTACTGCAACGCAGAGCTGTATGCTTTGCAAGCAGTGGCTGACGACCTCGCCCAATATGGCGCAACTATCGTAGCGCTCACGCCGCAAATGCCTGAACACAATCAGGAAATGGCGGTAAAGAATACGTTGAATTTCCACTTGCTGAGCGATCCGGGCAACGCCTACGCGGCGGAACTTGGCCTGCGCTTTGAAGTGCCAGACGCCGTGAAGGAAATCTACAACGGCTTTGGCCTCAATCTGCCGAAGTTCAATGGCGACGACACTTGGACCCTTCCGATCCCGGCTCGGATCGTTGTCGACACATCCGGCATCGTCCGCATGACCGATATCGACGCCGACTATACAAGCCGTCCCGAACCGTCCAAGACGGTCGCAGACGTAGCCTCGCTCGCCTGATTTCTGCTTTTAGGCAAAGCGCCAAAGCCGGTTGAGCGGGGAACGCTCAGCCGGCTTTTGTGTGCGCTGGTGGAAATTGCGCCAATCAGAGCTCTGCATCTAGATTTGAAAGACGGCTTCAATCTCTGTGACGGCGCTATAGCGTCCAATTACCCCCACTGCACCCGCGCGACGGCGTAGGTCGAGCAATAGTAGATGTCCCGGTCGCCGCCTGGCGTTAAGAACATGCCGTTCGCAACGTGCGAGCCTGTGCTGACGCTATCGATGACTTCGCCGGTTTGGATATCGACAACGATCAAGCGGTCGTCGCCGGGTGTGAAGTCGTTGATCACAAGCTCACCCGTATCCGGGAACACAACCGGTTGCATTGATGCCCGCGCATCTACAGTCCAAGCGACTTTCAATTCGCCGCTCTCGTCCGACACGCCCGCCAATCCGCCATTAATGCTGTCCCAAGCAATGCACATCTTATGCTCTGGCACATAAACCGGCGGCGCGATGATGCCACCGCCGGGCGTGCCAAATGGCGCGGTGGACTGGATACCGCCATCCGCGAGCGAAACCTTCAGCAAGCGTTGCGGGCCTGACCAAAGCGCCGGGCGGCGCCAACTCAGGCGATGTTCGGGGCCATCGAAACGGCCGTTGGGGTGCGTTCCATAGATCGCCCGGAGGCTATCGATATCGCCATTATCCATGAGCCAGAGCGCGTTATCAGAAACGCATCCGTCCCAGGATAGCCCCTGTTCCCCCGGCTCATCACGATAACGCGGTGACCACGCGCCATCGACCGCAAGCGCATCGCCATCAACACGGATGCGCCAAACATGCTCAATGCCAGGGATATAGATAACTTCGCCATCCGCAGTCAGATCACTGGCGATGCGGCCCATAGAGCCTTCGGGCAACCGAAGCGGCTCGCCCATCACCTGGAGGCCATCAGCGGAAAGTCGCGTCACTGTGGACGGCCCCTGCCCGGCCAGCCGCAAATCTTTCGTGACGATGCTGCCATCGCTCAAAATCAGCATGCCGTTATGGGCTTGATCGACGGGCAAGCGGCGTTCCGCCACCACATGGCACTCCGGATCGAGGCGGTGCATGTAGCAACCATTGACCTTATAGAGATCGCCATTGGCATGCGCTGCAATCGCGCCGCACCAAACATGCCCGCCCGCAGGCAGCTCCGGCGATTGTGCGGTTGGCTCAAGCGTTGCGGGATCAAGCTTCTGAAGCCAGCCGTAAGGTTCTGGACCATGCCAGGCAGGCATCGTGCCGCCAACATATATTTCGCCGGGGGCGCGACGGATCGTCATGACATGCCAGCGATCATCGTTGCGGCAGGTAACGCGGGCTTCTGCGCCCTGGGCGTTCAACCCTCCAGCGGCAGCTTTCTGGCGCCGATTGCCGCCGCACTCAACCGGCCAGGGCGATGGATAGTAGCCTGGCAGCGGTCCCGCACGGTCAAGGCCCGTCATTAGCTGACGTTCCGGTCCCGGCCTTCCCAGAAGGGTGCGCGCAGCTCGAACTTTTGGATTTTGCCAGCGCCTGATTTCGGCAACGCTTCTGCTCGCACCTCGACTGTGCGCGGACACTTATAAGCCGCAATCAATTCTCGGCACTTGGCGATAACCGCATCAGGTTCCGGCGTTTCGCCAGCGCGGGGAACGACAATCGCATGGACAGCCTCGCCCCATTTTTCATCCGGAATGCCGATAACGGCGCATTCTGACAAGCCTGGATACTGCATAACGGCGTTCTCGACCTCAGCCGAGAACACGTTCTCGCCGCCGGTGATGATCATGTCCTTCACGCGGTCGACGATGTAGAGGAAGCCATCTTCATCCATCACGCCGCCATCGCCGGTATAAACCCATCCGTCTTTCAAGGTCGCGGCGGTCTGTTCCGGATTTTTCCAGTAACCCAACATCGTATTTGCGCCGCGCACGCGGACCTCGCCGCTCTGGCCGCGCGGAACCTCATCGCCGTCCTCGTTGACGATCTCAATCTCAACGGCCGGGATCGCTTGGCCAACAGAGCGGATTTTCTCTGCCTTTGGGCCTTCCAACACATGGTAATCCGAGCCTAAGAGCGTCGCCAAAGGCGCCAGTTCCGTCTGGCCATAGGCATGAATGAAGCGCGTTTCCGGCATCTTTTCCATAGCTTCTTTGAGGATAGCCAGCGTCATCGGGGATGCGCCATAGATCAGCCGCGTCAGCGAGCTGGTGTCGGCATCCTCTAGGTCTGGGGACTGCAGCATCATGCCGATCATGGTCGGCACAAGCAGTGAAATCGTGCCTTTGTTGGCAGTCACAGCGTTCAGGAAGGCTTTCGGCTCAAAACCCGGAATGAACACATGGCTGCCGCCAAAGATCGTTAGACCGAACAGCATCGCGCTGCCCGCGATATGGAACAGCGGCGGCGCCACGATATGCACATCATCCGCCGTGATATTAGCGGGAGCGCCAAAGCACATAGAGCTGGCCCAGAGTGCGCGATGCGGCAGCATCACGCCCTTCGGAAAGCCCGTCGTGCCGCCAGTGTAGAAAATTCCGGCCATATCTTCGCCGCTGCGGAATGCGTCCGCCGCCGGGTTACCGTCACTGACCAGCGCATCAAAGGAGAGCATGCCATCGGGGCAAGCGCCGTCGCCCGCGAAGATAACGAATTCTACGCTCGGGCAATCTTTGGCGATGGCCGCGCCCATTTCGGCGAAGGCGTCATCGACAATCAGGAATCGCGTCTCAGAATCCTTGATCGAGTAAACATGCTCCGGCAGCGACCAGCGGATATTCATGGGCACGACGTTCGCCCCGGCCCAAAACACGCCGTAATAATATTCAGCGTAGCGGTCCTGGTTGAAGGAAAGCATCGCAACGCGATCTTCTGTCTTCAATCCAAGCCCATGCAGCGCGCCCGCGAACCTGGCGACACGGTCCTGAAATTCAATCCAGGTCCAGCTTCGCTTATCGGAAATCAGCGCCGCTTTGTTCGGCATCAATTTGGCCGCGCGGCGCAGGCCTTGGGTCATATACATCATGCGAAGTCCTCTTAACGCCCTATCCTTGAGCGTAGGTAGACTCCGCTATTGCTCAGGACAGAGCCTCGAAAAACGTCTTGTATTCTCTGGCAGGCTTACGCCGCCGATACGACGCCTTCACCCTTCGTCTGTGTCCGCCACATGAACCGGGCCTTGGACGTATCGACGGGGCTACGCATGTGCAACATCATCCGATTGTCCCAGGCGACAACCTGACCGACGGTCCAATTGTGATGATATTGGAACTCTGGCTTAGTGGCGTGCGCCCACAACTCATCCAAGAGCGCCTCGCTTTCGTCCAGCGGCAGCCCCACCACATACGCGTTTGTGCGGCGGCCAAGGAAAAGCGCCTCATCGCCGGTTGAGGGCACTTTGCGAATGATCGGATGTGGATGCCCAATCGCCTCAATCGGCGAGTCCGGGACAGACATGCCTGGCCGCAACAAGCCGTTGCTGGCGTAGGTGGAGTCATGTTTGATCTGCAATGGCAGGATTTTACGCCGGAGGTCCGCCGGTAAGGCTTGCGCCGCCATTACCTGGCTACAGAACCCTGTATCACCGCCCTCTTCGGGAATAATTCGAGCGTGCAGCAAACTGAAGGTCGGCGGGG
Organism: Alphaproteobacteria bacterium; assembly: GCA_038102935.1. Classification (GTDB taxonomy): domain Bacteria; phylum Pseudomonadota; class Alphaproteobacteria; order Bin95; family Bin95; genus VMCJ01. The sequence continues at coordinate 86,403 of JAYNYG010000001.1, read as the reverse complement.
TCGGAATGTATGACATATCCGTATGCCATTCCCATTCGCCAAAGAACTTATCTGGCGTCTTCTCGACCGCAAGCGACTTGGGATCGACATTGCCGATATAGGCCAGGTAAGGGTCGCGCCCGTTTGCCTGATGCGCAGCAACCTGATCTTCGACAGTCAGATGCTCTTCGCCGGGCAAGGCTTTCTTGCCAATGCCATTGATCAAGCCGGGCGCGAATTCATTTTCGCCGAATACGGATGTCATCGCGTGCAGTTCATCTTCTTCGAGCATCGCCTCGAACTGGAAGCACAGAAGGCCGTGGCCGTCCCGGTATGCTTCCAGGATCGCGGCGCGTTGCGCTTCGGTCATCACGCGGGGCTTCAGGCCCGAAATTTCTTTTCCAAATGGCGCGGCGCCAAGCGGCGACACTGTCATTCCATCGAACTGTTTGATCGGTTGATCCATCAACGAGCTCCCGGGCAGATTTGGCGTCTCATTTGAGGCGAACGCCTGTTATTGCAAAGATTATCCGGTCCTATCTGGCTTGCCAAGCTGTTGCAGGCTCCAAGCTCGCCAAAAGATCGACATTCAAACTAACGCCGATACCTACACCACCGGGCAATGGCGCAGTCCCGCCTGTGATTGCAGGCATCGAATTATCGACTAGCGCTTGGAAGACTGGCGTCTCGTCATATTGCACTTCCAGCAGATCAGAATTCTCAGCTGCGGCGCAAATTTGCATTGACGCCGCATGGCAGATGGGTCCGCTCGGATTATGGGGCGAGAACGTCACGTCATGGGCGGAGAAGGCTTCGGCGATCCGCATCATTTCGGCAGGCCCGCCAGCATATTTCACATCCGGCATCATCACGTCATAGGCGCCGGCTTTGAGCATCGGCTCGAACCCGGCCAGCTTGATGCCCGTTTCAGCGCCAGCTAACCGCACGCCCAGCGCATTGGCTTGTGACCGCAACCGCATCAACGCGCCAAGCGCTATGTTTTCGCGCGGGATCGGGCATTCGAACCAATAGAGATCAAACGGCTCGACAGCATCTAGAACCCATGAGGCCGTTGGTTCAGAGAAGCGCCAATGGCAATCGACCATCAAACGCGCATCTGGTCCGATAACTTCACGGACGGCGCCGATGCGCCGCAGCCCAGCCTCGACAAGCGGGCGCCACTGTCCCGGCGGCATATCCGGCGCAGCGGTATCAAAGGGCGCGATCTTGAAGGCGCTATAGCCTGCGTCCCTGGCGGCCTTGGCGCTGGCTGCGAAGCCTTCATGCGACCGGTCTTCAGTCCGCCGATTAATATTGGCGTAGAGACCGATCTCTGACCGGGTTGATCCGCCAAGCGCCTCCGCTAAGCAAATGCCACGGGAACGCGCATCCAAATCCGCTGCCGCCTGCAAGACTGCGGACGAGAACGCGGCCTCATGCAAAGCACCGAACGGCAGCAACCGAGAAAGGCCCGCAGCATCCCCGGCATCTTGGCCAAGGACGTTGCGGCCAAAACCTTCCGCCGCCTTGGCGACCGCCTCTTCCTTGCCGTTCAGCGTGCCCTCGCCAAAGCCTTGGAGGCCGCTACCGCCTGTCAATTCAACAAAAAGCCATGCTGTCTTCGGCGACACGCGGACGCCGATCAATCTGATATCTGTAATAATCTCACCCACGGCGTCGTCTATGCCTCCAGGAGTATTGGCAGGGATTGTTGATAGGCGTGTTCGGCAAGCACCTTAACTTCATTCAATGAGCGGCTGCCTAACGGATGCTCAACCATCACAAACGGATAATCCGGCAGGCCGAGCATGCGGGCGATGTTCTTCGCCGTCACCTCAAAAGGCTCTGTACAAACCACAATCGCCCGTTTGCCGAGTTGTTCGAAGCTGACGCCATCATGCAAACTGCACGTTGAGCAACTGCCTCAATCACCGAGCCCGGTTATCAGAAAATCGACTTCGTCCGCAGCCAAGCGCAATGTGGCTTCTGGCGCTGGCGCGCTGGCGTTAAACTTCGAATAGACAGGGCCTATTTGGCAGCCATGACGGGCGACGAATACTTCCGCCGTTTCCCGCAACATGTTGGTTGCGTTCAGCTTGCCGTTTTCAAGATAACCGACAGTCAGCCCCTCAAGCGAGGCGAGCGGCGGCGCGCGGCGGCTCTGCCGGTCTGGCCCCGTTACAGTGGGATCATAAAGCTGCATGTCTGACGTCTCCAATCAATCGCAATCAATACAAACGCCGATGGGTTTCGACTGCATCAGCGAACTCCGCGCCCGGCTCCATGATGGAATGAAGCTGGAATGGCCGCCCGCATCGCCGCCGCCCATGATGATCAGGATGTCTGCGGGGCTGATGCCGCGATGCATATAACCGTCATGCAAGAGCGAGCTCTTGACTGCTGGGTCGCGCTGCCGGGCGTAGTCGCGCTCCCGGAATTTCCCGGCAGTTTCCATATCTGCACGGCTCCGCCTAGCGTTCTCGAACAGATAATCCTGCGCATTCTCGCGCGTCCACCCGGCATTGCCTAGGATGCGCATATGCTCTGGCGACAACACAATGACAGATTGGCCAAGGGTCAATACGCCGAGGCCCGCCATCGTATCCGCGAATGAGCTTAAAACAGCTTCCGGCGTCGCGCCACCATGGTTCTCGACATTGAAAAACCCGCCGCCAGCATAGGCCGTCACGCTGCTGACACCCTCCGGGTAATCCAACGTCTCGACCAAAAGCGGCCATGGGTTATCCCGCGCCCGCTCCGCGATGCAGAAGCTGTATTTGTTCGGATTACCCTGGGTGGATTTATCGGAAATTCCAGGGATCATCTGAAATACGTTCCGCAGAATAAGCCGCGTCGCACGCCCAATCGTCGCGTTGGCGCGGTTGCCGGGGCCGAACAGGTTCACGTCAGAATTCATACCGATTTCGTCCGCCACGCCGCCGCTGACAATCAGCAATGGCGCTGATCCGCCCGTGCTTGCTGTCGAGCCGTGGAAATTGAAATCTGGCTCGTGCATCGCTTCGAACGCCGCGACGATAACAGGGAAGTATTCCGGCAGGCAGCCAGCCATAACGGCGTTAACAGCCGCCGCATGGATTGTACATTCCAGGCCGGTCGCAGGATGCAATGCGATGACGGTTTCAGGCGGGCGGCCCTCATACATCATCATCGCTTCAACGCGATCCGTCACCGGCGGGACGACGGGTAAACCGTCCGTCCAGCCCTGCTCATAGCAGTAATCCATCGCAGCTAGCAGATCGTCTGGCACGTCATGGATGCGCGCCGAATCCCGTGGCATCGCCCTATCCCCTCACCCGTTTCGGGCTGAGTGTAGCCCAGAGCAGCGCAAACGTTGAAGAAAATTGATGCGGCCTGCCATCTTCCCCTCTCCGGCGGCCAAGTTTAGGATATCGCTATGAACAGCATCTCCTCTCAAGTCGCGGCGGATTACGCACGTGACGGCTTCGTATTCCCGCTGGACATTCTGTCGGCTGATGAAGCGCAAACCCTACGAAATGACCTGGAAGCCGCAGAAGCGAAATACGCGGATGATCCAAAGAAGCGGGCCATGGCCCGCGGTTTTCCAGCGCGTTTGATGCCCTCCTTCGACGCCTTGATCCGCCACCCCAACATGATCGCCGCAGCCTCTGCGGTGCTTGGGCCGGACCTGCTGGTCTGGAATTCCAGCATGTTCATCAAGGAAGCGAACACGCCAAATTATGTGAGCTGGCACCAAGATCTCACATATTGGGGCCTGGATGAGCCTGACGAAGTGACGATCTGGGTGGCGCTATCGCCTGCCAGCGTCGAGGCCGGATGCATGCGCTTCGTGCCCGGCAGCCATCGCGAGCGTATCCAGCCCCATGCAGATAGCTTCAACGCGGAAAATCTATTGACGCGCGGCCAGGAACTGCAGGTGGACGTGCGGGAAGAAGACGCCGTCGATGCTGCGCTCAAGACCGGCCAAGCCTCGATGCATCATGGCCATTTGTTCCACGCCTCGGGCCCAAACACTACAGATGATCGGAGACTCGGCGCCGCCATCCGCTACATCAAGCCGAGCATGAAGGCGCAGTCTGGCCCTGAAACGGAAGTGACGCTCGTTGCAGGTGAAGACCGGTACGGCCATTTCACGCTGACGGATCCGCCCAAGGGAACACTTCTGGACGAAGACTTGGCAGCCGTCGCTAGGGATGTTGAACGCCGAGAATCCGTACTGTTCGCGGGCGCAGACAACAAAGGCCACCGGCGGAGCTAGCCCCCGCCGGTCGCCCCGGATGCTCTAGGCCGCTTTCGTCAGGATCGCGACGCTCTGCGCCACAGCGGTTTTCGCTTGCTCCCGCAACGCCTCTTCAGAGGCGCTGCTGATCGGGTGGTCGATTACCACAAACGGGAAGTCTTCCGCGCCGAGCACGCGGGCCATCAGGTCTGCCGCATCTGAAAACGGCACGGTCATAACGCCCGCAGAGGGCACGCCCATCCGTTCGCCAGCCACTGCGTCATGCAAACTGCACGACGAGCAGCTGCCTCAATCCCCAACCCCGGAGATGATGGCGTCCCAGCCTGCCGCCTCCGCCATGATGGCTTCTGGCGCCGGCGCGGAATAATTGCCTTTGGTGCGCCATACGACATCGGCGACACCGTGGGTCTCGCGCAGCTCAGCCTCAATCGCAGCGAAGAAGCGCTTGGTGCCCTCCTTGCCGTTTGAGATCACGCCGACGGTTTTGCCCGCCAGCGTGTCCAGCCTCGGCGGCGGCACGAGCCCCACCACATCGGCTTCATGGGTTGGATCAAGAACTTGCAATGTCTCTAGCTCTCCATTCTCTAAATTTCACAATCGACGCATACGCCGATGGGGATTGTGACGGCCCGGCTTTTATGACCAAGCCAGGGCGGGATAACAGCGCCGAACCCGCCGGCGGGGCCGCCAGCAGCGATGACCAACAGGTGATCTTCATCCGGCAATGCCGCATATTCCTGATCGCCGCGCCGCTTGACAACGGAGGCTTTACCGACATCCGCCCATTCTTTCCTGAGGATACGCGCTTTCTCAAACACATAGCGCCTGACATCCGCCTTGGACCATCCAGCCTTCTCGAAATGCGTGCGAAGTTGGGGTGCTATGACGATGGCGTAGTTGCCAGGCCAGATCGAGTAATGCCGCATATTCGCTTTGATTTCAGCAGCAAACGTATCCAGAATTTGCTCTGGCTCGGTCGTCCACTCATTCATAAGCTGACGCGGCGCCATCGCGGCCATCACGGTGACGGAGGATGCGCCCGGCGGGCAATCCCGCTCTTCGGCGAGCGGCAGCCACGCTGAGTTTTCCTCATCCTCCGCGATGCAATAACTGAACTTGCCCGGATGGCCGAGCGTAGATCGGTCAATATGGCCGGGGCGCACATCCATCAGGTTGATCATCGTCAGCCGGATCGCCCGCCCGATAACAGACGTCGCCCGGTCGCTGGAGCCGATGGCGTTGAACTGCCCACTCATGCCGAGTTCCTTGCGGACAGGCCCGTTGATGACGATCAGCACTGCACACCCGCCCGTGCTGGCCGTCGCCCCATGCATCAAAAACGGCTCCTGCAGCATCGCCGTGAACGCCGCGACGACCACGGGAAAGTGCATCGGCAGGCACCCAGCCATGACAGCATTGATCGCCAATTTCTCCGCCGTAATCGCCCGTTCCCGCACGGGCTCTACGCCCACAAGCTGATCCGGCGTCATCATCGCCCATTCAAGACAGGCCTGCACGGCCTCCGCCGTCGGCGGCACGATAGGCAGCCCATCCGTCCACCCACGACTATGATAATACTCCTGCGCCGTCGCCATATCAGCGATGTCATAGGTCTGTGCGGCGAGGGTCATGAGGTGAGTCTCCGTTAGCGTACAAAGTTAGGACAAAGATTATTATAACTGTTGAATGTCTGGAAGACGTAGGCGCACACGCAAAAGAGCTTGAAGTCTCTATCGTTGCACTTGGGATTCAGCAACGGTATCGTTCTACACCTTTAGGTCTCTTCATTGGGCGCAGTGGTCAACCCGGCGGACCCGGTGTTGCTGCCAGGGAAACGATAGCATTGGCCCGCCGAAGGCGGCCTGGAGATTGAAGCTTTCGTCCAAAACAAGGACGCAGGGTTCGTCCGCGCCGGTCAGGAGGTAGAGATCAAGGTGGAAAGCTTCCCCTTCACCCGCTACGGCCTCATCAAAGGCAAAGTCCTCCGCGTTTCCGCGGACGCCATCCAGGACGAACAACGCGGCCTTGTGTATGAGGCCCGCATCTCCATGGCTGAAACTAGTATACCGGTGGATAGCCGTCGGGTACCACTGACGCCTGGTATGGCTGTGGCTGCGGAAGTGAAAACGGGGGCAAGTCGCACGATAACGTTTTTCCTGAGTCCGCTGCTTCGGTATGCGGATGAAAGTTTGAGGGAGCGGTGAGATGAATAGCATTTGTCTGCAAGCTCGGGCCGCGACGAATATATTCCTATGCTTGGTCTTTTCATGCCTATGTATCTGCGGAAGCAGGTCGGCAATCGCCTATGCAGATTATGAAAATTCTTGTTCAACCATAGAGCGCTCAGAATTAAACAAACATCAGATTGCACTATCTTGGTATCGCGGATTACTGCAAACGGTGAAGTTATCTGACTAAACCTCAGCAACAATACCGATTATATATTTGAATCCTCTTCGAACGAAATACGTAAATATGATTCCGCCACATATTCCCATTAATGCCGGTGGCCTTAGATACGGTGATTCTAAGGCTGCAGCGGTATTCCGGATGCCTGACATTCAACCTCTTGCCGGTATGTTTAGAGAATCTGATCGATCATTAATATGCCCCGATCTTGAAGGGGGCAAATTTTCCTCCATTGTGTATGTTGCGTTTATGGATGAACGCGGCGACATATGGAATGCAATGGATTTCAAGAATTCGTCAGAGATATTGAGCCGAGTCGATAGAATCGTATCAAAAGGATCACCTTATGAATCACGTGCAAGTGGAACGAGCACAAAGATATTTAAGCCAGCAACTGTGGAGCTATCTGAGATAGCAGTGAATGATTTGTCTAAATCGGGTATTGCTTATTTTGCAGTATGTGACACGCACAAGCACTCTTTGTATTTAGGATCGCGATGCCATGGGTATTTTTATTTGAGCAAATTTCACCTTGCTGGCCATAATTATTTTCCTTTATCCCAAGTATAGGTGTGGATAACTCATTCAAGTTTGCTAACAATACTATTATTTCATGGTTGGACGTTCGAAACATGAAGAGTGAAAACTGATGCCGGTCCAAATGAAGTTAACAAATTACCAAATTTGTCGACTGAAGCAGTTGTTTGAACAAGCTAACCGTGGAGAAGCGGGGTATCACGAAGCTTATGAGTATATTTTGAAGGCAAATAGGTTTTAACCACGACTAGATCAGAACACTAAAGCTTGGTTTGAAGGGGCCATCTCGATTAACGGTGGCACCGAGTCGGATGCAACATTCAATCTTATTCGTACCGTCGCGAGATATGGCCTCGAGTGGGACGGCCTTAATGGCCAGGACAGCACCCAATCAGGGCAACAAAAGCTATCCGATAGAAGCGCAATAAGTGTAATCGAAGGAATAATTAGCGCCGAAGAAGTGCCGGATTTTACCGAGATAATGAATAAAGATAAAAAAAAGCTATTAGTACTATTGGATTAACCCCAGAAGGATGGCGGGCGCGGTTGAGCTGCCCGGAAGGCAGTGACGCCGGAAGAAGGCGCGCCCTTCAGCGTGTTGATGCGGCCGGGCACGGTCATCGGCGAAAGCAATGGCCAGCCGGTCACGATCCTCTCCCGTATGGCGGAAGCCGGCCTTTGGCTGGACCGCGAAGGCCAAGGCTTCCGCCTGGCGGATGAGGCGCCAGAGGACGCTGCGGCCCCGGCCTTCGCCTTCGAATGGAAACACGCCGCCATCCCCTATGACCCGCGCCTTGCGGCGGAGCAATACGCCGAATACCGCCAGGGCCGCATCCGCGTCGATACCGGCCTGCCCGTCCGCCCGGAAGGCCGCGCCTTCAAAGGCGTCATCCCCGCCAGCGCCTTCGCCATGCACTAACCGGGATCGCGGGCGATCAAGACCTCTACCTCCCCGTCCGCGCCATCAGCTGGGCGATCGCCTGTTCCGTACCCGCAATCAGGTCCGCCATGATCTCTGCCGCTGGTTTGCGTTTGGAGACCATGCCGATGCCTTGGCCGGCGGCGTTCATGAAGAGGTCCCAGCGTTTGGCGGACTTAACCGCCTCCAGGAAATCTTCCATTAGTACGCGTTGATGCGGGGTCGGCAGAGGGTCGAGGCCACTGGTCGCCCAGGCTTCGGATACTTCGTTCTTGCGGGCGCGGAGTGTTTTGCCGGTCCAGGCGCGAGTGACGTCCATGTCAGTGGAGCGGGCCTGGATAAGCTCATCCTTGCAGGCGTCTGGCATGTCGCTTTCGTCCGCCGTCAGGAACAATGAGCCGAGCCATGCGCCGGATGCGCCGAAAGCCAGCGCCGCCGCGATCCCGCGCCCATCTGAAATACCGCCCGCCGCGATCACCGGCGTTGCGCCGACGGCATCCACCACTTGCGGCAAAAGTGCGAAATTGGCGACGCGGCCCGTGTGCCCGCCCGCTTCCGTTCCTTGCGCCACAACGGCGTCTACTCCTGCTTCAACCTGCCGGGCCGCGTTTCTGGGGGAGCCAGCGAGGCCAAGCGTCACCATGCCCTGCGCTTTCGCCCGGCCCGTCACACGACCTGGATCGCCCAGGCCAGCGGCGAATACCGGTACTTTCTCTTCCAGCGTGACAGCGATTTGGGCCTCAATGAATTCGGACGAGATGACGATATCGTCTTGGACTGGCGTCTCGGCAAGTGCAAACCGGTCCAGCAAGCCGCGATAAAAGGCGACGTGTTCCGGGAATTTCTGATCAAGCTCAGCCCTGACGCCGCTGCGCGTCGTGGCGGCTGGGGCCAGCGTTGCGGGCAGCAGCAGGTCCACGCCGAAGGGCTTATCCGTCAACGCTCGGACGGCTTTGACGCGTTGGCGTATTTCTTCCGGGCTCAACCCCGAGCACCCCAATACACCTAGGCCGCCAGCCTCGGAAACAGCTGCGACCAGCCCCGGCGGCGTCGCCATGCCCCAGACCCCCATGCCAGCAAGCAGGATCGGGTGTTCGATGCCCAGTAGATCACAGAGTGCGGTCCGAATGGCCATTAGGCGGCGCTCCTAGCTGTAACCCAGGTCTTTGCTCAAACGATCAAGCAAACTCATCGCCGCCTCAGCGATGACGGTGCCCGGCGGGAAAATTGCGGCCACGCCCGCATCCAACAGCGTATCGAAATCTTGCGGCGGAATAACCCCGCCAATGATGGTCAGGATATCCTCACGGCCATGGTCTTTCAGTGCGGCGACGAGTGCGGGCGCCAGCGTCAAATGCCCTGCGGCCAGGGAAGACGCGCCGATGATATGCACGTCATTCTCGACAGCCTGGCGCGCAGCCTCTTCCGGCGTTTGGAAAAGCGGGCCAATATCAACATCGAAGCCCAGATCCGCAAAGGCTGTTGCGGTGACTTTCTGGCCGCGATCATGGCCATCCTGCCCCATCTTGCAGATGAGGATACGCGGGCGGCGGCCATCGGCTTCGGCGAAAGCATCCGCCTTGGCGCGGACGTCATTTATATACGCGGAATCATCCCCAACTTCGCTTGCATATACGCCTGACACGGCCTTCACCTCCGCCACATGGCGCCCATACACTTTCTCCAACGCATAGGAGATTTCGCCGACTGTGGCGCGTTTGCGGGCGGCGTCTACAGCCAATGCCAAGAGGTTGCCAGCGCCCGTTTCTGCTGCTTCGGTCAGCGCATCCATAGCGGCTTGGACAGCGTCGCCGTCACGGTTGTTGCGGACATGCTCTAGCCGCGCAATTTGGGCCGCCCGAACTTTCGCATTGTCGATTTTCAGAACGTCGATCTGTTCTTCATGGCTCGGCTTGTATTTATTGACGCCGACGATGGTTTGCCGCCCGGCGTCGATCCGCGCCTGGGTGCGAGCGGCGGCCTCTTCAATACGCAGTTTCGGCAGCCCGGCTTCGATAGCTTTCGCCATGCCGCCCATGCCTTCAATTTCCTGGATATGGGCCCAGGCTTTTTTGGCGACTTCCGCCGTCAACCGCTCGACATAATAGCTGCCGCCCCAAGGGTCGATCACGCGTGTCGTGCCGCTTTCTTGTTGCAGCACAAGCTGCGTATTGCGGGCGATGCGGGCGGAGAAATCCGTTGGCAGCGCCAGCGCCTCGTCCAACGCGTTGGTGTGCAGGGATTGGGTATGGCCCTGGGTCGCCGCCATGGCTTCAACGCAGGTGCGAACTACGTTGTTGTAGACATCCTGGGCCGCGAGGCTCCACCCACTCGTCTGGCAATGGGTGCGGAGCGCCAGGCTTTTCGGGTTCTCCGCGCCCTCCGCCTGCATCATTTTCGCCCAAAGCAAGCGGGCGGCACGCATTTTCGCGACTTCCATGAAGAAATTCATGCCAATCGCCCAGAAGAACGACAAGCGCGGCGCGAAGGCGTCCACGTCCATGCCGGCAGCCTTACCGGCGCGGACATATTCAATGCCGTCGGCCAATGTGTAGCCAAGCTCCAAATCCGCCGTCGCGCCCGCTTCCTGCATGTGATAGCCGGAGATTGAGATGGAGTTGAATCGCGGCATCTTCTGGCTGGTATAAGCGAAGATGTCCGAGATGATCCGCATCGATTGGGTCGGCGGATAGATATAGGTGTTGCGGACCATGAACTCTTTCAGAATGTCATTCTGAATGGTCCCGGCGAGCTTCTCGACCGGAACGCCCTGCTCTTCCCCGGCGACGATATATAGAGCCAGGATCGGCAACACCGCGCCGTTCATAGTCATAGAAACCGTCATTTCGTCGAGCGGAATGCCGTCAAATAGAATTTCCATATCGGCAATGGAATCGATGGCGACGCCTGCCATGCCGACATCGCCTGCGACGCGCGGATGGTCTGAGTCGTAGCCCCTGTGCGTCGCCAGATCGAAGGCGATGGAGAGGCCTTTTTGTCCAGCCGCCAGATTGCGCCGGTAGAATGCGTTGGATTCCTCCGCCGTCGAGAATCCGGCGTATTGGCGGACAGTCCAGGGGCGCTGCACATACATGGTGGGATATGGACCGCGAAGGTAGGGCGCAACGCCCGGCATGCCGCCCATGAAATCCAGTCCTGCGACGTCGTCTGCGCTATATTTCGGCGCGACTGGAATGCCTTCTGGCGTCAACCAAGGCTCGGCGTCATTCGGCGGCGGCGCGCCGATGCCGGAAGCGTCCAAGGCGAGGTTTGAGAAATCTGGAATAGCGCTCATCTGCCTATACTCCAATCGCTTGATGGGCGGACTGCATGGCCGCAAGCACATCCGATCCCATCGCAATAAATCCATCGACGCCAGCACCCCGCAATGCCGCTTCAGCCTCTCCGCCGCGCCCGGCAAGCCAGACCTGCTTTGCGCCCGCCGCTTTCAATGCGGCCGCGAAATCTGCCGCGTGCGCGCCATACGCCGTATCCGTGCCGCAAATGCAGGCGATAGCAGCGCCGCTCGCCTTAAAGGCCGCAGCGACCGCGTCGCCGTCCGCAAAGCCAATGCCTTGCTCGCCAGCAGGCGCTATCCCGCCTGCAGCGAAGGCGTTGGCGGCAAAGGACGCGCGGGCTGTGAATTGCGCCAACGCTCCGATATTCGCCAGGAATACGCCCGGCGCTGTGCCTGTTGATTTCGTGTAGGCGTCTGCGGCATCACGCAGCGCTTCAAACGCCTTGCCGACGGGTTGAACGCTCATCGGCCCATCGCCTGGCGCAGTAGGCGCGACCAAAAATGGCGTTCCCGGTGTCAAAGCAGACGCTGCATCGGACAAATTAGCTGGCGGATGGGGCGTTTCAGCAACGTTCGCGAATTCTGAAACGCCGAGGATTGGGGCTTTTCGCTTTGCAGCTTTCGACGCCCGGTCTGCCGCCGATTCAGCGATGCGTTTTGGCAGCATGCCGCTTGCAATTGCTGCCGCCGCGCCGCCTGCCGCCTCAATCGCTTGAAATTCACCCCATGCTTGGCGGGCAAGATCATTTGTCAGCCGCTCAACGAAATATGCACCGCCCGCCGGGTCTGCGACGCGGCCAAGATTGCTTTCCTCGGCCAGCATGATCTGGAGGTTGCGCGCAACGCGCCGGGCTAGCGGGTCCCGCCTGCCGAGACGCATATCGAAGGGATAAATCGTCAAGCCGTCCAATCCGCCGACAGCGCCTGCAAACCCTGCGATAGTTGCGCGGAGAATGTTTACGTGGATATCACGGGTCGTGAACATCCGCTCTGCCGTGACGCCGTGGACGCGCATGGAGGAGGCGGCGTCTTCCGCGCCTGCATGTTTCAGCACGCTAGTCCAGAGCGCTCGAGCCGCGCGGGACTTGGCGATGGTCATGAACTGGTCTTGGCTGATTGCGAGTGTGAAGCCGATGCGGCGCGCCGCTTCCTCAACGCTTAGCCCTCTGACCTCTAACGCACGCAGATATGCCAAGGCGCTGCTCAACAGATAGCCAAGCTCTTCCGCCTCGCTGGCGCCAGCGTCAAATGCTGCGACCGATGATGCATTCAAAGCATGGCCGTCATAGCCAGCGGAAAAATCATACCACGCGTCAGCGCTCTCCGGCGCAAGCCGCGCTGTCGCCATAGCGCTGATTGGGTCAAGGCCAAGGTTACTGCCGCTTGCAAGAGAGCCTGCCAGCGCCAGGAACGCCCTCGCAACGGCAAGACCGCCTGCGCCCGCTTCCAAGGTGACAGCCGTTTTCGCTAGATCAACGCCATCCAGCGCTGCCGCCAAACCTTCCGCAGTGTGAATCGCGACGCCACGATCCGCGACCAGGTCCGGTCGGCTATCTGGCGTGGCGCCCATCCGCATACAGCCATCGAACCGCAACAGCACGGAGGCGCCGCCTTCCGCCAAATCTTCGAGCATCTGGGCGTTAGCGTCAGCGGCGAGCGGGCCAGTGACCGCTTGCCGGATATCCCATGCGCCAGCATTTGCACCGCGACCAGATGTGGGCGACATCGGCGCTTTTGGCCGGTCTGCATTGGTATAAAGCGGCTGCAGGCGGAAGCCGTCGTCCGTTTCGGTGGTTAGCGCGCGGTCAAAATCCGCGCCCTTCAGCGCCTTATCGACGAGGCCTCGCCAAGCGTCATAATCCGCTTCGGCATAACCGGACGCCAAGGGCATTTCTATATCGGCGCTCATACGCATTCTCTTAGTAACAAAATCATCTGAGAAACCTAACGATACAGCCAGTTAAGCGCAATTGGCGATGCGGCGCCCATAGATCAGGAACTTCGCCTCAACCGCGTAGCGGGCGACGCTGCCAAGCTTATCCAGGTCGCGGGCGAGCGCTTGGGCTTTCCCATCCAGCGCCGCCAAATCAGCTTTCGCAACTTGGGCGCGGACATCTTCAAAGATTGCGCGCACCGCCAGCAGGTCTTCGTCAGACTTATCCTGCTCCAACATTGTCGCAACGGCGCGCAGCCTGGCCGCAATGCCGCCGCCGAGCGGCGCGCGATCCGGCAGCTTAGCGATCGCCTGCGCCAGATGCTCAAACGCGCCCAATTTGGACCAAGCGCCGACCCGGTCCTCATGATCACGCAGCGGTTTGACCATTAGCGGATAGATGTCTTCCTCCCCACCAAGGCGCGCGCTATTGGGCACAACAACGTCCGTCAGGTCGAGCGATGCATGGCCATTCGGCTTTAGAAAATCAACGTGCTCGCTCGGGCGCATCACAAGGCCCGGCGTCTCCACCGGCACAAGAAACGCGCCGAAGGATTTACGGCCCCGAGCGCCTGAATTCGTGATGGCGACAATCGCCAGATGCGTCGCGATGGGACCGTTCGTGACATAGGCCTTCTCGCCATTCAAACGCCATGTATCGCCATCCTGTGTGGCTGTTGCAGAGAGCTTCTTTGGATGCGCGCCTGCTCCCGGTTCGGAGACCGCAAAGGCGATTGTCGCGGCGCCAGTCACGATTTTTGGGAATAGCTCCGCCTGCTGATCCGCATTGCCAAAATGCCCAAGCACCCAATCCGCCAAGAGATTATGCCCGAGCCATGTCGTAACAAGCCCTTGAACGCCGGACGCCTTTGCGAATGCCCGAGCGATTTGGCCTACATCTTCCAAATCTATTGCTGCACCCCCAAATTTTGCTGGTACGCGCAAGCCAAGCAGGTCTGCAGCGGCAAGCTTGGACCAAATTTCTGGCGGAATGCTCTCGGCTTCATGCAGTGCCGGAAAATCTGCACTTGCTTGGTCAGCAATTGCTTTCGCCGCGTCCATCAAAGCGGTCATCCGGTCACTCATGTTTCGTCCTTCAATCAATCTAGCGCCGCAGCATATCGCAGGAGGCAGGAGAGCGTTAATATGGCAAGTGAATCGATCCAATGGAGAAAATGCCCCGTGTCCTCCGACATTATTCTGACAGACGTTGACCACCGTGGCGTCGCCACAGTCACCATCAACCGGCCTGACGTAAACAACGCTTATAATAGCGACATGATCCAGGCGATGCTGGCTGCATTCGGCGAGATCGCGGCTGATTCTCAGGCGCGTGTCGTGGTGTTGCGCGGCAATGGCAGGCACTTCCAAGCGGGCGCAGACCTAAAATGGATCATGTCGCTCAAGGAGAAATCCTGGGAGGAGAACCTTGAAGTCTCCCAAGCGACGACGGATGCCGTGCGCGGCCTGAACGAATTCCCGAAGCCAACGGTAGCGCTCGTCCATGGCGGTTGCTTTGGCGGCGGCGTTGGCGTGGCGTCCAGTTGCGATATCGTTATTGCGGCTGAGGATGCATTCTTTGCGATCACGGAAGCCAAATGGGGCCTGATCGCCAATCCAATTTATCCGCAATTGATCGCGCGGCTTGGCGTCGCGAACACCCGTCGGTTTTCCCTAACCTGCGAACGGTTTGGCGCACATCGGGCGAAGGAAATCGGCCTTGCAGACGAAGTATGCCCAACCGGCGGACTGGACGAAGCCGCAGCGCCAATTCTGGACTTCCTGCTCGATTGCCCGCCAGACGCCCTTGCTGGAACGAAGGCCGCCATCCTGGAATGCGCAAATCTGGTCGTGGATGATGCGCGGGCGCTGGAACTTGCAACGCCCCATGCCGCCAAACGCCTAACAGATGAAGCGACTGAGGGCCTTGGCTCTTTCGTTGAAAAACGCGCGCCGAAATGGCGCCCAGCCGCCTGAAGGAAGATTTAGATATGAAAGCTCTCATCACAGGCGCAAGCCCCGGCATCGGCGGCGCAACGGCCCGCAAGCTGGCGAAGGACGCCAAGCGCGACGGCGTTAAACTCGAAATCGCCCTCCATGAAATCCGCGACACGCCTGAGCGCGATGCCTTAGCGAACGAGCTTGAAGGCCTGGGCGCCAGCGTGATCACGCCAAACGGCGATCTGACCGACCCGGAAACGCCAGCGCGGTTAGTCGCGGAGACGGTGGAAGCTTTCGGCGGCCTGACATCGGTTCTGTCAAACGCAGGCGCCACAGCGCCCAGTCCCATCGCAGAACTCTCGCTGGATGACTGGGACTTCCTAATGAACATCAACACACGCGCCATGTGGTTGATGGGCAAAGCCGCTTATCCGCACTTGAAAGATAGCAAAGGCGCATATGTCGCCGTCGCGTCTATGTCCGGCATGAATCCACATCCATGGATGGGCGCATACAGCATCAGCAAAGCTGCGTGCATTATGATGGTTCGGCTAATGGCGCAGGAATGGGCACAGGATGGCGTTCGCGCGAATTCCGTTTCCCCCGGCATGATCCGTACGCCGTTCTCCGAGAATGTCTACCGCGACAACGCCATCGCCCAACGCCGCAACGAAATAGTGCCGCTCGGTCGTGTTGGCGTACCAGATGACATTGGCGACGTATGCGCTTGGCTGCTCTCCAATGAAGCGCGCTACGTCACAGGGCAAAATCTCTGCGCTGACGGCGGGTATTCAAGCTCAATCAACAGCTATGTTCCCGGCCTGCCGGTACAAAAGGGCTGAAGATCAGATGAAAATTCTTCGCAATGTCGCTTTGGCGCTCGCCCTCCTAGCGCCGCTCAGTCCGGCCGCCGCTGGCCCGGCGGGCGATCACATCGCCGCCATGTCAGGCCAAGCGATCGCTGCCTTACAAAAGGACGGCGCGACGCTCGCCGCCCGCGAAAAGGCGCTCCGTCCCGTCTTGCAGCAAGGCTTCGATATGGACCGGATCGCCCGCTTCGTCGCCGGTCGCTACTGGAAGCGCGCAACGCAGGATCAGCGCAAAGAATACACGCAAGCTTTCTCTGACTATGTACTGGCGACCTACGCCCGGCGCCTCGGCGGCTATGCGGGTGAGGACTTGAAGATTGTGGCGGAGAAGCCCGCCGGGCCAAAAGACGTGCTGGTGCAGACAAAAATCGCCAACAGCAGCGGCGGCCCAGCGATTGACGCTGAATGGCGCGTTCGCACCGGTGATCCAGGCGGTCCAAAGGTTATTGACGTTCTGGTCGAAGGCGTCAGCATGGCGGTCACCCAACGCCAAGATTTCTCATCTGTCATCCGTCGTGATGGGTTCGATGGTTTGATCAACGTATTGCGCGCCCGCGCAGGCCGCCAAGGAGTGCGCCAATGACCTCCCGCTCCCTCATCGCCGCCAGCCTGCTGGCGCTGGTCTCCGCGAGCGCGCCCGCCCTCGCCCAGGACAAATCCTTCACAGACGGCATGATCGCCTATGAAGAGCAGAACTTTGTTGAAGCGCTGAACATCTGGCGCCCGCTCGCAGATGCAGGCGACGCTAAGGCTGCCTACAACATTGGCGCGCTATATTTTGAGGGTAAGGGCGTCCTACGCGATCCAGTCCTGGCGCTGGAGTTCTGGCGAAAGGCTGCGGAAGCCGAGAATGTGGACGCCCAGCACAATCTGGCGCTAACGCTGATCGCCGGTGATGCGGACGGCCAAAACTATCAGGAAGCCCTGCACTGGCTGGTGCGCGCAGCAGAAAATGGCGCGCCCAGGTCCATGTATACGCTTGGCAAAATGTATTTATATGGCCTTGGCGCGCCCAGAAACTACGAAGCCGCTTATAAGTGGATCGGCAGAGCGGGCGAAGCAGGCGTTCCAGCTGCACTCTACAACATCGCAAAAATGACCCGGGACGGCATTGGCGTTGAGCCTGACGCAGAGGTAGCGTTCGAACTCTATCGCCGCGCTGCAGAAGGCGGCCATGCCCGCGCTCAGGAAGCGCTCGCCCGTCGCTATGCAGAGGGCGACGGCACGGCGCCATCCCAGGAACGCGCGCTGTATTGGGCCTACCGCGCTTACAAGAACGGCGTAGAGAAGGCCGCTGAAACAATCGACGCCATGTCTGAAACTTTGGGCGAAGAAGCAGCCAAAGCCGTTATGGCGGAAGCCGAGTTAGCGGTGCGAAAGTAGGCTTCAGCTCAGGCCGTCAGGCTAAGCCGCATAAGCACTTCTCTATCGGCTGCGGACACTGTATCCGGTGTCCGCTCGTCGTCCGTGAAACCGATTGAGCGGTATAACCCGATGGCTTCGGTATGCTTATCAAGCGCACTCAGCACCATCGTTTTATAACCGAGATCACGCGCTCGCTCGATGAGTTTTGCCGTGAGCGCACGAGCGACGCCCTGCCCTCTGGCGCTCTCCCGCACATACATCCTATTCATTTCACATGCGCCTGGCTCAGCATGTGGCTTGAGCATCAAGATGCCAACGGGCGAGCCGTTAGACCGCGCCAGCAGGCACTCGCCCTCAGGCGGCGTGAAATGCTCCAAAAGTTGCTCTAGCATGCCAGCGAAATCTTGGTTTTTCAGGTATTCGTCGATCCCGTCTTGCATTTCGGGATAACGCGCACGCAGCCAATCAATGAACTCCCAAGCCATTTGGCGGACATGCGCCGCCTGCTCTTCCTCACGTACAAGCTCTACAGAAATGTCAACCATTGCGCGCATCTAGCAACGGCCTGACAAGTCGGCCAAAGCGCTCCGCCTCCTCATCATGCAGATATCCTGAGAGGCAGAAGCTGGTGCAGCCAGCATCAATGAATTGCTGGAATTGGTGGGCGACCTGTTCCGGATTGCCGACAACGGCGACGCCAGCGCCAGGCCGCACGCGGGTCATCCCAGTCCACAGATGGTCGCCCGCCCGGTCGCCATGTTTGGCGGCCAATTCCTGCACCCGGCGATTGGCTTCCGAGGTTGAGACGCGGGCCTTCAGTCGGTCCCGGTCCGCCTCGCTGGTGCCGGAAATCAGGTGATCCGCCCAGGCCCAGGCGTCCTTTTCATCCTCCCGGCAGATGACCTGCAAGCGCATGCCAAACGCCAGCGGCCCCCGCCGGTCATAGCGCGCTGCCCGACCATTTAGATCAACAACGCTTTTGGCGATGTTCTCCGGCAAATCGCCCCAGAACAGATGCACATCTGAATGCTCGGCAGACATCTCCGCCGCCTGCTCTGACCCGCCGCCCAGATAGAACTTCGGATACGGTTTCTGCACCGGTTTCGGCACGGCGCGCGCGCCGCTGAGTGTGTGGAATTCGCCCTGATAATCCACCCCCCCTTGCTGCGTCCAAAGCAGCTTCATGATGGCGGTTTCTTCGCGCATCAGGTCGTAGCGCTGTTCCTTTGTATAGGTAACGCCCTCGCCGTGGACTTCTTTATCCGCCTGGCCCGCAATCAGATTGATGGAAATCCGCCCACCGCTCATCACATCGAAGGTGGCGATCATCTTCGCGGCCATCACGGGATTCACAAATCCAGGCCGGGCTGCGATGAGCGGGCGGATCGTGCGGGACCGTTCTGTGACGAAGGCGCCGGCCATATAGGCTTCCCAGCAAGTCGAACCAACGGGAATGAGCAAGTAGCTAAAGCCCGCATCCTCCGCCGCGCGCACAACCCGGTGCATCAGCTCCGGCGTTGGCGGAATGGCGGCGGCAGGATCATTCAGCCGCGTCGCGTCGCCATGGGTCGGCAGATACCAGCCGTATTCGATTTCAGCCATTGATTCGTTCCAAGCAAGCTACATCTGCGCCAGCATAGCGCGCCTTCCGCCTGCCGGAAGTGCTTGAAACCTGCGGAGCAGCGGGACTAGGTTGGCGACAGAATCAAAAAGTCTGCAAAACAGGGATGAAATCTATGTCCGATACGCTGTTCTCGCCTTCAGACGCGCTTGCAAAATCCGCCCATGTCGACGCTGGAAAATATGCAGACATGTATGCGCAATCCGTCAATGATCCAGATGCATTCTGGGGCGAACACGGGAAGCGGGTGGATTGGATTAAGCCGTTCACGAAGGTCAAGAACACCTCCTTTGACGCTAAGGACCTTTCCATCAAATGGTTCGAAGACGGCACGCTGAACGCCTCTGCCAACTGTATCGACCGGCATCTGGCGGACAAAGCGGACCAGACAGCGATCATTTGGGAAGGCGACGACCCGGCAGATTCAAAGAACATCACCTATCAGGAACTGCACGACGAGACGTGCCGCCTCGCCAACGCCATGAAAGCGCGCGGCGTAACAAAGGGCGACCGGGTGTGCATCTACATGCCGATGATCCCCGAGGCCGCATACGCCATGTTGGCCTGCGCGCGGATCGGCGCGATCCATTCCATCGTTTTTGGCGGCTTCTCGCCGGACAGCCTCGCCCAGCGCATTGACGACAGTAAGTGCCGGTTGGTGATCACAGCAGATGAAGGCCTGCGCGGCGGGAAGAAAGTGCCGCTGAAGGCCAATGTCGATGCCGCGCTCAAGTCCTGCGACAGCGTTGACACGGTGATCGTCGTGAAGCGCACCGGCGGCGATATCACAATGAATGACGGCCTCGATGTTTGGCATCACGAAATCTGTGGCGCGCAAGCCTCCACCTGTGAACCGGAGGAAATGAACGCGGAGGACCCGCTGTTCATCCTCTACACCTCTGGCTCCACCGGCAAACCGAAGGGCGTGCTGCACACGACTGGCGGCTATATCGTCTACGCGTCGATGACCCACGAATATGTCTTCGATTACAAGCCGGGCGAAGTGTATTGGTGCACGGCAGATGTCGGCTGGGTGACGGGCCACAGCTATATCGTCTATGGCCCGCTGGCGAACGGCGCGACGACGCTGATGTTCGAGGGCGTTCCGAACTACCCCGATTCAAGCCGCTTCTGGCAAGTCTGCGACAAGCATGACGTGGCGATTTTCTACACAGCGCCAACCGCGATTCGAGCGCTGATGCGGGAAGGTGAAGAGCCGGTTAAATCCACCAGCCGCAAGAGCCTCCGCCTGCTTGGCTCCGTCGGTGAGCCGATCAATCCGGAAGCCTGGCTCTGGTATCACAAGGTGGTCGGCGATGAGCGTTGCCCGATTGTCGATACGTGGTGGCAGACGGAAACCGGCGGCATTCTCATTACACCGCTGCCGGGCGCCACGGCGCTGAAACCCGGTTCCGCAACCAACCCGTTCTTCGGCGTGCAGCCGCTGATGGTGGATGCTGAAGGCAATCCGCTGGAAGGCGCATGCGAAGGCAACCTCTGCATTTCCGATAGCTGGCCAGGGCAAATGCGCACCATCTATGGCGACCACCAGCGCTTCATCGAAACCTACTTCACCACTTATCCCGGCCGCTATTTCACCGGCGACGGCGCGCGGCGCGACGAGGACGGCTACTATTGGATCACTGGCCGCGTAGACGACGTCATCAACGTTTCCGGCCACCGCATGGGCACGGCAGAGGTCGAAAGCGCCCTTGTCGCCCATAGCAAGGTTGCAGAAAGCGCCGTCGTCGGCGCGCCGCATGACCTCAAAGGCCAGGGCATTTATGCCTATGTAACGCTGAATGCAGGCGAAGAGCCTTCTGATGCGTTGAAGAAGGAGCTCGTCCAATGGGTCCGCAAGGAAATCGGCCCCATCGCCAGCCCCGACTGGCTGCAATGGGCGCCCGGCCTCCCTAAAACCCGCTCCGGCAAAATCATGCGCCGCATCCTCCGAAAAATCGCTGAAAACGACTTTGGCAATCTCGGCGATACGTCAACGCTGGCGGAACCGGCTGTGGTCGACGACTTGGTGGAGAATAGGCAAAATCGATAGGGTTCTGTTCAGAGATAGCAGTGTGACGGCGCCCGTATGAGCGACATCAAATTGTTCCGGCAAGCCGGCGGCGATGTGCTTGAATTAGCAAGCTCAGCCGCTCCGCTTGAGAGATCACTGCAAACTGTGTTCGAGCAGAATCTGGACGCCCTTCTTGGCGTCCGGTTTCTAGCCTCAGAGTATTCAACGTCCAATGGCGGGCGCATGGATACCTTAGGCATAGATGAGAACGGCTATCCCGTTATCATCGAATACAAGCGAGATCGGAGCGAAAACATTATAAATCAAGGCTTGTTCTACCTTGATTGGTTGATGGACCACCGGGGCGATTTCGAACTATTGGTGCTGAACGCATTTGGCGCAAAGGCGGCGGAAGGCATCGAATGGAGCGCGCCGCGCCTCATCTGTATTGCAGCAGATTTCACACGATATGACGAGCATGCTGTCAAGCAAATGAGCCGGAATATTGAACTCATCCGCTACCGCCGCTTTGGCGAAGACTTGCTGATGCTCGACCTCTTAACGGCGGTATCCACGGAGACGCGGGCGACAGCCAACAAGAATGCGCCTACCCGCTCTGCGCATTACAAAACCAATTCCGAGAGCCTGGCGGATGCAAATGAAGCGCTTCAAGCACTTTATTCAGAGATTGAGATATATTTGCTTAGCCTCGGCGATGACGTCACCTCCAAGACACTTCGCTTTTACTTTGCTTTCAAGCGCATCAAGAATTTCGCCTGCGTCGAAATAAAACCCCAAATCGGAATATTGAAATTATTTCTGAAATTGAACTATCAGAACTTAGCTGAAAACCAGAAGATTGATGGCTTCACCCGCGATGTTAGGACGATTGGGCACTTCGGAACCGGAGATTTAGAGGTCACCATCAAATCTTCAGAAGATTTTGAAGCGGCCAAGCCACTTATCCTTCAGTCCTACGAAGCGTCCTAGTAATAAACTAAGCTGTCCAGAGTCCAACCGCTTGGACAGATCGACCTTGTCGCGTCAAACTGCTGAAAACCCGGCGATTTGATGGAGGCTCTCCACATGCGATCAAAAATCTGCGACATGCTTGGCATCGACTTCCCGTTGATCGCCTTCTCGCACTGCCGCGACGTGGTGGCGGAGGTATCGAAGGCTGGCGGCATGGGCGTGTTGGGCGCCGTCGCGATGCGGCCAGAGACGTTGCAGGGCGAGCTCGACTGGATTGATGCGAATATCGACGGCAAGCCTTACGGCGTTGACCTGATTGTACCCGCGCGTCATGAGGCGAAAGCCAGCGGGCAAGCGACGAGCATGTCCCGCGATGATGCTGTGTCCCGTGTGCCCCAGGAACACCGAAACTTCGTGCGCGACCTGCTTGAGGACCACGACATTCCGTCAGAGCAGATTGAGGACAACCTCATTTCCCGCGGCGCGCGGATGAGCCAAAGCATTCAGCATGAGGGTGCTCAGGCGCTGCTGGATGTCGCTTTCAGCCATCCCATCAGCCTGATCGCCAATGCGCTTGGCCCGCCGCCTGCCTATATGATCGAGCGCGCGCGTGCGCATGGTGTACCTGTCGCGGCCCTCGTCGGCGCGCGGGAACATGCGATCCGGCAGGTTGAGGCGGGCGTGGATATTATCATCGTTTCCGGCGGCGAGGCTGGCGGACATTGCGGCGATGTCTCAACGCTGGTGCTGGTCCCGGAAGTGGTGCGCGCTGTCCGCCCAATTAGCGATGCAGTGATCCTGGCGGCAGGCGGCATTGTCACCGGCGAACAGATGGCGGCCTGCATGGCCATGGGCGCAGACGGCGCCTGGACCGGCTCTGTCTGGCTGACAACGACAGAGGCCGAGACTTCGCCCGCCGTGAAAGAGAAAATGCTGCAAGCGTCCTCGCGCGATACAGTGCGATCAAAGGCCCGCACGGGCAAATTCTCCCGCCAACTGCGCTCCGCCTGGACGGACGCATGGGAGGGGCCGGACGCCCCTGCCCCACTCCCCATGCCGTTCCAGTCAATCATCGTTGAGCCGACCATGCAGCGGATCAACAAGCTGGCGGAAGGCGGCCATGACGGCGCTACCCGGCTCGCCTCATATTTTGTCGGCCAAGGCGTTGGGTTAATGAACGAGACGACGAGCACGCGCGATGTCGTCCGCCAGTTCATGGAGGAATACCTGAAAGCGACCGACAGGCTACGTAGTTTCGTGGACGAGGATTGAGGCATTCCGACAATGCCGCTGAACATTCCCGCCATTACCGAGGCCATTGCGGCGGCGCTGCCGAATCATACGGCGTTCATCCACAAAGGCCGACGGCAAACCTATGCGTCCGTCAACGACCGTTCGCGGCGCATGGCGAATGTGCTGCTGAAGCATGATATCCGCCTCCGCACAGAACGCGATGAGCTAAAAAATTGGGAACTTGGGCAAGATCATGTCGGCATTTTCATGCTGAATTGCCCGGAATTCGTTGAGGCGATGCTGGGCTGCTTCAAAGCCCGAGCGACGCCGTTCACAATCAACTACCGCTATGTACGCGAAGAGCTGCTCTATCTCCTGAACGACGCCCAGCCCTCGGCGCTGATCTATCAGGGCCAGTTTGCTGCAACCCTAAGGGATTTGCTGCCTGAATTTCCTGGCATTCGCCTGCTGATCCAAGTCGATGACGGGTCCGGCGCGCCGCTTTTGCCGGGCGCGCTTGAATATGAGGGCGTCATCGCAGCAGGATCGCCTAATCTGCCGGATGCAGATTGGTCTGCGGATGATATCTACATGACCTATACCGGCGGCACGACGGGCATGCCGAAGGGCGTACTCTGGCGCCAGGAGGATTGCATCGCCGCCAATCTCGGCGGGCGGGACCGCAAGGGCAAGCCTATCCGTAGCGTTACGGCATTTGTCGAACGCGCTAAAAAGTCTGGCGGCAATGTTGTTCTTCCCGCGCCGCCAATGATGCACGGCGCCGGGTGCCATGCCTCCTTCGGCGCGCTGATCGCAGGCAACGCCATCGCCATTCAGTCCAATACTGAACGCATGGACCCGAACGATCTGTTGCAAACCGTGCAGGACGCACGAGCGAACATGCTACTGGTCATCGGCGACGCATTCGGCAAACCGCTATTGCAGGCGGCGGAGGCAGGCGACTACGATCTTTCCAGCGTCAGATTCATCTACAACACCGGCGCTATCCTATCTCCAGACGTTAAAGCTGGGCTGTTGGCGCTGAACCCCGATATGCGGATCGTCGATGGCCTGGGGTCATCAGAAACCGGACCGCAGGCAATTGCTGTGACGGCTGCAGACACCCCAGACAAGGATGCGCCGACACGGTTCCTAATCACCAAGGACGCGACAATCGTTTCTGAAGATCGGACCCGGCTTCTGGCGACGAATGATCAAAGCATCGGCTGGCTGGCGGGCGCCGGCGCGGTGCCGCTTGGATATCTCGGCGATCAAGCGCGAACGGAAGAAACGTTTCCTGTCATCGGCAGCGTTCGCTACGTGATCGGCGGCGACCGCATTCACCGGACAGAAACCGGATCAATCAGCCTACTTGGCCGTGAAAGCTTCACCATCAATTCCGGCGGTGAGAAAATCTTTGCTGAGGAAGTGGAGCAGGCGTTGAAGCGCCATCGCGATGTGGCGGATGTCACCGTTGTAGGCAGGCCAAACGACCGCTGGGGCGAAGAGGTGACGGCGCTGGTTCAGTTACGCAATGGCGCCACAGAGGATCGAGACGCATTACTAGCGGAAGCCGCCCGCCATATCGGCCGCTACAAGCTGCCCAAGGCTTTTCTATTCGTTGATCAAGTGCAACGCGGCGCCAGCGGGAAGACGGATATCCAATGGGCGCGCGCCATCGCGGACCAGGCGACATGACCCACCCGAATACGCCTATCCTTGTCGGCATCGGCCAATGCACCGTTCGGGACGAACCGCTCGATGCGCTTTCCACGCCGATGGATTTGATGGAGCGGGCGGCCCATGCCGCCGCAGAGGACGCGCATTTGCCCGCCCGCTGGCTGGAGGCTGTCGACACGCTCGTTGTCGTTAAAAGCTTCCGCGAGCCGATGCGTAACTCCCCCGCCGTCCTGGCCGCCCGGATTGGCGCATCCAACGCGAGCGCTTACTTGACGCCAGATGGCGGCGAAGCCCCGCAATATCTCGTAAACCGGTACGCTGAGGCCATTGCGCGCGGCGAGGCTCAAGCCGTTGTGCTGGCGGGTGCAGAAGCGATGGACAATGGCCGCCGCCTGATCAAATCCGGCCAGCGCCCAGATTGGAGGGAACCTGCGGACCAGGATGCCGCTTGGCTCTATCCGGAACGGGCTATGGCGCCTGTCCATGAGCAGGCCCATGGCATATGGATCGCCGCACATGTTTATCCGCTATTTGAAAATGCGCTGCGCCGCCGCTCCGGGCGGTCGATTGCAGAACATCAGCAGACCATGGGCGCGCTGATGCAGCCACTGACCACCGTCGCCGCGCAATCACACCATGCTTGGTTCCCGATAGAGCGCACGGCAGAGGAAATCGCCCTTCCAAGCGAGAGCAATCGCTTTGTCGCCTGGCCCTATACGAAATTCATGTGCGCCATGAACCAGATCAACCAATCCGCCTGCTTACTGCTGACGAACGTGGCGCATGCCCGCGCATCTGGCGTTCCAGAGGACCGATGGGTTTATCTGCATGGGGCCGCCGAGGTACAGGATATCTGGCATGTCTCAG
Organism: Alphaproteobacteria bacterium; assembly: GCA_038102935.1. Taxonomy (GTDB): domain Bacteria; phylum Pseudomonadota; class Alphaproteobacteria; order Bin95; family Bin95; genus VMCJ01. Next base: position 60,526 of record JAYNYG010000001.1, on the reverse strand, counting down.
ACCGGAGCGACTACGCCGCCTCCCCGGCAATGACGTTGATGGGCGAACGTGCATTAGCGCAAGCCAGCCTGGATATCAGCGATATTGACTGCTTTGATCTCTATTCCTGTTTCCCAAGCGCCGTCGCCATTGGGCGGGACGCGTTGGGCATTCAGGCGGATGATCCCCGCCCGCTCACAGTGACCGGCGGGCTGCCGTATCATGGCGGGGCGGGCAACAACTATTCCATGAACGCAATCGCGGCTATGGCGGAGCGGCTGCGCGGCAACCCCAGCGCGTTCGGCATGGTGACGGCCAATGGCGGATATCTGACCAAGCATTCTGCCGGGATCTATTCCACACAGCCGACTGAAGGCGAATGGCGACGCGAGCCGCCTGCATCCTATCAACATCGAATCGAAACTCTGGCCCGCCCAAAGCTCATAGAAGCGCCCAATGGCGAGGCGACCATTGAGACCTATACCGTCACCTATGGCCGGGATGGCGCACCCGGGCGCGGGATCATCATTGGACGCTTGGGAGCGCATGATGACCCTGCCGCGCCGCGTTTCCTCGCAAACGCGCCGGATGATGCTGATCTTCTATCGGCAATGACCAAGCAGGACTTCATTGGCGCTGAGGGCGCAGTCGTCCAGGACGGCGGCATCAATCGTTTCATTCCCGGCTGAATAGACGGCGCGCCGCCCGCAAATTAGACTGCTGCCAAACTCACACGATTTCAGGAGACCTCGAGTGTCGGCGACCGAAGCTGCGACTGATGGAAAAGGCGATCTGGACGTTATTATTATTGGCGCGGGCGTTGGCGGACTCTATGCGCTCTACAAGCTGCGCAAGCTCGGCTACCGGGTCCGCGCTTATGAGGCGGCGGATGGGGTCGGCGGCACCTGGTACTGGAACCGCTATCCTGGCTGCCGCTGTGATGTCGAAAGCCTGGAGTACTCGTTCTCCTTCGATGAAGACCTGCAGCAGGAATGGGAATGGCCGGAGCGCTATGGCGGCCAGCCCGTTATTCTGGACTATGTGAACCACGTCGCGGACCGCTTCGATCTCCGCAAAGACGTGCAGTTCAACACCCGCATCAAAACGGCTGAATTCAGCAATGCGGACAATCTTTGGACAATCAAAACAGATGCAGGCGAGACCGTAAGCGCGCCCTATTGCATCATGGCGACCGGCAATCTTTCAACGCCAAGAAAGCCGAATTGGCCAGGCTTCGATGACTATAAGGGCCGCGTTGAGCATACCGGCCTCTGGCCGCATGAGGGCGTTGATTTCACGGGCCTCCGCGTCGGCGTGATTGGTACGGGTTCTAGCGGCGTTCAGTCCATTCCGCTGATCGCCAAGCAGGCAAAGCATGTCACCGTGTTTCAGCGCACAGCCAATTTCAGCCTGCCCGCACGCAATGAGCCCATGCGGCCAGAAAAAGAAGCAAAACACAAAGCGGAGTATGATGAACGCCGGAAAGCCGCGTATTTCACGCCCTTCGGCATAGCTGGATTCCCGCCACCGACCCAATCTGCGCTGGATGTCAGCGAAGAGGAACGCAACGCCGCCTTTGAGGCGAAATGGGCGGAAGGCGGCAGCATTAGCTACCTCTATGCCTTCACGGATTTGCTGACGAACAAGGAAGCGAACGACACAGCGTCTGACTTCGCCCGCAACAAAATCCGCGAAACCGTAAAGGATGCAAAGACGGCAGAACTGCTCTGCCCCAACAATCACCCCATCGGCACCAAACGCCTGATTTTGGATACTGATTATTACGAGACCTACAACCTGGATCATGTCGATCTGGTGGATGTTAAAAGCGCGCCGATCCAGGGCCTCACGGAAACGGGCCTCAGAACCACAGAGGCCGAATATGAACTGGACATGATCGTGTTCGCCACCGGGTTCGACGCGATGACGGGCGCCATGAAAGAGATCGACATCAAGACGGACACAGGCGCCCAAATCGGCGCGAAATGGGAAGATGGCCCGAAAACCTATCTCGGGATCATGATGGCGGATTTCCCGAACCTGTTCATGATCACAGGCCCACAAAGCCCCGGCGTGAAAAGCCAGATGATCCTGTCTTGCGAGCAGCATGTGGATTGGATCGCCGATTGCCTCGACCATCTTCGCGAAACAGGCCAAAGCAAGATCGTGCCGGAACCTGAGGCAGAAGACGGTTGGGTCGCGCATAATAATGCTGTCGCGGACGCAACGCTCTATCCGTTAGCGAATTCCTGGTACATGGGCGCCAATATCCCCGGCAAGCCAAGAATTTTCATGCCCTATGTGGGCGGAGTCGAAGCCTATAAGAAGCGCTGCGACGCCATTGCCGCAGCCGGATATGAAGGATTCCAGATTAGTCCATGACCGAGAATGCAGCGCGCCTAACCTACGCCGAAGAAATCATGCTCCTCCTCTTGGATGACGAGGAGGGCGAAATGGCGTCCGTCGACGCCTGGATGCTCAAATGCATCCTCGCTGGCGCAGTGCTGATGGACCTGGCGCAGCGCAACCGCATCGATACGGACTTAGAGCATCTCTTCGTTATCGATGCAGCGCCAACCAACGACCCCTCATTGGATACAACGCTGGCGCTCCTGGCAGAAACCAATGACAGCGAGCGCCGGAGCGCCAAGTCATGGATTGAACAAGTCGCCAGCGGCCGCGAAAACTTCGCCCTCGTGGCGCTGAAACGGCTTGTCGGGCGGGGCATTCTGGTGGAACAGGAAAACCGCTTCCTCTGGCGCCTCCAATCCCGCACGTATCCCATGATCGACGGCGAAGCTGAACAGGAAGTCCGCGCCCGCATCCAGGCGATCCTGTTCAGTGACGAGATCCCGGACCCGCACGACATTGTCATCATAAACTTGGCGGATGCCTGTGGCCTGTTTGGCGCAATCCTGGGCGAGCATGACAATGAGCAAGTTCGCGCCCGCATAGACCAGATCCGTCATATGGACTTGATCGGCCAAGCCATGACCAACGCTATCCGCGAAATCCAAGGCGCAGTCGCGCTCTCAGGCTTCGGCGCGCCGGTGGTGTAACGACAAAGGCGTCACTCTCACTCAACGTCGTCGATAATAACCTTCTCGTCGACCACGTAAGTCTTGATCGCGCCAATGAATTCAGCGCCATCAGCGAACAGACGCTTTGCCTGATCGGATTGTATGGCGCGTTCCATCGCCTTGGCGTCGTCATACCAAAGCTCAGCGATGCCATCGATCGCGACGTCTGATCCAGCGATATCGGCGCGGCTCGCCTCCCCAATGATATGGCTTTGCACATATCGACGAAGACCGGGAATGCCGCGCGCCAACGGCCCGTGAATTTCAAACCAATGCCGCACAAAATCCTCGTGGGTCGTGCCATCTTTGCGGGTGAGAAACGAAATGCGTTTGATCATAGGGCTATCCTTCCGGCCTTAATTTCGGCGATCATAGGTCAACGCCTCTGATTCTGAGAGAGACCATTATGCCCAATCCCGCTGAAGTGCTTGCTGCTACCGGAGATGGCTTGATCGCCATCGTGAAACGCGATTGCCCGACCTGCGAACTTGCAGGCCCGGTGCTGGCGGCCCTAGAAAGCCAGGGGCGGCTTGATGTTTATAGCCAGGATGACCCCGCATTCCCGGAAGCGGTCGCCAAAGTTATCGACGACCGGGAATTAGCGGCTTCATACAACCTGGATATCGAAATCGTACCGACGCTGATCCGCGTCCAGTCAGGCTTAGAGGTTGATCGGACTTACGGCTGGGACCAGGCGGAGTGGAGCCGTGTCGCTGGCCAGCCTGTCGGCGAAGGTCTGCCGGCGATCCGCCCTGGATGCGGCGCGGCTAACGTTGAGCCTGCAGCACTCCGCATGCTGAAAATCCGCCATGGCGAAACCGGGCTGGCCGCCCGCCCTGTCACACTCGGCGGTGAGGAAGATGAGATTGAGGCGGCGTTTGCGCGGGATTGGTCAGATGGCCTGCCGGTCGTGCCGCCGACAGAAGCCCGCGTATTGGCGATGCTGGAAGGCACGAGCCGGGACGCGCAGGACCTCGTCGGCATTGTCCCGCCTAATCTTGACCCATGCACTGTCGAGAAAGCCGCGATCAACGCCGTCATGGCCGGATGCAAGCCGGAATATTTCCCCGTCGTATTGGCTGCGCTCGAAGCCGTGCTGGACCCTGCATTCAATATGCATGGCGTCCTCGCGACAACGATGTATGTGGGGCCGGTGTTCGTTGTGAATGGCCCAATGGCGCAGCGGATCGGCATGAACGGGAAGCATAATGCGCTCGGCCAGGGCAACCGCGCGAACCTGACGATTGGGCGGTCGGTGCAGTTGATTGTGCGGAATGTCGGCGGCGGCAAGCCTGGCGGCATTGATCGGGCGGCGCTCGGCAATCCTGGCAAGCTCAGCTATTGCTTTGCGGAAGATGAGGCCGGGTCTTTCTGGCGCCCGCTTTCCACAGATTTCGGTTTCAATGAGGGCGAGGACGCTATCACAGTGTTCGCTGGCTACGGCTTGCAGGGCATCGTCGACCAGAAATCCCGCGACCCTGAAAGCCTGGCGCGCTCCATGGCCGAATGCTTGAAGGCCATGAACCATCCGAAGCTCTGGCCAGCGGCAGACGCGATCCTCGTAGTATGCCCGGAGCATGAGCGTACTTTCAAAGCCGCTGGATGGAGCAAAGCGGACCTTTTGAACCGATTGATGGGGCTCATGACCGGCCCGGCGGATTCATTGATCGTCGGCGAAGGCGGTATTGCCGAAGGCTTGCCCGAGTCACGGCGCGGAACATTTGCATCCAAATTCCGAGACGGCGGCCTCTTGATCGTCCGCGCAGGCGGAGGCGCCGGCATGTTCTCCGGCATCATCACCGGCTGGTCCGCTTCCGGCGATAAGGGCAGCATGCCGGTCACGAAGGCGATCCGCACCTAAGACTGTATTGAACTTCGTAACGCGAACTCGGTGAGAAGGATCAGGACCTGGAAAGCGCCGAGTCAGCATTTTCCGGCTTGACCCGGTGCGTCACCATACGGACATGAAGCGTCGTCACGATGCCGCTGCCGGTTTTCAGGCAGAGGAACGGGAAAATGGCGTGGACCAAGCATGCGAACGCGCCAAAGAACATTGGGATGGCGAAGGAGAGCGCCTGGCCCATATGCTCAAAATAGCCCTCGCCAACATCTGAGGGGTGGTCGGTGAACGGGTTGCCCACAATCAATCTCCAGAACGGTATTTCGATCGGCTGAATTTACCTGAAGCAAATGAAAAAACCTTTCAAAGATTCTGCTAAAATGCGAATATGAGAGAATATTATTCTCCAATTAAGGAAAATTATAGCCGATGGATAGCATCGAAAAGCGCATCTTGAGATTAATTCAGCAAGACGCCACACTTTCCGTGGCCGCCATCGCGGATCAAGTCGGACTATCGCAAACGCCATGCTGGAAGCGCATTCAGAAGCTGGAGCGGGTGGGCGTCATTCAGAACCGCGTCGCGTTGCTGGACGCAGATGCGCTTGGCCTGCCGGTTACAGTATTCGTTTCGGTCCGCACGAACCGGCATGAACCCGAATGGCTGGAGACGTTTGCTGAAGGTGTGCGCCGACTGCCAGAGATTGTCGAAGTGTACCGGATGAGCGGCGATATCGACTATCTCCTGAAGATCGTAGCGCCCGATATCGCTGGCTATGACCGCATCTATAAGCGCCTGATCAGCATCGTCGAGATCTACGACGTCTCCTCCGCCTTCGCGATGGAGCGCATGAAAGTCACGACCGCCCTGCCGCTGGATTACGTGGACGCCGAGGATTAACGCAGCCACTTGTTCTGTGCCAGGATGACTGTCCCACAAGCTATTTTGCAGGACCAAACCATGGCGCATGACTACACAATCTTTGACGGCCTGATCATCTCCAACTGGGGCCGGCCTGTGTTTGAGGAGATGCAGGCGGGCGGGCTCGCGGGGGCGAATTGCACCTGCGCGGTATGGGAAGGGTTTGCAGCGACCATGGGCAACATCGCCCGCTGGAAGCGCAGGTTCAAAGACAATGCGGACCTGATTGTCCAAGCCAGAAGCGCCCAGGATATCCGTGACGCCAGAGCTGCAGGCAAGACCGGCATTGCGCTCGGGTTTCAAAATAGCTGGCCGATTGAAGACGATCTCGACCGTGTGTGGTTGTTCCATGATGTTGGCGTGCGCACCATCCAGATGACCTACAACACGCAGAACCTTGCAGGCGCGGGGTGTTGGGAATCAACCGATCCTGGCTTGTCTGACTTTGGCAAGCGGCTTGTGGCGCTGCTGAACGAAGCGGGCATTCTGATCGATCTCTCTCATGTCGGCCCGCAGACATCGAAGGATGCCGCGGACGTTTCAAAGCGCCCGGTCGCCTACACCCATGTGGCGCCCGCTGGCATGAAGGATCATCCGCGCAACAAGCCGGACGACATGCTGAAACGCATCAACGGCACGGGCGGGTTTGTCGGCGTCGCGCTTTATGCGCCATTCCTGCCAAAAGGTGACGATTCTGATCTGGATGATTGCCTGGATACGTTGGAATACGTTCTGAACTTGCTCGGGCCGGATCGCGTCGGGCTTGGCACAGATTTCACCCAAGGCTATGGGGCGGATTTCTTTGAATGGCTCCGGCGCGACAAGGGCATCGGCGCCGGCGTCGCCGGACCGATGACAGGCGCACGCCCGGCCAACCCGAAAGGATTGGACGGCATGGCCGAATATCCAAACCTCATCCAAGCCATGCAGACGCGCGGATGGGACGAGAGTCTGATCCGAGGCGTCGTGGGCGAAAACTGGCTGACCTTTCTTGATGACGCCTGGAGGCCTGCATGACCCGCATTCTCACAACCCACGCCGGCAGCCTGCCGCGACCACTGGCGCTGACCGGCCTCTATGCACGCAGTTCGCAGGGCGGCCATGTTGATCCCGATGAGCTGGCCGCAGCTGGCAAAGCCGCACTGCACGGCATCCTGCAAGCGCAGGCGGATGCACGCGTTGATATCGCCAACAATGGCGAGCAGCAGCGGGAGGCGTTTTTCTTGTACCTCCGCCATCGCTTGTCCGGGATCGGCGGGCGTTGGCAGCGGAAGCCGCAGGCCGATGTCGCAGCCTACCCAGATTTCCAAGAGGCCATGGCGGCGGCGAATAAGGACAAGACCGCTGTATCCAATTTCCAACCGCCCAAGACCATCGGCCCGATCGCCCATGACCATCCTGAAGCCTGTGAGGAAGAATGCGCTGATTTCGCGGCGGCCCTCAATGAAGGCGGCCATCAGTTCGCGGGCACTTTCTTAACGGCCCCCTCCCCCGGCATTGTCGCTGCCGCACTCAAAAATGAGCATTACGATACCGAAGAAGCCTATCTGGATGCGCTCGCGGCGGCGCTCCGCGTTGAGTACAAAACGATCCTGAACAACGGCCACATGCTGCAGTTGGATTGCCCTGAGCTTGGCCTGGAGGGCCATGTCACTTACGCAGGCGAACCTGAAGCGCATTTGAAATTCGTCGAACGCGCCATTGCCGCGATCGCCAAAGGCGTCGAGGGATTGCCGAAAGAGCGCATCCGCTTGCACCTTTGCTGGGGCAACTATGAAGCGCCGCATGACCAAGATACACCGCTCGCTGCGCTCTGGCCGATTGTGAAGCAGGCGCCCGTCGGCGGGTTCGTTCTGCCATTCGCTAATCCGCGGCATGCGCATGAGTGGCGTGTCCTGAAGAACTCGCCGCCAGCTGGCGATCAAACCATCACCGCAGGCGTGATCGATACGCTGACAAACTTCGTTGAGCACGAAGAAGTCGTCGCCGACCGGCTAGAACTCGTAGCGCGCGCCATCGACGCGCCAGAACGTATCGCCGCCTGCACTGATTGCGGCTTTGATACTTCCGCTGGCATGGGGCGCGTTGCGCCAAGCGTTGTGTGGGCGAAATTGCGGTCGATGGCAAAAGGCGCAGAGATCGCAGGCAGACGGTTAGGGCTCGGCTGATTGCCTTCGCTTGCCGCCACGGTTTACGCTTACCGACATAAATCGAATCATACGATATGGAGGAAAAATCTAGATGGCTGATGGGATGTTGGAGGGCAAAGTCGTCCTCGTGACCGGCGCCGGGCGGGGCATTGGCGCGGAAGTCGCCAAGCTGGCGGCGGCGGAAGGCGCGAAGGTCGTTGTGAACGATCTGGGCGGCAATGTGGACGGCGGCGGCGCTGACTCGACGCCGGCCCAGGAAGTCGTCGCAGAGATTGAAGCCAATGGCGGCGAAGCTGTCGTCAACGGCGATAGTGTGGCGGATTTCCAGGCTGCGAAGAATATGGTGCAGCAGGCGGTCGATGAATTCGGCCAGATTGACGCCGTGGTCAATGTCGCTGGCATCCTCCGCGATGTGATCTTCCACAAGATGACCCAGGAAGACTGGAACGCAGTCATTCAGGTGCATCTGAAAGGCACGTTTAATGTGAGCCGGGCAGCGGCGGATCATTTCCGTGCGCAGGAATCAGGCTCCATGGTGCATTTCACCTCCACATCAGGGCTGATCGGCAACTTCGGCCAGGCGAATTATGCGGCGGCGAAGCTGGGCATCATCGGGCTTTCGAAGTCCATCGCCCTTGATATGGCGCGCTTTGGCGTGCGCTCGAACTGTATGTCGCCGTTTGCGTGGAGCCGGATGATCGGCACGATCCCGTCAAATACGCCTGAGCAACAGGAACGCCTCGCCAAGATCAAGCAGATGACGCCAGCGCAGATCGCGCCGATGTGCGTGTATCTCGTGTCCGATGCGGCGAATGAGATGGGCGTTACGGCGCAGATCTTTGGCAGTCGCATGAATGAGCAGGTGTTGTTCGGGCAAAACCGCCCCATCCGCTCCATCCACCGCGAAGAAGGCTGGACGCCGCGGTCAATCCATGAGGAAGGGATGCCCGCGCTTGTGCCGAGCTTCGTTCCAAATGACCGCTCCGCCGACATCTTCTGCTGGGATCCGATCTAAGGATCAGGCCTCACATCAGATAGTGCAGAAATTCAAATATTAAGAAGAGGATTCGGACCCATGGCAGACGGGGTTCTTCAAGACAAAGTGGTGTTGGTGAACGGTGCAGGCCGCGGTATCGGCGCTGAAATCGCCAAGCTGGCGGCGCGCGAGGGCGCCAAGGTCGTCGTGAACGACTTGGGCGCTGCCGTAGACGGCAAAAGCGACGCCGATATCGGCCCGGCCCAACAGGTCGTGGCGGATATTGAAGCAGAAGGCGGCGAGGCTGTCGTCAACGGCGGCGATATCTCCAATTGGGATGACGCCCAGGAGATGGTGCAGCAAGCCGTTGACGCATTCGGCCAGATCGACGGCGTTGTGAACGTCGCCGGCATCCTGCGGGACGTGATCTTCCACAAGATGACTGAGGATGACTGGGACTCGGTCATAAACGTCCACTTGAACGGCTATTACAATGTAGCGCGGGCGGCGGCTGAGCATTTCCGCAAACAGGAATCCGGCGCGATGGTGCATTTCACCTCCACGTCCGGCCTTGTCGGCAATGTGGGGCAAGCAAACTATGCGGCGGCGAAGCTCGGCATTGTCGGGCTGTCGCAATCGATTGCGTTGGATATGCAGCGTTTCGGCGTTCGCTCGAACATTGTTTCACCCTCAGCCTTCACCCGCATGATTGAAACGATCCCGATCAAAGGGCCGGAAGGCGAAGCCCGCCGGAAACGCCAGGAGGCTATGACGCCGCAAAAGATCGCGGCGCCGACGGTGTATCTCTTATCTGATTTGGCGAGCGAAGTTACGGGGCAGATTTTCTACGTGCGCTCCAACGAAATCATGCTGATGAGCAAGAACCGGCCCGTCCGCACGGTTCATCGCAGCGACGGTTGGACGCCGCAGAAAATCCATGAGCACGCGATGCATGCATTCAAGCCGCACTTCCTGGCGAATGACCGCTCGGCGGATTATTTCGTGTGGGATCCGGTATAGGGCGACGTGACGGTTGGTTCTGATGCAGATTTCCCCCCTCTCCCTATCCCTCTCCCCCCAGTGGGGGGCGAGGGGACCCAATTGCGAGGCTTCCTCTTTAGAACCCTCGCACCCCACAGAGGGGAGAGGGCAGGGTGAGGGGGGAAGCCTGCGGTCACGTTACTTCCTGCCCATCCTGGCAATCCTCCTCACAGCCTTCACGCTCATTGTCCCAGCCCAAGCTGCGGAACCTGCCCGCGCGCATATCGGCTTCGGCCCTGACCACCCGCTGGCTCAAAGTGGATGGCGCGCATTTGGGGAGCGGTTAGCGAAAACCAAGGGTGCGCCGAAGCTCAGCCTGTTTTTGAACGGCCCGCCGCCGTCTGACCCAGCCGCCATCGAATCTCTCGGCCGCAATGACTACGCATTCGGCGCCGCCGCCCTCTCCGCCTTCCCGACTGCATTTCCCTATGCCGCACTCTTGGCGGAACTTGGCCTTGCTGGCGGAGAAGACGAATTGGCCGCTGCCGCCGCCGCAACCGAATTGCTGGCGCTTGATTGTGTGGCGTGTAGGCAATCCTTCCACCGCCGTCGCGTTGTGTTCTTGGGCGCTTACGGCGCCGCCCGCTATGTGATGCTGTCCCGCTCGCAATCAAACACCGTTGTTGCCTTCAAGAGCCTCTCCGCCTTGACCCCTGGCAGCGCGTGGGACCGGCTGATCCAACGCCTCGGCGGTCGCGCCTATGAAGAAGATGGCGATCCGGGCGACCTTTTGGCCAAGGGCGCCATCACCGCGGCCATTGCAACGCCGATGGAATTATCGGACTCCGAAGTTTGGACCCATGCCCGATATGCCTTGAAAGCGCCGTTCGGCGCCTATCGCGGCGGCGCGGCTTTCATGGGCTCAGCAGCATATTGGCAGAGTTTGACGACAAGCGAGCGCCGGTCCGTACTTACCGCAACGGCAGACGGGGTCGTCGGCGTCGTTTGGGGCTATCAGAATATGGCGGACGCTGCCTTGCGCGCCGCCGCCGCGCGGGGGCTGCAGGTGGATACCGCCACCCCGCAGCTTGATGAAGCGATCCGCGCCGCCATCGCCGCCGACAACAAACTTGTCGCTGAAACCGCTGGCGAGCGTTTCGCCGTCCGGGATGCGGCGCTGTTTCTGGATCGCTTCCTGCTGCTCTACGACAAATTCGCCGTATTACTCAGCACAGCGCGCGATGCGCCTAGCGCCGCCGCAATTCTTAAGCGCGAGATATTTGACCGTATTCCAGTCGAGACTTACGGCCTGACAAAGGGATAATCCCATGAGCTATGAGCGTCCCTATGAAGGCTTGAAAGTCGTTGATCTCTCGCAAGGCATCGCTGGCCCCTATTGCGCGATGCTGCTGGCGCAGTGGGGAGCGGATGTTATCAAGGTCGAACCGCCAGCGGGGGATTGGGCGCGCATTCTGGGGCCGCGCTATGGCGATCACACAGCATTCTCATTGATCGGCAACATCGGCAAACGCTCGCTCTGCCTCGACCTGAAACATGAGGACGCGAAAGCCGCGCTTTGGCGGGTGCTGAAGGACGCCGACGTATTCCTAGAAGGCTTCCGGCCAGGCGTGATCGAAAGGCTGGGCTTTGGCTATGACGCCGTTAAGGCTGTTGCGCCGAGCGTGGTCTATGTCTCGATTTCGGGATACGGCCAAACAGGGCCGCTTAGCCGCCAACCAGCGATGGACCCGGTGCTACAGGCGTTTACCGGCTTCATGCATGCCAACCGCGGCGCGGACGGCGTGCCGCTCCGCACCCAACCGATTATCGTCGATATGTCGACAGCAATGTTTGCACATCAAGCTGTTGCGGCATCGCTTTACGCCAAGCGGGACGACCCAAGCCCAAGGTTCCTCGATATCTCGCTGATGCAGGGCGCATCCCATCTGCAAGGCGTGCGCATGACAAGCACATTGCAGGAAGGCAAAGAACCGCCTCCCGGCTCAACGCCCGGCGGGGTGTACCGGTGTGCAGACGGCTACCTTCAAGTTCTTATACTGCAAGAACGTGACTGGATAACATTTTGTGATGTATTCGGTTTTGACGATTGGAAAGCGGAAGAGAGGTACCGCCAAAATGCGGGTCGCGTCGCGGACATCGACCTGATTAATGAGCGCATCATTCCCGAGTTCAAAAGCAAGACCACAGCGGAATGGAACACGCTCTTCACCGAAAAAGGACTGATGAACGAGGTCATTAACGACTATCTCGAATTCGCTGATCATCCGCATCCAAACGCGACCAACCTGTTCGCGAAGCTGCCGCAGCCCGGATACGATGCGCCGACGACAGTCTTGAACATCCCTGGCCTGCCCCCGTTTGAGGCAGGCACAGCCCGCGCCAATGCGCCCATTATTGGCGCGGATACAAACGCTGTTCTGGCGGAGAATGGGTTCTCCGCTGACGAAGCAGCCGCGCTGCTGGCGTCCGGAGCTGCGCAGGCGAAAGATGCACAAAAGGAGACAAGGTAATGGCGCAATCTGAAATTCTGTTAGCGAATGTTGAAGACCATGTCGGCCAGGAACTAGGTGTTACAGAATGGCTTGATATTGATCAGATGCAGGTCAACGTGTTTGGCGAAGTCACGCGCTGGCGGACCTGGATGCATTGCGACCAGGAACGCTCCCGCAAAGAGAGCCCCTATGGCGACACCATCATGCATGGCTTCCACTATGTCAGCCTGCTGACGCATCTCAACACGATTGGCGGCCTCAACCCGCCTGATGGCGATTACTTCCTAAATTACGGCCTCGACAAAGTGCGTATTTTGCGCCCTGCCACGATTGGCGATGGCCTGCGCTTACGCAGCCGAATCACATTGAAGAGCGTCGAGGACAAAGGCGAAGGCAAGAAGCTTTGCTCGACTGCGCACCTGATAGAGATCGAAGGCGCTGATGAACCCGCAGCTTATGCGGAATTCCTAGCCTACTGGTACCCAAAAGCGTCCTGAAGGAAACTTTCTGTCGGACGGTAAAAGGCACAATTATCAGCCAATCCTAAGCGATTAAGTTTGACTTAAGATCGCGGCTTGCTACGGTGCATCGCACTACTGGCCGGCCAGCGAAGTTTGGCGGCTTTTTTTGATCCTAGGGAGGAATTGTAGGATGCAGCGTATCCGCGCTTTTGCGGCTGCTGCTGTTGGGGTGGGCGCATTGCTCACATCCGGCGCAGCTGTCGCCGACACGCCGAAATACGGCGGTCACTTCACCTATGTCGTGCCAGCGAAAGGCCCGCCAAGCTTCGATGCTCACCGTGAGACGACCTATGCGGTCATCCATCCGGTGCGTCCGTATTACTCAACGCTGCTGCGCGTAAACCCGCAGAACCCTGCTGATCCTGCAGATTTCGTTTGCGATCTTTGCGTTGGCGATGTGCCTGCCGGCGAGAATGATGGCACGAAGTACACCTTCAAGATCCATTCTGGCGTTAAGTTCCATGACGGCACGCCGCTGACATCTGCTGACGTTAAAGCCAGCTTTGACCGGATCATCTTCCCGCCCAAAGGCGTGTCCAGCGCGCGGAAGAGCTTCTACAAGATGGTCGAATCCGTTGAAGCGCCTGACGCGACGACGGTTGTCTTCAATCTGAAGTATGCCTCCACGTCTTTCATTCCGGCTTTGGCGGCGCCGTATAACTTCATCTACTCCAAAGCCAAGCTGGATGTTGATCAGCGCTGGTACGAAAAGAACATTATGGGTTCCGGCCCGTTCATGTTCAAAGAGTATCAGCCCGGCGCGTTCATGACCGGCGACAAGAACCCGAACTATTATCTGAAGGGCCTGCCTTACCTGGACAAGATCACCGCGATCTTCGCCAATAAGGAATCCATTCAGGTGCAAGCGCTTCGCGGCAACCGCGCCAGCGCGCAGTTCCGTGGCTTCCCGCCGAAAACCCGTGACGATCTGGTCCGCGCGCTTGGCGATAAAGCCACTGTGCAGGAAACGGATTGGAACTGCGTTCTGCTCGCCACGCCAAACCACACCCGTAAGCCGTTCGATGACGTTCGCGTTCGTCGCGCGCTGACGCTTGCGGTCGATCGTTGGGGCGGGTCCGAGTACCTCTCCAAGATCGCTATCGTGAAAACGGTTGGCGGCATCGTCTATCCTGTTCACGGCCTGGCCGCGACCAAGGAAGAGCTGATGCAGATGGACGGCTATCGGGAAGATCTGGAAGCCTCCCGCGCCGAAGCCCGTAAGCTCCTGGAAGAAGCCGGTATGGACCTATCGAAGACCTATGTCTTCAACAACCGCGGCGTTGACCAGCCTTACAAAGTCGTCGGCGTTTGGCTGATCGACCAGTGGCGCCAAATCGGCCTGAAGTTTGAACAGAAGGTTCAGCCGACGGGTCCGTTCTACGCAACGCTGCGTGAATCTGGCGATTTCGACGTATCGATTGACTTTAACTGTCAGTCCATCGTCAACCCGCCAATTGATACGTCCAAGTATCTCTCCTCTGATGTGAACCCTGCGAACTACTCCCGCGTGGTCGACCGGAAGCTGGACGCGATGTACGAGGACATGCTGCTTGAATCCGATCCGGCTAAGCAGCGGGTCAAGATGCGCGCCTATGAGAAGTACATTCTCCACGATCAGGTGACGCAGATGATCACTCTCTGGTGGCGCCGCACGACTGTGCACCGCTCCCACTTCAAGGGCTGGAAAGTCAGCCCGAGCCACTATTTGGGCCAAGCGCTCGACACCGTGTGGCTTGATCCTGACGCGGACAAATAATCCGCTTCAGATCTGACGGCTAGGATGCGCCCGTGGATCAATTCTTGATCTGCGGGCGTTCCGCCATTTTGTAGACCACTGTTTGCGTGCAGGCCTATCGCCCGCACCCCAAATTTTCAGAGACGCCGATGCATAAGTATCTGGTTAAACGAACGCTGATGATGGTGCCGACGCTTATTGGCGCGGCTATCCTCGTGTTCACATTGATGCACATGATTCCGGGCGATATTTGTGCTCTCCGGTATGCAGGCACGGGCGGATCGTTCGATGCCAACCTGATTGGTATTTGCCGCGAAGAACTCGGCTTGAACCGCCCGCTTTACGTGCAGTTCTTCACTTGGCTCGGCGGGTTCTTTATTGGCGATTTCGGCGAGTCCATGTGGACAGGCCGTGCGATCTCGGAAGAGATTGGCGTCCGCGCCGTACTCTCGCTGCAAGTCGCGGTCATGGCGACAATTGTCAGCGTTATCATCGCCATTCCAATGGGCACAATCTCTGCGATCCGCCAGAACACCTGGATCGACTATGTCGTCCGCTGCTTTTCCATCGCGGGTATCGCGATGCCGTCGTTCTGGCTGGGCATTCTGATTATGCTGGGCTTACTTTGGACGACGCAGAATTGGTTCGGCCAAGCCTGGATCCCGCCGATCCAATATGTTTCGCCAATCGAAGATCCGATCGGCAACCTCACACAGTTGATTTGGCCAGCGCTCGCCACCGGCTACCGCTATTCAGCCGTCGCGACGCGTATGACACGCTCAGCGCTCCTTGAAGTGCTGCGTGAAGATTACATCCGCACCGCGCGCGCTAAAGGCGTGATTGAGAAGCTGGTGGTCAACCGCCACGCCCTCAAAAACTCTATGCTGCCGGTCGTAACCGTCATCGGCATTGAGTTCGCGTTCCTGATGGGCGGCCTCGTCGTGACAGAGCAGGTGTTTAACCTGAACGGCCTCGGCAAGCTCTTCGTCGATAGCGTGACCAACCATGACTACGCGCTAACGCAAGCGCTCGTGATGCTGGTCGCATTCATCTTCGTCTGTATGAACATCGTCATTGATCTGATCTATGCGTGGCTCGATCCACGCATTCGGTATAGTTAGGGGACCGGAACATGAATACCGCAACCACGACTGCCGACGCGCCAAAGCAGCGCTCGTTCTTACAGAAGGTGCGCCGCATGGCGCGCCGCCAGCCGCTTGGCGCTGGATCTGCTGTCTTCATCATGCTGATGTTGTTTGTCGCCGTTTTCGCAGACATCGTCGCACCGCAAGACCCGCTTGATATGAACTTCGCCGATCAGCTTATCGGCCCCAACATGACCTATCTGCTTGGGACCGATGAACTTGGCCGAGATATCTTCTCGCGTATCATCTATGGCTCTCGCACGGCGCTGCAGATCGGGTTTATCGCAGCCTTCGTCGGCGCAACGCTTGGGCTGGTGCTTGGCGTGACCAGTGCGTATCTCGGCGGCTGGTTTGATCTGATTTTCCAACGGATCATGGATGTCTTCATGGCGTTCCCGCTAATCATCATGGCGCTGGCCATTGTGTCCGTGTTCGGCTCCGGCACCTGGAACGTGATCATCGCGATCACCATTCCGTTCATCCCGAAATGCGCCCGCGTTGTGCGGTCCAGCGCTTTGGCGCTGCGAGACATCCCCTATGTGGATGCGGCGCGCGCCTCAGGGTTCAGCCACACGCGGATCGTGCTGGTGCATATGGTGCCGAACGTTATGGCGCCGTATCTGATCATGGTCACAAGCTTTGTCGGACAGGCGATCCTTCTGGAAGCCTCGCTGTCATATCTTGGTCTTGGCGTTCAGGAACCAACGGCGGCGTGGGGGCTGATGCTCCGTGGCGGCGCTGAGCAGTTCTTTGAAAGCGCGCCTTGGGTCGCCATTTTCCCAGGTCTTGCGATCACGCTTGCCGTGTTTGCGTTCAACCTGTTCGGCGACGCACTGCGCGATGCGCTCGATCCAAAACTCCGGTCCATGTAACCCGCCGACCATGAGAAGATTATGAGTGGGCTGATTACAGGATCGGATGGTCAGGACCGTTGCCGCTGGTGCGGCGACGATCCTGAATACCAGCGCTATCACGATGAAGAATGGGGTGTTGTCCAACGGGATGACAGGAAGCTCTTCGAGAAGCTTTGCCTGGAGGGTTTTCAGGCGGGCTTGTCCTGGCTCACGATCCTGCGGAAACGTGAAAACTTCCGTGCTGCTTTCGCGAATTTCGACCCAGAGAAGATCGCGCGCTTCGATCAATCAGATATCGACCGGCTGATGGCGGACACCGGCATTGTCCGCAACCGGTTGAAAATCGAATCAACGATCTCCAATGCGCAAGCCTGGCTGAAGATGATGGATGAGGCGCCTGGCGGTTTCTCAAAATTCATCTGGGATACGGTGGATGGCGAGACAATCGTCAACCATCCGCAGTCGATGGTGGACGTTCCTGCCAAAACGCCTGCGGCGGAAGCGCTTTCGAAGCGGTTGAAAAAAGCGGGCTTCCGCTTCGTCGGCCCCACCATCTGCTATGCTTACATGCAGTCCATGGGCTTGGTTGACGACCATATGGAAGGCTGCTGGAAGAAAGGCGCTTAGGCAGCCCAGCTCGACCTGCCCTGGATCGCCCAACGCTCATCCTTCAGCGTCACGATATAAAGCGATTTGTAGCTGCCGATTGCCGATCCATCGGCGCGAAAACGGGTGAACTGCACGCGAAAATGCGCCTTGCCCGGGCCTTCGTCGATCAATTCCACATAATCCCAGGCCGTCCGCGCCCAATCTTCAGACTGGCCCGTTCTGTCCCAGACCAACGCATGAAAATCCTCTGGCCGCTCCATAACGGTGACTTGGCCGCTGTGAAAACGGACATGCGGGAAATTATACCAGCGAGTGCGGATGGCCTCAGCGTCCTCCGCGTTAAAGGCTGCCATAAAGCCGTCGAGTGACGCCCGTGCAGCTTTCCTGTCATCGTCAGAGAGTGCGGCGGTCAATCGCCCGCCTCCGTCAATTCCGTTTCAACTGCCAGAATAGGTAGCCCCCTAAGGGAAACAGATGGGCGCCCATCAACGCCGACCGGCGTCTCGCCAACCAGCGTGATCCGATAGAGTTGGCGGTCGAAGTCGCTCTGGAAGATGTCAGATGGCGCCAGATGCGACGTCGAGCGGTTATCCCAGATCGCAATATCGCCGGCGTTCCATTTGAAGCGTACGGTGTATTCTGGCCGGACAACATGCTCCCACAGCATCTCCAGAACTTGCTGGCTCTCACGCGGATGCATTCCGGCGATAGATTTCAAGAATGACGGGCTGACATAAAGCTGCCGCTGCCCAGTTTCTGGATGCACAGTGACGAGCGGGTGCTCCGTCTCCATTTCCCGACGCTTGATGCTTTCATCATATTTGTCGTCTTTTGTTGCATTCGCTGGCGGCATATAGCGATGAATGCCGCGCAGCCCATCCACCACGCCGCGCATGGTTTCAGAGAGGCCTTCATAGGCTGCGTTCAGGTTGGTCCAGAACGTATCGCCGCCGTATGGCGGTATGGTGACGCCGCGTAAGATCGACGCCTTTGGCGGATTGATCGCAGCCGTGATGTCTGTGTGCCATCCAGTCCAGGCGCGCTGCATGCGAGCGGCGCTATGGGTTTGCGCCGTACGATGTTTCGCCACCGAATAAACTTCCGGGTAGTCCTCCACATGGCCAAATACCGCATGCCCGATTGTCGGCTGCCCAAGCGCGCGGGCGAAGGCCACATGCTGCGCGTGGTCCAATTGCTGCCCCCGAATGAAGATCACCTTCCAATCGAGAAATGCCTGATAGATCGCCTGGGCGTCATCCGTCGTGAGTGGTTTCGTTAAATCTACACCGCTGACTTCGGCGCCGATATGCAGCGTCAAAGGCGTAATTGTAATGTTGGACATGGGGGATTCTCCTACGGCTTCCAGCGCTTCACGCGCGCCGCTATGCTCGCAGTTTCAAACGATGCCTGACAAGGGAGTATGATATGCGGGGCCGGGACGTATTTTTGGAAAGCTTGCAGCTGCATGACGCCAAGCGGATTTTTGGCAATCCTGGCACTACGGAAAGCCCCCTGCTCGACCATCTGGCAGACTATCCAGACATCGAATACGTGGTGGCGCTTTATGAAGCCGTCGCCGTCGGCGCCGCCAGTTTCTACGCGCAGTCCAGCGGCAAAACGGCGGTGGCGAACCTGCATGTGGCGCCTGGCCTCGGCAACGCAGTCGGCATGATGTACAGCGCGATGCGGGCGAATGCGCCTGTGGTCATCACCGCGGGCCAGCAGGATACGCGGATGCGGCTGCAAGGCCCGGTGCTAGGGCATGATCTGGTTTCGATTGCTGCGCCCGTCGTGAAATGGGCCGTGCAGGTCGAGAACGCTGATGAGATGGCAGACGTGATGCGCCGCGCTTTCAAAGTCGCCAACGAAGCGCCGAAAGGCCCTGTTTTTGTGGCGCTGCCGATCAACGTGATGGAGCAAGAAACGGCGAATGCCGCCGTCACCTCCGGCCCGCTGCACCAAGCGCCTGTTGGCGATGTGGCGGCGCTCAGCGAAATCGCCGCCGCCCTATCGTCCGCCAAAGCCCCGGCCATTGTCGCTGGCGATGACGTCGCTCGCGCCGCGGCCAATGGGGAACTGCTGCAATTGGCTGAAAAGTTGGGCGCGAGCATTTGGACCGAAGGCATGCACGCCCAGGCCATCGCAGACACACGCCATCCGCTCATGTGTGGCGGGTTGCCATTCGAAGCTGGCCCCATCAAAACGATGCTTGGCGATGCAGACTGCGTGCTGCTGATCGGCGGGCCGTTCTTTGAACCCGTCTGGTACGAACCCGGCAGCCCCTTCCCCGATGGTTGCCAAGTCTTCCAGATCGAGCAATCGCCGCAGATGCTTGCCAAAAACTTCACGCTAACTTCCGGCGCCATCTCGGCGCCGAAGGCAGCGCTTGCCGCTCTTTTCGAATTGGCAAAACCGGATGCCGCCGCCGCCAAATCCCGCGCCGACAAACTGGCCGCCGCCGCTGCAGACGCCCGTGAGGCCCAGAAAGCCCGCACGGCTCGCGCTGCATCTCGCCGCCCCATGCCTATGTCCGTCGCCATGGCGGCTATGGCCGAAGCGCTGCCAGACAATGCTGTGATGGTTGAAGAAGCCATCACCGCCAGCACGGATTTCTCCCGCAGCTTGGATTTCGCTGGCCCTGGCGATTATTACGCCGGACGCGGCGGCGCCATCGGCCAAGGCTTGGCAGGCGCCATTGGCGTTGCTGTCGCCAACCCGGATAGGCCGATTGTATGCGTTTCCGGCGACGGGTCAGCGATGTACTCGATCCAGTCTCTCTGGACGGCGGCGCATCACAATTTGAACATCACGTTCATTATTTTGTCGAACCGTGAGTACCGCATTCTAAAACACAATATCGACGTCTACCGCGGCCGCTTCGATGCGGAAAGCAATCGCGGATATACCCACATGGACCTGACCGGCCCGGATTTCGGCTTCGTGCAGATGGCCGCCGGCATGGGCGTTCCGGGCGAACAGGTGGCAGAGCCAGAAGCTTTCACCGCCGCCCTCGCCCGCGCTATCGCGAAAGACGGCCCAGCGCTGATTGATGTTGTGATTGAAGGAAAAGCGAAATAGGCGCTACGGCGCTGGAATCACTGTCCCATCCAGTGCGATATAGACCCCTTCAGGGGCCAATCTGGCTGCGGCAATCGCCATACCTAGGTTAAAATCGGCGTCAGAATCCCGGAACTTCTCTGGCAGCATAGCGCCAGTCAGAACAATTGTTTTGCCCGGAATGCCATAAAGCGCCGACGCCGTTTGGCGGATTGTGTCTGTACCATGGGTGATGATGATGCGTGTGTGTTCCGCCGCCTCAACCGCCGCCCGGACTGTGGCGCGTTCCGGCTCCTCCATATCCAGGCTGTCCATCTGCATCAGCGCCTGTTCGGCCCACCCCCCGGGGAATTTCACGCGGTTCAGAACTGAACGAAAGGCAGGTTCGCCGATTTCGAATTCGTAGCCATGGTTGGTTTCGCCCGCCGGATAATCCTTATCTATGGTCCCGCCGACTTGGATGAACAAAAGGTCCGTGCTCATTGCAGCAGGTTCGCAATCTCGATCAGGTTCTCATCTGGATCATAGATGTATACTGAATTCAGCGTTCCCGTGGCGCCGCTACGCTCGCCAGGGCCGGTGATAATAGAAATGCCTTCCGCCTCAAGATGCGCAATCACATCAGCCATCGGCGTTTCCGTGATGAAGCATAGGTCCGATGATCCGGGCGCTGCGTGCCGGACATTTGGATCGACCGGATTGGCCGCGTCATGAAGATTGAGCTTCTGGCGGCCAAAATAGAGCGCGGTTCGGTTATCCCCGAACATGCGCCGCTCCATGCCAAGCACACGACTATAAAACGCGCAGGTCGCATCCATATCGCGCACAGTCAGAACAAGATGGTCCAGGCGATCGATCTCAATTGCCATTGCGGCGGTCCTTTCTATCTCACGCGCTAAGCCAGCAAGCGGTTCGGCCCTACAGCATCCGCTTCTACCCCAGCGTTTGTAATGTCGGATGGCATAGACGCTTGCACGGCGGCTGCGGTTGCGGCGCGGCCGAGGGCTTCGGAGGTCATCATGCCGAAGCCGCCAAGGCCTGCGAGCCAGATGAAGCCTTCCGCCCTTGGGTCAGCGCCGACGACCGGCAGCTTATCCGGCATGAAGCAGCGTAACCCGGCCCAGCTATGGGTGATGCGGGAGACTTTCAGGCTCGTTGCGCGCTCCACCCTATCAACGCCAAACGCGATGTCGATCTCTTCCGGCTGCGCGTCCGTCGGCGGGCTTTGGTGTTCGTCGCAGGGGCTGGCGAGGATACGGCCCGCTTCCGGCTTGAAGTAAAATTCTTCCTCAGCATCAATCGCCATCGGCCATGCTGTAGGGTCCATCGCAGCGGGCGGATCAAACGTAATGCAGGTGCGCCTGAGCGGCTGAATGCCAAGGCCATCCAGCCCCGCCGCTGCAGCCACTTCGTCTGCCCAGGCGCCCGCAGCATTTATGACAACCCGCGCCGCAATTTGGCCCTTCGGCGTCTCAGCCGTCCATTTGCCGCCGGCGTGGCTGAGCTTGGCGATAGGCGCATCGGTGACAAGTGTGACGCCCGCCCGCGATCCGGCGGCGAGAAACCCGCGATGCAGGCCATTCACATCAATATCGGAGGCTGCTGGCACCAGCATTGCGGCGCCCAGATAGTCACGCTTTAGCGCCGGTACGAGGTTGATAGCATCGTCCACCGTAAGGCTTTCGGCGACGCCGTCGCATATCTGCTCCGGCGTAAATTGCTCGGCGACAGCGTCCGCCTGGTCTTCGCGGCCAATGATCAGCAGCCCACGTGGCGTCAACAGCGGCGCTTCGGCAAAACCCGCTGGCGGTTCTTCCAAGAACGCGCCGCTGGCAGCCGCAAAGCCGCGGATTGCTGGGTTCTTGTAACGCTTAGAATAGAGCGCGGCGGACCGACCAGAGGTGTGATACCCAGGTTGGCTCTCCATCTCCGCCATGATGACGGAGCCGTGCGCAGCCAGCCGATACGCGACGGAGGCGCCAGCAACGCCAGCGCCAATCACTAGAAAATCCGCTTCTTGCAAAACTTCGTCCTATTCTGCGGCGACCCGGAGGTCATGATCCGGCTCATCATCGTTGTCGGCTGCCTCACGTGCAATCCGGCGACGTTCCAGCGGCGCTAACACAATGCCCATAAGCGGCGGCACGATCGCAAGCGTCAGCACGGACGACAAAGCCAGCCCGCCGATCACGACAGCGCCCAAGCCCCGATAGAGTTCCGAGCCTGCGCCCGGGAACAGCACAAGAGGCGCCATGCCGATCACACTGGTGAGCGTCGACATGAAGATGGGCCGGATACGGTTGCGTGTCGCCTCCGTAATCGCGTCGCCCGGTCTCATCCCATCATCTCGAATATGCTGCAACGTTTGATCCACCAGCAGGATCGCATTGTTCACAACGACGCCGATCAGGATGACGAATCCAAGCACCGTCAGCATGTCCAGATTTTGGATCGCGCCAAAGCCCATACCAGCGAAGATATTGATCGCAGCGAGCGCCAATACAGCGCCCGCTGTTGCCAGCGGTACGGAGAACAAAATCACCAGCGGATAGATGAAGCTCTCAAATTGGATCGCCATGACCAGGAACACGATCACCAAGGCGATCAAAAGGTCGTAAGACAGTTCCTGCTTGGCTTTGCCCAACTCATCTGCGGTGCCAGAGACGCGGAAAACTACGCCCGGCGGCAAACCTTCCGCTTCAATGGACGCCAGCACATCGCTTTCGACTTTGGCGATGGCCTCCTCAAGCGGCATAAAGTCTGCTGGCGTCAGCGCAATCGTGATGGTGCGGTTGCGTTCCTTGTGCCGGATTTGCACAGGCCCTGTTGTCACCTGAACATCGGCTAAGCTAGAAACTGGCACGATAACGCCATTGCGCGCGACAACGGGCAGCGCGCCAATATCCTGCGTCGAGCGGACAGACCCCTCCCTGCCCTTCAGCTTCAGGTCAAGCCGTTCGGACCCGACAGTTGTCTGCAAAATGCGGAGGCCATCGTTTGACGCATCAATCGTCAGCCCAAGCTCCCTCGCGGTGACGCCATTGTCGGCAAGGCGAATACGGTCTGGATAAACACGGACCTCCGGCGCCCCAAGCTCCAGGCTTGGCAGCGGGCGCGCTTGATGGCCTTCGCTGCGCGGGAAGACTTGCGACACACGGCCAAAAACTTGATTAGCCGTGACGACAGCGTCTTCAAGTTCAATGCCAACGACGTCGATCTCGATAGATCGCGCGCCGCCGATGCCACGCCCAAACACGCTAGCCGGGCGGAAGAAGCCGATGATATCGGGATGTTTGGCGACTTCGCGGAAAAGCGGCCCCTGCAGTTCCTTCAGGCGTTGCGGTTCTGCAGACCGGGCCAGCACAATGACCCGCTCGCCGAAAGCGACAAAGTAGAAGTCTTGCATCTTCGGCAAGCCATCTTCGCCAGGTTCTGGCCCCGTTTCGGAAACCCAGCGATGGCGCGTCGCATCCTCGAATGTCCGGGCGATGCCGGTATTGGTTTCAAGGTTGTACCCGGCAGGCGGCAACAGGAAGCCGAAAAGCAAGTTCCTATTGCCCTCCGGTAGGTAATCCAGCCGAGGCAGGAACAACACAGTGCCAACGACCGCCACGGCAGTGATCGAGCCGACCCATATCAACGCAAACGCTCGGTTCTTAACTGCCGCCCGCGCCAGACCGACAAAAAGCCCAAGAAACATCCGCCCGAACGCATCGAGCGGCGGAATACTAATCCGCTTGCTCTTCGAGATATCGCCAGAAAACAGGCGCTTGCTGAGCGCGGGGATCACCGTAATCGCGACGAGCAGCGATAGAATGACAGATACCGAGATCGCCACAGCAATATCACGGAACAACTGGCCGACCTCGAGGTCAGTCGTGAGTACCGGCACGAACACCAGAACCGTCGTCAGCGCTGAGACCAGGATAGCGCCCCATACCTGCTTGGCGCCCTCATAGGCAGCCTTGCCCGGCGACAGGCCTTTCTCGCGCAGGCGATACACGTTCTCCAGCACAACAATCGCTGCGTCCACGACCATGCCGACTGCGAAGGCGATACCGGCAAGCGAGATCACGTTCAGCGACCGCCCAAGCATCGCCATCGCCACGAAAGAGCCGATGACGGAAACGGGAATGGCGATGGCGATAATCAGCGTCGGGCGCCAGGATCGTAAGAACAGCAGCAGCACAATCGCCGCCAGAATGCCGCCGACGATGATATTCGTCTGCACCAGATCAATGGCGGATTCGATGTAGACAGTCTCGTCGTAAACCTGATGCAGCTTGAGCCCGCGCGGGTTCAGAACGTCTTCATTCAGCTCCACAACTGCAGCCCGCAGCTCCTCCATCACCTCGATGACATTGGCGCCGGTTTCGCGCACGGCGTTGACCGCGAGACCCGGCGCGCCATTGCGGCGGATGGTGGCGCGCGGCTTGCCATAATCGTAGCGCACCTCCCCCACGTCAGCCACGGAAACACGCGAAACCCGCCCGGTGACGGGATCAACTTCGGAACGGAGTACGACGGCGGCAATCGATTCCGGGCTATCCAACTCGCCCTCTGACCGCACCACGTAGGACCGCTTGCCCTCATCCAACTCGCCGGCGGAGAAAGAGGCGTGTTCCGCCCGCAAGCGCGCCGCGACCTCGCCAATTGTCAGGCGGTATTGGGCAAGCTTGGCTGGGTCGACGAGAATCTGCAGTTCACGCGCGCCGCCGCCGTATAGGTTCGTCAGTGCAACCCCGGGGACCCGCTCAAACCGGTCTTGCACCGTGTCTTCGATAAAATCTCGGTATGTATGGATCGGCGTGACATTGCCTTCCATATGCTGGATCGAGAACCAGGCGATGGGGTTATCGTCCGAGCCTGCGGTTTTTAGCGTCGGCTCATCGACTTCCTCTGGATAGCCGTTCACGCGGTCCAGACGGTTGGAAACCAGCAGCAGCGATTTATCCATGTTCGTGCCGACAGCGAATGTCAGCGTCACGCGCCCAGAGCCGGTGCTGGACTGGCTCTCCATCTTGTCCAGGCCCTCAACGCCTTTCAGCACCTCCTCCTGGCGGTTGATGATCTCGCGCTCGATTTCCGCTGGCGCAGCGCCGCCCCAGGTGGTGTTAACGGTGACCTGGGGTTTGTTGACCTCTGGAATCAACTGAATCGGGATCGTCGTCAGCGCGAGGCCGCCAAACATCACGATCATCAGCACCGCCGAGATTGTGGCGACAGGCCTCTCGATTGCGGCGCGGATCAGGTTCATGGCTTTTTGCCTCGTGGCGGACTGCTCGCCTTATCGCCTGCAAGCTTGAATGGTTGGCCAGGACGCAGACCCTCATTGCCGCGCACGACCACGATATCGCCGGGCGCCACGCCAGAGAGCACAACGAACCGCCCGCCAATCGCTGGGCCAAGCCGCAACGTCCGAGGCTCTGCCTGATAGAGCCCATTTGTATCTGAGGCCTTCGCGAGCATCACGGATGGATCTTTGCCGCGGCGAATGACGGCGTCCTTATGGACGGTCAGCACGGATTGCGCTTCTGCTACCGGCACGTCAACCGTGACCGCTGCATTCGCGACGGCGACGGCCGCCAGCTCCGGCGGCAATGGCCCAAACCGAATAGGCCGGGTGCGCGATACGCCTGTCTCGCGCGGGATTACGGCGCGCACCGGCACCGGTGAGCGGACATCACCGTAACGAACGGTGGCGATGGCGCCAGGCTTGGCCCCGCCCATCCGCTCTGTCGGCGCTTCGGCTTCAACTTCCATGGCCTCAATGCCGAGCAGCGATACTACGGGACCGCCAAGCGGCACGAACCCGCCGACATCCACATGCCGCTCCATCACAACACCTGCATAGGGCGCGCGGACATCTGAATATGCCAGATCAACATCCGCCAGCTTCAACTCAGCCTTAGCGCGGGCGTAATCGGCTTGCGCTTCTTTGACCTGTGCGGCGGCGCGTTCTGCCTCCCGCGTTTTATCCGCTAGGAGCGCCTCACTGAACGCTGCGGACTTCCGCAGGCGCGCCAGCCGGTTCGCCGATTGCCGGGCGAGTCTCAGACTTGCTTTGGCGCTGGAGATACGGGCCGAGGCCAGGTTCAGCAACGCCCGGCGGCGCGCGCGCTCGGCTGTTAGCCTGCCACGGGCGATGCGGATCAAGGGCTGGTCTTTCGTTACCTTGTCACCGACGCCCACTAGAACTTCATCGACGGCGCCGCCAATCCGCGCCGCAATCGGCCCGCCGCGTAGCGCCACGAAGCGCCCGACAACAGGCGCCGTTTCGCTGGCCGTCTCCTGGCGCACAGCATCGCCGACAAGCGTCGGTGGCGGCCGCTTCCGCCCCTGCGCCATTGCATCGCCAACAAACCCCAACGCCAGAACCGCGACGAGGACAAATCTCAGATTAGACCACACGCCATACCGCCTTCATGCAACGTCAGATGAACGCGTTATGAATAGGGCTTATCGAGGCGCTAGTCCATCGGCAGGCCGTTCAAGGATGCGCGATTATTCGAGCGATGCGGTCCCAAGATGTCCTACTGGTTCAGTATCAAGCCATGACCGATTCAGTCACCTTCACAGGCCTATCAGCAAGAACTAGCTTGAGCGTTTCCCGCACATCGCGCACTTCGGCATCGGCCAGAACGCCGTGGCGTAGCATTTCGCGATGGGCGCGGGGCAAGTTGTAGAAGGGGATCGAGGGGTACATGTGATGTTCAATGTGGAAGTTCACGTGATGCGGAAAGAACAGCCACAACAGCCAGCGAGGGCCAGTATTCGTCCGCGCTGCTGTCAATGGCGAGGAGAAATCGTAGACTGCGCCATGCTCACATATGGCCCTTAGCCGCAGGATTGGCTGTAAGAATGTGATCAGTGGTACGATCCAAAACACCAGATATTCGATCAGGAACCCGCCGACCAATGCTGTGAGCGGCATGACGATGTGAAAGCCCAGAACCCACCAACGGTCAGCCCTGGCGGCGGCCCGGAGGCGGGGTGGTGTATCGTTCAACGGTCGGTTCGTATCGCCAGTTTCTTCGTTGATCGCAGGCGCGCCGAAGAAATAGCGGTAGGTGCCATAGGCGGTGCGGCCAAATAGATCCTTGAAGAGCTTCTTCAGCAGATACGCCCGCCCGCGCGGATATCCAGCATTCAGCGGCACATCCGGGTCTTGTTTCTCATAGAGATGATTGTGGTGCAGGCGGTGTGTCACCCGGTAAGTCGGCATGGATATTCCAACGATGCCGCCGGTGACCCTGCCCGCCAAATCATTGAGCGTCCGGTTCTTAAAGAGCCTGTAATGCGCGGCGTCATGGGCGAGGACAAAACATGCCTGCTGCCGTGTCGCAATCAGGATCATCGCTGGCAGGATGACGAGCGGATGCCAAGCCCACACCCCCACGGCTATTATCAACGCAGTGGCCCCATAGAGTTCGGCCAATCCGGCCCAAGCCTTGCGGTCATCCTGAATAGTCAGCTCTTTGACGACCGGCGGCGGCAAACCACGCCTCGGCCGCTGATCCTCGTGAAAGCTCTCGCCAGCGTTTGCCATATCGCTTTAATCCCGCACCTGCGCAGTCAGGAGTTTCCCACGCGAAGCCGAAGCGATCAACTCATTCAGCTAACAGCGGGTCCGGCTTGTACTCAATTCAGATGTGGCAAGCAGAGGCGGCCGGTTCAGTCTAGGTCGCCCGCAAGTTCTGCCCGTGCGCCCTCTGGGATAACGGCCATGTGGGCGTAGTTTTCGTGGTCTATGCCTAGGATGGTGCGGGTGTCGGCGTTTTTCATGGCCTCGGCCTGGGCGTCTGATAGGTCAAAATGCACGAATTGGACGCTGGAGGCTTTGCCGTCGGCATTGGTGCGGTCAACGTCGACTTCGGCGCGGCCAGGAATACGGGCGCCGTCGATTTCCAGATACATGTGCTCCTCAAATCCACCGAGGCGACCGAGGACGGTTTTACGGCGGATTGGATCGTCAATTTCGACCATCACCGTTGCGATCAGCTCCCGACCTTGCGGAATCAAGGGATTATAGGCTTCGAGTTCATCGGGAATTTGCTCTTCGCCGCCCTTCTCAATCGCCAGCATTTCGTGAATCTGGTGCCACATGGTGGCGTAATTCTCGAAATAGAATGTCGCGAACGGGCCGACCGCAATACGGCGGTTGGCCTTCATTTGCATCATGTCGCGGCGGCGTTGCTTGCGGCTCGGCTCATATTCAGCCAAGTCCATGATATCGGCGCGGGTGATCTTACGCTCGGGCATTGCTGCCTGCCTCCTCAATACGGAAATTCTATGCGGTTAAGGGCGTTAGCCCTGGTAGCCATAGGCTTTTGCGAACAGCTTGATAGGGTGCGGCGCATGGTCGATTTCTAAGCTGGCGTCCTCACGCTCCACGCCCTGCATGATGTGCTCACCGGCCAGCGGGCATTCGGAAGCGATATAGCGCTTACGGCCTTTTTCAGCCGATTGCTGCATGGCCTTCGCCGCTTGCCGCGCAACCGGTTTGCCAACCTTCAGCGCCACATCAAAATTCTCTTTCATGGCGCCCCAGGAGCCGCCATGGCCGGAGCATCGCTCAATGATCGCGACTTTGGTTTCAGGGATCATACGTAGCATTTCAGCGGCTTTGGGCCCCATATTCTGCGCGCGCGCATGGCAGGCCAGATGCATTGTTACGTCGCCATCCAACGGGACCATACCATCCGCCAGACCTTCGCCCTTGGCGATGCCGACCACATATTCGGATACATCCTGAGTCGCCTCGGCCAAGCGGCGGACATTCTCATCATCCGGGACGATCAGCGGCCACTCGAATTTGAACATCAACGCACAGGACGGCACCAGCGGCACCACGTCATAGCCATCATCGACCCAGCGCATCATCGCGGCGGCGACGGATTTTGCTTGCTCTGTCACCCGCGCCAGGTCGCCCTGCTCAAGCTGGGGCATGCCGCAGCAGCCCTCATAGGTCACTTCCGTCTTAACGCCATTCTTGGCGAACACATGGCGGGCGGCCAGGCCAATCTCAGGATCATTGTAATTGCCGAAACAAGTGGCGTAGAGCACGGCTTTGCGGCCATAGGCCGGCGCGGAAGCATCCACCTGCGCTGGGTTTTCGCTGGCCGTTTTCACCAGAGTTTCAGCGGCGAACTTCGGCAACGCTGCATCCCGGTGCAAGCCGAGCGTCATCTCCATAGCCGGACGCGTCAGACTGTTATCAGTCTTGCTCGCCCAATTGGCGATGGAGGGTGTGAGACCCGCCATTTTGGAATTGCGGTCTGTTTCCGTCAGCTGTTTAACGCGCTTATTCGGGCCATTCTCTTTCAATTCAGCATGGCGGTAGCGCAGCATCAGATGCGGAAAATCGAGATCGAATTCATGCGGCGGCACATAGGGGCACTTCGTCATGAAGCAGAGATCACAAAGCGTGCAGGCGTCTACAACGCTTTTGAAGCCCTTACTGTCGACCGTATCGAGCTCTTCGGATGGCGCGCTATCGACCAGGTCAAACAGGCGCGGGAAACTGTCGCAGAGGTTAAAGCAGCGTCGGCAACCATGGCAGATGTCGAAAATGCGGCGCATCTCTTCATCGAGCAGGCCGGAATCTGCGTATTTAGGGTTCTGCCAATCGATAATATGGCGGGTCGGCGCTTCGAGGCTGCCTTCGCTCATCCTGAAATACCTTGCGCGACAGGGAGGCTCCGGCTCTGGCCGGGCTGGATAAAGTGTAACTGCGCCAATCGGGAGGGCGCGGACCCTGCGGTCAACGCGCTCTCCCTATCGGCTAGACTCAACGCTGCTTATGCAAGCTCGTCGAGCGCTTTCTGGAAGCGACCAGCGTGGCTGCGTTCAGCCTTTGCCAGTGTCTCAAACCAATCCGCGATCTCGTCGAAACCTTCGTCACGGGCCGTGCGGGCCATGCCCGGATACATATCCGTGTATTCATGGGTTTCGCCAGCGACAGCGGCTTTCAGGTTATCTTCGGTCAGGCCAATTGCGAGGCCTGTCGCTGGATCGCCAGTTTCTTCGAGATATTCGAGGTGACCATGCGCGTGGCCGGTTTCGCCTTCAGCGGTGGAGCGGAAAACGGCGGCGACATCATTGTGGCCTTCGATATCCGCCTTCTGTGCGAAATACAGATAGCGACGGTTGGCTTGGCTTTCGCCAGCGAACGCTTCTTTCAGATTATCTTCGGTCTTGCTGCCCTTGAGCGCCATAGGATTGATCCCTCCTCATTCATCAAAATCTTCGGCCCGCCAACGCGGCTGAGCACTTATTCAAATATGAGCGTTCGCGCCGCATAGTCAACGGATTAGACACATTCTAAGATGGGAAAATTGCCGCAACGCAGCGGCGCGGACGCCAGCCTTAGGCTTGGTTCAGCCTAATGATCACATCGACCCGATCAAAGACGGCGCCTTCGGGCGGATTCGGCAGGCTGGCGATGCTAACAGCATGGGCCGGCACGTCCTCAAGTCGCCCTTCATCCACGTAGAAAAAATGGTGATGGTCCGTGGTGTTGGTGTCGAAATAGGCGCGGCCAGGCTCGGCCAGAACTTCGCGCAGTAGGCCTGCGTCAACAAACTGGCGAAGGGTGTTGTAGACGGTCGCCAGCGATACACTTAACGCGGCGGAATTCGCCTCAGCGAAGAGTTCTTCCGCCGTCACATGGCGGCAAGCGCCCGCAAACAATAAGTCCGCCAAGCCGATTCGCTGACGCGTTGGCCGCAGGCCATGATTCCGCAATCGATCCTGAGTCGTGATTTCGGTAAGAGCATCGCTGGTCGTTTGCATCGGCGTCGCACCTCCTACTTTCGGGGCCGCACGTCAAAATCCGTTCACACGAAAAGATAGCGCAGTTCGTGCAAAATTCCAGCTTTTTGCAGGAAGGATTTGGCTTAACGCGAAAAGTCCGCCTATTGGCCTGTCAGAATCCGGTCGACCAATTGCTTCACCGTCGGAACAAACCCATTGGCGTACCAAGGGTCTTGGGCGAAGCGATAGGCGTTGTGCCCCGCGAACATCAAGTTATCTTCAGGCCGCTCGCCATGGGCGATCGCCTGGAGCGTTTTCTGGATGCAGAATGAGCGCGGATCAGGCTTACGGCCTGTTGTGCCCTTCTCGCCCTCTGACCAGTTGGAAAACCGGCATTGCGAGAGACAGCCCATGCAGGCGACCTGATCGGTATGAATTTGCCGCGCATCTTCCGCCGTCACAAACACCATCGTCGAGTCTGGCGTGCGCATGCCCTCAGTGAAGCCATCTGCGACCCAGCCTTCAGCCAGCTCTTTCTCATGCGCCGTTAGGTAAATCTTGCGACCCCGCGCGCCGACAGCCAGTTCCTCAACATGATCCCCAACGGGATCAATAGAGTAGGCGATCTGACGATTTGAGCGGGCGGCAAGACTATCCAAAAACTCATTGCGGACGGCTGACGAATAAAACCCAGTGGGGCTGAATTTGTTCAGCATCACATCGCCCGGCTTTAGATTCGGCAGGCGGGATTTCCAGGTTTCCGGGATTGGGCTTTCTTCTGTCAGCAAGGGTCGGGTGCCGAACTGGAACGCCACGGGGGCGATTTCAGGATCATCGATCCAGTCGGCCCATTCATCCAGGCGCCATACGCCGCCGGCCATAATGATCGGCACGTTGTTCAGCCCAGCCGCATTCATCACCTTACGGAGTTCGGCGACACGAGCGCGGGGCGCCTCAGGCTTGAGCGGATCTTCGCTGTTAGAAAGGCCATTATGACCGCCCGCCAACCAAGGATCCTCGTAGACCACGCCGCCCAGCCAGTCTTCGAACTTGTGGTAGGAACGTTTCCAGAGCGCACGAAATGCGCGGGCTGAGGAGATAATCGGATAATAATAGACGCCATATGACGCGGCGATCTGGGCGATCTTATACGGCATGCCAGCGCCACAGGTTACGCCATGGATCAGGCCCTTAGCGCCAGCCAGCGCGCCATGGAGCACTTCTTCGGCGCCGCCCATTTCCCAAAGCACATTGATATGGATGCGGCCATTGCCGTTGGCGCTCTCATAAGCGGTACGCGCCTGATGGATAGCGCCGCGCACGCCATGCGCCACCAATTCCTGGTGCCGTTCTTTGCGGGTACGGCCAAAATAGAGCTGCGGGATAAGTTCGCCGTTTTCGGTGAAGCTATCCGCATTCACCGCAGAGACTGTACCAACACCGCCTGCGCGCGCCCAAGCGCCAGCGCTGACGCCATTCGTCGCCGAAACGCCCTTCCCGCCCTCAACAAGCGGCAGAGCCTCAACGCCAGACATCATTCTCGGCTGTACGATCATCGGCGTACGCTACCCTATCGAATTCAAAATTAACCTTAAATGGCGTAGGGCATTCGGAGCGGCGCGTCCAGGGCGCCGCTCCAAATTCCTATGCGTCTTCTTAGTCTTCGGCAGCTGCCGGCTCGACTTCTTCGCCAGTTTCCTGATCGATGTTTTTCATCGTCAGGCGAACCTTACCGCGATCATCAAAGCCGAGGCACTTCACCTTAACCGCATCGCCTTCATTGACGACATCGGTGACGGAGCGAACCCGGCCTGGGCGCATCTCAGAGATATGCACCAGACCGTCTTTCGGCCCAAGGAAGTTCACGAAGGCGCCGAAGTCCATGATCTTCACGACTTTGCCGTCATAGATCATGCCAGCTTCTGGCTCCGCGACGATGGCGTGGATGCGACGCTGCGCATCTTCCGTCGCTGCCGGATCGGTCGCTGCAATCGTGATCGTGCCATCGTCATCGATATTGATTTTGGCGCCAGTGGTTTCCTGCAATTCGCGGATGACCTTACCGCCGGTGCCAATGACGTCACGGATTTTCTCTCTGGCCACTTTCATTGTCGTGATACGTGGCGCGTTAGAAGAGATTTCCGCACGGGCATGGCCAAGACCTTTGGCCATTTCGCCCAGGATGTGGAGGCGGCCGTCTTTGGCCTGGTCCAAAGCGATCTGCATGATCTCCGCCGTGATGGATGTGATCTTAATGTCCATCTGCAGGGAGGTGATGCCGTTTTCCGTACCAGCGACTTTGAAGTCCATGTCGCCGAGATGATCCTCATCGCCGAGGATATCGGAGAGAACCGCATAACGGTCGCCCTCTTTGATCAAGCCCATTGCGATGCCCGCAACTGGCGCTTTCAAAGGTACGCCCGCATCCATCATCGCCAAGGACCCGCCGCAGACAGTCGCCATGGAGGAAGACCCGTTGGACTCCGTAATTTCAGACACACAACGGATTGTGTATGGGAAATCTTCATGGGCAGGCAACATCGGACGCAGTGCGCGCCATGCAAGCTTGCCGTGGCCGATTTCGCGGCGGCCTGGCGGGCCCATGCGGCCAGCTTCACCGACGGAGTATGGCGGGAAGTTATAGTGCAGCAAGAAGCGTTCGCGCATCTCGCCTTCCAGTCGATCCATGATCTGCTCATCACGGTCAGTGCCGAGCGTGCAGACGATCAGCCCCTGGGTTTCGCCGCGGGTAAACAGCGCAGACCCGTGTGAAAGCGGCAGAACGCCGACTTCGGACAGAATCGGGCGAACCGTCTTCGTGTCACGCTCATCGATGCGAATGCCGGTATCGAGAATGGCGCCGCGAACGATGTCCTTCTCAAGATCTTTCAAAACGCCTTTAGCGAGGCCGGTGTCGCCGCCTTCGGCTTCAACCGCTTCCATCGCTTTGGACTTCGCAGCGCCGACAGCATTCTGGCGCTCCAGCTTCTCAGTGATGCCATAAGCGGCCTTGATGTCGTCAGACACCATGGCTTCAAGCTTGGCGCGCATTTCGTCCTGACCAGCAGGCGCTTCCGGTGCGGGCCAAGGCTCTTTGGCGCTTTCTTCGGCGAGGTCAATAATGAGATCGATGACAGCCTGGAAGGACGTGTGGCCCTTCACTACGGCTTCCAACATCCGCTCTTCCGAAAGCTCATGGGCTTCGGACTCGACCATCATGACGCCTTCGGTGGTGCCAGCCACGACGAGATCAAGCTTGGTATTGGCCATCTGCTCGAGGGTCGGGTTGACGACCAACTCACCGTCAATCTCGCCAACGCGGCAGTTAGCGATGGGGCCGAGGAATGGCACGCCGGAGATCGTGAGCGCAGCAGACGCGGCGATCATCGCGATCATGTCCGGGTCGTTCTCCATGTCGTGGGAGAGAACGGTCGCGATCACCTGAGTTTCGCACTTGAAGCCCGGCGCAAACAGCGGGCGGATCGGCCGGTCGATCAAGCGGGACGTCAGCGTTTCTTTCTCGCTTGGGCGGGCTTCACGCTTGAAGAAACCGCCCGGGATGCGGCCTGCCGCATAGGCTTTTTCTTGGTAGTGAA
This sequence comes from Alphaproteobacteria bacterium, assembly GCA_038102935.1. Taxonomy (GTDB): domain Bacteria; phylum Pseudomonadota; class Alphaproteobacteria; order Bin95; family Bin95; genus VMCJ01. Next base: position 25,814 of record JAYNYG010000001.1, on the reverse strand, counting down.
CCGTCAGCGGGAAGAAGTCGAGGCCGGGGCGCGGCTGGCGCTCCGCCGTCACGGCGCAGAGCACGACGGTGTCGCCATATGTGGCGAGCACGGAGCCGTGCGCCTGACGGGCGATACGGCCCGTTTCTAGCGTGAGGGTCCGGCCCTCCCACTGCATTTCCTTGCGGACAATATTAAACATCTATGTATTTCCTTCCTTCGGGAATGGTTTGCAGTCCAGCCCTATGCCGCGCGATGTGCATTCCCGGGCCTCCGTTGAGGCCTTGGTTTGGCGCTGGCCTTTGCCGAGCGCCCGTTCGCCAGCCCCCATTGAAGCTGGTCGCATAGAGACGGGCGGCGAATGACCGCCGCCCGTTTCCGTCGTGAGCGCCTTAGCGGCGCAGTTCCAAAGCTTTCAAGATCGCGAGATAGCGATCATTGTGCTTGCGTTTCAGGTAGTCCAGAAGGCGGCGGCGCTGGCCGACCATGGCGATCAGGCCACGGCGTGAATGCAGATCCTTTTTGTGGGTCAGCATGTGATCGGTCAGGTTACGGACCCGCTCAGTCAGGATAGCGATCTGAACCTCGGGGGAACCCGTGTCATTGTCGCCACGGCCAAATTCTTTGACCAACTCTTCAGTGCGTTCTTGGGTAATCGACATCGGCTTCTCCTAGTTTAGAGGTTAAGCACACGGGACGATTTGACTTCGCCAGACTCAAAGCGCGCCAGGCCAACCAGCCTGCCAGATGCTTCAACCCGGAACTCCTTGCCGTCATCGACGTCAGGGAGCCGTTCAAGATCGCCTTTGCGCAGTAAGCGGAGCGTGCGTCCATTACGCAGATCCGCCGCTTCACTATCGGAAACGGCCAACGCCGGGATGTCGTCCAGCGCGGTCTTAACCGGTAGCAACACAGGGCACGCATCATTAATGCGGCCAAGGGTTTTCACATATTCGAGTTCCTGGGCGTCGTCGAGCGTAAACGGCCCAACACGTGTGCGGCGCAGCGCCGCGATATGGCCCAAACAGCCAAGCGCGCGTCCCAAATCACGCGCTAAGCTGCGCATATAACCGCCTTTGCCGCAATCAACCAGGAAATCGGCAGTATCGTCGTCAATCATCTCCGCGAGTTCGAAGCGGAAGATTTGAATGTCACGGGCCTCTAGCTCAAATTCCTGATCATCGCGCGCGAGATCATACGCGCGCGCGCCAGCGACCTTGATAGCTGAATATTTGGGCGGAACTTGGGAAATAAGGCCCTGAAATGCAGGCAAAGCCGCCTCGATCTCATCCCGCGTCGGCCGCTTATCGGATATTTCGATGATGGAGCCGTCAGAATCATCTGTATCGCGCGCCTCGCCCCAGCGGAGGCGGAAACGATAGGACTTCCGCCCATCCATGGCATAGGGCACGGTTTTGGTCGCAGCGCCGAGCGCAATCGGCAACAATCCCGTCGCCAAAGGATCAAGCGTGCCGCCATGGCCACATTTCGCGCCAAGCGACATGCGCTTGATAATATTGGAAACATCCGTCGAGGTCATGCCAGACGGCTTGTCAATGATGAGCCAGCCATTTGGCGCATCTGGCGCCGGCTTACGCCGTCTACCGCGCCCCATCGCTTGCCTCCTCAGCCGCCTGTTCGACACCCTCTTGCTCATGCGCCACTTGATCCAAAATCAAGTTTAGGCGGGCGCCGCGATCAAAGGCGTCATCTTCAACGAACCGGAGTTCAGGCGTGAATTTGGACGTCATAACCTTGCCGAGTTCAGACCGGAAATAGCCTTTTGCCCGCTTCAGGGCCTTCAGAATGAGCTTCATATCCCCCTGCCCGCCAAGCGGCGTCACAAAAACCATAGCCGTCTTGAGGTCTGGGCTTGGGCGCACTTCAGTAATGGTGATCGCCACGCCGGCAAGATCAGGATCACGCACATCGCCACGCGCCAACGTTTCCGCCAGCGCATGACGCACGACTTCACCCATGCGCCGCTGCCTTTGGCTGGGCGCGCCTGCTCGACGAACGCTCACCGTCTCTCGTCCCTAAATGCTGGCCGTCAAAGTGTACGAGCCACTTCTTCGATCTCGTAACACTCGATGACGTCGCCGACTTGCAAGTCTTCGTAGCGCTCGAAGGCCATGCCGCATTCGAAGCCCTCGCGCACTTCACGCACTTCTTCTTTGAAGCGCTTGAGCGTTGCGAGCTTGCCCTGATGGATCACCACATTATCACGCAGCAAGCGGACACCGGCGCCGCGACGGACAACGCCGTCCACGATGCGGCAACCGGCGATCTTGCCGACTTTGGTGATATTGAAGACTTCGCGAATTTCCGCGTTGCCGATGAACTTCTCGCGCTGTTCTGGCGCAAGCAGGCCTTCGACCGCCGCTTTCAAATCATCCAGCAATTCATAGATGATCGAATAGTAGCGGATATCAACGCCGTCCCGCTGCGCCTGCTGGCGCGCCTGTCCGCTCGCACGAACATTGAAGCCAACGATGAAGCCGCCGGCAGACGATGCCAATGTCACGTCAGACTCGTTGATCGCGCCAACGCCAGAGTGGATGACTTTGGCCGAAACCTCATCATTCGCAAGCTTTTCAATCGCTGCGACAATAGCCTCCTGGCTACCCTGCACATCGGACTTCACGATGATCGGCAATTCAGCGGATTCGCCAGATGCAATCTTGCCGAACATGTCATCAATCGTGCCGCGCGGCGCCAAGGCTGTGCGCTTATCACGCTCAAGCCGCTGACGATATTCGCTAACTTCTCGCGCCCGGCTGTCATCAGGCACGACAACAACTTCGTCGCCCGCCATGGGAACGCCGGAAAGGCCAAGCACTTCAACCGGGGTCGATGGTCCGGCTTCCTTGATCTGCTCGCCATGCTCATCGACCATCGCACGAACGCGGCCCCATTCAGCGCCGGCGACAAGCACGTCGCCCCGCCTGAGAGTGCCGTTTTGCACTAGGATCGTCGCGACCGGGCCGCGACCACGGTCAAGCTGCGCTTCAACAACGCCGCCGCGGGCTTCACGATCAGGATTGGCTTTCAGTTCAAGCAGTTCAGCCTGCAGCGAGATTGCCTCAACCAGTTCGTCCAGACCGTCGCCGCGTGTTGCAGAAACGTTGATCATCTGAATATCGCCGCCGAAGTCCTCAGAAATGACTTCCTGCGTCAAAAGTTCCTGCTTGATCCGGTCAGGATCGGATTCCGGCCGGTCGCACTTATTCAAAGCGACGATCATCGGCGCTTCTGCCGCACGGGCGTGATTGATCGCCTCAATCGTCTGCGGTTGGACGGTGTCATCCGCTGCAACGACCAAGATCACCAAGTCTGTCAGCTTTGCGCCGCGCTGACGCATGGCGGAGAATGCGGCGTGGCCTGGCGTATCCAGGAACGTGACCTTGTCGCCCGCTTCGGTCGTGACCTGATAAGCGCCGATATGCTGCGTGATGCCACCAGCTTCGCCATCAACGACATTGGCTTTGCGCAATGCGTCGAGCAGCGAGGTCTTGCCGTGATCGACATGGCCCATGACCGTAACTACCGGCGGGCGGCTGACGAGATTTTCATCTGCCTCTTCCTCGCCGAATAGGCCAATTTCAACATCGGATTCTGAAACACGGCGAATTTTGTGGCCGAATTCCTCGATCACAAGTTCCGCCGTATCGGCATCAATGCTCTGACCAGGAGAGGCCATCACGCCAAGCGTCATAAGCTTCTTGACGACATCCACGGTGCGAACCGCCATACGGTTGGCGAGTTCGCTGACTACGATAACTTCAGGCAACCGCACTTCGCGCACGACGAATGTCGCCTCACCGCTACCGCCTTCACGTCGCCGTTGCTTTTCTTTCTCGCGAACACGCCGGATAGACGCAAGGCTACGGGTGCGTTCCTGTTGCACTTCGCCATCGACCACCTGCGTGATCGTAAGCTTGCCGGTGCGGCGCCCGCCACGCTCGCCGCCGCGCTTTGGCTGCTGCGTACGGCGTTCTTCGTCCGTATTCCGGGCCTTGCGGCGATCATCATCCCGACCGCGCGATGGCGCAGCTGAAGGATCAGGCATATCTGGCGCGTCTGCCGGGCCAGCGTTTCGGCGACCAGCGCCGCCGCCAGGGGCGGCTCGGCCTGCAGGCGCGCCACGCGCACCGCCAGCACCACCAGATCGGCTCCGGTCCGTATCGGGCCGACGGCGGGGCGCTGCAGCCTCGGCGCGGGCTTCTGCCGCTTTGCGCGCAGTTTCAAGCTTCTCGCGCTCAACCGCTTCCGCCTGCTTGAGCGCAAGCATCTCGCGCTCTTCCTGCGAAAGCTCAGGCTCAGGTTCAGGCTCCGGTTCTGGAGCAGGCTCGGGCTCAGGTTCTGGCTCGGGAGCGGGCGGCGGCGCTTCGGCTTCTGCCGCAGACGGCGCTTCTGCAACTGGCGCTTCCGTAGCTTCAACCGTTGGCGCTTCTGCAACCTCAGCCTCTGCCTCAACGACTGGCGTTTCCTCAACCGGCGCTTCCTCAACCGGCTTCGCAACTGGCGCAGGGCGGACGGGGCGCGGCGGAACAGGCGGCGGGGCTGCAACGGCGCCGTCGCCGGATTTCAGCGCTTGGATGGCGCGGAGCCGCTTTTCGCGCTCGACGTCGCTCTGTGCGCCGCCTTGGCCTCCGCCGCCGCTACGATCAGCGCTGCCGGTGCGCGGGCGCTTCACTTCAACGGTTACGGTTTTGCTGCGGCCTCGGGAAAAGCTCTGCTGAACTTTGCCGACGCTGACTGTTTTCTTCAGCTCAAGCTTGCCGCCTGGCTTTGCGCCAAGGCGAAGTTTGCCGGGCTTGCGTTCTGTGGTTTCGTCGCTCATCTGTCCTCAACCCTCCCTCTTGGAGGCATCGAATGCGGCATTGCGCTTGCGCTGCCCATTCGGACCCATCGGCTCATCGAGCCCATCACGGCGCGCGGCTTCACGCGCCAGCATATCCGCGAACTTACCTTTAGATACCAAGGCGTTCACTACTCTCTCACGACCCATTGCAGCGCCCAGCGCTTCTGCGTCCATACGCGCGAATACGGGCGCGCCATCGCCCATCCGTTCCAACCGGCGCCGAGACGCCTCTGCTGCATCGGATGCGACCACGACCAAGCCGACGGGACGCTTCCGCGAGAACTCCCGCGACTGCTCCCATCCCACCGCCAATTGACCAGCGGCGCGGGCAAGACCAAGCAACTCGCCAATTCGGCGGTCTAGCAGCCGCGTCGTCATTTCCACCAGATCATCAGGCGTTGAGACATCAGCTTTGAAGGCGCTTTTGAAACGGCCAGTCTTTACAGCCTTCGCCAGCGCATCGCGCTTTGGCAGAACCCATACGCCGCGACCCGGCAGCCGCATCGCGACATCCGGCGTCACACGGCCTTCCGGATCAACCACAAAACGGAGCAGTTCCTCGCGCGGCTTTTTTGAGCGCGTAACGATGCACCGCCGCATACCTGGGTCGCTGGACGCGCCGCCGCTGTCGCCCGCCATACCCTTCCGGGCCTGGCGCGCGCCATTCGTTTCAACGGTGGCTGCGGTCATGTTCATGTGGTTCAGTTTGGCCCTAATCCTTAGTTTTGCAGAGGTTTGTTACATTTTATTGCGCCGGCGCGTCAGCGGTTTCTTCAACTGCTTCATCGCCTTCAGCTGTGTCTTCGTCTTCATACCACTCCGCCCGGAGCGCCATGATCAGACCGTCCGCTTCTTCAGCAGAGAAATCGCTGCCCGCGATGCCTGTGGCCAAAGCCTCGGCATCAAGTTCGGCGATGTCATCCACGGTCGCAACCGGCACATTCGGGTTAGTAATGTAGCGGAACTCATCACTGGCGAGATCAGCCAGATCATCCAAGTTCAGAACGCCACATTCGCCAAGCCGAACAATCTGCGCCAGCGTTAGGCCTTCGATGCGGTCAATATCTTCAGACACGCCCAGTTCAGCCCGCCGTTTTTCAAGACGATCCTGCTCGGCGGTTACATAGTCATAGGCCCGGCGCTTGAGTTCTTCGGCGATATCGTCGTCAAAGCCTTCAATGGCGCCCAGTTCTTCAACTTCGACATAGGCGACTTCTTCAACCGTCGAGAAGCCTTCTGCGACCAGCAGATGGGCGATAACTTCATCAACATCGAGCGTATCGATGAAGGCCTGGGACCGCACTTTGGACTCTTCCTGACGGCGCTCCGATTCCTCGTGCTCAGTCAGGATATCAATAGACCATCCGCTCAATTGGCTGGCCAGACGGACATTCTGTCCGCGCCGCCCAATCGCCAGGGATAATTGATCATCAGGGACGACCACATCAATCCGACCGTCATCCTCATCGATCACAATTTTGGAGACTTCTGCGGGCGCCAACGCGTTCACGACGAACACAGCCGGGTCTTCCGACCAAGGAATAATATCGATCCGCTCGCCCTGGAGTTCAGCGACGACAGCCTGGACACGGCTGCCGCGCATACCGACGCACGCGCCGACAGGATCAATCGATGCATCATGGCTGATGACGCCAATCTTGGCGCGGCTTCCGGGATCGCGCGCGGCGGCCTTGATTTCGATAATGCCGTCATAAATTTCAGGCACTTCCTGCGCGAACAGCGACACCAGGAATTCTGGACGTGTGCGGGACAGGAAAATCTGTGGGCCGCGCGTTTCTTCGCGCACATCGTAGATTTGCGCGCGGACACGGTCATTGCGGCGGAAATGCTCACGCGGCAACAACTCATCGCGGCGGATGATGGCCTCGGCACGGCCAAGGTCAATGATGACGTTGCCAAACTCTAGGCGTTTCACAGCGCCATTGACGACTTCGCCAATTCGGCCAGAGAATTCTGCATATTGCTTCGTGCGCTCAGCTTCACGCACCTTCTGCACGATCACTTGCTTCGCGGTCTGCGCTGAGACGCGGCCAAAATCGACTGGCGGCAGGTCATCGACGATCTCATCCCCGACAACGACGCCTGCTTTAAAGCGCTGCGCTGCAGTTACCGGAATTTCAGCCGATTCGTTTTCAATCTCGGCGCCGTCTTCAACGACGGTGCGATAACGCGCCAAGGTCACTTCACCGGTTTTACGGTCAATTTCCGCGCGGATATCGTGTTCCAGGCCATATTTCGAGCGACCCGCCCGTTGAATAGCCTGCTCCATCGCCTGGAAGACTTCTTCCCGGTCGATGCCTTTATCCCGTGCGGCCGCGTCCGCGACCTGCAGCAATTCGCCGCCAAAGATGTGCGCCATCTTGTGTCAGCCCTCTCCGTTCTGGCCTGGCTGGTCTTCCGCGAATGCGGCCAGCAAGGCGTCCGTCATAATCAGCTTGGCCCGGCGGACATCGGCGAGCGGCACCCGCACCTGGGCTTCCCCTTCGCCAACGATCACATGACCCTGATCGTCCAAACCGCCAAGGCGGCCCGAATAGCGTCTTTGCCCATCAACGGGCTGTTGCAGCTCCACCTTGGCGTCAAAGCCTGCGAAGCGCTCGAAATCCTTTGGCCGGGTGAGCGGCCGGTCAACGCCGGGGGAGGATACTTCCAGCGTATAAGCGCTCGAAATCGGGTCCTCGACGTCTAAAACTGCTGAAATCGCTCGGCTTATGCTGGCGCAGCCCTCAACCGTCATCGGCGATCCATCCGACGGTTCAGCCATGACCTCAAGCACGGGACGCACTGTTCCAGACACGCGAACACGCACGACCTCGAAGCCCATGTCTTCGACGGTCGGTTCAATCAGTGTCTGAACCCGCGTCTCCCGTTCCATATAGTCCCCAAAAGCTTGGCATCCCGGTAGCACTTAAACAAAAACGGCGGGCTCAAGAGCCCACCGTCACCTACCGGCATGACGATTTCGCACCGCAACAAGGCGGTGTTACGGATATATAGGTGAAACTCCGCGCGCTGGCAAGCCAATCAGGGGTTCTATCCAGCCTGAACAGCCTTGGTTATTGACGCCAGCACAGGCCGCGCCTAACTGACACTCTATGACGCATAGGCCCTATGCGCGTATCCGCACCATTTGAGCAGGCGTCGAAACCAAACCGCTATGTCCGTTTCCAAGCCCATAAGCATCCAGGAACTGAATGATCGATCACGGGAGATATTCCGTGTGATCGTGGACGCTTATGTGGACCAGGGCGAGCCCATTGGCTCCCGCACGATTTCACGCCGCCTCACCCAGCAACTTTCGCCCGCAACGATCCGCAACGTTATGTCGGACCTGCAGGATTTGGGCCTACTGCACGCGCCGCATAACTCTGCCGGACGCCTGCCGACGGATGCGGGCCTCCGCCTATTCGTAGACGGCTTGCTGCAGGTCGGTGATATCGGAACGGAAGAACGCTCCGAAATCGAGGGCCTGCTTGGCAATGCTGGCATGTCTATGGACCGGGCGTTGGAGCAAGCGACGACAGCGCTTTCCGGGCTTTCCAGCCATGCGGGCCTTGTCGTTGCGCCTAAGACGGCAAGCGCCATCACGCATATTGAGTTTGTGCCGCTTGGCGACGGACGTGGGCTTGTCATTCTTGTGGACAGCACCGGGCAGGTCGAGAATCGCGTCATCGACTTGCCAGTCGGCTTGCCTGCGTCGTCCTTGCAAGAAGCGACAAATTATCTCTCCAACCGCCTCAGAAACCGCACACTGGATGAAGCGCGCGCCGAGATCAGAGTTGAGCTTACACGGCATCAAGCCCAGCTTGATACGCTGACGCAACAGGTCGTCGAGGATGGTCTCGCTGTATGGTCTGACGCAGGCGGCGGCGCGCTGATCGTGAAAGGCCAAGCGCGCTTGCTCGATGATGTCGCAGCCGTGACGGACTTAGAACGAATCCGCAGCCTGTTTGATGCGCTGGAGACGAAGGAAATCATGCTGCGCCTCGTCGAAGCCGCTGAAACCGGTGACGGCGTACGCATTTTCATTGGCGCTGAGAATACCGTATTCAATCACGCAGGATGGTCTATGGTGCTCGCGCCCTATGGCGGGGCGGATGCGAAGGTGCTGGGCGCCATTGGCGTTATCGGCCCAACGCGGTTGAACTATGCCCGTATTATTCCAATGGTCGATTACACCGGCCGTGTGATCGGTCGCATGTTGTCTAGAGAGTCGGAGAAGTAGCTCGTGAACCAAGGCGAAGACACGCCCAAGGCGCCTGAAGATGCGCCCGAAGACCATATGGCCGGAGCAAATGACGCAGCGCGCGATTTCGCCGCTGATATGGCGGCGGAGGAACCCGGCCTGGATGCGGCCAAATCCGCCGCTGCAGCCCTTGCTGACCGCGTCGCAGAGCTTGAGGCCGAGAATAAAGACCTAGCAGACAAGCGCCTGCTCGCGATGGCGGAGGCTGAAAACGCCCGCCGTCGCGCCCAGAAGGACCGTGAAGAGGCCAGCCGCTACGGCGCGGCCAATCTGGCGCGTGATATCCTTTCGGTGGCGGATAACCTTTCCCGCGCGCTTTCTGCAATGCCAGAAGATGCGAAGGCCGAATCGGAAGCGCTCGGCAAGCTGGCGGAAGGCGTTGAGATGGTTGAGCGCGAACTCGCCCAATCGCTCGCCAAGCACAATGTCGAGGTGTTTGGCGCGCCGGGCGACGTGTTCGATCACAATACCTGCCAGGCCGTGTTTGAGGTCGAGACCGCCGACCTTCCCCCCGGCAGCATCGCCCAGGTCATGCAGCGCGGCTACATGCTGCATGACCGGTTGTTGCGCCCTGCCATGGTCGGCGTCGCGAAAGCGCCAGCAGGCGCAGCGCCCGGCGGCTCTGTCGACGAAACCGCCTAATAACCCCGCCCGCGCTCGACGACGTTGAGCAATGGCTCATCGTTGAGGGCGCGGCGGATGTTCTCTGCGACTTGGTCGGCAGCCGTATCCGCATTCGTGTTGCCGGAATTATGCGGGGTGATGCGGACATTTGGCATGCGCCATAAGGCATGTTCGGGCGGCAGCGGCTCAGGCTCAGTTACATCTAGGAAAGCGCCTTTAAGCCGGCCCGATTCTAGGGCGGCGGTGAGATCATCCGTGTTCGCCACCCGCCCGCGCGCCATGTTGATGAAGTAGGCTTGTTCCGGCAGGCTTGCCAGCATCGCCGCATCGACCATGCCATGTGTATCAGCCGTAAGCGGCAGCAAGCAGATCAGGAAATTTGAGCGGGCGAGGAATGGCTTTAACCCGCCCTCCCCGCTGAAATTCTGGACGGCGCCGAGGTCCTTGGGGCTCCGCGTCCATCCGGCGGCTTCAAATCCGATGCTTTGAAGGGACCGCGCGACTTCCAACCCAATTTCACCGCATCCAAGCAGCCCGATACGCGGCGGCGCGGCCTGCCATGGCTCAAGCTCCCGCCAATCGCCATCGGCCTGCAGTGCATGATAATCGCCAAACCGCCGATAGAAATGCAGCACGGCATAGACGGCCCACTGCACCATCTGCTCGGTCATCCAGGGATCAATGATGCGCGCAATCGGCACATCCGGCAGATCATCCGCCTGAAATATCCCATCGACGCCAGCGCCAGTCGCCAATATGGCTTTCAGGTTCGACATCCCAGCAAAGTCGCCCGTCGCGGCTTTGAAGCCGAGAAAGAACTGAATATCGGCAGGATCGCCAACATCCGGCCAAACCCGAAATGGGATTTCAGGCAGCCGCACCGCCAATTGCGCCCGCCACTGCTCCGCCCCGCCAACAACGGGGTCTGGTTTAAAGAGGATCGTCATTTCAAAAATCCAGCGGTTTGTTTATATCGCTTGAACATACTTGAGCTTTTCATTGGCTTAATTGCCCATTCATATCGAATACCTCTACCAATCATCAGTGCTGAACGAATGTCATCAATTGGAGCGTATGTGTGTTCAGTCTTTCGACGTTCCATTTGCCTATTTGCAAGCGGCGCTGAGCCGTGAATTTCCTTGAATTCAATCAGCAAATAGGCCTCAAAATCCTCGTACAGTCAATAGTTATTTCTTAATCTAGGAAAAGACACTCCAATCTCAAAAGAATAATCTTGATCAAGGTCTGCCAAATCCCCAAGCCATTTCCGGTGATCGCTTATTCTATTCTCAAAATTACCCTCTCCAATGTACAGAACTGGAGATATATTTTTTGGTTATTCAATTGCAAACAGCCCGTTAGCTCTAATAATATAAGTACAACGGTTAAGATCAATTTCCTTTATCGCATACTTAGCCAACTGGGGTAAAATATCTTTTTTCCATGTGAACCCGTAATTCCATTCAATCCAACACCACTCGATCTGTACTTCAGAAACAGCCAAACTCATTCCTCCAAACTATCGGAAATCATAGTCGTAATATCAAACGCCGCTGCCAGCAACGCCTGCGTATATTCCTGCTGGGGCGCGTCGAAGATGGCTTTGGCTGGGCCTTGCTCTACGACTTTGCCGTCTTTCAGAACGATCAGGTCATGGGCAAGCGCTTTCACCACTTTCAGATCGTGGCTGATGAACATGTAGGCGAGGTTATGGCGGCGTTGGAGGTCGCGGAGGAGGTCTACGATTTGGGCCTGCACGGACATATCCAGCGCGGAGGTCGGCTCGTCCAGCACCAGGAAGCGCGGCTCTAGAACAATAGCGCGGGCGATGGCGATGCGTTGGCGTTGGCCACCTGAGAACTCATGCGGATAACGGCGCGCCATGAGCGGCTCCAGGCCAACCTCCTGCAAGGCCGTAGCGACGCGCTTCTCGACCTCAGCGCCCTCGCGAATACCGTGTGTATGCAGGCCCTCCGCGATGATCTCGCCAATGGTCATACGTGGGCTAAGGCTGCCATAGGGGTCCTGGAACACGATCTGCATTTCGCGGCGGAGTGGGCGCATTTCAGCCCAACTGGCGCCGTCGATCGCCTTGCCGTCAAACCGGATCGCGCCTTCGCTGGATTGGAGGCGCAGCAACGCTAGGCCGAGCGTTGTTTTGCCAGATCCTGATTCGCCGACAACGCCGACCGTTTGCCCCGCGCGCAAACTCACCGTGACGCCATCGACCGCTTTCACATGCCCGATGGTGCGCTTAAGCAGCCCGCGTTTGATCGGGAACCAGACCTTCAGTGCATCAGCGGCCAAGAGCTCATCCGCCGCCATATCCGCCGCGACCGGGTCGCCTTTGGGCTCTGCCGCCAACAGCATTTGGGTATAGCTGTGCTCTGGCCGATCGAAGACATCCTCGACAGCTCCATGCTCGACGATCTCACCATCCGTCATCACGGCAACCCTGTCCGCCACCTTACGGACGATGCCGAGATCATGGGTGATTAGCAGAACCGCCATGCCGAGCTTCTGCTGCAGGTCCCGCAGGAGTTCCAGAATCTGCGCCTGGATGGTGACATCAAGCGCCGTCGTCGGTTCATCTGCAATCAACAGGTCAGGCTCATTCGCCAGCGCCATGGCGATCATGACGCGTTGGCGCTGGCCACCCGAAAGCTGGTGCGGATAGCTATCCAACCGTTGCTCCGGGTCTTTCAACGCTACAAGCTTCAAAAGGTCCAGCGCGCGCGCGCGGGCAGCGCTTTTAGAGAGGCCGCGATGCACGACGAGGCTCTCGCCGATCTGCTTGGCGACCGTGTGTAACGGGTTCAGGCTGGTCATCGGCTCCTGAAAAATCATGCCGACACGCGCGCCGCGGACCTGCTGCAAACGTGTCTTCCCGGCGCCGATCATCTCCTCGCCATCGAATAGGATCGATCCCGTGGGATGGGAGGCCAACGGATAAGGCAGCAATTGCAGGATCGAAAGCGCCGTCACGGATTTTCCGGAGCCAGACTCGCCAACCAACGCCAGCGTCTCGCCCTTGCCGAGCGTCAGCGATACGCCTTTAACGGCGTCCTTGGCATGCGGGTCGTTGGCGCCGCCAAAACGAACGCCAAGATCATCAATTTTGAGAAGCAGTTGGTCAGCCATCAATCCGCTCCCCCCGGAATGGTTTTGCGCGGATCAAACGCGTCCCGCACCGCCTCACCGGCGAACACGAGCAGCGTCAGCAATACGGCGATCGATAGGAACCCGGTGAAACCGAGCCACGGCGCCTGCAGGTTATTCTTGCCCTGCTGCAACATCTCGCCAAGCGAGGCGGACCCTGGCGGCAGGCCAAAGCCAATGAAGTCGAGCGCCGTTAGCGTCGTAACGGACCCAGCCAGGATGAACGGCAGGAAAGTGATCGTCGCGACCATGGCGTTCGGCAATATATGGCGGACCATGATTTTGGCGTTAGAAACTCCGAGCGCCCGCGCGGCTCGCACAAAATCCAAGTTCCGCGCACGCAAAGTCTCCGCCCGGACGACGCCGACAAGACCGGCCCAGCTAAACAGCAGCAACAATCCAAGCAGCCACCAGAAATTTGGCTCCACAACACTCGCCAGGATGATGAGGATGTAGAGTTGCGGCAGCCCGCTCCAGATTTCGATAAACCGCTGCATGATGAGATCCAGCCAGCCGCCATAGAACCCTTGCACCAGCCCCGCTAACACGCCAATCACGCTGGATACGACCACCAGCGTGAAGCCGAACAGCACCGATATGCGGAAACCATAAATCAGCCGCGCCGCCACATCCCGCGCTTGATCATCTGTCCCCAAGATATGCTGCGAGTCCGGGCTTGTCGGCGCAGGAGACGGCAGGTCCCAAGCGACGGTGCGGTGGTGGTAGCGGATCAGCGGCCAGATCATCCAGCCCTTCTCATTGATCTTCTCGATAACGAAAGGATCGCGGTAATCAGCCTCCGTCGGGAACTCGCCGCCGAACGCTGTTTCCGGATAGCCCGTGAAGACGGGCAGGTGGATTTCGCCGTCATACATCACGACGAATGGCTTATCGTTGGCGATGAACTCAGCGCCCAAAGTTAATACGAACAGGATCGAGAAGATGATCGCGGACCAATATCCACGCTTGTTCGCTTTGAACTGCTGAATGCGCCGCTGATTGATAGGGGAAAGGCTCATGCGCGGCGGGCCTCAAAGTCAATCCGGGGATCGATGAACATATAGGTCAAATCACCGATCAGACTCATGATCAGACCGAGCAGCGAGAAGAACCAAACGCTCGCGAACATGATCGGATAATCGCGTTTGATCGCGGCTTCGTAACCGAGCAGCCCAAGCCCATCGAGCGAGAAAATCACCTCCACCAAAAGCGCGCCCGTAAATAGGATACCGATGAATGCAGCCGGGAAACCTGCGATCACAATCAACATGGCGTTCCGGAACACGTGCCCATACAGCACGCGCCGCTCAGAAATGCCTTTGGCGCGCGCCGTCAGCACATATTGCTGATTAATCTGCTCCATGAAGGAATTTTTGGTCAGCATGGTGAGGCCAGCAAACCCGCCAATCACCATGGCGGTCACCGGCAATGCCAGATGCCAGAAGTAATCCGCGATCTGCCCCAGTGTGCTCAGCTGGTCAAAGTTCTCGGATGTGAGGCCGCGTAGAGGGAACCATTGCCAGTAACTCCCGCCCGCAAACATCACGAGCAAAAGCACCGCAAACAGGAACCCCGGTATGGCGTAGCCGACGATAACGACGGCGCTTGTCCAGAGATCAAACGCCTCCCCGTCCCGCGTCGCCTTTGCGATGCCGAGCGGGATTGAGATTAGATAGACCAGCAGCGTCGTCCATAGACCCAGTGAGATGGAAACGGGCAGCTTATCTATGACCAAGTCGACCACCCTCTCAGAGCGGAAGAAACTTTCGCCAAAATCGAAGCGGACGAAGTCATAGAGCATGTCGAAGAACCGCTCATGGATTGGCTTATCGAAGCCGAAGCGCTGCTCCAGGTCTTTGATGAAGTCAGGGTCCAGGCCTTGGGCGCCGCGATAGGCGGGTTCGCTTGATCCAGCGCTGCTTTGGTCCGTCTTTTGCGCGCCGCCCTGTCCGCCTGCGAAATCGCCGCCTGAGCGGGTGATGCGTTCTGTGGCGGCGCCCGTGCCTGTTAATTCCGCAATCACCTGCTCTACCGGCCCGCCGGGCGCAGCCTGCACGATGAAGAAGTTGATCGCCATGATCCCGAGCAGCGTCGGGATAATCAGCAACAGGCGGCGGACGATATATGCGGCCATCAGGATTTGTTCCTTTTCGCCCCGGCCTTCGCCGGATCAATCCACCAGGTCATGATGCTCACGCCTTTGTAAGGCGATTGCTTGGGCCTGCCAAAGATATCCCAATAGACGATCCGTTGCGCCGCAATATGCCAGTTTGGCACGACCCAATTGCCAGCCAGCAAAACCCTGTCCAGCGCACGGGTGCGGGCGACGAGGCTTTTACGGTCAGGCGCTTCAATCAAAAGCTCGATCAACGCATCAATTTCCGGCTTTGCGATACCGATCAGATTACGACCGCCAGGGCGATCCACGGCAGCAGAGCCCCAGTAGTCTCGCTGTTCATTGCCTGGCGATTCAGATTGCCCCCAGCCGGAAATCACGCTGTCAAAATCATATTGTCGAAGCCGGTTGATATATTGCGATTGATCGACTAGCCGGACCCGCGCATCAATCCCAAGCCGCGCCAAATTGCGCTTGAATGGTAGCACGATCCGCTCGAACGCGGGGCTAACAAGTAATATCTCAAACCGGAAAGGTCGGCCCGTCTCAGTATTGACGAGTGCGAGATCACGGACCTCATACCCAGCGTCTTTCAGCAGCGCGAAGGCTCTGCGAAGGTTCTCGCGCGGCCAGCCTGACCCGTCCGTTTCCGGCGGCGCCGTAGGCGGCCAGAATACAGTGCGCGGCAATCGCGCCTTGAGGCATTCGAGGATCGCCAGCTCTTCACCTGCAGGCGCACCAGTCGCCGCCAGTTCTGAGTTTGCGAAGAAGCTGTCGGTACGCTTGTATTGGCCGTAGAAAAGATTTTGGTTCGTCCATTCAAAGTCAAACGCAAGCGTAATGGCCTCTCGAACACGCGGATCTTGGAACCGTTCACGGCGCGTATTCAGCACAAACGCCTGCATGCCTTGCGGCATACGTTGTTCGACCAGTGTTTTGATCAGCCGTTTTTCGCGGACGGCAGGCGTATCCCAATCGACGGCCCAAGCCTTCGCCTGGTTCTCTGAGAAGAAATCAACCGCGCCCGCCTTCACCGCTTCCCGAATGGCGATGCGGTCCCGGAAATAATCGGTGCGCACGCGGTCGTAATTGTTGTGGCCGCGATTGACGGGTAGGTCTTTGCCCCAGTAATCCTCAACCCGCACCTGCTCCAAAAAACGGCCGGGCTCGAAGTCACCGACCTTGTAGGGGCCAGATCCAAGCGGCGGATCAAGCAACGTTTTGGAGAAATCACGGCCTTCCCACCAGTGCTTCGGCAGGATGGGCAACTGGCCGATAATCAGCGGCAGTTCCAGGTTAGCCGCATCGCCAAAGCTGAACTTAACCGCCCGCTCGCCGACTTTCTCCGCCGCTTTCACGCTGCCATAATAATAGCGGTAGAATGGCCGCCCCTCTTTGCGAAGCGTTTCAAGCGAGAAAATGACGTCTTCCGGCGTGATCGGCTTACCGTCATGCCAGCGGGCTTCCGGCCGCAGGTGAAAAATCACCCAGGCGCGATTTTCCGGATATTCGATGCTCTCAGCAATCAATCCGTATTCGGTGAACGCTTCATCGGCGCTACTGGTGAGCAAGGTTTCGAACACGCCGGGATTGGCCGCATCGCCCTTAGGGATGAAGGGGTTGAAGCTGTCGAATGATCCTTCTGACGCCAAACGCAGCGTGCCGCCTTTAGGCGCGTCCGGATTGGCGTAGTCGAAATGCTGAAAGTCCGGGCCGTATTTGGCCTTGCCATGCATGGCGATTGCGTGGGCGCGGATGATTAGATCGCCTGCGACCTCCGCTGGTTTCAGCGCCGCCAAGCATGCACGCTCGCTTTCAGACAGGCTTGGTTTTGCCGCAGTTGATTGCGCGACCGCGCCTGTCTCATTTACGAGGGCGGCAGCCGCGAGTGTCGCCAATCCGAAGAGTGCAGTCGCAAAGCGCGTCGCCATACGAAATCCCGTTCCAGGCTGTGAGCCGAATGCTGGAAATGTTTATGGCGCAGGCTTAATCCCTGATGCAAGCGTTTGGCGGATTACGATTTCGTAATCGCCGCCAGCGCCGCCGCATGTAGAGCGGGATCGCCGGAGGCTAGAACCTCGCCGTTGCTGGCAAGTGTCAGCGGCGCGCCGGCCCAATCAGTCATAACGCCGCCAGCGCCAGCGATGACGGGCGCCAGCGCCGTGAAGTCGTGCGGCGCTAATGTCGCCTCCATCAAGACATCCAGCCATCCGGACGCCAGAAGCCCGTAGGCGTAGCAATCGCCGCCGAAATTGCAGTCCAGCACCTGTTGCCGCAGGTTGCTATAGGCTTGGATGCGCGCTGGGGTATCAAAAATTTCAGGGCTCGTTGTGCCGATCCGAGCTTGGCTAAGGCTAGCGCAGCGCCGCGTTCGAGCGGGCGCGCCGTTTAGCATCGTCGGCGAGTCAGCTCCACCGACCCAGCGCTCGTTTAGGATAGGCATATCGACAACACCAAAAACTGGCGAGCCCTTGTGCGCGAGGCCGATTAACGTGCCGAATGTAGGTTTGCCGGAGATAAACGCCCGCGTGCCGTCCAGCGGATCAAGCACCCATACGAATTCAGCACCGGCATTCTCCGCCCCGAATTCCTCACCGATAACGCCGTGGTCCGGCGCCGCACGGCGCAGGATGTCGCGCATAGCGGCCTCAGCCTCACGGTCCGCCTGGGTAACCGGCGAAGCGTCTGACTTTGCGTCGATAGGAATAGGCTTGCGGTAGTAGCCTTGCAGGATAGAACGCGCTGCATCCGCCAGCCGTTCTGCTAGAGCGGCGGCGCCATCTGGAATCGACGGATCATTCATGAAAAAGCGCCACGGAGGCTGTTACTGGATTGGCAGCGATTCCGGCGCATCGTCTTGAGCACGGAGATACGCGATCAAGGCCGCACGATCTTTCGCGCGCTTCAAGCCGGCAAAGGCCATTTTGGTGCCTTTAACGTAGGTCTTCGGCTTGAATAGGAATTTGTTTAAGTCAGCGTAGGTCCAGTTGCCAGGAAGGCCAGCCATCGCGCCCGAATATGAAAATCCGCCGACGCTCGCGATGTCATTGCCAACAATGCCATAGAGGCCGGGACCAACTTTGTTCGGCGCCCCCTTATCCGCAGAATGGCAGGACGTGCACTTCTTGAAGACTTTCTTGCCAGCCTCAAGATCAGCGGCAGCAAGCAGGCCAGCAATGGGTTCAGGGCCAGCCGGCGCTTCAGGCTTTCCAGCTCCATGGCCATCGTCGGCTTTCATATACGCCGCATACATCGGATCGACTTCGCCATGAGCCGCGCCATGATGGCCGCCGCCTGCCGCAGGATGGATCAAACGCGTGACGAATCCGGATGTCATCGCCACCACGCCCGCGAGCAATACCGCTGCGAGAATTTTGTTGACCGTCATGGAATCCATGGTCGAAAGCCCCTAATAAGCCGAGATTTGCGCCTGATATAGCGCAATCCGCGCATGAAGAGTATACGCGAAGTCCTATAATCCAGATAATACCCTCCCGACCCCGAGCAAACTCTGCGTCTTTCCGTCGCGTGGTTTGTGGGGACGAGGAAGGTTCATGCATCGGCCATGGCGAAAGACACACCCATTATCCTGATTCCGGCCCGCATGGCAGCAACCCGCCTACCCGGCAAACCGCTGGCGGATATCAATGGTCGGCCAATGATCGCCCATGTGATCGATCGCGCGCTCGAAGCCGATATCGGTCCTGTCGCCGTTGCAGCCGCTGAGCAGGAAGTGGCCGACGCCGCGACAGCCGCAGGCGCACAAGGCGTCATGACGGACCCAGAACTACCGTCTGGTTCAGACAGAATCATGGCGGCCCTTCATGAGATTGACCCTGCAGGCGAGCATTCCATCGTCGTAAACGTACAGGGCGACCTGCCGACGATCGCGCCAAGCTCGATCCGCGCGTCGCTCCAGCCGCTGGCCGACCGCGCCGTGGATATCGCCACATTGGTCGCCGAAATCACCCGGGAGGAAGAGCGCGATAATCCGAACGTCGTCAAAGCCGTATTGGCCGAAAATGGCCGCGCGCTCTATTTCACGCGCGCGACCGCGCCGACTGGCCCCGGCCCGCTCTGGCATCACATTGGCCTCTATGCATATCGCCGCAACGCATTGGAGCGCTTTGTTTCTTTGCCGCCCAGCCCGTTGGAGCAACGCGAGCGCTTGGAACAGTTGCGCGCGCTCGAAGCAGGCATGATTATCGCCGCCGCCGAAGTCGACGACCCGCCGCTCGGCGTTGACGGCCCGGATGACCTTGAACGCGCCCGCATCATGCTCGCGCAGAACCAGTAGAAGAACAGTATGGCTGATCCAAACAACACCATCGCTTTCCAAGGCGCGCCCGGCGCCTACTCCAATCTCGCCTGCAAAGCTGCGTTCCCAGAGATGACGCCGCTGCCCTGCTCATCCTTTGAAGGCGCGTTTGGCGCAGTGGAAAGCGGCGCGGCCCGGCTCGCCATGATCCCGATTGAGAATTCCATCGCCGGGCGCGTGGCGGATATCCATCACCTGCTGCCAGCCACCGGCCTGCACATCATTGGTGAGCATTTTGAACCGGTTCGCCATTTCCTGATGGCCCCGAAGGGGGCGACGCTCGACACCATTAAGACGGTTCGCAGCCATGTGCATGCGCTCGGCCAGTGCCGACAGGCAATTAAAGAGCTTGGCCTGAACGCCATCGTCCATGTCGACACCGCCGGCGCCGCAGCAGACCTAGAAAATTCCTCTGATGTAACTGAGGCCGCCATCGCATCCTCGCTTGCAGCAGAGACCTATGGCCTCGAGGTCCTCCGGGCTGAGATGGAAGACCACGCCTACAATACGACGCGTTTCATCGTGCTCGCGCGGGAACCCGAAACGCCGCCGATGAGCGACGCGTTGACAGTCACCACCTTTATCTTCCGTGTCAGGAACGTCCCGGCGGCGCTGTACAAAGCAATGGGCGGCTTCGCGACCAACGGCGTCAACATGACGAAGCTTGAAAGCTACATGATTGAGGGCGAGTTCTTCGCGACGCAGTTTTTCGCCGATATCGAAGGCCACCCGGATGACGCCAGCGTAAAAATGGCGCTCGAGGAGCTTGGCTTCTTCAGCCGCGAGTTCCGCCTGCTCGGCGTCTACCACGCCAGCCCCTTCCGCAAACACGGTTTCCAAAGCTTGCAGGAGGGCCGCAATGGCTGATGCGCGCGCGCGGATGCTGGCCTCCGTCCGTCAGGCGCTAGGACGGACGTCTTTGCCCGATCCAGCCGTGGTCGCAGCTGAGGCGGCGGCGCTCAGCGCCGATGTTCAGGCGACGCAACCCGCCCTAAAGCTGCAAGATACGCTGGTTGAGTTCACAGCACGGGCGGAAAGCGAGCGCTTGGCGGCGACCGTTGAACGCATCTCAGACGACGCCGCCATTCCCGCCGCCATCAAGCGCTATCTTGAAGCCGAAGGCGCGCCGCTATCGCTCGCCCTGCCGCCCGACCCTGAATTGGAGGGCCTAGACTGGACAGGCATCGAAACCCACCGCACGCTTGATCCCAATGAAGGCGCCGCCGTCAGCCGCGCCCATTGGGGCATCGCTGAAACTGGGTCGCTCATTCTTTTGTCCAGCCCGGAACAGCCGACGCTCTATGCATTCCTGCCGCTCCGCCACATCATTGTCGCGCCAGCCGCCAGCATCGTTCCGCATATGGAGGATTTCTGGGCGGCGTTCCGTGCGTCTGGCAAAGCGCATCCCCGCAACATCAACTTCGTGACCGGCGTTAGCGGCACGGCGGATATTGAATCGAAGCTGGTGCGCGGCGCCCACGGCCCAAAACACCTGCACATCCTGCTGACCGGAGATGCCTGATGAAGCCGGAACCCCGCACCGCCGCCCCCGAAGACGCCCGCGACCGGCGCCACGTAGAGCCGGTGCTGGTCTATCCGGTCGAAACACTCCCGACACATGATAGCGCGCTGCTGGGGCATGCGCGGGCGACGCTGACGAAAGCCTCGGAAACCATTGTTCCGCCGCGTGACGCCCGCTGCGTCAACATCAAAGCTGGGCAATTCTTCCGCATATTGAGCGTAGAAGGCCCGCAAGTCGGTGATCTCAATCTTTGGAACGCGCATGATCTGTCGGAGCGGTTTTATTCCGGCAAGACCCGGGCGCTGCACGGCACGCATCTCGGCCGTGGCGACCGGATATGGAGCAGCTTCCCGCATCTTCGCCCCATGGCGACGATTACCTGGGATACGCTCGATTGGTATGGTTGGGACGCCGATGGCGGCGGCGTGCATGATGTGATCGGCACCCGCTGCGATCCCTACACCAACGGCGTGCTCGGCCACGACCCGTATCATCATTGCTGTCATTCCAACCTGACGCGCGGCCTCGCCGCCGCAACGGATATGTCGCTGGAATTGGCGGAACCTTTGGTGCATGACGTGCTGAACGTTTTCATGTGCACTGGCTTCACGCTCGATACCCACCAATACTTCATGAAGGCGAGCCCTGTCCGTCCCGGCGATTATATCGAATTTTTCGCAGAAATTGACTTGCTTGCAGGCCTCTCTACCTGCCCAGGCGGGGATTGCGGCGCAAAACATTCGAGCGATGTGGCGGCTTGCCATCCGCTCGTAATCGAAGTCTTTGACGCCGCACCCGATGCGCTTAGGGGCTGGACCTCGCCAATGCCTGCTCCATATGACGGGAACCACGGCGCCTGATCTGGAGAGTTCTCATGACTGCCCCCATCTGCCAGACCTGCGGCGTCTCCTATCCGGACGCGCCGGCTCCGCCCGCTGCGTGCCCAATCTGCGAAGATGAACGCCAATTCGTGCCAGCGTCCGGCCAAGCTTGGACAACGCATGCTGCACTGCTGGACGACCACAAGATCCAATGGACAGAGATTTTTAGCGGTCTACATGCGCTCAAGGTCGAGCCTAATTTCGCCATCGCGCAGCGCGCGTTCCTGCTCGAAACAAGCGATGGGGCGATCCTTTGGGATTGCCTGCCTATTCTGGACGAAGCAACAGCCGCGCGCATTGAAGCGATGGGCGGCCTGAAAGCCATCGCCCTCTCCCATCCACACTATTACGGCGTCATGCACGGCTGGGCAGAACGGTTCTCAGCGCCGATCTATGTGAACGCGGCAGATGCCGGATGGGTCCAGGTCGCGTCGCCCTGGCTGAAATTCTGGCATGGCGATCTGGAACGGTTGGCGGAGGATGTGTTGCTGATCCGCTGCGGCGGTCATTTCGCAGGCGGCGCAGTGCTACACTGGGAAAAAGACAACGGCGTGTTGCTGACCGGCGATATCATCCAAGTCGTGCCGGACCAAAAACACGTAAGCTTCATGCGGAGCTATCCAAACCTGATCCCGCTGGACCAAAGTTCTGTAGCGTCAATCACCGCAGCTATTGCGCCATTTGCGTTCGAGGCCGTTCACGGCGCCTTCGTTGGCAGGACAATCAAGCAAGACGGCAAGGCGGCGATTGAACGCTCCGCCGCCCGCTATATCCGCGCAATCACCGCGCCGCCGGTAGATTAACCGCAGGCACGCCCCAGGCGACGTCACCATCATCGCTGAGAAAGTGATCGATACGCGTCGTAGAACAATTATCGATGCTGAACGCCAGCGCTTGGGCCGGTGCAAGGTTCAAAGCCTGCGCCAGCGCTGCGCGGATCGTGCCGCCATGGGCCGCGATCACCACATGCTTGCCAGGATAGGCCGCCGCGACTTCTGGCACAGCGGCGGCGACGCGCAGGCAAAGCTGGGCAAAGCTTTCGCCATTGGGCGGTTGATTGTCCGCAGGCGTCATCCAGAACCCAGGCCACGGCCCCCCTTTTGAAAATATCTTTGCAATCGGCTGACCCTGCCAGTCACCAAGGTGCTGCTCATTGAAGCGCGGATCCGCGGGAACTTCGGTAGGGATATCAGCGCGGCCAGCTGCGCGGACTGCGGCCAGCGTCTGATGCGTCCGCCTTAGGCCGGAGCCCATAAAGACCGTCCGCTTTTTCGGCAAAGACCGCGCCAGACCTTCGAACAACGCTAGATCAGATACATCGGCATCGATCTCGCCGCCGCCATAGACAAGGCCGCCATTGTTGACGACAGGCGCATGGCGAACCCACCAGAAATGCGTTGTATTGGGCATTGAAACACCGCCGGAGTAAATGGTTTTGGTCATAGGAATGCCGCCAGGGTGAGAAGCAGCGCAATCTCCGCCAATTGCTCAGATGCGCCAAGGACATCGCCGGTATAGCCGCCAAACCGCCGCCTGGCGAGCAATGCCCATCCGGCCACAAAAGCAACTGCAACAGCGAAGGCCACAATGCCAAAAACGCCTGCGCCCGCCATCAAGATTGCGGCCAGAACTAACGCGGCGCCTGTCCGGAGGAAGCTTGGTTGCCCCGCATAGGCAGCCAGCCCATCAGCGCGTGCGAGAGGGAGCCAGCGCATCAGCGGCGTCGGCGCCGCTCGCGCTGCTGCGAGCGCTAGCCCAGCGGCCCACCACATATCCGCCGCGCCAAGCGTCGCCAAAGCAGATGCGCGTAATCCGACTGATATGATGAGCGCCAGCGCGCCATGGGCGCCAATCCGGCTGTCCCGCATGATTTCAAGGCGTCTGGGCAAGTCAACGGGTGCGGCCAACGCGTCGCCACAATCCGCTAAGCCATCTTCATGCAGAGCGCCAGTCAGCAGTGCAGCCGCGCCTAACGCCAGCAGCGCAGCGGCGATCGGCGGCACATCCAGTGCGATTCCCGCCCAAAGCGTGAAAGCGGCTGCGCAACCGGGGGCTAAGCCGGCAATTGGAAACGCCCACGCCGCCTCCGCCAAGGACGGTGGCGCGGGTAAGGAAACCGGCAGTCTGGTCAGGAAACCCAAGGCCGCTTTGGCCTCTGCATATGCGCGCTGCACACGCACTCCTCTGTCAGGCTTGCTCAGAAGCACAGAGGAACATACTCCTTGGCTTTCAAGCGATTCTTTTTTGAACGGAGACCATAGCTTATGTCAGCGGAAAATGGGGACGGCGCAAACGAGCCAAACGTAACGCTCGAAGAAATTGCGCTGCTCGTTCGGGATTTCCCTGGGCCGGACCAGGAATCTGCGACGACTGCCGTGGCCCATGAGCGTGATCTTGCGAAACCTCGCCAAGCCCTTGGTCGTTTGGAAGAATTAGCGGAATGGCTGGCGACCTGGCAGGGCCGCCATCCGCCGCGCATCGAGCGCCCGAATGTGAGCGTGTTCGCAGGCAACCACGGCATCGTGGCGAAGGGCGTGGCGGCGTTTCCGTCGGAAGTGACAGGCGCCATGGTCAAGACTTTCGCTGAAGGCGGCGGCGCGATCAACCAGATTTCAGCAGCGCTGGATGCGGATTTCCGCGTGTTCGAACTCGCCCTTGAAGTCCCGACCAAGGATTTCACCGAAGCGCCTGCGATGACGGACAAAGACTGCGCCCGCGCCATGGCCTACGGCATGATGGCCGTGGAGCAAGGCGTCGATGTGATCGCGCTTGGCGAAATGGGCATTGGCAACACCACGACTGCGGCCGCCCTATGCGCTGCGCTGTTCGGCGGAACGGGCGCCGATTGGGTCGGTCCTGGCGCTGGCGCCGATCCTGAGCAGATGCAGCGGAAACGGGATGCTGTGGATGCCGGTTTGGCGCTCCATAAAGATGAGATCACAGGTCCGCTCGACGCCCTCCGTCGGTTAGGCGGGTACGAATTTGCAGGCATTTGCGGCGCCATTATCGCCGCGCGGATGGGCCGTGTTCCAGTGGTCCTCGATGGCTTCGTGGCGACGGCAGCGGCGGCTGTCATCGCCAAGCTTGCGCCCGGTGGTCTGGATCACTGCATCGTCGGCCACCTCAGCCGTGAACCCGGCCATGCGAAGGTATGCGAGCATCTGGGCAAGCAGCCTGTGCTCGATCTTGGTATGGCGCTCGGCGAGGCGACGGGCGCAGCGCTCGCCATCCACATCCTCCGCGCCGCCGCCCTCTGCCACAGCGATATGGCGACGCTGAGCGATGTGCTGAAAAAGGCTGGGCCACAGGCTTAGAGCATCGTGCACAAAATATGAGGCGTCTCGCCGGCCTGAGCGCGACTTCTGCAAGGCGCGGTGCACAGGGTGATGCGGTGTATCGTTCAAGGACCGCAATGCTGTCCGGGGACGCGCTCAGGACGGCCCAAAGGTGAGGCATAGTTTACGGACGATGCTCTAGATAAACGCGAAGTCGGTCGCGTCCAGGCGGGTGTGGCTGAAGTTGTTGATCGTCACGCTGTGCGTCGCAACGCCAACAATCGTGATCACGGCATCCCCGCCCGAGTTAGCGAACTGCAGATCGCCGAAGTCCAGCGCGTTGCCGTTCCCATCATTGACGCCAGCGAAGCGGATTTTCTCGATGCCGTTGTCGCCGAAGCCGCCTTCGATCACATCCCTGCCCCAAGCCGTGCTGAATTCGAAAATGTCATCAGCGCCGTCGCCGCCGACAGCGTTCACAATATCTACGCCGGAAAGGCCAAATCCGACGAAGAGACTGTCATCGCCCGCACCCAAATCAACGGTCTTGTTGTTGCTGGCGATGTCGTTGCCGTCATTGCCGGTGACTGTGTCATTACCGGCACCGGCATTCACCACGTCAGCACCGTCGCCTATATTGATAACGTTATCGCCGTCATCGCCGGTGATATCGGCAGCGTGGAACGTGCCTTTGACGTTGGAGAACCCAACATATGACCCGCCGGTCGCAAAACCGCCTGTAAACGTTCCCTCCGCTGTCCGGCGTCAGGGCACATGGGACAGACTGAGGGTATGATTTAGAGGAGGAT
>JAYNYG010000100.1:4333-6171 GCA_038102935.1 Alphaproteobacteria bacterium | reverse complement strand
CGCAAAGCCGCAGCATAATCATCAACAATCAGATGAGGCCAATCCTCCGTTAAAAAAATCCCAATCTGATCCCAAATGATTTGATGATGGACACCTTGCCATCCTATGCGGCCCGGATGACAGCGAGTGGCTACAGACTGCTGAGCGTATGGGCGAGGTTGCCTTGCGCTTGGAAACCGCCGCCAACCGCTTCTCCAGGACAGCAAAGGGATTTGGCGCGTATGCCGGATTCACAGCGCAGATATCAGAACCATCGCGGACATGGGCCGAGAGCGCCGAAGTGATTGGGATGGACTCAGAGCCGGCCCTGACAGGCTTCAAGATCAATGCAGGTCGTAGGGGGCCAGAGGCTGCGTGATGGCTATCACACGGGGCTTAAATGGAGATTTCCACGTTCACCCAAGAAATCGATATCCTTAATAACCCTCATTACAGAAAGTGCTAGGGTCGTTTCGCCCCCGTTTTTCTTGTGACATGAGTTCCGGAGCGAAGTGCGACACTATGGGCGGATTTGGCATCCGTCAAATACACTAGGAGAAACGGTGTCGCCATGTCGAACTATACGCATCTCACGGCCAGTGAGAGAGACCAAATCGCTGCTTTAAATCCGAAAACCCCCTATCAAAACCGCTCGCCAGAAATTCGCCAGGCACAAAAGGCCAGTGATTTTGCCGTACTAATCAATCCCTATTTCGGGGGCGGGAGCCGTAGTCCCGGTGCGGGTCGTCCCTCTCCGCCACCACCTGGCGGAACCCTTTTTCCGGGATGCTTTCAGCCCAGAGGCGCGCCTCTTCCGTATGTCGCGCGACGCCATCAAAGAAGGTGCCGAGCATCTGGCTGGTGCGCAGACCCATATTCTCGTAGGCCTGATTGATTAGCATTTTGTTGAGCGCTAGCTGGTTCGCCGGAATATGCCGAAAACGTCGAGCATGCGCCTCGACTTTCTCACTGATCTCGTCCGGCGGAAAGATATGGCTTACCAAGCCGATGCGGTGTGCCGTGGCGGCGTCGATGGCGTCTCCGGAAAGCAGGTATTGCTTCGCGTGCTCCAGCCCTAGCCGGTAAACCCACATCATGGTCGTCGGCGTGCCGAAAATGCGGCTGGGCGCATAGCCGATAAAGGCATCTTCGGCCATGTAGAGCAGGTCGCAACAGAGCACCAAGTCGGTGGCGCCGCCGATGGCCCAACCGTGAATTTGGCCGATCACCGGTTTGGGGCATTCCCATATCTTCATAAAGCGCCGGACATTGGCGCCCATGATCTGGTGGTCGACGACCGGGTCCCATACGCCCGGTCGCGCCTCCGGCCTGGGTGCGCCGAAGGGGTTGGGGAAGCCCTCCTCGATATTCAGCCCGCCTTCCTGGAGGTCATAGCCGGCAGTGAGTGCGGGCCCCTCTCCGCGCAGTACAATGGCGCGCACGTCGGGGGACGCCGTGGCGCGGTCTATGGCATCGGCGACGCCCTGCACCATTGCCTCGGTCAGCGTGTTGAGCTGATCCGGGCGATTCAGCGAGACGACCGCTATGCCGTCCCTCTCATCGTAGAGAACTGGAGCTTCAGGCATCGGGTGGCGCTATCCGGTCAATTATGGCGGAAAAATCTGCGCCCTTCGGCAGCGTACCGTAGGCCCCATGCCAGCGCGTGCCCAGCCGCGAGGCGCAGAAGGCGTCTGCGACAGCGGCTGGCGCGTGCCGCACCAGCAAGGAGGCTTGCAGACAGAGGGCCGCTCGTTCCGTCACGGCGCGCGCGCGGAGTTCGAAGTCTTCAGGATCGTTCAAGTCTTCCTTGAGCGCTTCCGTCGCAATGTCGAGCAGGCGGTTTCCGCCCTTCGCCGCCT
>JAYNYG010000100.1:0-4323 GCA_038102935.1 Alphaproteobacteria bacterium | reverse complement strand
CTGCAGCGCCCGCCAGACATCCAGGCAGATGACGTTGCCGGAGCCTTCCCAGATGCCATTCAACGGCGCTTCCCGGTAGAGGCGAGGCAAGCCGCTTTCCTCCACATAGCCTGCGCCGCCAAGACACTCCAACGATTCGCCCACATGGGGCGGCGCGCGCTTGCAGACCCAGTATTTGCCGATGGCGGTCCCGATCCGGACGAGAGCCGCCGCCATCGGATCGCTCTCGGCCTCGTCAATCGCCCGGCCGAGCCGCATGCCGTAAGCCATGGCCGCTTCAGCTTCGACGGCGAGGTCGGCCAGGACATTCCGCATCAGGGGCTGGTCCACCAGTTTGCGCTGAAACGCGGAACGGTGGCGCACGTGATGTAAGGCCAGCCGCAGGCCCTGGCGCATCATGCCGGCGCTGGCGGTCGCGCAGTAAAAGCGATTGTGCTGAACCATATCGATGATCGTTCGCACGCCGCGGCCTTCTTCGCCCAGCATGACCCCATGGGCGTCGATGAACTCCAACTCAGACGAGGCGTTGGACTTGTTGCCAAGCTTGTCTTTCAGCCGCTGCAGATAGATGCCGTTCCGCGTGCCGTCCGGGCGCCAGCGCGGGACCAAAAAGCAGGACAGGCCGCCGGCGGAATAGGCCAGCACCAGAAATGCGTCGCACATTGGCGCGGACGAGAAAAACTTGTGCCCAGTCAGCAAATAGGCCTGGCCGACGCCTTTAGCCGCTCCGGCGGGAGTCGCCTTGGTCGTGTTGGCTCTCACGTCGGAGCCGCCCTGCTTCTCCGTCATGAACATGCCGATCATGACGCCGCGCTTCTGGTCGGCCGGTATGTCCCGTTGGTCATAGGTCGTTGATAGCAGTCGGGGCATCCACTCTTCCGCGACCGCCGGCGTCGAGTTCAGCGACGGGATCGCCGAATAACCCATCGCCATCGGGCACATCACGCCGCCTTCGATCTGCTGGAACATGTACTGGAGCGCGCCGTGAGCCACATGCGCGCCGGGGCGGACATGATTCCAGGCAAAGCTGTGAACTTCGTGCGCGACGGCGGCGTCCATCAACGCGTGATAGGAGGGATGAAATTCGACCTGATCGACCCGCATGCCATAACGGTCGAAGGTTTTCAGTTCCGGCTCAAACCGGTTGGCCAACTCGGCATGCGCGACCATCTCCGCCTGGCCCATATGCCGGCCGAACTCCGCCAGATGATCGGCGGCCCAACCGGCGCCTTGCTGCCCTACCGCCTCCCGCAGTGCTCTATCCTCGCCCCATAGATCCTGGTCGCCCAGGTGCGGCGGCATGTTGAGCACCTCGTGCGTCGGCAGCGACGCTTGTGGCTTCAGTGGCGGCATA
Organism: Alphaproteobacteria bacterium; assembly: GCA_038102935.1. GTDB lineage: Bacteria > Pseudomonadota > Alphaproteobacteria > Bin95 > Bin95 > VMCJ01. The sequence goes on along the minus strand of JAYNYG010000100.1, from coordinate 2,969 downwards.
TCTTTGATCTCTCGAATGCTCAGGTTTTCTGGCGCGCTATGTATTGGTCGCGCAAGCTGAATTTTTGGATTTTGCCGGAGCCGGTCAGCGGAAACGCGGTCACCCGTTCCCAGACGGTCGGCGTCTTCTGCGGCGCCAGGCGCGCCCGACAATGGGCGCGGAGGTCAGCGACATCAACCTCCCCATCGCCCTCGGTCCGATAGAAGGCCGCGATGATCTCGCCCCATTTCTCGTCCGGCAGGCCGACGACGGCGATCTCAGCGATATTTGGATGTTCCAGCAGAGCGTTTTCAATCTCCGCGGGGAAGAAATTCTCGCCGCCGCGAATGATCATCTCCTTCACCCGACCGGTGACCCGCACGTAACCGCGCTCATCCATCGTTCCGAGGTCGCCGGAATGGAGCCAGCCGTCGCTGTCGATCGTCTCCGCGGTGGCTTCGGGATTGGCGTGATAGCCCAACATCATGCAGGGACCATGCACGCAAATTTCGCCCACGTCGCCGATAGGCAGGATGGCGTTGTCGGTCGGCCGGCGGACCGAAACGCTGGTCTGCGCGATCGGCTGGCCGACCGTGTTGCAGATATCGTCGAAACTGTCGGTGGCGTGATGCTGGGTGATGGTCGGGGAGTATTCCGTCTGGCCATAGAGGATCGAAAAGGCGCAGCCGAACGCCTTGGTCGCTGAGCGCACCAGGTCTGGCGGCACCATTGCTCCGCCGGAACTGATCAGCTCGACGGATGAGCAATCGACCGGGGTGCGGCCCTGGGCTTCAACGAGCGCCAGAATCATCGTCGGCACCCCCAGTATGATGTTGGCGCGCTCTTGGTTTATCACCCGCAGCACGACAACCGGATCGAACTGGCCGATCAACACCATGCGACAACCGGCCTGCATGCTCCCCAGCGTGATCATCCCGCACCCGGCGGTGTGGAACAGCGGCATCGGGTTGATCCAGGTGGTCGCCGCCGTCGTGCCGCAACGTCCGGCATAGAAACGGGCGTTGTTCACCAGGCCCCGGTGGCTCAGCATCGCGCCTTTCGGGAAGCCGGTGGTGCCGCTGGTGTACTGAATCTGCGCCGGATCGCCTGGTTTGACGTCCGGCAGCGCGGCAGGGCGCGGTCCTTCGCGGTATAGCGCGGCGCGGTCGGTCAAAAAGATGACCTCACGGATCGCTTTCAGCCCGCTGACAGCCTCACGTCCGATATCCGCCATGGGATTGCCGCGGTAGCTCTCCACCTGGAACAGAGCCACGGCGCCCGACTGCTCCAGCACATAGCGCAGTTCCTTTGGCTGAAAGGCAGGGTTTGCCGTCACCAGCACGAGGCCCGCCAGAGCGCAGGCATATTCCATCAACACCCATTCCGGGATGTTGTGCGCCCAGACAGCGATTTTTTCCCCCGGCGCAAACCGGCTGGCGAGCGCTAGCGCCAAGTCCTCGCTATCGGCCAGAAGCTCGCCATAGGTCCAGCGGCGTGCGGTTTTTCCTTCGACCGTAACTTCGACCAATGCAGGCGCAGAAGGATCGCGCGCCGCAACCTCCTGCAATTTTCCGCCTACTGTAACTTCCCAAATCGGCTCGCTCGTTTGAGCAGGGAATAGGGACCTAGTGAGCGCAATATCGTACATCGCATCGGCTTTCTAAATCTGGCCAATCTTTAACCAGGATTTCCCATGTGGGATCGTCCCAACCAGGAAAGCATGGTTAGGATTGGTTTGATCTGCAACCAGGTTGCTTCTGACGGCCTCCATGGGGGCAATCCGGTCGTGGGAGGACTGTTTAGCGGCCGTGTCGGGTTGAAATGGGCGCGTTAGCCAAATTTCGGGCACACTGATGGCGTGAAGTTCCTCATTAATCGATGCGCTGGCGGTCATGCAGGACATGGTTTTCGTCGGAGCCGGTCGATGCGGCGCACGATGTCAGCGAACAGATTTCGAGCAATGGCGACCTCCGCCATCTGGAATGTGACGTAGCGTCCGTGGCGAACGATCTTCCCGCCAATCTTGATCAGCCGGTCCCTGAGCGTCGTCATCGACCAGTGCTCAACGGCATCAGGCAGCGCCAGTGTGCGCAGGAAATTGCCGAGATTATAGGCAAGTGCATGCAACTGCAGGCGGACGGCGTTGTGGGCGAACTTGCGGCAGGAGAGACGCGTCCACTGGATGGCGTTCTTGCCCTCCTTAATATGCTGCTCTGCCGTGCCGCGTTGATTGTAGAAGGCGATTATCCGCTCGGCAGGACGGGCCAGGTTCGTCACTATGAAGCCGACACGAGGATAGAGCTCGCCTGGATGCCACTCGACCTTGGCGACGACACGGCGAGCCTTGGCCCAACTAGCCGCCTGATAGCTGAAGTTCGAGTAGTACCGCCGCACATCCTTCGGCGGCCTGCCGACCGGGCGCTTCAGGAGGTGGGCGATATTGCCCTGGAGAACTGAGTTTGCCGGTAGTCGGATGGCGTAGCCGAAGCCCTCAGCTTCGAGGAACTCGTAAATATCAGGAAGAGCGAACGCCGCATCCCCCCGGAAGAAGCGCCGCAGCCGCTTGCACCGGTAGCGGGCGACGACCGGCGCCAGCACGTCATGCCAATCATGGGCGCTGTGAACATTGCCAGGGCGCAGTGCGCAGCGCTCCAGATCGCCGAACTGGTTGAACACGAACAGCGGGTGAAAGCAGGTGCAGCCGAAACGCCCGTTATAGGCCGTGCCTTCCTGCCCGCCGTGGGTTGGGCTGACGGAGCTGTCCATATCCAGGACGATGGTCTTCAACGGCTTGTGGCGATGAACCGTGTCGATCCACGCGCCGGACAAATCAGCGAGGGCGGCGAGATTATCGGTCATCGAAAGCAACTCAGTGTCGAACCGGCCCATCTGGCTGGTGGATGCGCCGCCACGCTCGATAGCCTTACCGCCGACGATCCAACGCATCGTGGGATCGCGCCCCAGCCGGTCGGCGTCATTCACATCCTCAT
>JAYNYG010000099.1:0-6226 GCA_038102935.1 Alphaproteobacteria bacterium | reverse complement strand
AATCCTCCGTTAAAACGATCCCAATCTGATCCCAAATGATTTGATGATGGACACAACATGTTGGGTAGCAAGGCGCGGATAAAGGCGGCCTAATCAGTTGGCTAGATGTGGCGGACCGCTTGCAGTTTCTAAGGGTCCAAACAATGCAGATGAGCGCCGTTCGGGCGCTGCACATTGCAAACCGAAGGAAACCCTCTGAAAGTGCAGGTATCGGCGCAATCACATATTGGACCCGGCCATGAAATTCGCCCTGCATTTTGGAAATATCGCCTTCCCAGATCCGGAGGACGCTAAACGTCTGGTCCTTGCTGCCGAGGCGGCAGGGTTTGAATCCATCATTGCAGTCGAGCATGTCGTCGTTCCAACGGACTACACGACGCCATATCCCTATAATGCGACCGGGCGCCTGCCGGGCGGCATCGATATGGCATGGCCGGACCCGTTGTCCTGGCTGACATATGTCGGCGCCGTCACTTCAACGCTCCGTCTCATCACGGGCGTGTTGGTCCTGCCGCAACGCAATCCACTGGTGCTCGCGAAGCAATTGGCGACGATTGATCACCTGACCGACGGACGGATGGAGCTTGGCATAGGCGTCGGTTGGCTTCGGGAGGAATTTGATGCGCTTGGCGTTCCCTTCGAACGCAGAGGCAAACGCACCGATGAGTATATTGAAGCCATGCGCGCGCTCTGGGCCAAAGATGACGCGAGCTACGATGGCGCGTTCGTGAACTTCAACGGCATGAGCTGCAATCCGAAGCCAGTCCAAGGCCAAGTGCCGATTATCGTTGGCGGCCATTCAAAACCCGCAATCCGCCGCGCTGCTCGCTACGGCGACGGCTTCTTCCCGGCAACTGGCGCTGGGCTTGATCCAGGTACGGTCATCGCAGCGCTGCATGCGGAGGCCAAAACGATCGGCCGCAATCCCTCAGACATCGAAATCATGACAGGTTGCCCGGACGCTCTTCCCGGCTCAGGGAAAGATCCGTTGTCTGCAATCGCCGCCAGCGCCGAAGCGGGCGTTGATCGGATCGTATTGCCGCTCTCCGCATTCGGCGACGCATTTGAAGAAACCCTCGCCGCATATGGCGAGAGCGTCATCAAACCGTCTGCAGGCTAATCGAACTTGAAATAGTCCGGGAACTTGCCTTTGGCGGCCTCCAGGTGTTCGGCGTATTGATACATGCCGCCATTGTAGTTGCCATCCTGACGCCGGTTTTCTTGACCCTCAAAGTTATAATAGCCGGGCGTGCATTCCTTGTTTCGGTCTGTCGTACCGCGGAACTTAATCACTTCATCAACCCACCATTGCTCTGTCTCAGGTTTGGCGTCGATGGTCGTGTGGCCATTTTCACGGGTGTATTTGATACACTCGGCGATGTGGAAGCCCTGGGTTTGCAGCATGAATGTGACGTTGAACTGGAATGACGCCTGGTATCCGCCCATGATGAACATGTTTGGATAACCCGCTGAGTGCACGCCGAATACCGTGCGCATGCCTTCAGAGTATTTATCGTTCAACTCTAGACCATTCTCGCCCCGGATATCGTTGTAGATGCCCGTAACCTGTACCTCGAACCCCGTCGCGTATATCAACAGGTCCACCGTGTATTCCTTCCCTTCAAACACGACGCCGCGCTTGTTGATCTCTGTTACGCCCTGGCCTTTCGTATCGACCAGATGCACGTTCGGCAAATTGAAGGCAGGCAGGTACTCATCATCGTAACAGGGCCGCTTGCAGCGGTGCATGTACCAGGGCTTCAGCGCATCCGCTGTCGCTTTGTCCTCCACGATGGAATCGACGCGGGCATGGATGCGCATTTGGTGTTCGATATTCTGGTTCTCGTAGCGCTTGATCCGCTCCGCGCGCGGCAGTTTTTCGATCTCGCGGCGTTTCACCGGGTCTTGCTTGGTATTCAGTACATGGCGCTTTAGCCGCTCGACTTGCCAACCCGGTTTCAGCGCCGCAGCCCATTCAGGGTCCGTTGGAATATCGTCGCGAATATCGATTGCCGATGGCGTGCGTTGGAATACATGCAGTTCCTTCGCCGCACGGCCAACGCGCGGGATAATCTGCACAGCGGACGCGCCCGTGCCGATGATACCAACGACCTTGTCTTTCAGGTTCGATAGATCAGGCCCGCAATAATCGTAATCAAAGCGGGAACTGTGGAAGGCGTGGCCTTCAAACGTTTCCATCCCGGCAATGCGTGACAGCTTCGGCTTGGCCAGCGTGCCGTTCGCGACGATGACGAAGCGGGCTGTAAGCTTGTCGCCTCTGTCTGTTTCCAGGCGCCAAATCTTCTCTTTCTCATCCCAATGCGTCGCCGTCACGGTCGTCTGGAACACCGCTAGATCATACAGGTCATATTTGCGGGCGATGGATTGGCAATGCGCATAAATCTCCGGCCCCTTGGCGAAGAAGCTATTCGGCACATAGCCCAATTCATCCAAAAGCGGCAGATAATCATAGGCTGAGACATCGCAGGCAGCGCCTGGATATCGGTTCCAATACCAAGTGCCGCCAACATCACTGCCGCGCTCGACAATCCGAATGCTCTCAAAACCCCGCTCCCGCAGGCGCGCCGCTGTCAGCAAGGCTGAGAAGCCGCCGCCGATGAACAGGCATTCAACGTGATCGGTAATCGGCTCGCGCGCGGTCTGCTCCTCCGCATAAGGATCAACTTCGTATTGGGAAAGCTCGCCTTCCAGTTCGGACGTATATTGGCTGAGGCCTTCCGGGCGATATTTTAGCCGAACGTCGCGCTCCTCCGCGAAACGCTGCTTGATCTGGTCGTAATAGTCCTGCGGTTTTTCACTTGGCACCGTTGGATCAAACACGGCGCGAACTGCCATCTTGTTTGGATCATTTTTGCGTCCAGGCGCAGTTTTCGTTTCTGAAGCAGACATTATTTGACCAAAGCCTCATTCAAGTTTCAGCATTTCACAGCGCTATGTTGCAGAATCAACCGAACGCTTAGGACATAGGGACTTATGAAACACCGGTTATGGAAGGTCCGCAACCGCAGCGCCGCAGCCGCATCTGGGAAAATCTGATCCGATCCTGCAAGATCATTCCAACTGGCCGCGGCGGTCCTTGATTCAAGAAAGCGAATGGATGAGCGATGATGGCTCTATAGAGACGCGGAACGTCGCCGAGCGCTTCGCCGCAGCGATGCAGGCGCAATCCATCGGGCAGCTAGATGTCGCAGCAACGATTTACACGGACTTGCTCAGGTCGCCAGATGCGCCGCGCGCGTCAATCCTAACAAATCTCGCTGCGATTTGGCTGGCGCGACAGGATTGGCTTGCGGCAGAGACGGCAGCACGCGAAGCGCTCGACACAAATCCAGACTTGGCGAATGCATACAATAACCTTGGCTCAGCCCTCATAGGCCAAGGGCGGGTTGATGAAGCGATCTCTGCATTTGAAGCCTGTGTCGCGCGCGATCCAATCCACGATAATGCGCAGGCGAACCTTTCCGCCGCATACAGCCATGCTGGCCGCTATGACGACGCGCTGAAGGCGGCCGAGGCGGCGATGCTGGCGGCGCCAGAGAAGTATGAAGAAGCGCTCAGCCCAGCCGTCTATTCAAAACTAGACCAGGCGCTATGGAATAATCTGGAACCGTTGATTGGCCATACGCTGGACTCTCTAAACCAAGGCGCCTCCATTGATCCGCACCTGCTGTTTCTGATCTCAGATGACCCGGAAGCGATGCGTCAGGCGGCAAGGCTAACTGCGCGGAAAGCTGCCGCTGTTGCTCGCACCCTCCCGGCCTGGTCTGCTCCACCGCCGAACAAAGGCCGTTATCGGATTGGGTATTTCTCATCCGCGTTAAAAGCCCATGCCACAGGATTTCTGATCCGCGAATTGGTCGCCGCGCATGACCCGGAGCGCGTCGAAGTCATCGCTTACCCGCATCGTCCCGCCCCCGTGCATCCTTTCACGACCGCCCTGCGCAACAGCTTTGAGCGCGTTGTCGATCTGAGCGAGATGTCAGACCACGAGGCTTTGCTGCAGCTGCGTGAAGACCGCCTGGACGTATTGCTCTGCATCAATGGCTATTCCGGCCAACCGCGCAGCGCAATTTTGGAGGCGCGCGCGGCGCCGGTGCAAGTGAACTGGCTTGGGTTTCCAGCCACCATGGGTTCAACCGCTATCAACTACATCATAGCCGACGATTCTGTACTGCCCCGCGCGCTCGAGCCTTACTTTGATGAGAAGCCCGCTCGGCTCTCAGGTGGATATTTCCCTGCAGACAGCCGACGCCCGATCTCAGATCGTTTTAAAACACGCGCTGATCTTGGGTTTCCCGAGACGGGCGTCATCATGGGCGCGCTCAACCAGGCCCGGAAAGTCACGCCGTTCATGGCTGATCTATGGGCGCGCGTGCTGCAGGGCACGGAGGACGCCTATCTTCTCCTTTGGGAAACATCCCCCGAAGCCATGCAGAATTTGCGGCGGGAATTGGCAGCGCACGGCGCGCCGCCCAACAGAATTTTGACCACGCCATCACTCATCCTGGCGGATCATCTTTGCCGCTATCGCTTCATTGATATGTTCCTCGACGCTTGGCCGTGCAACGGCCACACCATGACCAATGACGCGCTTTTCATGAACGTGCCGGGCGTAACTTTGCGCGGTAGATCATTCGCTGCACGTGTCGCCGGGAGCTTGTTGGAACGCGTCGGCCTTCCGCGTCTGATCGCGGAGACAGCAGATGACTATGTAGATTTGGCCGTGAGGATCGCGAATGACCATGCTTGGCGATCTGTCGCTGCAAGCACGATCAAGGATACGGCTGCGAAGAACCAAACGTTCAGCGGCGCTCGGTATGCCCGACAATTTGAAGCCGCATTGGCGACTATGGCGGATCGCGCCCGCAGAGGCCTTCCGCCCGCCGCGATCAATGTGTGAGCAGCACAACGTTGCCGGGCAGGCATATTCGTCGAAATCGAAATGGCGGCAATTTTCAGATATACGGTTTCTAGTGCAAACACCCAGGTAGGAGCTCTGCTACGTGACAGATCTGTTCGAAACCGCCGCCGTTAAGGCCAGCGGCGTATCAGCGGGCGGTCTTTTGGGCGCCGCGCTCGAAGGCCGTGCTGATATTTTGGCTATGACCGAGCAAGCGCACGACGCTGCGCTGATTCCGGTTGATCCTGGCGGTCTCTCCCACAAGTATCGTGCAGCGCTCGCTTGCAGAATGGCTGTGCTTTCCCAAGAAGGGCCGCTGGCGGCGCATTTCGAAGCATTGATGACGGCGGCAGATGGCGCAGCGGATGTCTCTAAGCTAGCTGATCCGGCATTTGATGGCGGCGATGATCCAAGAGACCGCGCGCTCTTGCGGCACACAGACCTCACGACAACCAATCCCGAAGCCGCAATCGCCAACGACATAGACGCGCTTTTAGATGCAGGCGTATCGGAGGACGATATCGTGCGCCTTTCCGAACTCGTTGCGTTTGTCAGCTACCAAATCCGACTGACGATAGGCCTTCGCCTGATGGGAGACGCATCATGACCGACCCCATCCACACATTCACAACGACGGTCCCACATTGGCGCCCCCGTGTTTCGCCGATCAAGCTTGAGGACGCGACGCCAGATCAATTAGATGCCCTCAAAGTCACGCCTTCCAATATGAAGGTGTCTGAATACGTGCTGGTGCTGGCGCGCGATAGCGAGACCCTGCGAGAGCGCACGCCGCTCTTCAACGCCATTATGTATAACCGCAACGGCTTGTCCCGCGCGGAACGGGAGTTGGGTGCGGTCGGCGCATCCATCGTGAACCGCTGCATCTACTGCACCGCCGTCCACGCAAGCCGCTATAATCAGCTTGCCAAGGATGTCTCTGTAATCGAGCGCATTTTTGCCGATGGCGAGACAGCGGAATTGAACCCAAGGCAGAATGCGATATTCCGCTTTGCCGTGAAGCTCTCGAAAAGCCCGCCGGACGTTTCGAAAGCCGACATGGCAATGCTGACAGAGGCCGGACTTGGCCCTGACGAAATCCTGGACCTCGTCTTATCAGCGTCCCTCTTTGGATGGGCGAACCGCCTTATGCACACTCTTGGCGACCCAATAGAAATCGCCGAAGTCGATTAACGCAATGCGGCGTTGATCGCTGCCAGTGCATCGCCGCCTGGGCAAAGGAAATCCGTCGTCTGGCAAGATGATCGATGGCTAAGATTCGTTTGCCTTGATCAACGCTCCATCGCT
>JAYNYG010000009.1:83567-92619 GCA_038102935.1 Alphaproteobacteria bacterium | reverse complement strand
CAGTATGAGAAAATTCACGCTTCAAGCGGTCCAGTTTTTCGGGGGAAGGTCAGGAGGAAGACATCCTGCGGACATATGGCCTTGGCGTGAATTCGTTCATCACCAAACCTGTGACATTCGAAGGACTGCTGCGTGTGGCCCAAGTCGTCACGTCCTACTGGATCGAGATCGTGCAACTGCCATCGCAGTTCGACGAACATTCCAGCGCCGCCGCCTAACTTTTCCTCGTTCTAGCCTGAAAGCCGCAACGGTATCCAATGCAACCGCCTATTCACATCCTGCTGATCGAAGATGATGAACATGATTATCTTCTGACGCTCGATTGCATCGAGGCGGTCGTCGATGGGTGCTATGAGGTCACCTGGGAAACCGACGGCATGGCCGCTATCGCCGGTCAATTGCCCTTCGATATGTATGATGTCGTGCTGGTTGATTACCATGTCGGCGGCGTGACAGGCGTTGAGATTGTGCAAGCAGCCGCGAAAGCGGGCGTCGTCACACCCTTCATTTTGCTCACCGGCCATACCGACCGCGAAATTGACTATGCAGCCATGCAAGCAGGCGCCGTCGATCATCTCGTTAAGGATCGTATCAGCCCAGACGCGATCGAAAAGGCGATACGCTATGCCGTCGCCGCTGCAGGCACGCGCCGCGACCTCTCGCAAAAATCCGAAATGTTGACCGCGACGCTGGAATCTACGGATGTCGGCATGGCCGCGTTTGATGTGGAAGATCAGCTTGTCATGTGGAACCGGCGGATGGCGGAACTCGCAGCTGAGCCAGGTGCGGCTGAAGAAGCCATTCGAAACGCCGTCCTAGAGATTCGCAACCAGGCGGATGACCGTAGAGGGCGGGCCGTCGAAATTGAAAAACCTTCCGGCAACGGCGTATTAGAAGCCCGCATCCGGTCGCTTGAAACGGGCGGCTACACCCTCGCCTGCTTCGACGTATCTAAGCACAAAGCCATTGAAGACACATTGCTCGAAGCGAAGGACGAGGCCGAGCACTTATCCAAAGCGAAGTCGCTCTTCATCACACGGCTATCCCACGAAATGCGCACGCCGCTTCATGCCGTCATCGGCTTTGGCGAAATGCTGCCCAATGCCTCTGAGAACGAGCTAGACGACTACGCTGACATCATCGTTTCCTCCGGACGATGCCTGGTGAACAAGATCGATCAGATGCTTGAACTGTCGCGGATGGACCTTGGCGAAGTGAATAACAGCACGCGGGACGTGCCAGCCAAAGCCATCGCCAAGGAGGCGGTGACGATTGCGCTCAAGTCCGATGCGGAGCTCGCGCAGCGTCTCGAAGTTGACCAAAGCGCTAAGGACGTGATCGTAACTGGCGATCATAGGATTCTTTCTAACGCGATGGCTGAATTCATTAGCAATGCTGCCAAATACGGCGCGCCGAACAGCCCGATCACGATTGGCGCAACCGTGCTCTCAGATCGCGGCGACGTAAGGCTCTGGGTTTCTAATACGCCGGCGCCGGACCAAGCGCCGATCACGATTGATGTATTCGAATCCTTCGGTCAGGCGGATCAATCACTTGAACGCGCTCAAGAAGGCCTGGGCATTGGCCTGACTTATGTCCGCGCCATCGCCCATCTCCATGCTGGCGAGGCGAGCCTTGAGCAGGATGATGAAAGCGGGCTGATCACCGCTTCAATCAATCTGCCGAGTACAGATTCCCCGGGGCTCCGGCGGTCGACAGAAATCATGAACGTCGCTTGATGCGCGCCCAACTTTAGCGGCCTTTCCAATTCGGCGCCCGCTTCTCCGCGAAAGCCTTTGGCCCTTCAATCAAATCCTCGCTCGCATAAAGCGCCCGAACAGCAGGATATGTGGTTTCAATCGCATCCTGGAGCGTCGGTGCATTGAGGCCGCGCATGGACGCCTGCTTGGTCGCGCGAAGCGACATCGGGCTGCATTCCATAATCGTCGCGGCCCAGCGTTTGGCGCCATCGAGCGCGCCGCCTTCTGGCGTCACCTCATTAACGAAGCCGAGCTCTTTGCCCTCTGCGGCTTTGACCCGCCCACCTGTCAGCATCATGCCCATGGCCTGCTTAAGCGGAATCGCACGCGGCAATCGGTGAACGCCGCCCGCGAGCGCTGCGAGGCCCACGCGCGGTTCCGGTAGTGCGAAAATCGCGTTCTCCGAAGCAATAATGAGATCGCAAGCCAGTGCGATCTCAAATCCACCGCCCATCGCGAAACCATTCACAGCAGCGATCACGGGCTTATCTAGGTCGTAACGGAATGTGAGGCCCGCAAACCCAGTTGCTGGCCGATCGCGCGGACCTTTACCTTCAGCTTGGTACTTCAGATCATTCCCTGCAGAAAACGCCTTGGCGCCCTCGCCCGTAATGATAGCGATCCACTGTTCAGGATCGTCACGGAATTCATTGAAGACCTTGTCAAATTCCCAATGCGCAGGCGGGTGCAAAGCATTGTAGACCTCTGGCCGGTTGATGGTGACGACGGTAACGGGGCCATCGCGTTCGACTTTCAGATATTCATACTCGGCCATTGGGCGCATTCCTTCATAGGCAAACCATTCAATCCGCAGATCGTAACAGGCGTCTCCACCGAAGCGCCAGTGTGACCCCGCGCAATCCCATGAAGATCATCACGGCGATCCAAAGGCCGTCCATGCCGAAATAGCGCGGCAGCGTGAACAGGGCGATCAGATAGATCACCATCGCTTGGAGCATAGCGTTGCGGACAGCGATATTCAGCGCCGCGCCCAGGAACATGCCATCGAACAAATAGCACCAGACCGCCACCATCGGCAGGAGAGCGGCATAGACCAGATATTGCTCGGCGATAGCCAGAACTTCCGGGATGCTAGTGAATAGCAACAGCACATAATCCCCGAACGCCAGCAAGAAAAGCGACATGATCGCCGCCGTGATGCCGCCTGCCTGTAATGCGGCGATGGCGGCTTCTTTGAGCGCGCGCCGATCCTTCTTACCGATGGCGTCACCGACCATTGGTTCCACGGAATGGCTAAACCCATCAAGAGCATAAGCGGTAATCGTCAGAAATTGGTAGAGCGGTTCAATACTCGCCGCCGCATCTGTGCCAAAGCGGTTCGCCTCGTATCTGAACAGCAGCAATCCGCCAACGACACAAATTGTGCGGATGAAGATGTCCCGGCTCATCACCAGCATACGCCGGATGCGGACCCAATCGATAACCTGGGTCCATGCAACGCGCTTATCGGGGCCAAGCTTCCGCCAAACGATGACAAAACCGATCACCGCCCCGACGCCATGCGCAATTGCGCTCGCTGCCGCGGCGCCCTCCACGCCCCACCCAAGCCCGATCACGAACAGCACATCAAGCACGATATTCGTCAGGTTGGTGGAGATCTGGATGTAGAAGGCGGATCGCGTGTCCTGAAGCGCCCAGAGCCAACCGACCAGAACCATTTCCGCGAAGGCGGCTGGCGCAGCTAAGAGGCGGATATTGAGATAGCTCGTCGCCGCAGCCTCTACATCAAGCGCCGCTTCCGATATGGAAAATGCCCCGAGCGCGATCAGCGGACGAAGAGCAACGAGCGCCAAGCCGATAAGCATCGCCAGGCCGAGCGCCCGATACAGGATCGCACGCGCTTCCGCCATATTTCCGGCGCCTGCCGCCTGGGCGGCTGGACCAGTCGTCCCCATTCGGAGGAAATTGAAGCTAAAGAAGGCGAGGTTGAACACGCCAGCGCCAAGGCCGAGTCCGGCTAGCAACGCCGCGTCCGGCTGATGCCCCATGACAATCGTATCTGTCGCGCCAACGAGCGGTACGGTGACATTGGACAGCATGATCGGCCAAGAGAGCCGCAATAAGCGCGCTCGCTGGCTCTCTACTTTCGGCGTCGTCACTCTGTGATCTATCCTGACGTCTTTCAGCCCTGCTGGATCTCCGCAAGGATTTCGGGCGCAGCTTCCGCCGCCAGCGCCGCCAACTCGTCGCCAGAACGGTTCTGGATCGGGTGCGGAGTCCACACGATCGCAGGCGCGAACCCAAGCGCGCCACCCTGTGCAGCAGCAGCCTGCTTGAATTCTACGGTCGCGGTCGCACAGCCCGGCAGGCCGCGTGTGTCGAGGGCGTGGATGTCATGCAAACTGCACGACGTGCACGAGCCTCAATCAGCCAGCGCTTCAATAACGAGATCGGCCTGCTCGACGATATCCTGCAGCAACGCCTCTGGCGCTGGCTTTGTATGCGTCGGCTTCTTGAAGCGAATGGTTTTGACGCCAGCCGCTTGGATATGCGGCTCCAAAGCGTCCATAAACTCATCAGAGCGCTCTTTTGAGATCGAGAGCAGCGCCACCGTTTTGCCATCTAGGCTTGGCGGCGGCGGGCGGCGTTCCCGCAGCACTGCAGCCGTTTCCGCCGTTGGGTCGCGCATTGTGTAGCTTGTCATAGGTTAGACCTCCTCAAGCGCGCGCGTGACGGGGCGCACTTCCTTGTTGTTGCGACCGCCAGTCCAGCCGCCAATAATCCCGGACATAAGCGCCCCAGGGCCGCCTGCTCGGACGATCAGCAATCCGCCAGGGTGAAACTTGTCAATCATGCCATCCGCATCCGCATATGAATCCGCTTGGGCTGGGGTAATACCGAGCGGATGGTCGTCTGCGCCTTCCATTACCTCGCAAACCGGTCTCTTCAAAGCCTGATGCAGCCGGGCTTCGAGCGCATCCCGCCCCCATCCAGCCTGTCGGAAAATCTCATAATGGTTCGGCGACAACACCAGCACGGCATTGCCCCAACGGGCGAGACGTGGATGGTTGACGCTCCAAAGCTGCATCGCGAGCGAGGCGCAAAGGTCATCTGGATTGCGGCTTTTTTGATCGACAAACCCTGTCACGCCATCAGCATGGAACATGGTGACGGCAGATTTCCCGGCCTCAACGCCGCGAGACTGCGCAAGCGGCGTCCACTCGTCATCACTTTCATCTTCGGCAAAGCAGAAGGTGTATTTGCCGGGCTGACCAAGGCAGGCGCGATCAATTTCTTGCGGCCTGCCGCCGCCGACATTGCGGATGATTAGCTGAAACGCCCGGCCAATGGTTGCGTTCGCACGATTACCCTGCCCCAGCGCATTCCCGCCCGAATTCATGCCAATCCGTCGGGAGACTGGGCCATTCACCATGACGAGCGGCCCAGAGAACGCGAGCGTGCAGAGCAGTCCGTGCATTGCAAATTCAGGCTGCAGCGCCGTTTCAATTGCGCCCAGCAACACCGGGAAGTATTCCGGTCGGCACCCTGCCATTACAGCATTGATCGCCGCTTTCTCTACCGTGCAAGGAACAAGATTGGGCGGGATCAAGCCGACTATTTCGTCCGCGCGCCGGCTCGTGCCCGTCAGCATGCGCGCGACGCGGAGGTCCGTCGGCGGCGTGATGGGCAAGCCATCCGTCCACCCGCGATCATAGGCGACTTCCATCGGGTCGATATCATCCTCGACAGCAATCTCGCGCGCCTGGAGTTTGACTTCACCCGACGCCAAACGCAGTCGCTCCAACATTCCAGGCGCGACATTTAGCGCGCCGCAACCAGGTTGGTTCGGCGGCAGGTCTTCCCCAAGGCCATTAAGACCCGTCAGGGCTCGCCATTCATCACGATTCCAACCGAAGATACGCGCCTGTTCATGGCCAGAATCATCAATCGCAGCGAGCGTTGGGACGATTTCAACGCTCATAGCGTGGCTTTTAAGCAGATCAACATCGTGCAGCGGGTCGAGGCCTTCTGGGAATGCAGGATTATCCTGCGTCCAAACCTCCAACGGCAAGCCTGCCGCCCGCATCGCACTGAGCATTGGCGCAGCCAGGACACAGGTCGGACAATCTTCTTTGACAACTGCGACGAAACGCATGGGCGCGCCCTCCTCAGCCGACGATAGCCCCACGCGGCAGTGGACGCTACACTGCCCGCATCACCGCATGCCGCATTCGCGCGGCGCACCAAAACGAAGGCAGCCTCGCTCATGGATTTCGGGTATTCCGACAAGGTCAAACAGCTTCAAGAACAACTGACGGATTTTATGGTTCGCGAAGTCGTCCCGCGCGACAAGGAATGGCATGAGCTAACCGAGGCCGGAACTTTTCCGCCGCCATTCTGCGAGGACATCAAGGCCAAGGCCAAAGCCGAAGGCCTCTGGAATATGTTCCTGGCGCATCTACCGAGTGACGCGCCTGGCCAAGGCCTCTCAAACTTAGAATACGCGCCTTTGGCGGAAATCATGGGCCGGATTTACTGGTCGCCCGAGATGTTTAACTGCAACGCTCCAGACACTGGCAATATGGAAGTGTTCCACATGTTCGGCACGCCCGAGCAGAAGGAAAAATACCTGAAGCCGCTGTTCGAAGGTGAAATCCGCTCCGCCTTCTGCATGACCGAGCCTGAGGTCGCCTCATCCGACGCGACCAACGTGCAAACACGCATCACGCGGGATGGAAACGAATACGTCATCAATGGCCGGAAGTGGTTCATCACCAACGCGATGCACCCGAACCTTGGCGTGATGATCGTCATGGGCAAAACCGATCCCGATGCGCCGACACATCGCCAGCAAAGCCAAGTGCTGATCGATCCAGGCACGCCGGGCGTATCCGTGCGCCGTAACATCCCGATCATGCATCATATCTCGCCAGAAGGGCATTGTGAGGTTGTGTTTGACAATGTCCGAGTTCCGGCTACGAACCTGGTGGCTGATGAAGGCGATGGGTTCATGATTGCGCAGGCGCGGCTTGGGCCGGGGCGCATCCATCACTGCATGCGCACCATCGGCCAATGCGAGGTGGCGCTGGAGCTGATGATCGAGCGTGGGTTGAACCGGAACACCTTCGGGAAGCGGACAATTGACCACGATACGACGCGGGAAGCTGTAGCGCTCTGCCGCCAAGAGATTGATATGGCGCGGCTGCTTGTTCTGCGCGCTGCATGGATCATTGACCAGGAAGGCCCGCGCGCTGCCCGCGACGAGGTTTCCAAGATAAAGATCGTCGCTGCCCGCTTGCAAACCACAGTCACGAACCGTGCCATGCAGGTGTTTGGCGCAATGGGCCTGACGCCTGATACGCCGCTGTCGTATCTCTGGAGCTGGGGCCGTGCGTTACAATTCATCGACGGGCCGGATGAAGTGCATCTCCGCACCGTCGCACGCGGATTGGTGCGCAACCATGAGAAAAACGGCATGAGTCCGGTGATGCCGCACTTCTACCGGATTTCGAAGGATTTTGACGAAAGCGCCTGATGCTAGACTTGTAGCTTAAGCCGCTCTAAAGGCTGGATTGATCTGCAAATAGCGTTAAACTTTCGGTTCTTCGAATTTGGAGGAAGCCATGGGCGACTTCTTCAAGAAAAAGGCTGTCAGCCTGCTCAGCAGCGTGGATATCTAGGTCAACGGCGACCGGCCTTGGGATATTCAGGTGCATGACGAGCGCATCTATAAGCGCGCCGTGCTTGGCGGATCGTTAGCGTTCGGCGAGGCCTATCTCGACGGCTGGTTTGACGCTGAGAGTATGGACGGGATGTTTATTCGCCTGATGCGCGGCAGCGGCGAAGGAACAAATAGCGGCGGCGTCCGCAGCAAGATGTTCGTGGAAAAGGCAGGCCGCAAGTTTCAGGCGCTCCACAACGCCCTGACCAATCGCCAAAAGGTCGAGCGCGCCGCTGAGGTCGCCGTCACCCATTACGACGCCGGCAATGATCTATTCGAGCAAATGCTCGACCCGCTGATGATGTATAGCTGCGGCTACTGGCAAGGCGGCGCACAAACCCTTGCAGAGTCACAAATCGCAAAGGTCGACCTAATCGCTAGAAAACTAGAGCTGCAGCCAGGCATGAAAGTGCTGGATATCGGCTGCGGCTGGGGCGGCGTTGCTTACCATATGGCGAAGATCTACGGTGTTTCGGTCATTGGCGTAACGATTTCGAGTGAACAGGTCAAACTCGGTGAAGAACGCTTCGCGGGTTTGGATGCGCAAATCCGGCTTGAGGACTATCGCAGCCTTACCGAAACCTTCGACGCAATCTATTCAATCGGCATGTTTGAGCATGTCGGCGCGAAGAACTATGCGACCTATTTTGAAACCGCAAAGAGGTGCCTGAACCCGCAAGGGCGGTTCCTGCTGCACACAATTGGCGACCATCACGCTGGGCCCCATTTAGACCCCTAGGTCGACCGCTACATTTTCCCCAATGGCCACGTGCCGTCCGCGACAGAGATTACGCGCGCTGCGGAACCGCATTTCGTTATTGAGGACTGGCACAATTTTGGTCCGGACTATGACAAGACTGTCATGGCTTGGATAAGTAATTTCGAAGCCGCGTATCCAAATTTGGATCATTCGCGTTATGACGAACGCTTCCGACGGATGTGGATATTCTACCTGGCCGCCGCCGCCGCAGGCTTCCGCGCGCGCATCAACCAGCTCTGGCAAGTTTTACTGAGCCAAGGCGACAGAACGGATATCCCGGTTTGGCGATAGCTAACCAGCGCTAAGCCAGAATGAAGTCGCCTACGTCCAAGTCTCCAGCAGCCACGCCGTTCAAGATCACCCGGTCGCCAGACGCTAGATCTAGGACAGCTTTGCCGTTCACAATGCCGATCTTCGGCTGCACTTCTGCGGCAAAATCTGAGAAGCCGAAACCGGATACATCCAGCAAGTCCGTGCCGTCAGTATAGTCAAAGATCACATCGATCTACATGCCGGGCGCAAAGACGAATGTATCAACGCCGATGGAGCCAACAATCCGGTCCGTCGCTGCGCCTCCTTCAATGCGGTCGTCGCCGCCTTGCGCCAAGATCGTATCGTTGCCGCCGCCGCCGGTGATGATGTCATTCCCACCGCCGGCTCGCACAATATCCCGCCGAAAAGCTGATCGCCCGCGCCAAGCTGATCAGCGCGTTCGAATATCAAATCTGTGCCGTCGCCGCCAATTGCAGCATCCGCTCCGCCGCCAAGCGTTAGTCGGTCAGCCCCATCTTCGCCGAACAACGTGTCGTCTCCGACACTGCCGTTCAAGACATCATCGCCAGCGCCGCC
>JAYNYG010000009.1:72502-83467 GCA_038102935.1 Alphaproteobacteria bacterium | reverse complement strand
CGCCGCCGCCGAGCGAACCAGTATCCCTGCCAGCACCTCCGCGTGCCACATCATCGCCGCCGCCTGCGTTAAACACATCATCGACTGCGCCGAGGATCATGACGTTGTCCTGGCCGTTACCGCTCAGATTGTCATTGCCGGATGTGCCAAGGATCGCGCCGGGGTCCGCCGTACCGAAAATGATATTGGTTTCGCCTGCGTTCGCATTTGCGTTTGCCGCACCGACCAAAATGTCTGCCAGACCATCGCCGTTGATATCGCCTGCCGCGGATACGGCGCCGCCGCTTTGGTCGTTATTATCCCGGCCATCGATCCTAAAACCTTCGCTTGAATCCAGCGTTGAAAGTTCAAAGACAGCTGGGAAAGCATCATAGCTGCCCAGCAAGACGGTGGTCGATCCAGCGTTCAAGCCGCCATTGTCGTCTGCGGCAGCCCCGATAAGAATATCGTCCAGCCCGTCACCATTAAAATCGCCAAGCAACGACGCCGCACCCCCTAAACCGTCGCCCGTGCTAACCCCATTTATGCGGCCCCCATCGCTGCCATCCAGATCCGCAAGATCAATCGTCGGGGCAAAACCGTCGCCGCCGCCAAACACGACGAAGGCGGCGCCTGTGCCGCCCGCATTGGCGTTCTCTGCGCCAACCAGAATGTCGAGAAAGCCATCGCCGTTAAAATCACCGGCGCTTGATACAGAACTGCCAACACCGTCACTGGCCTCGGCGCCTAGAATGAGGAAGCCGTCTGAGCCGTCCAAAGTCGCCGCGTTGACTGCCGCAGTAAATCCTGTGCTCTGCCCCAGAACAACAATGGCGGCGCCAGCGTTCGCGCGGCCAGGCTGGTCTGCCAATGTCGCGCCAACGACGATATCATCCAAGCCGCCGCCATTAATATCGCCCAAGCCAGCGACAGCGTCGCCAGATCGATCGGATTGTGCTGCGCCCTGAACAACGAACCCGTTTTGGCCGTCAATATTGTCCAAATCAACGGTAGCGCCAATGCCGCCGAACTCGCCGAACACCACATAGCTTTCGCCCGCCCCGCCAGCGCCGTTCGGGTCTCCGAAGGGCGCGCCGACGAGAACGTCGGCAAATCCATCGCCGTTCACGTCACCTGCGTCCGACACCGCGTAACCGCTTTGATCAACACCGGAAATGCCGTCTAGCCGCGAACCCTCTGTCGCGTCGAGCTGGTCCAGATCAAGGACCGCGCTGAATGCGGTTGTTGAGCCGAACAGAATAAAAGTCTGGCCATTGCAGAAGTTAGCGCCTGCATCGCCGCCTTTCGCGCCCAGCAAAATGTCGTTTATTCCGTCGCCATTGAAATCGCCAGCCGAGGAAACGGCGGTGCCGATCGCGTCATAGCTATCGATCCCCTCGACGCGAAATCCGTTTGTTCCGTCTAAGTCAGCAAGCGAAAACGTTGCGCCAAATCCGCCTGTCTGCCCAAACACAACATAGGCTTCGCCAGCGTAATTGGCGCCGCCGGGATCAGTGCCCCCGGCCCCAACGACAAAGTCGTCAATTCCGTCGCCGTTTACATCGCCAAGGTTAGAGACGGATGAACCGAGGGAATCATTATTTGCGCGGCCCGTTATCGTGAAACCGTCAGTCCCGTCCAAGTCTTCAACGTCGACCACGGTCGTCGCGATTTGCCGCTCCTGCTTTTCAGACTTTCAATAGACAGCCGAACAGGCAAACGGGCAAAACACAATTTGCCGCCAAATACGGCGCCAACATCACATACCTGGCGTAAATACGGCGAAAATCAAGCGAATGCCCTAGGCGGCATGCTGTGTCAGCGCAGCCGCCGCCGCGCGAAGGCTCTGGCGGAACCCGGCAGCGATTTCGGCGCTCGCTGTTTCTGGATATAGCGCTGGCGTCATCAATGAAAACGCGATGACGCCGATACGCGCAGCACCTGAATCCAAGGGCGCCAGCGCGTGGGCTTGGCGCACTTTGACGGTTGGCGTTTCGGGGTCTTCATAGAATTCAGACGCGATTTCTAGGATGGGCTGGGCCGCGCCCTCTATCGTGTTGACCTCCGGCTCGCTGGCGCCGGCCTTCACGATCATATGCGCCATCACACGCTCCGCCGCCGCCTGCATCCGGCCAGCAAAGTCTGTATCTTCCTTAAGCGCGCTATGAACTACGGCATGGACGACGAGCCGCGCCGCGCCGTCTGGCGCTTTCAAAGCCACGCCAGCATCGTCCTGCGCAGCGCCCTCAAGCGCCCATCCGGGCGGGCACATGACGCTGCCAAGGGCGCCGACCGAAACCGGTGCCCAATCGCTAAATGCGTCTTCTGGAGAATGATCGTCCACCCTTTAACGCGGTCCCATACGGATGGCGCCGTCTAAGCGGATAACTTCGCCGTTCAGGTAGTCGTTCCTAACAATCTCCATGGCGAGCGAACCGTATTCGGACGCGTGACCAGTCCGCTTCGGGAATGGCACTTGGTCGCCCAGCATTTTCAGCGTGTCGTCCGGGAGCCCCATCAGCAGCGGGGTCAGCATGATGCCAGGGGCGATGGTGCAAACGCGGATACCATGGGAAGACAAATCCCGCGCGGATTGGATGGTCAGGCCAATAATGCCGCCTTTGGAAGCAGTATAGGCCGCCTGCCCAATCTGCCCTTCATAGCCCGCGACGCTGGCGGTGTTGATTATCACGCCCTTGATGCCGTCCTCGCCGCCATCTTCCTTCGACATTTCAGCCGCCGCCAACCGCAGCGTGTTGAAGGTGCCGACAAGGTTGACCTCAATGATCTTGCGGAAGTGGTCCAAGTCCATCGGATTGCCTTTGCGGTCAATAATCCGGACGGACCCGCCGATCCCAGCGCAATTGATGCAAACACGCGCGACGCCATGGGCTTCCCGGCCCTTGGCGATGGCTGCCGTCACGGAATCCGGACTGGTCACATCGCATTCAGCAGCCAGCGCGCCGATCTCGCGCGCAGTTTCTTCCGCGAGTTCGGCATTCCGGTCCAACAACGTAACTTTCGCCCCCGCTTCAACGAGTTTCTCAGCAGTCGCACGGCCCAAGCCTGATGCGCCGCCCGTTACCAAGGCAGCGACGCCTTTAATGTCCATAGTGGATATCCTTAAGTTTAGCGGGATTTACGCTGGCGCATCGACCAAGCGGGTTTCAAAATCTGCGGGCAGAACGACTTCAAGCAATTCCAGATCGTCGGAATGCTCAATTTCGCGATGGCGGATGCCCGGCGGCTGGTGAACGCAATCGCCCGGTTTCACCGTAACGACGCCATGGCCTTCATATTCGAACTTGGCCCAGCCTTTCAGCACGTAATACATCTGGAACTCAACATCATGCACATGCCATTTGGGCTCCGCATGGCCGCCTTCTTTAGCGCGGACGACATGGGCGACGACTTTGCCATCTGTCGCATCCACCATATTCAAGTCGCGGTACTCGAAGAAGGCGCGCAGCCCGCCTTCAAAATCATCCTCGCCCGCCTTCGAAATCGCAAATTCCATCGTCTTGCTCCCCTTATTCTGTCTTTCCCTAGAGGTAACCGCGCCATGGCCCTCAAAGCAAGTATGGCCAAACTTTGATTTTTGCGTCTGGCGCAAAACAGACCGCATTAAGACTGCTTGCAGCGCGGCCCTCGCTCAGTCAAATTGCTGCAATGCGAGATGACCACTCAGGACCAGAGGGCGGCAGTGAGCCTTTACCGCGTTGGGCGTTTGTCGGCGGCGGGCTATTGCTGCTGCTGACAGCCGTCGCAGCGCCCTTTTATGGCGATGCGCTGGCGGGGCTGATGTGGGCGGGCGAATCAATTAAGGCGCTTTGCGGCTGGTAAGCCGAAAAGTGGCCATAGGAATTTCGGAATGACGGATCAATCCGGCGGCGGCATGAAGCCCGTTCGCGTATATCGGCCTGAGGGCGGCGTGACGGAGTATACCGGCCCCGCGCCATCTGCTCCT
The DNA here is from genome assembly GCA_038102935.1 of Alphaproteobacteria bacterium. Taxonomy (GTDB): domain Bacteria; phylum Pseudomonadota; class Alphaproteobacteria; order Bin95; family Bin95; genus VMCJ01. Next base: position 79,521 of record JAYNYG010000009.1, on the reverse strand, counting down.
GCCTATGTTCCGCCGCGCACACGGCAAGCTGCGCCGCCAATCCAACCCAGTGTGACAGCGCCGGCGGGCGCCGCGTACGCGCCAAGTGCGGCGCCGGATGAGCCAGCGCAATCCTACGCGCCCATTGATGAACCCGCGCGCCCAACCTACTGGGCGCCGCCGCTAGCAATCATGATCGTCGCGGGCGTACTGATCGCGCTGTTATCCATGGGCACCCGCAATATCGTCCCGCTATGGCAAACGCCAATGCTGAGCGATCTTGGCTGGACGAGCACACAATTCTCGATCGCCATCGCTACGCAAAACCTTCTATGGGGCCTGTTCTCACCTGTCTTTGGCGGCCTGGCGGACAAATATGGATCACACAAGGTTTTGATATTTGGCGCCGTATTGCAGGCGTTGGGTCTCTGGGTGATGTCTGCGGCGAATACGCCTGAGACTTTCTTCCTATCGGCTGGCGTCATGCTCGGCGTGGCGCAGAGCGCTGCTGGCATGGGTATCGTGCTGGGCGCCATCGGCAAAGTCGTCAAAGAAGAGCACCGTACAACGGCGTTCGGCCTGATCACGTCAGCGTCCTCCGCCGGCATGATCGTCATGACGCCTATTGGCCAGTATTTGCTCGAAAACATGACATGGTCTGACGCATTCGTCTGGGTTGCCATCCTCTCAACGCCGATGATCGTGCTGGCCTTCCTAATCCGCAGCGGACGGAACGCCGATGATCAGACGACGGCAGGCATCGCCAATCAAACAATCGGCGGCGCGCTGACTGAAGCACTGTCTCATAAAGGCTATATTCTGCTGACAATTGGCTTCTTTGTCTGCGGCTTCCACGTGACGTTCATTGGGGTGCATTTGCCCAAATATCTGAACGATATTGGGCTTGGTTGGCAGTTGGGCGCGAAGGCGTTGATGGTGATCGGGGTGTTTAATGTCGCGGCTTGTTTGGTCGTCGGCCCGCTAGCTGGTCGATACAGCAAGCGGGGCATTCTGGCATTGATTTATCTTGGCCGGGCCGCTGTGTTCCTAGGCTTCCTGATGCTGCCGCCATCCGCGCTTACCGTGTATGTGTTTGCTGCCGCCCTCGGCGTGCTTTGGCTGTCCACAGTGCCGCCTACCCAGGGTCTCGTCGCGCAGATGTTTGGTACGAAATACATGACCATGCTGTTTGGCGTCGTGTTCCTAAGCCATCAATTGGGCAGCTTCCTTGGGGTTACTTTGGGCGCCGCAGCATTTGACTATCTAGGATCATATGATTTGGTCTGGTACACTTGCGTCGCATTGGGCTTGATCGCAGCCCTGTTCCATATTTTCATAGACGAACGCCCGGTTGATCGCTCGCATGCGCAAGCTGCCGCGCCCGCTGAATAGGACATAGAGAATGGTTGAAGCGACGAACGCAGATTGGAAGGATCAGCTTTATGGTTCCATCAAGGCGCTGAACATCACCCAGGTTGTCTATGTGCCCGACGCAGGCCACGCCAAGCTGATTGACCGATGCCTTGCTGACCCAGATATCGATTGTTTTCCGCTGGTCAATGAATTCGAGTCAGTCGGCATTTGCGTCGGCGCTTGGGCTGGCGGCAGGCGGTCCTGTGCGCTTATGCAATCGAGCGGCGTTGGCAATATCGTCAACGCGCTTGGACTGGTGCATTCCGTCGGCGCGCCCTTCTTCGCCATCGCAACCATGCGCGGCGAGTGGGGGGAATTCAATGGTTGGCAAACACCGATGGGCCAGGCGATCCCGAAGGTGTTGGATGCTGCAAATGTGGTGGTCAATCGCGCCGAAACGTCTGCGGACGTCATTCCAGTAACGGAAGCAAGCGGCCGCTTGGCGTTCAATTCCTATCTTCCAGTTTTCTCCTTGATTTCCCAGCGCGCCACTGGCGCCAAAGTATTTTAGGGAGGCCGAAACAATGGCGAATGAAACACAGAACCGCTTGGAGCGCCGCGGCGCCGTCCATCGTCTCCTCCAGGACCGTGACCCAAATCTGCTGATCGTCGCGGGCCTTGGTTCGGCAATCTGGGATGCGGAGACGGCTGGCGAGACACCGCTCAATCTATATCTGCTTGGCGCAATGGGGTGTGCTGTATCAACCGCGTTAGGCTTAGCGACAGCCCAACCTGAAAAGCGCGTCATAGCCCTTGTCGGTGATGCAGAACTCGGTATGGGCCTCTACGCGCTGGCGACAATCGGTTGGCGAAAACCGGCCAATCTCACCGTTGTTTGCCTGGACAATGGCCGCTTCGGCGAAACCGGCGGTCAGGTCAGCCATTCCGGCGTGAACCTTGACCTGGCAGGCGTTGCAACAGCGGCGGGCATTCCGACGATCCGCCGCGTCAACGATGACGCAGGCATCGACGAGCTCCGCTCAATCATCATGGAAGGCCCAGGGCCCGCGTTTGCCCTGGTCGAGATCACAGCTGATATGCCGCCGGTCGCCATGCCGATCCGAAACGGCGCCATCGCCCTCGCCCGCTTCCGTGAGGCGTTGCTTGGGCACGATGCTTTAAAGGAATAGAGAGCGTAATCAGCGCCGCAGGGTCGCGCTGATACGGCGAAATTGCAGACCGCCAACTTTCAGCGCCTTAACGCCTGCCATCCAGCGGGTGCTTTCGAGCAGAGCTGGCCCCAGCTCTTCCAGCGGATAAGCGCCTTCGGTCACGCCTTTCAGGAAACCTTCCCAGGCGGAGCGGACATAGCTGCGGTACTCATCCGTCATATCTTCATCAACGTGAATCTCGAAGCCGAGGTTGATGAGGATTTCTTTCATCTCTGCTACAGTGATCATGAAGGTCGGGCCAGGCTGTAACCCGGTCCATTTCTTCATCGCGCGTGGATCGCCACATTCTTCAGTAACAAAATAGTCCGCCAACAATAGCCGTGCGCCCGGCGCCAACAGATCGCCGAGCACATCCATCACCTTGCCGATATTCGCGACCTGCGTGACGGTAGAATGCATGACAACGCAATGGATGCTGCCTTTACGCACACCCTCAAACACGGGCTTTCGAAGGTTCAAGGGATGGAATTTGGTTTTGCGCCGAAGGCCCCAATGCAGCGCCGCTTCCTGGGATTTCTCAACCAGGACCTGATCTGCCTCGAACCCAATCGTTTATACGCCGCTGTTCAAGTGCATCTTGCGCGAGAGAGAGCCTAAGCCAGAGCCAATCTCAATCGCTGTCATTGCGGGATCGAGGCCTAACGTTGGCAGCAGCGGCGGCAAGAACTTTTCGGCGACCGGGCCTACTTCGCCAGCGCCCCATACGGCTTCGGCTACCTTAATCCGCTCAGCATCCCAAACGGGCGCGCGCTTCCGCGGCGGTGCCTTAGTTTTACCGCCCGGCTCCTTTGCAGGAGATGCTGATTTAATGGCTGAGGAGGCCGCCATGTCTGCTCCAGTGAAGCGCCTGCCGGATGCAATGCGCTACAAGAACAAAAATTAGGATGTTGAGGTTAATAAGCCATTGCCGCAGGCGCTTAGACTTGGCGGAAAATCTCAGCAAAACGGACATTCGCTACTGGGTCCAAAACGCTGCGGAACGGCAGGCCCATATGGCCGTGACCGAAGGTAAAGCGGTTCGCAGGTGGAATGCCCCACATATTCCGGACGCTCTCACCATCTTTGAATGGCGTCACCCCATCGCGGCGGCCCGTGATTGAGACAATCCGGCTTGGCGGAACAGCAGGCGCTTCTGCTGGCCCCAAAGCTTCTCCCCAATGCGCAAAATCAGCTGCAGTCCATCCCGCCGCCTTTTGTGCGACAGGCAAGCCAAGGCCTTTGCTTAGGCTGCCTTGAGTGACGCCAATAAGGTCCCCAGAATGCGCCATGAGCATCGCTGCATCTGGGCGGGCGACATCTGGCCAAGCGCCACAATGACTAATGGCGAGTTGCGCCGCGAAGCTCGACATTGACACGCCGAATAATCCGACAGGCAGCGCGAACGCGCCGCGCGCCCAGGCAATCCAGCGCGCCGTCTCGCGCACCTGCGCCGCAAGGCTTGCGGCCGCGGAGACTGGAGCCGACTGAAAAAAGCTCTCGCCGCCATAAAGATGATCGGCCCGGCGCAGTCCATGGCCGGGTGAAATCAACTCAACGACCGCAAGTCCGTGGATTGTAAAAACATTCGCGAAATCGTGGCCACGGCGCATTCGAACAAAAATGTCCCATTCAACGCCGACGCCGCCGCCAACAACGACAACGCCATGCGGTTGAACATCAACCGGCCAGCTAACACGCGCATAAGCCGTATCCTCTGCGAGCTTCGTTTCAGCTGGGGCTGAAAGCCATCGGCGCATCAACGCGCCCTCGCGGTATTCCGGACCTGCCTGTATTGCCCACAAATCATCGGGCGCATTGAACGTATCTTGCAAAGGCGACGCCGCGCCAGGCGCTTCCATCGCCCAAGCAACTGTTGGAACGCCCCTTCGACCGATAGCAGCCGCCAAAGGCCCGCTCATGGCTAAATGCCCAGAAGCGGCGCGACGACGCGCTGTTTCAGCTTCTGCGGGATCGCCTGCTCCGCCCTCAATCACCGTTGTCCGCCAGGCTTCATTGGCTTCGGCGGACCGTTGGCGAGCCCCCTCATTCTTCTCAAGCGCAAGCTTAGAGGCTTTCGATTGGATGCGTTTCTGGCCGCGCGGCGGCAGCATCGTTGAGACGGCGTCAGCATCCCCCCGCGCGCCATTCGCCGCCGCCCAGATACGCGCGGACGGGAACAAAAACCGCTTCATAGCGCCGATTGTCATGGGATCAATCGCGCCAGCAATCATGTCGTAGCCGAAGATTGCGGCGCGTCGGGAGAAAGAATTGCTCATGGCCTATAGATAGGCCGAAACGGCTGCATTCCGCCAAGGAAATTATGGCGCAGCATAGCGCGCTTGACGCTGAAGCTAGAATGAGCAATATTATTACCCATGCAAATCTTAGCGTTGACCATGCTGCGAATTAGCGGCCCGGCTTCTCTCTGAGAGTCGGGGTTTCTCCGTTCGACTAATTTTGCAGACGTTCCAGCTAAGGTTTTTCCCAATGACTGATACCCAATCTACCGCGCGCGTTGCGTGCTTTTCCGTTCATGCCGCCGTAGATCCAGGCGCTATGCCCCGTGTGCTTGAAGTCTTTGCCAAAGAGAGCTTGACGCCGACACGCTGGACCAGCGTTGTCGAAGGCGATCAATTGGTAATGGACATCCAGATGGCCGGTCTCGAAGCTGACCGAACCGAGTATTTCGCCCGCGTGCTGAACCGCATGCCCATGGTGAATACTGTCCTGACCAGCACAAAATCAGTGATGCCAGCTGAACCGATCAATCTGGCCGCCGACGCCGCGTGAGCATTCTTGACCACATTCGGCGCTGCAACACCCACGATATCTCGGTCTATAAGCCGTTTATGATCGAAGCAGAGCGTGTCGGGTGGGTCAGTGATGCGGTTATTGCCGTACTTGATCGCATCGGCGGGTTTGCGTTTTCAACGGACACTGTGGCTATCGCGCAACGTTACAATACGTTTGAAGCCCGCAGCGCCATGCTTGCGGAAGCCTCGGTCGCACTGCTTGAGGCTGGCCTCATCCAGAGCCTGCGCGGTGAGCTTTATGGCGTAAAAAACCGATGGACGGATCCAGCACTGGCAGTCGTCGACAGAGGTGCCACATCGGCGCTTGGGCTCCGTTCCTATGGCGTGCATATCAATGGCTGGGTCGCAGACCGGCAGGAGCCCGATCTGTGGATCGGAACACGGGCTATGACCGCCAGCGTCGATCCCGGCAAACTCGATAACATGGTCGCAGGCGGTCAACCCTATGGCCTGTCGCTCATGGAAAATGTGATGAAGGAAGCGGCAGAGGAAGCTGACATCGCCCCTGCCCTCGCAAGCAAGGCAATGCCGGTCGGCGCAATCAGCTATGTGATGGGAACACCGATGGGCATCCGCCCAGACGTGCTGTTCTGCTTCGATTTAGCTCTGCCAGAAACATTCGTTCCACGAAACACAGATGGCGAAACAAGTGCGTTTCAACGCATGAAGGCTCGTGAGGCAGGCGATATCGTCGCGACCAGCGATCGGTTCAAGTTCAACTGCAATCTTGTCGTCGCTCACTTCCTTCTGCGCCATGGCCTGATTGATCCGGACAGAGAGCCGGATTATCAGGCCATCGCAAGCGGATTAAGCTGAAGCGGCTATTGGTCTTCTTCAAAAACGTCCATCGCCACGCGGCCAGCGTTCACAGCTGTCGGCCAGCCGGCATAGAACGCCAGATGGGTAATCATGCCGCGAATTTCGTCCTGCGTGACGCCGTTATCGAGCGCGCGTTGCATGTGCCCTTTGAGTTCCTCGGTCCGGTAAAGCGCCGTCAGCACAGATATTGTGACGAGGCTGCGATCCCGTTTGGAAAGTTCAGGCTGCTCCCATACGTCGCCAAACAGCACATCATCACGCAGCTTGCCGAGTTGTGGGACCAGTTCATAAGGCGTCTTTGCTTTAGCCATGGGTATTCTCCAATGTTGGGCGCAATCCAATGCGCTACGGTTGGGCCTGTCTCAGTCGAGATTGGCTTTCAAGAAATCGATGAGCGCGGCCTGGGCTTCAGGCAGCGCCAGAACAACATGCTTATCCGTATCGTAGACAGGCCGCGTGTGGCGTGCGCCCGCCGGTGATGAGGTTCTGCATTTGCCGGGCGGGGGCTTGCCGCGAAACCAAGGATCGCGCGCGGCATTCATGTACAATCCAGGCTTCTCGGCAGGCGCGCCAACGCCCGCGGGACAACGGCTGCCCGATGTCGCTACAGCCTTGAACCCTTCGCCGCTATAGGCCGCGACCACACGGCCGCCTTGGCTATGGCCATAGAGGAAAAGGTTATCCTGATCAGCCCAGCTAACCTTCGTTACAGCCTTTGCGGCATAAGTAATTTCTTCAAACCGCATCGTCGTGACTTGCTGCATCGGCGCACCGGGCAGTCGGCGTGTCCGCTGGGGATCGCAGGTCTCAGGCCTATCTTTCCGCGCAAAGCTGTTCGGCGCGA
>JAYNYG010000009.1:0-72492 GCA_038102935.1 Alphaproteobacteria bacterium | reverse complement strand
CGATGACAACAAACCCTGCATTTCGAAGGACAATCAGCGCAATCCGTGCGGAATAGCCATGCCCCTTACAGCCGTGAATATAAACGACCGTCGGCCAAGGCTTCATAGCCTTCGCCCCAAACACTTGAGCCTTAGCCATGGATTTAACAGTGGTCGGCCCCTCAGCCCCGCCAAACCCAGAAGGGAATGCCACCCAAGCGCCGTTCCATGCCGCCTCTGCGCCGCCATCATCCTCTGCTCGTAGCGGTGCGCATGCAGCGGCGAACAACAGCGCCGCCAGCAGGATGCGCATTAGTAATTGGCCTTATCGTCCACCGCATGGCCGCGCTTCGGCATCAGCATTGCACGATCATAGCTCATGAACTGCACGCCATCCTGCTTGAACGCGCGCGTGCGGATACTCACGACGCCTTGGGTCGGGCGCGACTTTGACTCCCGCTTATCCAACACTTCCGATTCCGCATAGATCGTGTCGCCAACGAAGACCGGCGCGCTCAGTTTGATATCGTTCCAGCCAAGGTTAGCGATGGCCTTCTGGCTGGTGTCTGACACAGACATCCCAGCAACGACGGCTAGCGTGAAAGCGCTGTTCACGAGAGGCTTACCGAATTCGCTGTGCTTGGCGTATTCATGGTCGAAATGCAGAGGATGCGTGTTCATCGTCAGCAGCGTGAACCAGGAGTTATCGGCCTCATTGATCGTGCGGCCTGGGCGATGCTCATAGATGTGGCCGATGACAAAGTCTTCGAAATACCGGCCAATGCTTTCACGAAACCGGTTCGGACCAACTTCCTTGGCGGAATAGCTCATTTTATACATCCTTCAGGCTAGGCTCCGGTTTGAGCGATCAAACCGGGCGGAGAGGAAAAACCATGCAAAGGCGGCGACTTGGATCAACACGATTATCCCGAGCGCCAACCTATGTCCGCCAGGATCATAGCCGCCATCGGCGCTCACAGGGAACCGGTCCAACAGAAAGCCAATACCGCTTTGCACAAGAAAGCCCGCTAAAAACGCAAGCACATTCAAAGCTGTATTGGTGCGCCCGGCCAACTCAGGCGGAAACCGCTGTGAAAGCACCGCAAACATTGCGATAGGCCCGCTTGTACAGAGCGCCATCACAATCCAAAGCGGCAGCGAGGATGGCAAAATGTCCAGCACGATAATCGCTTGCAGGACCATCATCAGCGCCATCGCCGAAAGTGCGGCATTCAACGTCGAAATACCGCGCGCCCGGAGCCGTGCATTAATCGCGCCGAAGGCGAAATTGCCGACCATCATCGCCCCCATGAGCGTGAACAGCGCCCAGGCTTGCGCATCCCGCCCGAAACCCTCCAGGTCTCGCAGCCAAATTGCAGCCCAAAGGCTCTGATAGCTCGAATATCCGGCGATTGCAGCGACAGTAATGGGGGCAAACCGCAGGAATATGGGTGACCTGTAAAGCCTGCCAATATCCGCGATTTGACTGGCCAAACGTGGGGCTGGGCCAGTTTGCCGAACGGATGGAATCATCATCGCAGAGACGATTGCGATGGCGCAGCAGTAGACGCAGATCATTAGCATTGCCGTTCGCCAATCGATGACGCGTAGCATGTATGCCAAAGGCCCCGTCGCGAGCATGCCGCCAAGCCCAGTCATGCCAAACAGCAAGGCGTTGATCGCCGGAAGCCGTTCCCGGTCAAACCACAAGTTTGCAGCTTTCAACCCCGCCATGACGCTGCCCGCCATGCCAACGCCAATTAAGAATCGCCCGATCAGAAGGCCCAATTGCCCGTCGGACACGACAAACAATGCGCCCCCCAAAGCGCCAATCAACTGCAACAGGATCACAACGACACGCGGGCCATATCGGTCCAGCAGCACACCCATGGGCAATTGCGTCAACCCGAAGCCGATGAAATAGGCGCTTGTGATCAGGCCGAGTTCAGCGGGTCCAAGATTGAACTCCGCGACCAATTCAGGCGCGATAGTCGCGTTCACCATCCTGAATAAGAAGGAGACGATTGGAGTTAACAAGAACGGGAACAGAATGGCGAAGCCTGCTGATTTCATTATCTAAACAAGCGCTTTCGTAAGGGGCCGCGCGCCAGCTTGACTGACCCGCCATAACAATTGTCTCAAAGTTTAGTGTTTCCGGCGAAGCTGATCTTAATGGCGGAGCGGCATATTACCATTTCATCAGAACACCGCCCCCAGGACCATCCCATGCGTTCACTGACCTTCAACCCATCGCGCCGCTCGATCTTGAAATTCGCTGGCGCAATGCCTGCCGTCCTCGCGCTCGGCGGAATGGGCGCCTGCACCCCCCAAGCGACGCATAGACCAGACCAACCGCATCTAGCGCACGGTGAAGATGATGAGCTTTGGCAAGCAATGGAGCGTGCCGCCAGCGAAACCTCCGACCACCGTATGTTCCCTGCGACACTCGAAGCCGCAGCCAACCAGGAACGGACACTAACCGGATTCATTCGGAAAACGCCCTCGCTCAATCGCGTCCTGCTGACGCGCCGGGCTGTAGGTTGCCCCGCTTGTGACGCACAGAAGCTTTGGCCTGTAGCAGAGTTACAGCTGACACACGCGCCAGACCGGCTCCCGCGTGGTCCCGTCCGGGTCAGTGGCGAGTTCAATGTGCGCCGCTTCAAGGGCGAAATGCCGTTCGCCCTGAAACGCGCTTCTATTCTGGAAGCTTAGGCGCGTTAGAGCGCCATATCGATCACAAGTTTGCCCCAGGTTTTACGGCTATCGAGCGCCGCAATCGCCTCGGGAGCCTGTTCCAACGAATATGTCGCCGAGATCGCCGGCTTGATCTTCCCAGCCGCCATAAGCTGGAAGCAATCAGCCATCACCTCAGCCGCATAGCCGGGATTCCCAGAACGATACCGGCCCCAGATCGCGCCAACGGCGGACGCGTTCTTTAGCAGAAGTCGATTCGCCGCGATTTTCTGAATTTCGCCGCCAGCAAAGCCGATGATGATAGCCCTGCCCTCGAATGCGATGACCTTGAGCGCCTTATCAAAAATTTCGCCGCCGACGGGGTCATAAACCACATCGACGCCCTGACCGCCGGTGATCTCTCGAACCGCTTCCACCCAATCTTCCCCGCTGGTGTAATCCAGCGCATGATCTGCGCCCTCCGCCTTTGCAACTGCGCATTTCTCCGCACCGCCAGCGAGCGCGATGACCTTTGCGCCCCAGGCTTTGCCGAGTTGAATTGCCGCTATCCCAACACCGCCCGCTGCGGCCGTGACCAGCAACGTCTCGCCTGCCTGCAAATTCGCACGGCGGCGAAGCGAAATATGGCCAGTTGGATAGACAACGGGCACACAGGCAGCGTCCTTCAAATCAACTTTATTCGGCACAGGGCTTAGCGCGTGCGCCTGCATCACACATTGATCCGCGAACGCGCCCCAGTCCGGTTGGCCACACACCCGGTCGCCAACTTTAATCTCTACGCCCTCGCCTACAGCGACGACCTCGCCGGCGATTTCGCAGCCAGGCGTGAACGGAAATGGCGGTTTCACCTGATACTTGCCGGAAATCATCAGGCCATCGAAGAAGTTCAGGGCGGCATAGCGCACCCGAACGACCGCCTCGCCAGGCCCAGGTTCTGGCGCTGTGATTTGCTGTAGGCACATAGATTCAGGGCCGCCCCACTCGGCGACCCGCCATGCGCGCATCGTCATTCCGCTGCTCCTTGCTCTGAAAACTAATTTTCGTTGGCTAACCGGCGCGCCTCAAAGAATCGCCAGATGTCCCACGGCGCGAATATGGCGTTGTTTGGCGGCCCCGTCACCCGTTCGGGCAGTGGTCCGGCGCCGGTCCCCGGCCATTGTCGCCCCAGGCCTTCAACCCAAACCGCATGTAAAGCGCCCTTGCCGGAACAATCACGCCATTCATTCAAATGAACGCCGTTTCTAATACTCGCCACATCAGGCGCCGCCACGCACCCAAGCGCAGCGCGCCAGCCGTGAAATGCCTTAGCGGGCGCTGGCGCAGTTGCGGCGCCGCTCCAGGGCGTATAGATCGCGCCGCCATTCAATGGGTTTGTTGGGTCGGCAGCGCCAAATAGCAGATAGAGCGGCGCAGGTTTGGCCGCTTCAGCTGCGCCGTAAAGAGGTCCAGCAATGCTGCCAAATGCAGCAAACCGCCCTTTGCCTTGACGCAGAACGCGTTGCGCCATGGCGCCGCCTTCCCCGAATCCGATCAGGTTCAGGCGCTTCCCATCCAGTGATTTTCGCTTTGCAGCGTCTTTGGCCACGGCCTCCAGGAACGTGACATCATCCCATGCGGCTGCAGCCTTGGAACCAGCATTCCATACTCTGGCGTTGTAGAAACCGCCTGCTGCGCGGCTTGGTGTTTGCAGTCCTGCCTCTGGCGCGATGATGGCGAACCGGGCTTGGGCCGCAGTCGCAATCCAGCCATGCCGGTACACTGCAGCGAGCGCATCATCGCCCGCATCGTGAAGCAAGATCACGGCAGGCGGGCGCTCATTTTGCTTCAGATTAGGCGGCATAAGAATGTGATACGCGCGGTCAATCTTTCCGCCGCTCGGGCTAGGCTGGCTGAGCGTAATCGTCTCGGGCTCCAAAGGCGCCGCCGATGCCACACGCCCTGAAAGTGCGAGTGAGACAACGCTGACGAGCAGCCCCCCATATATCCAGCGCCATCTCACCAGAGTGCAGAATCCGTCACGACAAAGGGGCGAACTAGCGCCAGCGCTGCGCCATTCGCTGAGATGTAAGCATCGCCGACAACACGACCGCGCGTGCGCCATCCCGCATCAGCGCCGCGCGCTTTAAGGCCGCCGCGTGTTTCATAGGATGCGTCTTGATTTAACACTGCGATCATCCGTATTTCCGCCAATCGCTCAGCCGCTGTTTCATCCAGAACAATCGCGAGCTTATTCCCGTCGATCCGCACTTCGCCAATACGATTGTAATCGTCGAAGTCTTCTTTGTCATAACGATGTTCAAATAGGTGGCCGAAAATTGGCGTGGCGGAGTAATCGAGCCTGTTTTGGTTCCGCCGGTCAAATCCGCGCCAACCAGATGCGCTCAAAGTCCCGTCTGGACCTGCGACCATAATCGTTGTGATCGTCGTATATCTATTCTGGCTATCCTGAATATCAGCCTGATAGACGATGCTGTTTTCGTCCTCGTCCGGCCCATTGTCCCCGCCAGCGCCCATAAGCGCCACGGCGGCAGCCGCGATGACCAACGTTTTCGGAATTAATCGCATATCCAACTCTCGTTGAATAAGGCGGCCTCGCCGATTGATTGCCATACTTGGCTGTCAATTACGGCGAAAACAGGCCGGATGAATATGAAACCGATGGAGCCTGTGTGCGTTCCGTCACACCCGCAGGACATATTTGCCAATCGCCTTCCGGTCCATGACCGCCCGCATCGCTTCCGGCGCGCCATCTAACTCAAAGGTCTCGGCGATATGCGGATTAATAACGCCATCCGCCGCCCAGTTCAGCAAAGTCGCGCCAGATTTCTGCAGCAAGGCATGCTTGTGGCGGCGATAATGCATCAGCGCGAAGCCTAACGCCGCGCGGTTCTTTACCAGCAGCAAGTTGGCCGGAATTTTGGGAATTGCGCCGCCCGCATAGCCGATTGTCAGGTAGCGACCGCCCCAATCCAACGCGCGGAATGACGGTTCATAATAATCGCCGGCGACGGGATCAAACACCACATCAACACCGCCATCCGAAAGCTCGATGGCCCGGGCGCGGAGATCCTCCTGGCGATAGTCGATAACGGCGTCGGCGCCATGGACAGCCGCCGCGGCCGTCTTCTCCGGCCCGCCAGCTGCAGCAATCACGCGGGCGCCCAGCGCTTTGCCAACCTCCACTGCAGCCAGCCCTACTCCACCAGCAGCGCCCAGCACTAAGAGCGTCTCCCCAGGGCCAAGCCGAGCATCAAATGCGAGCGCACAATGGGCTGTCAGGTATACGGAACAAAGTGCTGCCGCGGCCTCATCGGCCACGCCATCAGGCATCACGAAGGTTTCGGTTGCGAGAGCCAACGCCTGCTCGGCATATCCGCCATCATACACCAACGCCATCACGCGCTGTCCAACAATGAAGTCCGAAACATCTGCGCCCAAAGCTGTGATTGTTCCGGCGACCTCCATGCCTGGCGCAAACGGCAAATCATGCTTGTTCTGGTGCATATCGCGGATCATCAATGTGTCCGCGAACGAGACTGCGGCTGCGGAAACGTTAATCAAAACCTCGCCCGGCCCTGGCAGAGGCACAGCCAACTCGCCGACGCTGAGTTTTTCTGGATCGCCAAATTCGGAACAAACAACTGCACGCATTGTTATCGACCCTTCGTAATCAGCCAGGTTTCCCGGGGTTTACATGCCCGCAGGCGTCACAGGTTCTGAGAGATGCGTCGCCGTAATACTCGGCGAATACCGGCGGTAAGTCTTTCTCGATATCAGCCAACTCGAACTCGCGGCGATGATGGCAGGCGTTGCATTCCTCACAATACCATTCAAACGCATCCAACTCGCCTGGCAGCCTGATCCGCTCGACGACAAGGCCAACACTACCTGCGGGCCGCTGCGGCGAGTGCCGAACATGCGGCGGCAGCAATAGCATCTCACCCTCACGGATCGGCACATCAACCGGCTGGCCGTCTTCGATCACCCTCAGAATGATATCGCCTTCGACCTGGTAAAACAGCTCTTCGCCAGGATCATCATGGTAATCAGTACGCTCGTTCGGGCCGCCAATCACCATGATGATGAAGTTTTTGTAGGTGGCTTTGTAGAGCTGCGCATTGCCCACTGGGGGCTGCAAAAGCGCACGGTTATCCTCAATCCACTGCTTTAGATTAAACGCAGCAAGCCCTGCCATCCCTCAACTCCATCGCCTGACGAATCAAGCCCTGAGTATTCCTGCGGCATGGGCAGGCTGCAAGGACAGATCGTTCAGCGATCGGCAGCGGCCAGTTTACGCGCAGCGTCATCTCTGAGTGCGGCCAAGGCGTCGCCGCCAGCTCCATTTGAGCCAAGCACGGCCTGCAGCATGAACGCGGCAAATGCTGCGTCACACACAGTTTCCTCGACCGAACAAGCTTCATCCCTTGCCTTATCAGGCCCCACAAAGGCCAACTTCGGCGCTTGAGCCCGTCGAACGCTTGCAGCGGTTCCCGCAGACTGGACCAAGTCTGGCGCCGCGACATAGCGGATGAAACTCGCGCCCGCGAGTCCGCCGCCCATCACGAAGCATGCTCCGATAATCGTCGCAATTAACGCCTTGCGCATAATGCGCTCCAGCAGGTCTGTTGAGGGAGCGCGGAACCTACATTGCATAATTCACTGAAACAAAAGGCAAAATGAGACTTTTTTACTCTCAAACTGAGACATTGCTTGGGCGATTCCCCAAGCCATGCAAGACTTAGGGCTAAATACCATTATATCCGTGGTGTTAGAGGTCCATTTACGATATCGAACTCATCGGATTTATTGAGACTGAAACTTTGATCTAAGCGACGATTGGCGCGAATGACGACAGATATCGGCAACGGTGGTGCGCAATCTGAGCATGAGCTAAAGCAGCTTCTGTTCTCGCGCGAGCTTGCCCAGCTGTCTGATTTGCAACGCCGCGCAGACCAACTCGACGCGCGTGTCGGCAATGAGCCTGCGCTAACAGAAAGCGTCGAAACTGTCCTGGTTGAGGTTCTGCGGACGGCGGAAGCGCGCGACCATGAACGCGTCGCCAGCGCGTTGGCGCCGCTGATTGCCTCCTCGATGCGCACCGAAATTCGCAACTCGCGCGACATGATGGTGGATGCGCTTTATCCGATCACTGGCCGCCTCGTCGCCGCCGCCGTCAAAGACGCGATCAAGCAAGCCTTCGAGCAGGTCGACCAAAAACTCGACAGCGCCCTCTCGTTTGACCGCTGGCGCGCCCGGCTGATTTCCCGCATCACGGGCCGCTCACAGGCAGAGATTCTACTGCGCTACCGGCCCCGCTTCCGGGTCGAGGCGTTTCTATTAGCGGACCGGGCGACCGGCGCGCCAATTGCACGACACGGCGGTTTTGGCCGCACAGATGAAGGCGGCGAGAGCGACGATGAGCTCTTCGCTGGCATGCTGAACGCGACACTCACATTCGCACGCAATGCCTTGCGCGAAACTGAAGGCGGTGATCTCCGCCGCTTAGATTTTGGCGGCGCTGAACTGTTTCTCAGAACATCGCCAACACTCTTGCTCGCCGTCCGAACTGCCGGCCCGCCGCCGATAAATATTGACGAGCGGTTAGAGCGGCTATTCGTTAACTTCTTAAGCGCGAACCGCCACGCCATTGACGTCGGCGGCCCACTTGATCCTGCCGATGGCGCGGCATTAAGCGAAGACCTATTGGCCCGCTTGAACGCTGTGGCAAGCGACGCCGCGTCCCAGAAAAGGGGGCTCCCCTGGAAGGGCCTTATCGCTGCAGCCGCCGTCTTAGCGGTTGGCGTATGGTTTGGCGGAAACGCTTGGCTGGAAAGATCAGAACGCACCGCAGTTCGTTCGCAGGCGGAAGCAGCGATTGCAGGAATCCCGGCATTGAATGGCTACCGGATAGAAGCTTTCGTCGATGATACAGGCCTTCGCATCACTGGCTTAGCGCCGACAAAATCAGTGTTGGAACGTTTGCAGGTCGCCCTATCAAGCATTGCTGCGGACGCTCAAATGCCATTGACGCTCGCCGTCAATACGCTGCCCGCCCCGGCTGAGCAGAACGCGTCTGCCGTTGCGGATGCGCTTTTGCCAGAGGTCGAGCGTCGCTTGGCTCCCCTCTCCCGCACCGTCGCGGACGTCGCGTTCCGAACCCAGGACCTTGAAGACGCCGTTGAAGATAACGCAAGTCGCTCCGCCGCTCAGGCCAATGCGCTTGCCGCCCTCCAAACCGCGCTTGCGGATACCCGCGCCGGGCTAGCTGAAACCGCTGCGAGCGCAGAAGCTGCACGTCGCCAAATTTCTGCTGAAATTGCATCAGAACGTGCAAGCGCCAATGGCGCCATCGCTGCAATTGAACGCACCCAAGATCGGGCGACCGAGCGCCTAGCGGAAACCCGCGCCGCTTTGGATGTAGTATCCTCCCGCCTAGCAACTGCGTCCACATCGTTGACCGATCTAACCGACCAAGTGCGCAGTGATGCGGCGGTGGCCATTGCATCCACCCGCGCTGTCAATCAACGAATTGAAGAGAATGAGAACGCCGTCGCCGATACAATAGCAACAACGACTGCCGAACTCTCAAGCAAGATAGAAGCGGCGCAGACAATTGCGGAAGAGCGCCTTCAGGATACGACGCGCGCTTTCTCGGATGACCTCCGTGACGCGAATGCAGATCTCACCGCCAAAATTGAAACGGCAAGCGGTGTTGCCAGCCAACGTATCCGAGATACTCAAAGCACCCTTGCAGCGAAGATTGACCAAGAGACAGCTGAACTTTCTGGACGTTTTGATACCGTGAGCGCGACGATTGAAAAAGGGAATCACGAAACAGAGCGCACACTTGCTGCTGTCGGCGCGACAATCAATGAAATCTCCAGGCAGATGCGTGTCGAATCTGAACGTGTAGCGGTCGCAGAACAACGCCTAGCCGTCCTTTCCGGGCTGCCAAGCGACACTGCGAACAATGCCGCTGGACTGCAAACCATCGCTGCCGCGTTGGAAAGCGTGAACAGCCAGATTTCGGTTGAATCAGACCGCATCGCCGCCGCCGAAAAGGCGCTCGCGGCCCTAGCTGGCGCACCAGCCGCCGCTGCCGCCAATGACACAAAAATCAGCGCCCTTGCAGCTGATATCGAAGCCCTCCGAAACCGCATAGCCAACTTAGCTGGGGCCAATGCAGCAGCCGTCGAACGACAAGCGGCGGCAGCGGTTAGCCAATCTGCACAAGCCAGCGCTGCCGCCCTTGCGGAAACGGATAGACTTGCAGTTAAGCTCAGCGAGATTGAGCAGGCGCTGGCCGCAATTCGCGCTGCGCCGCCCGCTACAAACCAATCATCGGGAGCTGAAACAAGCCCTGAACTCACCGCCCAGCTCGAAGACCTGGAAGAACGCGCGAGCGACGCCATCACGATTTTGGATCAGCGCATAGACCGCATCGCTCGGGCAGCGGAGCCGAAGGCGGAGAGCCCTGTTCAGGCTGCCAATCGTGCGCTGCAGCCGCTCGTAATCACTTTCATCAGCAGCGATCAACCAAATGACAATGACGCCGCGTTGGATACGCTTAGAAAAGCAGCTGATGTAGCGCTCTCGATGCCCGCAAGCGTCAAACTGCGTATCGTTGGTTATGCCGATAGCGACGGCGCGGTCGAGGCGAACCGCATTACGTCCCAGCGTCGGTCCGATTGGGCTTATAACGCGCTGATGAAGCTTGGCGTGCAGCCGGACCGGATGGTTTCGGTGGGCCGCGGCGCCGAAAGGCTGCTCAGCGCCAGCGCTGATGAGAATAGTCCTAATCGACGTGTGGAATTTGAATCATTCTACGCTATAAACCCGTCTGAGAGAGATTGATAGTGGCGTTGCGAACATTGCGGCCCGCGCAAAAAGGCACGAGGGAGGAACCAAAACCCATGGCTGACGTCGCCAAAGGAGCCGATGTGGACGCCGAAACCGGTGATAGCATCGACAAAGTCCGCGAAATTCTGTTTGGAGCGCAGCAGCGCCAAGCGGACCAACGCTTCGGTAAGCTAGAGCAATATATCGACCGCGAGGCAAAAGCTGTCGATGACCGTCTGCAAGAATCAAAGCGCGCGCTTGAGCGCCGCATTGAGGAAATGGAGACTAAAATCGGCAATCAGTTGACGAAGCTGTCCGAACGCATGGACGATTCGCTCGCCAGCTTCCGCAAAGAAGCAGACCAGAACCAGAAGCAACTGGCTGATAGCTTGACCTCGGCGCAACGCTCACTGCGTGAGGAAATCGAAGCGCAGAGCCGGCAGACCCAGTCCAAGCTCGCTGAATTGAAAGCAGACCTCGATTCTGCCGCAAGCGAGCTGGACGGCGATAAAGCCAGCCGGGACGAACTTGGCGGCTATCTGATGGAGCTCGGCATGCGGTTGAGCGGCGATGCTGGCGTGGCGCCAGCCAAGGCCGGCAAGTCTAATGGCCAGCCGGATAAGAAATGAACCCGACGAGACGGCTGAGCTAAAGCGCCTCCTGTTTTCCCCAGAACTGGAGCTGCTTGACCGTGTGCGTGATCGCACAGCGGTGCTGCACAACCGTGTCGGCGAAGACCCTGCCCTAACCGAGAGCATTCGGCGGGTCCTGGTTGATGTGTTGCGTCAATCAGGCGTGCACGATCATGACCGTGTCGCGGCTGCGTTGGCGCCGTTGGTGCTGGATACCGTTCGCCGCGAAATCCGCAATTCGCGGGATGCGCTGCTGGAATCTCTTTACCCAGTTGCCGGGAATTTAGTGCAGGCAGCCGTCGCGCAGGCGATGCGGAAGTTGGCTGACAGCTTGGCGCGGCCAGTAGACAGCGTTTTCTCGCCAAGCCTATGGAGCGCACGATTTGCGGCCTGGAGCTCAGGCCGGAAAGTAGGCGATGTCTTGCTGGCGCGCTCCCAAACATTTGCTGTCGAGCGCGTGCTATTGATCCATCGTCCAACCGGCTTACTGATAGGCGATAGCGGTGCGGCGGATGACTTAGCGAGCGCAGAAGAAAACGACAGCGAGCAGCTCGCCGCCATGCTGTCAGTCGTGCAAACTTTCGCCCGCGATACCTTCGCCGGTCGCACGGATGGTTTTGTGCGCGGTGTCCAATTCAGTGACCGGGAATTGCACATCGCCAGTTCAGTCACATCGCTTTTGGCGGTGAAGACGCGCGGACGGGCGCCGGATGACCTGGAAGAGCGACTGCAACAGGCGCTATTGGATATTTCCAGTCGATGGGCTGACCCGATCCAAGACTTCAACGGCGCCCTCCCACCCGGAGAGAAAGCGGCGCTGCGGGCTGACCTGACCATCGCCAATGAGGCTATTTCAGGAAACGCCGCTGGCGAGGCGCCGCGGCGGCGGCCGACGACCGGCCTTGTTATTTTGGGCCTTATCGCCATTGGGTTGATGGGTTGGCTAGCCTATGGAGCCTTCCAGAACTTGCAGGAAAGCCAAGTTGAAAACCGTGCTGAAGCGCTGATAGACACGCCGGAATGGCGCGGCTTCCCCATGGATTTCGACTATGACGGCGACGAACGGTCACTAGCGGCCAGCGGATTGGCGCCGAATGCGACAGCTGCAGCGCGCCTACAGTCCGGGCTTAGGCAAATCAACCGGGTCGGCAGCGTTGTCTTCAATGTGAGACCGATTGACGGACAATCTACACAAGCGAATACGGCGGCAGACCCCGCACTCAATGCCCGTATAACTGCGCTGGAGAAGCGTGGAAACAGCCAGGGCGTCGACCCTGTCAGCCGGATATCGCTCTGGCTGGCGCAACACCCAATTCAATTCAATAACCGGGGCACCTTTGCAGATCGACGTACCGCTGAGCAGCGGTTGGATGCTGTCGCCCAACTCCTCAAAGCTTGGAACCTTGATTTCAAGATTCTGGTGTCCGGCTATGCTGATCCGAATGAACGCCGAGGCCGCCGCGCCTCAGCACAACGCGCAGAGCTTGTCGCTGCGGCGTTGACGGGCCGAGGTGTCCCACGCGAAAAGTTGATTGTCTTAGGGCGTGGCGGCGAAGGTCCAGTGGCGCCAGCTGGCGACGCCACAAATCGCCGGGTCGCGTTTGAAATCGCGTGGCGTTAGGCTGAATCTATAACATTTGTTCATGACTATGTAGATGCGTTCGGCAAATGGTTTCGGTCACGCGCAAAGTCTGCCTGCTCGGCGAGTTTTCAGTGGGCAAAACATCAATCGCCAGGCGCTATGTGACCGGCGCGTTTTCGCCTGACTATCACGCCACACTAGGCGTCAATATCTACAAATTCGCTGATTCCTGGACCTCTGATGATGGCCAGGACATCGACGCGAACCTATTAATCTGGAACATTGAAGGCGGCGACTTGGCGCCAGGCCTCCGCGAAAGCTACATAACCGGGGCTGCTGGCGCGCTTGTTGTCGGCGATATCAGCCGCGCAGCAACGCTGGACGCATTGGCGAGCCACGCAAAGATGTTCGCGGATGAAGCGCCTAACCGCCCCCTCGCCTTCGCACTCAACAAAGCGGACCTTCCGGCTGCTGCAGAGACTGCAAGCATTGAGCAAGCCTTGGCCGATAGATTTGATGCACCGAAGCGCCGAGTAAGCGCTGCGACTGGCGACCAAATCGTCGATCTTTTCCGAGGCCTAACTGAACGCATCGTCCGCGTCGGCGTTTAACTTTTGCGCTTGGAAACTTGGCGCAGGATTTGCTCAGGTAAGACCGGGGGCAACGACGCGCGAATGAGAACCGGATTATGGGGCTACCGCTGTCAATAGACGAGACATTCATGTCGCAAGATGAGACCGACCACGGACTGAGCGATGCGATCCAAAGCTTGGTGCAGACGGGCGAGATTGGGTTTGTGACTGTGGCGCAGAATGGAATTGTCGCCCGAGCTGCAGGCGTGCTTGCAGATTGGGCAGCACCTGGCGCCAATGTGGAAGATCATGCGCCGTGGCTGACTGGCCTTGGTGATCGGATTGCCGCAATCGGCATGGACGCTGCGCCGCCGCTCCGCCTGGAGCATGTGGCGGTGCTGGATGAGAATGGCCAGCATGACCGCGTCGTATCGCTGAATGCGGTGCCCGCAGCAACGACTGGCGAGACGCTGCTGGTTCTCAGGGACGCCACGCATACAGCCGCTTTGCAGCGCGAAGTCCTGCAGCAACGCAACGCATTGGCGCTTGCCGAAGCCGAAGTCAAAGCGGCGCAAAGCGCTGCAGAAGCCGCAAGCCGGGCCAAGTCTGACTTTCTCGCCAAGGTCAATCATGAACTTCGAACTCCGCTGCATGTCGTCCTCGGCAACGCAGAGATGCTGGCGAATGCGAATGGATCGCTGTCCAGCGAAGAGCGGGAAAGCCTCGCGGATGATCTTGTCTCGGAAGGCCAATACCTCCTCGGGTTGATTGACGACTTGCTCGATCTCAGTCGCGCTGAAGCCGGCGCCCCGCTGCTTGAAATAGAGGCCTTCGATCTGGGCGAAGTTCTATCGGAATGCATCGCGGCAGTGGCCGCTCAATCTTATGCCGAAGACCTGCAATTTGATCATCAAGTCGATACGGCTGAAGTCGAGATCGTCGCTGACCGGCGTGCGGTCCGCCAGATTGCAGCTAACCTGCTTTCGAACGCCGCCAAATTCTCCCCGAAATCTGGAACGGTCGTGAGCCAGATTACAGCCAATTCCGCAGGTATTGCGATTACCATCAGCGATGATGGTCCTGGTCTCACCGATGCCGAAATTACCCGCGCGCTTGAACCCTTCGGCCAAGTCGCCAACCAGACATTGAGCCGGGCGCCGCGCGGCGCTGGCGTTGGGCTGCCGCTGGTAAAAGCGCTTACGGAGGCGCATGGCGGCACACTCTTACTCAAGAATTCCGAGGACCGCGGCCTAACCGCTATTGTATGGCTGCCAACACAATGACCAACTCCGGGACCAACTCGACCCACGCCAGCATCCTGCTGGTGGAGGACACGCCCGCCCTCGCCCGTACCTATGTGGCGTTCCTGAAGGACGAGCCATATGACGTGACGCATGTTGATTCAGGCGAAGCCGCGCTGACATCAGCCGCTGCCGCAGCACCCGATGTCATCATGATGGACTTACGGCTTCCAGGCATCAGCGGCATCGAGACTTTGCACAAGCTCCGCGAACAAGGCTGCGAGGCCCCAGCGATTACGCTGACGGCTCATGGCTCTGTCACCGTTGCTGTAGAGGCGATGCAGGCAGGCGCCATCGATTTTCTATTGAAGCCGTTCAATGCCGAACGCTTGAAGGTTACGCTCGCCAATGCGCTCAAGAACGGCCAGCTAACCGCACAAATCAAAGCCTACGAGAAGGCGCAGCCCAAGGGCGAATTCCAGGGCATCATTGGGCAATCTCTGCCAATGCAGGCCGTATACCGAAGCATTGAAAGCGCCGCCGCCAGCAAGGCGACTGTGTTCATCTCCGGCGAGAGCGGCGTTGGCAAAGAACTTTGCGCAGAAGCGACCCATAACCTGAGCGCCCGGCGAAAAAGGGCATTCATTCCGGTTAACTGTGCAGCGATCCCCCGTGATCTCATGGAGAGTGAGATTTTCGGTCATGTGAAAGGCGCATTCACCGGCGCTATCGCAGATCGCGACGGCGCAGCGGCGGCGGCAGATGGCGGTACGCTATTCCTTGATGAAATCTGCGAAATGGATCCGTATCTCCAGGCAAAACTTCTGCGGTTCCTGCAATCCGGCACGTTCACACGACTTGGGACGGAGCGCCCGCAGAAGGTCGACGTTCGCATCGTGTGCGCTACCAATAGAGACCCTTGGGCTGAGGTTGAAGCTGGGCGGTTCCGTGAGGACTTACTCTATCGCCTATATGTTTTGCCCGTTGAGGTGCCGCCGCTACGGGAGCGCGGCCAGGATGTTATCCGCATCGCAGAGGCGCTTTTGACAGGCCAAGCGGCCAAGGAAGGTAAATCCGCGCGTGAATTCAGCGATGATGCGCGCGCATTGCTGCAGTCCTACCCTTGGCCCGGCAACATTCGCGAATTGCAGAATGCCGTCCGGCAATCGGTTGTTATGCATGAAGCGGCTGTGATCACAGCCGCGATGCTGCCGGCGCGCATTCGGCAAGGCGCAGGCGCTGCTCCAGCGCCAATCATGCCCACACCAGATGCTGAGCAAACAATAAGCGCCGCGACGGTTGCGATTGCCTCGGACATGCCTGTTAATCAACACCGGGCGCGGCAGCAGAGACCGTCGCCCCGCAAACGCCGGACGACATCCGCCCGCTTGCCGACATCGAGCAGGAAACAATTGAAGGCGCCATCGCGCTTTGCGGCGGTGACATCACCCAAGCTTCTAAACGTTTGGGCATCGCACGGGCGACGATTTACCGGAAGCTGAAGGAGTGGCGGAAAGCGGTACGAACGCCAGCAATTCCAGACTAACCCGCCGTCAAGAAGTCCCGCGCCATCGGCATGAACGCGTCGAGCCTGTCATGGTGAACCCAATGGCCGGCGCGTTCGATATTCTCGACCCTGGCATTCTTGAAATTCTCAGCCCGGCCATCCGTTGAGGGGTCGCTCGCCCAGCTTTCTGTGCCGCGGACAAGCAATGTCGGGCAGTCGATATTCTGCCAGAAATCCCGAATTTCATCAGGCGATAGACCAAACGGTCGGTCGACCCGAACATAGTTATCGAACTTCCAACTATAGGTGCCATCTTCATTCTGATTGACGCCGTGAACGGTTAAATGCCACGCATGTTCCGCTGAAAGATGCGCGTTGGCTTCGTGCATTCGGGCGGCGGCTTCTTCGATGGTGTCGTAGCGGCGCGGCAACCGGCCTGCGACGCCGCGCATTTCGCCGATCCACTTCTGCATTTTCTCAGGCGTCGTGTCTTCGGCCCGCTTCTTCATGCGATCTGGCGAAAGGCCGAGCCCTTCAATCGCAATCAGCTTGGTGACTTTCCCAGGGAATGCGCCCGCAAAATTCAGCGTAATTGCGCCGCCAAGACTGTGACCGATGATCGGCGCTTTCTCCAGCCCCAAATGGAAGAAAAGCTGTGCGATATCATAGACATAGTCTGTCATTCGGTAGACGCCGCCGATGAGCCATTGAGAATCGCCGTGGCCGCGCAGGTCGGGCGCGAAAATACGGTAGTCGCGCGCCAAGTCAGTCGCGACCCAATCCCAGTTTCGGCAATGGTCACGCCCGCCATGGATCAGCAACAAAGGCGGCGCTTCCCGGTCGCCCCATTCTACGTAATGCAGGCGTAGGCGCTGTGAGATGTAGAAACGCGAGGCGGGACCAGTGAGCGCGATTGGCATGTCAGTCATTCCAGATGCGTCGGAGCAAGCAATACCGCCATGCATGCCTCCTGATTAGCCTATGCGCAAGCCCTGCAATCTTATAGGACAAGGGGCTGCTGCAGGATCAGACGGCGCCGTCCCGCATAGCCTGCTGGCGCTTTTCTGCGTCACTGCCGCGCCCTGGCATCACCATCTGGGTTTGGGTGACAACGGCAAGCTTCTTTCCGGCCTCATTCGTCAAGACGGTCTGCCAGACCTGCGTTGTCCGCCCCACATGGATTGGCGTCGCCTCGCCGATAATCTTGCCTGGATTGGCCCCGCGCAAGAAATTCGTCTTGCTTTCCAATGTGGATGTCACCGAGGCGTCTGGCAGGTTCATGATGGCGCCGCGTGCGCCAAGCGTATCAGCGAAGGACATATAGATGCCGCCGTGAACGACATCAGACCCATTCGTATGTTCTTTTCGGGCCGTCATTTCCGCCAGAATGCGGGTCTTGGAGACTTCGATGAACTTGACGCCGAGCGCGTCGATGAAGTTGTCATAACTCATGGCGCAGCTGCCGTTTTCAAGGCCTCAGCGGACTTATCGGCTGCAGGCTTCAGATCTTCCTGGCCAACAGGCTCTACCTGATGCTCGCCTTGAACGACGGGCGCCGGCAGCAATTCAGCATCGACCAATTCAGGATCACGGCCATCATGGTGATCTTCTAAGAGCGCTTCGGCGTCCACCGGGTTGGAAAGCAGGCCGACAGGCACATAGTTCGGGCGGCGCCATTCCAGCGAATCAAACGCGCCCGACGGGCTGATCGCAGACCATTTGACCACGACTTCGCCAGATTCTGAGCAGACCCATACCGGGTCCGGCGCGGCGTTAGCGGCTCTGGCCATCCAATCCCTCGCAGCCATCCTGTCCCCGCCTGATGCAAGCTCAAGATCAGCCATCAAACGGCAGATGCGGGCGTCGGGCACGCGTTCCGTCAAGGGCAGCAAGTGCTTTCTCGCATCATCGTACGCGCCGGCGCGGATCGCTTCACGGGCCAACATTACGCGGGTTTCAAGATGGTTCGGATTCTTTTCACCCAACTTTTTGAACATATCGTATTGCTTAGCCGGATCGTAAACGCTGATGACCCGCTCGTAGACATCTATGAGGTCAGGATGCGGGATCAAGATCCAGGCGTCATGGATAGCCTTTTCCGCTCGTCCGTTGCGCCCATACGCAGATTCCATATCGGCATATTGGACAGCAGCCGGAACGAATTCAGGATGCGATTTGTACGCTTCCTTGGCGTAGGAAAGCGCCTTGTCCCCATCTTTTGCCTCAGATCGCTCCCGAGAGGCTTCAACATCAATGACGGCGCGCCAATGCTTCTCTTTGTCTTTCTCGACTAGTTTTTTCTTCTTCAGGCGATCAAGCGTCTCGCGCGCACCTTCCCAACGGGAAGACATCGCCTGCAAACGGAACAGATTTTCGAGCACCCAAGGCGTATCCGGCTTGGCGGCGTTGGCTTGCTCCAACAGCGTTACAGCCCGGCGAAGGTCGCCCTCTTCACGCGCCTGCTCAAATAATCCCTGGAGGCCAAGGAACTTAGTTTCCTCGTGCTCGGTCATGGCTTCAAACTGCTCAGTCGCCTCAGCATCATCGCCATTTTTCTTGGCGATGGCGGCTGCGAGCATACGCGCGAGCGCCTGATCTTCCGGCAACCGGGCTTCGGCGCGGAGCGACTGACGCGCGGCTTCCCGCGTATCCCCAGTAGCGACGGCGACCATACCTTTGGTCAACGCTTTGTAGCCTTCCTCACGGCGACGGAGGCCCATCTTCTGGTAGATATCTTTCGGTTTCCGCCAAAGCACCCACGCCACGATGTTCCATAAGACAAGCGCCAGCACGACGACAACGGTTGCAGCAACAGCGGCCTCAAACGGCGCATAAGGGCCGAAAATTCTATCGCCCCAAGTCAACGTCACAGGCGCCGTCACGCCACTCAGCAGATAGACGCCCCAGATAACAGCGGCAGCGATAGCGAAGAAAAAAATTGCGCGAAACATTGTTTATGCCCCATCCGCGGCTGCGATCGCAGCCTTCTGTAAGGCGTCCAAATCATTTGATGCGGCGGCGGCCGCTTTCGCCTGTTTTAGCCATTCGGCAAACCGCTCTGCATCTGCGCCCTCAAGCGTTTCCACTTCCTGGATCGCCTTATTGAGGTCGCCTTCCTGAAGCGCAGCTTCGGCCCGTGCAGCGACAGCAGCCGGATCGTCACCTTTGACGCCAGCGCCGACACGCCGTACCTTCAAACGACCGACAACGCCGCCGACGGCGCGGTCAAGCCAGCTATCTTCATTCTCGCCTGTCTTGAGGCGCGCCTTCAGCTTGTCCTGCGCGATCCCGAGCGCATGACCTTGCATATCCGCAGTCAACGCCTCAGTTGTCGGAAGACCGTCATTTGCATAGGCGACCCAAGGGGCGTCATTCAGCTCAGACGCTTCTGGAAATGCAGATTGAGCGCGGCCCAGCAGTGTCGCAAACGGCTTGCCGCTATCAACGCCAGTGCGAAGATCCTGCAAAGCCAGCACCGCCTGCGCGAGGGAGACGGGGCCACGCTTATTGGCCTTGGCCTCAAGCGCAGCAACCTTATCGCCGACTACCCTCACAGATGCTGCGATGTCGTCCAATCTGCTATTCAGTTCGGTTGTCGAGGTTGAGGCCTTGGCGTCTGCTGCGGAAGCCGCAGCTTGCGCCGCCTCTGCAGCCGCCGAAGCGGCATCTGCCGCCTCCGCCGCTGCGGCAAGCGCCAAACCATCAATCGGGTCTCCAGCGGCGGCCGCCTGACTGCTTTTCGCCAACGCTGCCCGGACGGATGCAAGGCTCGCCTCAAGCTTCTCCAGCTTGACTTCGACATCGCTGACGGAGGCCTTCAAGTCTGCATCTGGTTCACCAGAAACCAATTGCGCAGCCTCAGCTATGGATACGGCTTTGGTCGCTGTGGCAGTCGCGACTTTCGTCGCGGCGTCGGTATCAGCCAGGCCTGTTTGCAATTCTGAGATCGCAGCTTCATTCGCGGTGATCGAGTTCGCGTTCACCTCTGCCGCTTTTGAGGCTTCCCGCGTAGCGCTTGCTTGCGCTAGAATCTCAGGAGATTGGGCCAAACCCATGCGATCCCTAAGATATGTAGGATTGACTATCAAAATATACAGCGCTGCGATGAGGCCAATGCTCAGAAGCGCCAACCACCCATAGACCAACCCGCCCGGACCCGTCTTTTCCTCCGCAGCAGCCGCATTGCGCTCAGCTTCCTGCTTATCTGCGGCGCCCGCCGCAAGCGCCAGGGCCGCGACGCCAGCCGCTGTCTCGTCAGAGGCCTTTGACGCATCATCGTCCTGCTTTTCAGCGGCCTTATCCTCAGCATCCGGTTCAGGCTTCGCAGACGTCTGAGTTGCGAGTTCCTCGGAGAACTCAGCGTCTATGACCTTTTCCGTACCGGGCTCCGCTGCGCTAGCGTCAGGTGTGTCCGCTGCAGTGGCCTCATCCGGTTTGGATTCGGGCTTTCCGGCATCCTTCGCCTTGCCGCCTGATTCGCTCCGCTTACCTGTCATCGTCCGCCTCTAGCTCCATCAATCGGGCGCTGGCAAAAATCTCATTCCGTTACGGTGCTCGCCGCCTCTCGCTTTACTTGCAAGAGTTTGGCCAACAACGCTTCCTGCGTTGGCTCAGTCGCTGCGTCAATCGAACGCCAATTCAAAGCAGCAAGTTCCATGGCGACATTTGGACTTAGGGCCGTTGCAGCCGTCTTGCCCATCTTATCCCCTATCCCAGCCGACTGCGCCAGCCTAACAAATGCCGCCGCCGTGCGCGGGGAAAAAAACGCCGCATGATCCACAGATCCGGAATATATCCGTTCGATCAGCATATCTGTGAGCGCCGGCGCCTTGAGCGCTCTATAGAGCGCCATGCGGACAACCTTGTATCCGGCATTTTCTAACGTTCCTTGAAGGTCCCCCGCAACGGCCTGCCCTGCTGGATGAATGAGCAGGCCAGCCGATGGTTCCAGCCGGGATTGCACTAGCGCCGCCAACGCGTTCACGTCGCCGCCTGCACTACAGACATCAACAAACCCAGCTGCCTTGGCCGCATTGGCCGTCGCATCGCCGACGGCATAGGCCGGGCGCTCCAAAACCCCGTAAGCTTGAACGAATGCGCGAACACCATTGGCGCTGGTAAAGAGCAACGCTTGCAGAGCCCCATCAGGCAGCACTGGCGCCCGCAACGGCTCGATCTGCAAAAGCGGCTCGAAGATCGGCGTAAACCCTGCGGCCTCAGCTTGGACGGCAAACTGGCGCGCATCATCTTCCGGGCGCGTTATCAGCAGCGTTGGGCTGGAATCCATAGACTATTCGAACACCTGGGCATCGCCTTCCAGGCGAAGCTCAGCGCCAATCTCGGCGCCAAGGGCCGCCGCATCAGCGACGCCGCCACTGCGACTGGCGCGCCAAGTCTTTCCGCCATCATCATTTGCGAGCAGGCCTTCAATCTGAATACCGCCGACCCCATCAAGCGTCGCGTAAGAGCCGATCGGTGTTCGGCAGGAGCCATCAAGCGCGCCGAGCAACGCTCGTTCCGCCGTCACGGTCACCAGGGTTTCAGGGTGATTAAGAGGCTCAAGCGCTTGCAAAACGACGGCATCATCCAAGCGACACTCAACGCCGACCGCGCCTTGGGCGGCGGCGGGCAGCATAACGCTTGGTGACAGCGTCTCTGTCGCCGTATCGGTCATGCCGAGCCGATCTAATCCTGCCTGCGCCAATAACGTTGCATCCGCTTGGCCTTCCGCCAGCTTGCGCAATCGGGTTCCGACATTCCCTCGGAACGGCACCACTTCAAGATCTGGGCGCCGCGCCAGCACTTGCGCCCGGCGGCGAAGCGACGCCGTGCCGATTTTGGCGCCAGTAGGCATATCATCCAGCCCATGGCCGGACGTTGAAATCCAGGCGTCCCGTGGGTCTGCGCGCTCTAGCACGGCTGCGATCTGAAAGCCGTCCGCCAAGCTTGTCTCTACGTCCTTCATGGAATGCACGGCCATATCGATGCGATGGTCCGCCATGGCCTCCTCAATCTCTTTAGAGAAAAGGCCCTTACCGCCGATTTCCGAGAGCAGACGGTTTTGCACACGGTCACCCGTCGTCGTGATCTCGACGATCTCCAGTGCGCCATCTTCAGCAAGTTCTGGCCATGCTTGACGGAGCGCAGCCTCTACATGCCTGGCCTGCCAAAGCGCCAAAGGGCTACCACGTGTGCCGATCCGAAGTGGTCGGCGAAGGTTCGTTAATTCGGTCATCAACGATTTCTAGCCCTGTGCGGAGCGTTCCGCCAGTAGCAAGCGCACACTTGCGCCAAGCACAAAGGTGCGGGCACCCTTGGGAACGCAAATTGAGCATGCATTTTTGGAGACGCCGCTAATGACTGGCCGTATTTTTGATGGGCTGAAAGTTATCGATTGCGCCAGCTTTATCGCCGCCCCCGTCGCCGCGACGATCATGGGAGATTTCGGCGCTGACGTGATAAAAATCGAGGCTCCCGGCGGCGACCCATATCGTTCGCTACATCGCGGCCCTGGCATGCCTGATTTGGACTTCGATTATGCCTGGTTCGCCGATAATCGCTCCAAACGCGGCCTATGCCTGGATCTAAAGCAGGATGCCGCCCAGGAAGCGCTGCACCGAATGCTCGCCGATACCGATGTGTTCATCACAAACTTCCCGTTCCCCGTGCGAGAAAAGCTGAAGCTCCGCTACGAGGACCTTGTGAAAACCAAACCGAACCTCATCTATGCTTCGCTGACAGCATATGGAGAAGATGGTCCGGAAGCTAATAAAACCGGGTTTGATTCAACCGCACTCTGGGCGCGGTCCGGCCTGATGGACATGATTAAGTCCTCGCCCGAATCGGCCCCTGCCCGCTCTGCGCCCGGTATGGGGGACCATCCGACAGGAACCGCGCTGTTCGCCTCTATCGCCATGGCGCTCTACAAGCGGGAGCGTACAGGTGAAGGCTCGTATGTATCCTCCTCGCTCCTGGCGAACGGAACATGGTGGAACTCCTTCTATGTGCAAGCGGCCCTTGGCGGCGCTGACATTCCACCGCGTCCACACCGGGATGAGTGGTTCAACGCGCTATCAAACCACTACAAATGCAGGGATGGTCGCTGGTTCATCCTAGCACTGGTCAATGAGATGCGGCAGATCGACAAGTTCATCGCCGCAATCCAACGACCGGACCTGTTGGAAGACCCGCGCTTCGCTACCCAGGATGCGCGCAAAGCCAATGCCGCCGAGCTCACCAAAATACTGGATGACGTGTTTTTGGCGAAGGATTGGGAGGAATGGCAGGAAATTCTGTCGGCCCACGACATCACCTTCGGCGTCGTCCGTAAAACGGCTGATATCCCAGAAGATCGCACCTTCGAGGATGCTGGCGGCGTTGTAGACAGCGGCCCCAATACGCCATCAGACAAAACCATCGGCAGCCCCGTGTTCATGCGCGGACAGGAAAAAACGGAACCAGGACCAGCGCCAGAGGTCGGTCAGCACAGCGATGAAGTACTCGCGGAATTTGGCTATAGCGCTGAAGATATCCAACGCATGCGCGCTGCAGGCGCGGTCCAGTGACGAACGCCCTCAGCCCGATTATCACTGAACCCGGCGGCGGTCGCATCAACAACGCATTTGGCCTGCCACGTCGGTTCCTGGTGACGACGGCCCAAGCAAATGGGGCGTTCTGCACATTCGAAGAAGATGTGCCGCCTGGGGCTGGGCCGCCGCTGCATATCCACCTGAAAGAACACGAGTTCTTCTACGTCATGTCTGGCGTCATAAAATTCCGCTGCGAGGATGAATATCTGGAGATGACGGCGGGCGGTACTGTCGTGATCCCGCCGGGCGCGCGCCATACGTTCAAGAATATCGGCGATACGCCTGCCAAGATCATCGTCACGCTAACGCCAGGCGGCGGCGACGGTTTCTTTTTTGATATCGAAGACCGAGGCCTTGGCCGGGATGATCAAGCAGAAATTCATGCGCTTGCCGAGACATATAACCTCAAATTCGTCGGGCCGCCGCTCAACTAACCCGCCAATCGGAGAACGCGTAATGGATGATGAGAAGATCAAAGAAGCGCTCGAGATTGTTTTCGGCGCGAACTCAAACCTTTATCAGAACCGCGGCTTCCAGCGCCGCATCGGCTATGGCAGCCGTCCGGCCGTTATCAATATCGATCTCGCCAATGCCTGGACACGACCCGGGCACGCGTTCACTTGCGTCAATTGTGACGAAATCATTGAAGCGACAAACCGAGTGCTCGCCCCTGCCCGCGCGCTCAAAATTCCCATCATTTTCACCACGACAGCCTATGCGGTCACCGAAGGCCCGAATTCCGATATGGGCATGTGGGGCAAGAAAATTCCGGCGGAAACACTCGTCGCTGGCTCTGAGGCAGTGGAGATCGATAGCCGTCTGGCGCCTCAGCCTGATGAACATATCATCGTCAAAAAACGAGCGAGCGCATTTCACGGCACGATGTTGGCTGGCCTGCTGCGGGCTTGCGATGTCGATACCGTTATCCTGACAGGCACGACCGCAAGCGCCTGCGTCCGCAACACAGCCGAAGACGCCATCGCTGAAGGCTTTCGCCCCATAATCCCACGCGAAACCATCGGGGACCGCATTGCTGGCGCCGTTGAATGGAACCTGTTCGATATTGACGCGAAGTTCGGCGATGTGGAACCGGTTGAAAATGTCATCAAATATCTTGAAGGCTTAAACGGAGCCCCCCGCGCGTGACATCTGCCCACCAGAATCTTCTTTCGCCATATACGCTCGCTGGCCGCACGCTGAAGAACAGATCTGTCCTACCCGCGACGGTTACAAACTACGCCCGCAACAATCGCATCACAGAAGCCTATAAAAACTTCCTGATCGAACGCGCCAAAGGCGGCGTAGCGATGTTGGTCACAGAAGTCATCGCCGTTGATCCAAACGCGATTGCGCAGCCCGCCATCGTCACCGGCTTTGACAGCGCCAATGACGCCGATTTCAAAGACCTGGCGGAACGTGTACATGCCGAGGGCGGGCAGCTTGTCGGCCAACTTTGGCATCCGGGGAAGCAGCAGCTTTGGGGCGCTACGTCATCGCCGATGGGCGTATCAGACCAAGCGGACGCCTATTCCTGGGTCGTGCCGCGCGTGATGACGGATGCAGATATCAGGGCCGTTATCCAGGCATATGTCGATGTTGCTTGCAATCTGGCAGAGGTTGGCTTCGCAGGCGTCGAACTGCATGGCGCCCATGGGTATTTGATCAACCAATTCCTATCCCCATGGTCTAATTTCCGCGATGATGACTGGGGTGGATCAATTGAAAACCGCACACGCTTCGCGCTTGAGATCGCCAAAGGCGTACGCGAGCGCGCCGGACCTGGATTTATCATCGGGCTCAAATTGCCGGGGACTGAAGAAGTTGAAGGCGGGATTGATCCTGATGAAGCCGAGCGGCTAACCAAGACGCTCTCGCAACCCAATCTGTTTGACTATTTCTGCTACGGCCAAGGGAATTTCTCGCTAAGCCTCGAATCCCATGTGCCGGATATTTATTACAAACCGGGCTATTTTTTAGATATCCACGCCCGCATGCGCCGCGTTGCAAATGGCGCCGCCGTTCTCGCACTTGGCCGAATTGGCACGCCAGACGAAGCCGAGGCCGCCATCCGGGACGGTAAAGGCGATCTCGTAGCCATGAGCCGCGCGCTGATTGCAGACCCAGACTTCATGAACAAGACGACAGCAGGCGATACGGCCGCCATTCGCCCCACAACCTTCGACAATGTGGCCTGGGGACTTGTGCACCAAGGTAAGCCCTTGATTGACCATCTAAACCCAATGCTCGGCAGCGACAACGAAAGCGGCTGGGTGCCTGCTTCCGCAGCTAAGACAAAACGCATCGCTATTGTCGGTGCGGGACCTGCCGGCTTGCAGGCGGCATGGGTCGCCGCTGCACAAGGACACATGGTGGTATTGTTTGGCAGGAGCCAAGGCGGCGCGCTGGCGCTGGAGGCTAACCTTCCTGGCCGCACCGATATGGCCAAGATCATCGCCTGGCAGACCGAAATGGCGACGCGGCATGGCGTGAATTATCGGCTCGGCGAAACGGCTACAGCCGATGACGTCCGAGCATTAGAGCCGGACGCCGTGTTCCTCGCAACAGGCGCTGCGCAGCGCTGGCCGGAAGGCATGGCGCCCGCAACGTCACAAAACGCGATCACCGCCCGGGCCTACATGGCTGAGGGCTATAACGGCCCGCGCCGTCGCGCTGTGTTGTTTGATCAGGATCATACCGCCGCCGCCTATGGCGTTGCGGACAAGCTTGCAGCCGAATTCGATGAACTGATCCTGATGACCCCCCGCGCCGGGTTCGCGGAGGGCGTGAACTATTGCAGCGCTATCGGCGTATTCCGGCGGCTATATCAAGCCAATGTTCAAATGACCCCAGCGGCGCACCCGACGCGGTTTGAGAACGGCACGCTGAGTTGGCGAAACCCCTACTCGAACCAGGAAGCCGTCACTTCGGCAGTAGATTTGTTCGTATACGCGACACCGCGCTCGCCGACGCTCGGTCTTGCGGAGCAGCTAGCAGATATGAACCTCATCCGCATCGGCGATTGCCAAAGCCCGCGCCCGCTCATGGGCGCCATTCACGCTGGACAAGCCGCAGCGCTACAGCTTTAGGAGAAAATGTATTGACCCGCACCCTCTATGACCTTTCTGGCACAGGCGATCGGCGTTTCAGCCCCTATTGTTGGCGGACGAAACTGGCGTTGGCGCATAAAGGCCTCAAGTTCGACACGGTTGCGACGCGCTTTACCGATATCGATGCGTTGAATGGTGGCCCGCGCCTAACGCTGCCGGTTCTGGATGATGGCGGTAAGCGCATTGTCGATAGCTGGACCATCGCCGAGCATCTGGAAACCGCATATCCCGATACGCCAACGCTATTTCCGAGCGGCAAAGCCCATGCGCGCTTCATGAACAATTGGACGCCCGCCATTCATCCGCCCCTGCTTCGTGTCATCTTGCTGGATGTGTACAACGCGCAGGACGCCGAGAATCAGGCGTATTTCCGACCAGACCGTGAAGCGAAGTTTGGCATGACGCTGGAAGCGTTTGTGGATGGGGGAGAGGCCAATCTGAAAGCATTTCGCGCCGCACTCCAACCGATCCGCGAGACGTTGAAAAGCCAGCCTTATCTTGCTGGCGACGCGCCAGCCTATGCCGACTATATTCCTGCGGGCGCGTTTCTCTGGGCAGAGGCGATCAGTGACTGCGAAATCTGCGCGAGCGATGATCCTGTCGCAGATTGGCTGCAACGCGTAAAATCAGTTCTAGGCTAACGGCCTGAGCCTTCATGCCGCGCCTTGTAAGCATTCGGATCCCGCTCAGCCAATTGCGCAGGGTCGGACCCAGGGCGGGCGGAAGGCTTCGCGAACTGCAGCACCAGAACGTCAGCGCCCTCGGCTCCAGCCGTCAGCCTGGGGGCGGACTCGCCTGCCGGCACATGGATGAGTGAGCGGCGCGGCAATGCTTTGCCGCCATCCGCCACATTGCCTTCGCACACCAGATAATATTGGCCGCCGCCGTTTGACGCCGGGCCATCGGCCTCAGCGCCGGGGCCGAGCCGAATACCGACAGCGTCCACTTCGTCCGGTTGGTCCGCCATCAGCGGCTCAATCATGACTGCGCCGGATGCAGGACGTGGACGGCTTGTATCAAAGCGGCCAGAGATATTGCGGCCTGCACGGCCCGGCATGTTGTGTTTGTTGCCTGGCATCGGGAAGAAACCGCCGCTTGCGATTGGCCTCAGCGTAAAAAATGCAAAGCCAAGGTCCTCGCCGACAATCGGGCCATAGGGCGTGTAGGCGTCCGCATACTGGAACGTCACAGGGTCAGCGGTTTTCTTGCCCATTTTGCAGTCGCCATCGACCAAGACCTGGAACTGATCAATATCGTGGAAATGCGGTTCAATCCGCGCGCCCGAATAAAGCCTATCCACCAGGAACGCCTGGGGGTGTGGATCAATCAATCCAGGACTGCCGATGTAATCAACCCTGCGGCCAATACCGCCATCGGGGCGTTTCACCTGAACTTCGGTCGCTTCATCGCGTGCGACAGCATACATAAGCCCGCTCCTCTGCAATTGAGCGGGGTTAGTATATCCAAGGATTTCCGGATAGCGAGCGGCCCCGGCGCAAACGTCATCACGCCAGGGCCGATTGCGAATTATTCCGCCGCTGCTTCCATCTTGTCTTGCGTCTTCGTGTCGAAGTCGCTCGCGTCATGGCGCTCATGCAGCTGCTTATCGAGCGGACCTGTCACACGGTTGACCATACGACCCCGGCGCACCGCATCGCGCTGGGCGATGGCGGAGGCCCAACGGTCCACATTCTTGTAGCTTTTCGCGTCCAGGAACTCCGCCGCATCATAGACGGAGTTGGAGACGACCGCGCCATACCAGGGCCAGATCGCCATGTCAGCAATCGTGTAGCTATCGCCGCTGATATACTCGTTGTCCGCAAGCTGGCGGTCGAGCACATCCATTTGGCGCTTTACCTCCATCGCAAAGCGGTCGATGCAGTATTCAATTTTGAACGGCGCATAGGCGTAGAAATGACCAAAGCCGCCGCCAAGGTAAGGCGCGCTGCCCATCTGCCAGAATAGCCAGTTCATGCATTCTGTACGGCCAGCCGGGTCTTCTGGAATGAACGCGCCGAATTTTTCCGCCAAATACAGCAGGATCGAGCCAGATTCGAACACCCGTGTCGGCTTTTCGGTTGAATAATCAATCAGCGCGGGGATCTTAGAGTTTGGGTTGATATCAACAAACCCGCTGCCGAACTGGTCGCCGTCGCCAATGCGAATGGTGTAGGCGTCATATTCCGCACCCGTTTTGCCGATGGCCAGCAGCTCTTCCAGCATCACCGTGACTTTGACGCCATTGGGCGTTGCGAGCGAATAAAGCTGTAGATCATGCTTACCGCGCGGCAATTCATGCTCATGGGTGGCGCCAGCAGTCGGCTTGTTGATATTGGCGAACTTCCCGCCATTGCCCGGCTCCCAGGTCCAGACTTTGGCAGGCGTATAGTTGGCAGGATAATTTTGCGGATCGGTCATGGCGTCAGGCTCGCTTTGCATGAGGATTGATTGTTTCGGTCTAGGCTTCCAATCTTGGGCGCCCGGCGCGATCTTACAAGCCCGACGGCATTGCAATACCAGGAAAGGCGACCAGCATGGCGCGCATGGATCAATTCGGCTTGGATGTCGGCATCTACGGCCCATTGGCTGAGCCAGATACCGTTCGAGGCCTCGCGAAATTCGCTGAATCGGCTGGCTTCGATTCGATCTGGCTGGCGGATCATGTGGTGTTCCCAACCACGTTTGAGTCCAAATATCCGTTCAGCGCGGATGGGGCGTTCCCCGCACCGGTGAGTGACCCATTGCTTGAGCCAATCGCCTCCATGGGCGTGCTGGCGGGCGCCACCGAGCGCATCAAGATCGGCACGGCTGTGCTGATCATCCCCTACCGCAATCCCGTTTTGCTCGCGCGGATGTTGATCACCATTGACCAATTCTCTGGCGGGCGGGTGATTTTAGGCGCAGGCGTTGGCTGGCTCAAAGAAGAATTCGAAGCGCTTGACACGGCTGATTTCAAGCTGCGCGGCAAAGCCACGGATGAGTATCTCGAAATATTCAAGCGGCTCTCGGCTGGTGGAGAGGTTAGCTATGATGGCGAGACCTACAGCTTTGCGCCCGTGCATTCAGTCCCAGGGTCTGTGCAGCGGCCGCACCCGCCCATTTTGATTGGCGGCGTATCGAACCCGGCGCTTCGGCGGGTTGTGCGGCATGGCGGTTGGCTGGCCCTGGCGCTTGGGCCTGAGCAGATCAAAGAACGCATGCAGAAGCTGCGCGAGACAGCGGATGCAGCGGGCCGCCGTTTTGAGGACCTACACTTAGCCTACAAGATTTTCATAAACCCGGGCGAACCAAAGCTCGGTCCATTTGGCGAGCGCGATATCGGCAGCGGGTCCGAAGCGCAAATCAAGGATGACCTTAAAGCCATCCTGGACGCCGGATTCCAGAAGATCGTTATCCGGTACAGGGGCGATAGCGCCGCCGCCCAGATGGAACAGATGGAGCGTTTTGCCGCCGATATAGCGCCTAAGCTTTAGGCCCGGCGCTGCGCGCGCGGGCTCTCGTCCATCAAGTCCGCCAGCATGTGATTCAGCCGGAGCGACAAGTCCGCTTTCACTGATGCG
Organism: Alphaproteobacteria bacterium; assembly: GCA_038102935.1. GTDB lineage: Bacteria > Pseudomonadota > Alphaproteobacteria > Bin95 > Bin95 > VMCJ01. The sequence continues at coordinate 42,190 of JAYNYG010000009.1, read as the reverse complement.
TAAGCTGGATCGTCCCAGCGATTATGCGTCTCGTTCGGATCGGCTTCGAGGTCATACAACTCGCCCCAAGGCTCATCCTTGTAAAGCGTGAAGCGGTATTGATCCGTCACGATGGATTTAACGCGCGACGGCGTTTTGAACCCAAGGCGCGGGCCGCCATCATTATATTCAATGAACAAATCATCGCGATGTTGCGCCGCGTCGCCCTGAAGCACCGGCAAGAAACTCTCAGCTTGCATACCTGTGTAGGGCGCCAAACCGACACGGTCCAAAATCGTCGCGGGCAAATCGATGGTGGCGGCCAGCGCCTCAGACGTTCGGGCCGTGCGATCACGGGGGTCAGACCAGATCATCGGAACCCGCGTGATGGAGCGGAATGGCATCGCGCCCTTCAGCAGCAGATTAAAGTCGCCGAGATAATCACCGTGGTCGGAGTTGAAACACATCACTGTGTTCTCATAAAGGCCGTTCGCCTTTAGCGCCGCGACGATCTCGCCAATCGCATCATCGATCATGGTCAGCATACCAGCAGAAAGCGCCATCGCCTCCTGCAATTGGCGCTTAGAGGCCATAGTCGCCGTCTGTGGCGAGAACTGTTTGGCGGCGGACTGCCAAGCCTCATGCACAAACTGCATTGGCGGCGTCGGGTTTTGATGGGCCTCATAGGGCAGATCAAGCTCGAAATCCGCTGGATCATACATATCCCAGTACTTCCCTGGCGGATTGAACGGGTGATGCGGGTCTGGGAAAGACACGAAGCTGAAGAACGGGTCCGCCTCGCCCTTCCGGCTGGCAAGATACCCAATCGCCCGATCCCGAATAAAGCTTGTTGTGTACAACGCCTCTGGCACGGGCGTTCGATACGCCTGGGGGCAGGTATAGTCATGCGGCAGCTGGTTCGCAGGATCATGCAGTTCCCGCCAGTTCGGCGCCTGTTGCCTGAACCATTGTTCGTAATGCCCGCCGCACTGATCGCCATGGCCTGTCACCATATCGACATGCTGATAGCCATAATATGGCGTCTCGTACTGATACCACTCGTCGCTCTCAAATCGGCCGGGTTCTTCTTGCTCATAGTTGGCGCCATCGGGCTGCCAGGCGTCATCAATCAACCGCTCAGGGCCGGTGTCATCATTCAAGGGCGGATATGCCGTCATCGGCTGCAGATGGCTCTTGCCGATGGCGGCGGTGTGATATCCGCTCGCCGCCAGCACATCGACGAAAGTATTGGCGCGGGCTGGGAGTGTGCACCCATTGTAGCGAAGACCGTGTGTCGTCGGATAACGGCCCGTCAGGAAGGTCGCACGGTTCGGCATGCAAACGGGCGAGGTTGAGTGGAAGTTTTTGAACATCAGCCCACTTGCCGCCAACGCATCAATATTGGGGGTTTTAACGACAGGATGGCCAGCCGCGCCCAGCCAATCCGCACGAAGCTGATCTGTCATAATATAGAGAAAATTCGGGCGGTCGGTCATAAGGGCGATTCCAGCATCTACTCGGCGAGAATCAAACTATGCCGCGTTCCCCTGCGCATCGCCAGTATGCTGCGACAAGCAAACGCTTGAGATCGCCCGCTGTGAACCGCTAAAACAGCATCTTGAAATCCCGCCCCCATTTCTGGACGACTGCAAGATGGCGAAAGACACGGCCAAAAAACCATCGAAAGACACAACGCCTGCGAAGACGGCTGATGCCGCGCCTGCAGACACGGCCAAAACTGATGCGCCATCTTCTGACACATCAGATGGCGGCAGCAGCGCAAAGGAATCCGCCAACGCGAAGAAAGCATCTGGCGGCAGTCGGCCAATCAGCTATTTCTCCAGCGTATCGACAGAAGAATATCGGTCCGGATGGGACGATATCTTCGGGTCTAAGAAAAAGGCCGTTGCGCCAAAGCGCGCCAAGTCTAAATTGCCCGCGACGCTATCCATCTCTGTCGATGATTTGGATGCGGATGCGCAGGCGGCTTTGGAGAGCGTCGCGCGCAAACTCGCCAAAAAGAAACGGCTGAACTTTGATAAGCTGCAAGCAAACGGCCAGATCGAATGGCGCATCGCATGCGAGATTAGCGACGCATAACCCCGGCGGCTGAGCTCATTTGGAGCTTTCAGCAGCCACAGGAGCGAGAACATGTCGAAGCCCGTTGTGGGCGTTATCGGGTCCGGACATCTGTTGAATGAGCGCATCGCCGTTCAAATGACAGGCGAGCGCAATCTCACTGCGATTGCCGAGGTTTCAGACGCGCTGCCGCTAGTCTTCGCTGGCGCGCCCGGCGTTACAGATATCGGCGCGCTGCTGGATGCCGTAGATGGCATTCTCCTCACAGGCGGGCGGGCAAATGTCCATCCGACATACTACGGCGTCGAGCCTGATCCGCGTGCAGAGCCCTATGATCAAGAAAGGGACATCGTAGCGCTAGAAGTGACATGCGCCGCCGTCGCGCATGGCATTCCCGTTTTTGGCGTTTGCCGGGGATTACAGGAAATGGCGGTCGCGTTTGGCGCGAAACTGCATCCGGAAATCCGGGACCTGCCGGGCCGCATCAATCATCGGGCGCCGCGCACGCCAGATGGCGAATTTCACCCCGACCCACTCGTGGTATTTGCGGATCGGCATGATGTTGATCTCATTCCAGGCGGCGCATTCGCCACCCTTCTAGGCTGCGAAAAAATTCGCGTAAATTCATTGCATGGTCAGGGTGTTACAACGCCAGGCGACCGGGTGATCATCGAAGGCGTTTGCGAAGATACGACCGTGGAAGCGATACGCATTGAAGGCGCATCTGGCTTTGCGCTCGGCGTGCAATGGCATGCTGAATATGATCCGCAGACCAACCCGATTAACCGGAAGCTCTTCCAGGCATTTGGCGATGCGCTGCGCGCGCAGCGAGCCGCTGCCTAAAGAATGAAATCAGCGTTGGTGAGCTGAGCGCCATCAACGCCGTTCAGCATCAAACGATCATCGTCACCGAAATTCAGGATCGCGTGGCCATTGATCGTTGCGATCCTTGGCGCGACATCTGCGTCAAAGCTACTGAATGCGAAGCTCGATAGGTCAATCTGATCAACGCCTGATGTGAAATCCAAGACCGAGTCCAGTTCGGCGCCTGCAGCGAATACGAACACGTCGGCGCCGGATGAACCAACCAGTCGACCTTTGCCGGCGCCGCCAGTTAGCCGATCATCACCGGAATGGCCGAAGATTAGATCGTCGCCAGCGCCGCCGTTCGCTGTATCATCGCCAGCGCCGCCGCGTAGCGTGTTGTCGCCTGCGTTGCCAGTAATGACGTTATCAAGCCGGTTGCCGGCGCCATCAAGGTCGTCAGCGCCAAGCAGCGTAACTTGTTCAATATTCCCACGAATTCGGAAATTCACAGTCGTCAAAACAGTATCGATATCCCCAACATCAAACCCGATATTCCTGATGACATCATCCTGGCTATCGACGAAATATGTGTCAGATCCTCGACCGCCGACCAACAAATCCGCGCCGACGCCGCCATCAAGCACATCATCGCCGTCGAGCCCGAGCAGCATGTCCTGCCCCTGCCCGCCGTTCAGGACGTCATCGCCGTCCCGGCCGAACAAGCGGTCGTTCCCGGCGCGACCGGAAAGCACGTCGTCACCATCGCCGCCGCGGAGAGCATTGTCGCCTGTGTTGCCGATCATGCGGTTGTTGGCGTTGTTGCCCACACCGTCTAAGTCCTCAGCGCCCAGAAGCGTCAGATTTTCCAGGTCATCAGCAAGCTTCCAGGTCAAGCTCGCGTTGACGGTGTCAACGCCGTCGCCAGTTTCCTTGATGACATCTTCTTTGACATCAACGGTGTAGCTGTCATCGCCCTCGCCGCCGATCATCCAATCGATACCTGCGCCGCCGTTCAGATCATCGTCGCCCGAGCCGCCATAAAGCAGATCATCACCGCCACGGCCAATGATGATATCATCGCCATCGCGGCCAGAGAGCTTGTTGGCGCCATTGTCGCCGGAGACCCGGTCATCGCCTTTACCGGTCTCAGCGTTCTCGATGCTGATCAAAGTTTCTTCGTCGCCATTCCGGCGGCGGGCGAACCCAGCTTCAAGATCAAGGTTGATCGCCCCAATCGCGCCGCCATAATGGATCAGATCGACGCCGCCTGCGCCGTCAACCACATCATTCCCGCGGAGCGGCTGGAAGAAGTTATTTCCGTTGTCGCCGGTCAGGTCGTCATCAAATGGGCTGCCGCGAATCCCTTCGATGCCCAACAAGCTATCGATCCCGCCATGGCCGTCATCGCTGGTTAGGCCCAGGCCGAGATTAACCGTCACGCCGGATTCTGACTGCGAGTAATTTGCCCGGTCCAGACCCTTCCGCCCGATCAGCATGTCGGACCCTGCCATGCCTTCAAACGATTCGAACACGCCCAGTAACTGCCATTTTTGGCTGGCGTCCGGGTTGCCATCGGTTCCGAAAAGGATGTCATCGAACCGAGTGCCGCGCACCTCGAATATGCCGCTGACGCTGTCCCGCCCGACACTGGAATCTCCGTAAATGACGCCAGCGCTAAGGTCGCCAAATATGCGGCCAGTGACGCCCTGCTCATATGTCACACGGGTTGTGCCATCGCCTGTGATCGTCGTGTCGCCTGGCGCGCTCAGGACAGTTTCCTTGGGCAGCACGACTGTCACACTCACCTGACCCGTCGTGGAGCCGCCCTTGCCGTCCGTCAGCTCATAAATGAACCCATCGTCGCCGCTGAACCCTGCGTCCGCGACGTAAATAAACGAACCATCGTCTTCGATGACGAGATCGCCATTCTTTGGCCCTCTAACAGGCAGAAGACTGGCAGTAACCGCATCGCCATCGGCATCGGTAACGCCGTCGAGCAAACGCCCGCTAAACGTCACGCCGTCATCAGCTTCGACTATGGCAATATTGGTTGCTGCGACAGGCGCCACATTGACTCCGCGCACCTCGATCAGCGCTGTCTGCGCGACGGAACCGCCCTGGCCATCCACGATATCGTAGCTGTAGCGGAGTGTCTCGATGTCTCCACCGGCCATGCCGTTATAAGCGGTCGGGTCCAGCGTTAAATTGGCGCCAAGGTGACTGACGCCCCTATCGTCACCGCCCAGCAGCGTGAGATTGGCGACGCTCAAGCGGTCGCCATCCACATCGCTGGCGCCTTCGAGCAAATTCAGGTCAATCCGAGCGCCGCCTTCAATTGCGAGCGCACGCAAACCGCCTGCCGTCACCGGCGCATCGTTCACTGCGCCGACAGTGATACGGACAGACGCCGTATCTGTACCGCCCTGGCCGTCCTCAAGCGTATAGACGAAGCGATCAACGCCGCTGAGATCAGCATCCGGCGTGTAGGTGAACGTGCCATCTGTGCTCAGAACGAGCGTCCCGTTCGCCACATCAACGACGGGGGTGGCCGAGATCGTCAGCGCGTTCCCGTCGATGTCCGCGTCAGCGCCTGCGCCGTTATCAGCCAGTACGTCACCTGATATATCGCTGTCTTCATCGCCAGCGAATGCATCATCAACTGCATCTGGGTCATCATTGACGGCATCAACGGTCAAAGTGACTGTCGCCGTATCCGTGCCGCCAACACCGTCGCGCAAGGTATAGGTGAAGCTATCTAAACCATTGAAATCGGCGTCCGGCGTATAGGTGAAAGTTCCATTTGAATTAAGCGCCAACGTACCGTTTGCGACATCCTCGACCAATGTTGTCGATACGCTGAGGTCATCGCCATCAATATCCGAATCAGCGCCTGAACCAGTATCCGCCAGCACATCGCCTTGGATTGAGGCGTCTTCATTAAGCGTGAAAGCGTCATCTTGCGCGGTGGGGGCGTCATTCTGTGGGCGAACTTGGAGTGTAACTGTCGCCTGGTCGAAACCACCGTTCCCATCACGGAGTTGAGTAGGTGAAGCTGTCCCCGCCGGTGAAATTCGCATCCGGAATATACGTGAATGCGCCATTCACGTTCAGCGTGAGCGTGCCGTTTGCAACATCGGATACCGGGGTTGTGCCGACGGTAAGCGCATCGCTATCAATGTCGGAATCTGCGCCAGCGCCGTTATCCGCCAGCACATTGCCAGTGATAGCAGTATCTTCGTCGCCCGTAATCGTGTCGTCTTTGGCAGATGGATCGTCGTTTCGGCCAGCAATAGTGATCCTTGCGCTCTGGTTCGTTGATCCGCCAAAGCCATCCTTGATGACATAGTCGTAAATGATCGTCTCAGCGGTATTTGCCGCGAGGCTGTCATAGGCGTCGGGGTTCAGAAGCAGCGTTGTGCCGCTGATCGTAACGCCAGCATCATCGCCCGCTCGCAATGTCAGCCCAGAAACCGTGAGAGAATCGCCATCACCGTCAGAGGCGCCTTCAAGCAAATTAACGGTGAAATCTTCGCCGTTCTCTATGCCATTCGCCGTAACCGTCCCGCTTGTGGCAGGCGCAGCATTCGCCCCAGCGACAGTTTGAGCTTGCGAGAGAGTGACCTGATCATCCGTCGTCTGCTGATCGCCATCGACATCAAATACAGCCGTCGCGGTGAACACATTAAGATTGCCGCGCGCCAAACCTGCAACATCTGATAGGTCGATGTCGAAGTTGGAACCGTCCGCCGTTAAGTTCGCTTCAGTTGCAATAATCTGCGGGCCAGCGCCATCGACGTTCAGCGTCAGGGTGAAGGAGACAACGTCCAGCGGGAAGATCGGCGTCGTCGCGATGGCGCTCGTCAGATCGGACGCTGATTGGACAAGTTCCGCACCGCCTGTGTTATCCAACAGCGACAGAATATTCAGAGCAATGTTTGACCCGATGCCGAATGCAGAAACTGACGCTTTAGTCTGAATTTCAGCGGCGACATTCTCAAATCCACGATTGGCGGACGACGGGAACGGGTTGCCATCAGAACTAAAGATCAGGAAATTCTGATCACCGTCCGCTTGCGCATCAAAGAAATTATTGGCGGCCCGCAATGTCGCCAGATAGTTGGCTTGGCCGCCGGTGAATGGAGCGAGCGCCAGCACATCATCAAGTGCTGCGTCATCCAGATCAAACGCCGTAGTTCGGCCATCAGGAAAGTCGGACACACCCGAGGCGAAGCGGAGCAGTTTGATCTGGACTGAATTTGAAGCGTCATCAAACTGCGTCCGCAGATCATTGATGGCCGTTTGGATCGCGTTCAACTGCTGGGCATATGCAGTCGCGCCCAAGCTGCCAGAGGCGTCAAACGCGAAAACGATGTTTACATCGGCGGCGCTCAGTTCACCGACATCCAGGTCGACATGCACGTCCGCGCGCTTCGCAGTTTGCGAAGGCGTTACCTCAAGACGGACCTCGGCGCTTTGGCCGTTCCCATTGAACGCATTGGCCATAACGGCCTAACTCGAAATGATGCAACCCTCGCAATAATTATCAGTATATTAACTAATGGCGTAAGAATCACCTGTGACATTTCTTTGCAGTCGGCTTAAGCCAAGCTTTGCCCGATCAGCCAAGTTGGGTGAGATCGCAAGCCCGCCAAAGATGTTTGCCTACAAACACACACATGCCCAATTCGTTCGCACTGCCTGAAATTATATGCCTATCTTTTCGGCATTATTATCTCTGCCGCTTTTTCGTGCAAATAATCATAACGCATTGTTTTTTCTTAATATTACAACCCCTATTTCCCGTAAAATAAACTGGCACAGGGTTTGCTAATGGTTATTTCGTGCGAACGGAACACGGAGAAATTTTACCATGCACAGACCAACCAACGGGCTCAAGCGCCTCGTTCAAACCGGCGTATTTATTGGGGCGCTAACCGCTTCAGTCGCTACAGCCGCTGCAGACACGATCAAAGTCGGCATCCTGCATTCCCTGTCAGGAACCATGGCGATTAGCGAAACAACGCTGAAAGACGCCATGTTGATGCTCATTGAAGAGCAGAACAAAAAGGGCGGGTTACTTGGCAAAAAGTTGGAGCCGGTCGTTGTTGATCCAGCATCCAACTGGCCGCTTTTTGCCGAGAAAGCGCGCGAGCTCATCGAAAAAGACAAGGTCTCTGCGGTCTTTGGCTGCTGGACGTCCGTAAGCCGAAAATCCGTGCTTCCTGTGTTCGAAGAGTTGAACGGCATGCTGTTCTACCCCGTTCAATATGAAGGCGAAGAATCCTCCCGTAATGTGTTCTACACAGGCGCTGCGCCGAACCAACAAGCTATCCCCGCTGTCGAGTATCTGATGAGCGAAGATGGCGGCGGCGCTACCCGGTTCGCACTGCTCGGCACGGACTATGTGTATCCGCGCACGACCAACAAAATCCTCCGCGCCTTCCTGAACGCTAAAGGCGTTGCGGATGCCGATATCATGGAAGAATACACACCGTTCGGTCATTCAGATTGGCAGACAATCGTTTCACGCGTGAAGGCGTTCGCGTCTGAAGGCAAGAAAACAGCGGTTGTCTCCACCATCAACGGCGACGCGAACGTGCCTTTCTATAAAGAGCTCGCCAACCAGGGTGTGAAAGCGGAAGACCTGCCGGTCGTCGCCTTCTCCGTCGGTGAAGAAGAGCTTGCGGGCATCGACACAGCCCCGCTGGTCGGGCATCTGGCCGCATGGAACTATTTCATGTCCGTTGAAACGCCGGAAAATGAAGCCTTCATCAACAAGTGGCACGCCTACACCAAGGACGAAAACCGCGTCACGAATGACCCGATGGAAGCGCATTACATCGGCTTCAAGATGTGGGTCCAGGCCGTCGAGCAAGCTGGCACGACCGATGTCGATGCTGTTCGCCAGGCCATGTACGGCCAGACGGTGACGTCGCTGACCGGCACAAAAGCCGTGATGAACGTCAATCATCACCTCTCCAAGCCGGTCCTCATTGGCGAAGTACAGGATGATGGCCAGTTTGAAACCGTTTGGCAGACCGACGGCCCCGTCATTGGCGACGCATGGTCCGACTTCATTCCGGAAAGCGCCAAACTGACCGCGGACTGGACCTATCCTTGGGTCTGCGGCAACTGCGAAAAACCGCTTTTCTAAGCTGACCTAGACGACGGTTACGGAGGTGCTGCGTCCCAGCGCAGCACCTCTTTAGCTGTTTTGCGTAATTCTTGCATCGCGTTCAAAAGTAGAGATTTCCAGTGTTATTTTGTCTTTTCCGCCGCCCTCGGCATGTCATCATGACGCTTGGTTTGGCTTTAGCCCTTGCGTGTATCACCGTTACAAGCGGCTCAGTTGCGCAAGCTGATCCAGGCAAGCGCGATGCCGCGCTCGCGCTTCTAACTGAGAAATCTTCCAAGAAACGCGCAGCAGGCATCGATGCGCTTGCTGCATCCGGCGATCCATCCGCCGCCGCGATTTTAGCCGCCATGGTGGAAGGCGACCTGTACTTTCGAAAATCCGATAAGCAGATTGTCACTGCGGTAAAACAAGATGGCGGATATGCCATAACGAACCCTATAACCAGCGAAGCGCTGGGCGCCGTATCCAGCCGTGATATTAAAAAAATTCGTGTGAATAATCGCCTCCGGCGCAAAATCAGAGGCGTGATTGGCGGACTTAACCTTTCGCATCCAGATGCAGACAAGCGTCTTCAAGCCGCCGCCAGCCTCCAAAAATCCCCCGATCCAGACCTCCGGCAGGCCTTGAAAACCGCATTCGCCGCGGAAGCTGATGAGAATGTCAAAGCCGAAATGGCGATGGCTCTGGCTGTGATCGATAGCCGGCCATCCGCGTCAACAGCCGACCGTCTGGCCGCAATTGAAAATCTGATAGACAGCGACAGCACTGAAGCCCGCGTCATCTTGGGCAAGTTAGCAGCCGATACGGAAAAAGACGCAAGCGTGCGCGCCGCCGCCGTTATCGCGCTGGACACGGTTGAGGATCGGCTATTCTTCTATCAAACGCTGGGTTCAATCTTCCAGGGCGTGAGCTTAGGCTCCGTTCTGCTGCTTGCGGCCATAGGGCTCGCGATCACTTTCGGCGTTATGGGCGTTATCAATATGGCCCATGGCGAGATGGTCATGATCGGCGCCTATGTGACGTTCATGATCCAAGAAATCTTCCGGAGCGTTGCGCCTGAGTATTTTGGCCTGTCGCTGGCGCTAGCGGTTCCTGCCGCATTCCTGGCGTCCGGCGCGCTTGGCGTGGTGATGGAGCGTTCCGTCATCCGCTGGCTGTATGGTCGCCCGCTTGAAACATTACTCGCGACCTGGGGCATTTCGCTGATCCTACAACAAGCCGTACGCACAATCTTTGGGCCGACCAACCGGGAAGTCGGCAATCCGGAATGGATGAGCGGCGCCGTTGAACTCGCTGGCGGCGTATTACTAACTTACAACCGCATCTGGATCATCGTCTTTGCGCTCGCCGTATTGGCCGGCGTATGGGCGTTGATCCGCTTTACCTCCATGGGGCTAGAAATGCGCGCGGTTACGCAGAACCGCCGGATGGCGAATTCCATGGGCATCCGGTCTGGCCGGGTCGATGCGCTGACATTCGGCCTCGGCTCCGGCGTTGCCGGCATGGCGGGCGTAGCGCTCAGCCAAGTCGACAACGTCAGCCCGAACCTCGGCCAAGCCTATATCATCGATAGCTTCATGGTGGTGGTGTTTGGCGGCGTCGGCAATCTTTGGGGAACTTTGGTCGGCGCATTAAGTTTAGGCGTCGCCAACAAGTTCTTGGAGCCTGTATCCGGCGCAGTTCTTGGAAAAATCATCGTGCTGGTGGCGATCATTCTGTTCATCCAGAAGCGGCCAAGGGGGCTCTTCGCGCTTAAAGGCCGGGCGGTGGAGAACTAAGATGTTGAACCTCATTGATGGCAAAGGCCGCTTCTTCCTATTCATCATCGCCGCTGTCGCTTTCGGCGCGGTCGCGTTGAATGCTTGGGCGCCGGTCTCCTCACCTTTCCATGTGCCGAACTACATGGTGTCGTTGATCGGCAAATACCTCTGCTATGCGCTGCTGGCGCTCTCTGTTGATCTGATCTGGGGCTTCGCTGGGATTTTGAGCCTCGGCCATGGCGCCTTCTTCGCGCTTGGCGGATACGCCATGGGCATGCACTTAATGCGCGAGATTGGCGACCGGGGCGTCTACGGCAATCCAGACCTACCGGACTTCATGGTATTCCTGGATTGGAAAGAACTGCCCTGGTATTGGGCCGGGTCCGACAGCCCGCTCTTCGCGATCATTGTCTGTATGGCAGCCCCCGGCGCGTTGGCCTTCTTGTTCGGTTGGTTGGCGTTCCGCAGTCGCGTCACCGGCGTCTATTTCTCCATCATTAGCCAGGCCATGACGTTCGCCCTCATGCTTGCATTCTTCCGCAATGACATGGGCTTCGGCGGCAATAACGGCCTGACGGATTTCAAAGAATTCCTCGGCCTCGACCTTCAAGCAGACGCCACCCGCGCGGGCCTCATGATCGCATCCGCAATCGCATTGGCAGGTGGATACTTGCTTTGTCGCTGGATGACGATGTCCAAATATGGGCGCGTATTGACCGCTGTCCGGGATGCAGAGAGCCGGGCGCGGTTCATCGGCTTCAGGGCAGAGCATTACAAGCTCGTCGCATTCGTTGTATCCGCGATGATGGCGGGCGTCGCAGGCGCCCTCTACACCCCGCAGGTTGGCATCATCAATCCGAGTGAATTCCAGCCGGCGAACTCGATTGAGATCATCGTGTGGGTCGCAGTCGGCGGGCGTGGCACACTCGTGGGCGCTGCCCTCGGCGCTGTTCTTGTCAACTACGCCAAGACCTATCTGACCGGCGCTTTACCGGAGTTATGGCTATTCGCGCTTGGCGGCCTGTTTGTCGCCGTCACCCTCTTCTTCCCGAAGGGCATAGTAGGCGAGATGGCGCGGCTCAAAGAGTTGATCACGCGGCGGCGAAAGCCAACTGCAGCAGCGGCGGCGGAGGCAGGCGATGACTGAAAATCCGAGGTTAAGCGACGCCATCCTCTATGTCAGCGGCGTCACAGTCACATTCGATGGTTTCCGCGCCCTAAACCAACTCAGCCTGTTCCTTGAACCCGGCGAACTTCGTGCGATCATTGGCCCGAACGGCGCCGGTAAATCCACAATGATGGATGTGATCACAGGCAAAACTCGCCCTGATCGCGGCGACGTGCTGCTGCACGGCCGGCATGACCTGACCAAACTGGATGAGGCTGCAATTGCACAGCTTGGCGTCGGTCGGAAGTTCCAACGCCCGACCGTATTTGAAAATCATACGGTTTTTGAGAATCTTGAGCTAGCGCTCGCTGGAAACCGGCGCGCGCGCTATTCCCTTTTCGCGAAACTCAGCGGCGAGAAGAAGGCTCGAATTGAGGCCATCCTTGAGGAAATCGCCCTTGCGCCACGCGCCCATGAGTTGGCTGGATTTCTCAGTCACGGCCAGAAGCAATGGTTAGAAATCGGCATGGTCCTGGGCCAAGACCCAGACGTTTTGCTGATCGACGAACCTGCCGCCGGTATGACTGATGCTGAAACCATGCAGACCGCCGAAATGCTGAAGCGCATATCCCGCGGTGAGCGTTCCGTCGTTGTCGTGGAGCACGATATGGAATTTGTACGCGCGCTCGATTGCAAAGTCACGGCCTTGCACGAAGGTTCAGTCCTGGCGGAGGGCACGCTTGATACCGTTTCAGCGAATGAGGCGGTGATCGAAGTGTATTTGGGGCGCTGACATGCTGAAGGTCGAAAACATCAATCTCTACTATGGCGCCAGTCAGGTACTGAAATCCGTATCCATGAGCGCCGTCAAAGGCGAAGTGACTTGTGTGCTTGGCCGCAACGGCGTTGGCAAAAGCAGCCTGATGCGCGGCGTTGTCGGCCAAACGCCGATCCGCGACGGCGCAATCTACTGGGAGGACCGAAACATCGCCCGCATGGGTGCGGCAGATCGCGCCCGCGCCGGCATCGCTGTCGTGCCGCAAGGCCGGGAGATATTCCCACTGCTGACAGTCGAAGAGAATCTCAAAACCGGGTTCGGCATGCTCCCCCGCAGCGAGCGTTCTATCCCAGATGAAGTCTTCACGCTTTTCCCAGTATTGCAGGAGATGCTGGGTCGCCGGGGTGGCGATCTTTCCGGCGGGCAACAGCAACAACTCGCCATAGGCAGAGCGCTTGTGATGCGGCCCCGTTTGTTGGCGCTTGATGAACCAACAGAAGGCATCCAGCCTTCCATCATCAAGCAGATTGGCGCTGCGATCACGACGCTTGCAGAACGCGGCGATATGGCGATCCTGTTGGTCGAGCAGTATTTCGATTTCGCGAAGGAGCTGGCGGATCAGTTCATCGTCATGGATAGAGGCGAAGTCGTCATGGCCGGCGCCCCGCGAGACCTGGACGAAGCCAATGTTCGACGCCGTCTCAGCGTCTGACGCTGCGCTGCAACGCAGCCATGGCGAAGCCCGCCTCCGCTTTAAAGCTGACGATGATGGTCGTAGCAGGCTGGTCGAACGCTATGCCGCCAGCCCTGCCCGTCTGCTGACCCCGCGCACCCATGGTGAAGCGCCGGAGGCCGTTTTGGCGAATACAGCGGGCGGCGTAGCGGGCGGCGATAGCCTTTCGGTGACTGTGCATTGCGAGGCAGGCGCGAACGGCCTCGTGTCCGGCCAAGCGGCTGAGAAGATCTATCGTGCGCTTGACGCCCCTGCGACTATGCGCACATCGCTGCACCTAGACCCAGACGCCGCGCTCGAATGGCTGCCCCAGGAAACTATTCTGTTTGATGGCGCGCTGCTGGACCGGGACATCACCATCGACTTAACTGCAACGTCGAAGCTGTTGATGGCCGAAACCGTTGTGCTCGGCCGGAAGGCGCATGACGAAACCTTCGCCTCTGGCCGTCTAAACGATACTTGGCGGATTGATCGCGATAGCGCGCCCGTATGGCGGGATCGTATGCGGGTTGATGGCGGTGGCGACAGTCTGCATGCCACGACCGGCTTCCGCAGCGCCCGCGCGCTCGCGACCATAATCTACGCAGGGCCAGATGCTGCAGATCAGACCGAATATCTGCAAACAGAAATGGCCGCCCTGCCCTTATTCGCTGGCGCCACGCATGTACGCGGCCTCTTGGTCGCCCGCATGCTGGGCGAGGATGCCGGCGCGCTGAAACAACTGCTGACGGGCGTGATCGGCGCCCTCCGGCATCGCACGCTCGATCGCCCGCCAGTGGCGCCCCGCGTTTGGCTATGTTGATGGAGAACCTATGCGGCTAACTCAAAGAGAACAGGACAAGCTGATCATCGCCATGGCGGCGATTGTCGCGCGCAGGCGTTTGGAACGCGGTGTGAAATTGAATCACCCCGAAGCCATTGCGTTGATTACAGACTTTGTCGTTGAGGGCGCGCGTGATGGACGTCGGGTCGCTGACCTGATGGAAGCCGGCGCCCATGTCATCACCCGTGACCAGGTGATGGAAGGTATTCCAGAGATGATCCGCGATGTGCAGGTCGAAGCCACCTTCCCAGACGGCGTGAAGCTCGTCACCGTTCACGACCCCATCCGCTGAGGAGCAGCCAAATGATCCCTGGTGAAATCATCGCAGGCCCTGGCCAGATCGAACTGAACGCCGGCCTGGAAGGCATCGCATTAGATGTGGCGAATACTGGCGACCGGCCTATCCAGGTCGGCAGCCACTATCACTTCGCAGAGACCAATCCAGCGTTGGATTTTGATCGTTCAGCAGCCAAAGGCATGCGCTTGGATATCGCTGCTGGAACAGCTGTCCGCTTTGAGCCGGGCCAATCACGCGCCGTGCAGCTTGTGCCCTTTGGCGGTAAGCGCAGGATCGTCGGCTTCAGGCAAGATGTTATGGGCGCTCTGGACGGGAAGGATTAAGGCGATGCCAGTAAGAATCACACGGAACGCCTATGCCGATATGTTCGGGCCAACCGTTGGCGACAAAGTCCGCCTCGCCGATACGGAACTCTTCATTGAGGTCGAGAAAGATTTCACCACCTATGGCGACGAAGTGAAATTCGGCGGCGGCAAAGTCATCCGCGACGGCATGGGGCAATCCCAGGTCAGGCGACGCGATGGCGCTGTCGATACAGTGATCACAAACGCTGTCATTCTGGATTATTGGGGCGTCGTGAAGGCCGATATCGGCATCAAGGATGGCCGAATCGTCGCTATTGGCAAAGCTGGCAATCCTGATGTGCAGGACGGCGTTGATATTATCATTGGCCCCTCTACTGAGGCGATTGCGGGCGAAGGCAAGATCATCACCGCAGGTGGGTTCGATTGCCATATCCACTTCATCTGCCCACAGCAAATCGACGAGGCGCTTTATGCGGGCGTCACGACGATGCTGGGCGGCGGGACCGGCCCAGCAACTGGCACCAACGCCACGACCTGCACGCCGGGCGAGTGGCATATTCAGAAGATGATCGAAGCGTCAGACGCGTTTCCGGTGAACCTGGGCTTCAGCGGCAAAGGCAACGCATCCGAACCGGCGCCCTTGATCGACCAAATCAACGCCGGCGCCTGCGCCCTCAAACTGCATGAGGATTGGGGCACGACCCCCGCCACGATCGACAATTGCCTAAGCATCGCCGACGAGATGGATATCCAGGCGATGATCCACACCGACACGCTAAACGAAAGCGGGTTCGTGGAGGATACTGTCGCTGCGCTCAAGGGCCGTGTGATCCACGCCTTCCATACAGAGGGCGCTGGCGGCGGCCATGCGCCGGATATCATCAAGGTCTGCGGGCTCGATAACGTCATTCCCTCCTCCACCAACCCAACACGGCCCTACACGGTGAACACGGTCGATGAGCATCTCGATATGCTGATGGTCTGCCACCACCTGGACCCGCGCATCCCGGAGGACGTCGCATTCGCTGAAAGCCGGATCCGAAAGGAGACGATTGCAGCGGAAGACATTCTGCATGATATGGGCGCGTTTTCGATCATCGCATCCGACAGCCAGGCCATGGGCCGCGTTGGCGAAGTGCTGATCCGCACCTGGCAGACGGCAGACAAGATGAAGAAGCAGTTTGGGCGCCTTGATTGCGAGACGGGCGAAAACGACAACCTCCGCGCCCGCCGCTACATCGCGAAATACACGATCAATCCGGCGATCACGCACGGCATGTCCGAACATATCGGCTCGGTTGAGGTCGGCAAGCTGGCAGACTTAGTTGTGTGGTCGCCAGCCTTCTTTGGCGTGAAACCGGACCTGGTGGTGAAAGGCGGAATGATCGCCGCAGCCGTTATGGGTGATCCGAACGCATCCATCCCAACACCACAGCCAGAGTATTACCGCCCGATGTTCGGCGCATACGGCAAGGCGCGGACTGCGACATGTGTGTCATTTGTCAGTGAGGCAGGATTGAATGCCGGGCTTAAGGTCGACAAGGAGCTCGTCGCCATCAAGGGTGTGCGAGACATCTCGAAAGCTTCCATGCACCTGAATGACTTGACGCCTGATATTGAAGTTGATTCAGAAACCTATGAAGTGAAGGCCGACGGCGCATTACTAACTTGCGAACCCGCCGAAGTCGTCAGCATGGCCCAACGGTACTTCCTGTTTTGATGCGCCCTCGCAGAATAGGAATGAGCGTCGCTACGCTTTCACCTCGCCCCCCAACGGGGGGAGAGGGACAGGGTGAGGGGGGCGCCTGCAGCGAAGACAGGCGACCGCGCCTTGGCGCGTGTACCAGCCTTGCCGAGTATCTGTTCCGAACCAAGAGATCCCCCCTCACCCTCCCCTCTCCCCCCGTTGGGGGGCGAGGAGACCTTGTGGCGGCGTCTCGTATCAAGCTTGTGAATGTTTCGCCGTGCTGACCGCCGCCACACATGTATCGGCTGGCGATTGGCCTGCCCAGGAAGCCACAGCCTCAATCCCACTGGATTTTGACGCGCGGCATCGCCGTCGCATCCGTCTGCGGGCTGAGAACGGCGAGCATCTGCTGCTGGATTTGCCAAAAGCCGTCGCCATGGCTGACGGGGATGGGTTGCAGGCTGAAGATGGCCGCTGGTTCCGCATCAGCGCCAAGCCTGAGCCACTCTTAGAAGTTAGGGCTACTGATCAGTTAGCGCTCATGCGCCTCGCGTGGCATTTAGGCAACCGCCATACACCGGCGGAGGTGCAGGCGGAACGGATCCTTATCCGACATGATCATGTCCTCGCAGCAATGGTCGAAGGCCTCGGTGGGATTGCGCGCGACGTCGAGGAGCCGTTTCAGCCAGAGGGCGGCGCTTATGGCGATCATGGCCACGTCCACGCGCATGATCACGGACATCAGCATGGCCACAGCCATGACTGAGACTGCCGTTCTGCTCCGCCTGCAAACCTGGTTTTCGCCCGCTTTTCCCATCGGCGCGTTCTCCTACAGCCATGGGCTTGAGGATGCAATTGAAGCGGGCGTCGTTACAGATCGCGCAACACTAACGGATTGGTGCGGAAGTCTGCTGGAATACGGCAGCGGACGCGCAGACGCTGGGTTCTTCACTGCCGCCCATGGCGCTCTTCCGGTAGACGCTGCGGCACTCGCACGCGAGGCGGCAGCTTGGGTTCCAACCGCTGAATTGCTGCTAGAAGCTGAACATCAGGGCGAAGCGTTTCTCACGACTGTTCGCGCCGCATGGCCTCACGACGACCTAGAAGCATTCGCAGGAGCGTTAAGCAGTCGCCCAGTTCTCACTGTCGCTGCGGGGTTCGCATCTGCAGTCCATGGCGCCAAGCTTTCGGAGGCTCTGCCGCTCTATTTGCAGGCGGTCGCCGCCAATATCGTCTCTGCCGGAGTCCGACTTATCCCGCTTGGACAAACGGATGGCCAGCGGGCTGTCGCGGCGCTTGAGCCTGTCGTTGCAGACGCTGCCGTCTCCGCACCGCAAGGCCTTGATGAGATATGGACATCAACCCCCGCGCACGAAATCGCCTCGATGCGCCACGAGACCCAATACGCAAGGATATTCAGATCATGAGCGTTTCCCTGAACGGCCCCCTTCGCGTCGGCATTGGCGGCCCTGTCGGCAGTGGTAAAACGGCGCTGTGTGAGGCGCTCTGCAAAGGAATGCGGGAGGATCATGACCTGTTTGTGATCACCAATGATATCTACACCAAAGAAGACCAGATGATCCTGACCCGCACCGGCGCCCTCCCCGCTGAACGCATTGAAGGCGTCGAGACTGGCGGGTGCCCGCACACGGCGATCCGCGAAGATGCCTCTATCAACCTATCCGCAATCGCTGATATGTCCGCCAAGTTCCCTTTGGCGGAACTGTGTTTGATCGAGTCCGGCGGCGATAATCTAGCGGCCACTTTCAGCCCAGAATTGGCGGACATTACGATCTACGTGATCGACGTTGCGGCGGGCGAGAAAATTCCAAGGAAAGGCGGACCAGGCATTACCCGCTCCGACATCCTGGTGATCAATAAGATTGACCTGGCGCCAATGGTCGGTGCGGATTTGGAGGTCATGCGCTCTGATACGTTTAGAATGCGCGGCGAGCGGCCATTTGTCTTCACAAACCTCAAGTCCGGCGAAGGGCTGCAGGTTATTATTGACTTTATTCGAACCAGCGGCGGCCTAAAACATTAGGCAGTAGATACAAACGCCTAATTTTGAGGACCTATGATGCCTGACGCCGTCGCCGCCGATTTGCCGATTAATCCCGCAATCGCTTCTTGGGCTGGCCCGCTTGGGCTGCCAGAGTTCAACAAGATCAGCGAAGCGGACCTTGAGGCTGCGTTCAATGTCGCCCTGCCTGCGCATCTGGCAGAGATTGCCGCAATCGCGGATTCAAGCGACGCGCCGACATTCGACAACACTGTCATCGCATTGGAACGCGCCGGCGCCTTGCTCGACCGCGTATCGGCGATCTTCTGGAACCTGACCGGCGCCCACACCAATGAAGCGATCCAAGCATTGGAGCGGAAACTGGCGCCCGAAATGGCGCGCCACCGCTCCGCCGTATCGATGAACGCCGCACTCTTCAAGCGGATCGATGCGCTCTATCAGGCGCGCGAATTCTTGGGCGTCGATGCAGAGGCGTTGCGGGTGCTTGAGAACAAGTGGAAAGGGTTCGTTCGCTCAGGCGCAAATCTAAACGCGGCAGATCAAACCCGCCTCGCCGCCATCAACGAACGATTGGCGACGCTTGGGACAATGTTCTCGCAGAATGTGCTGGCCGACGAGAGCAGTTACCTATTGTTGCTGGAAGAGGACGCTGACCTCGCTGGGCTCCCGGCCTCGTTGAAAGCTGGTATGCGATCCGCCGCTGAAGAACGTGGCCATCCTGGCAAACATGCCGTAACTCTCGGCCGATCCATCATTGAGCCGTTCCTGACATTCTCATCAAAACGCGCACTGCGCGAACAAGCTTTCAAAGCATGGGCGGCGCGCGGCGAGACTGAGGGCGCGCGAGACAATCGGCCAATCGTCTCTGAAATTGTGAAATTACGGGCCGAAAAAGCCGTGCTTTTAGGCTATGAAACCTTCGCACATTTCAAGCTGGACGACACCATGGCGAAGACGCCTGAGAACGTCCGAAATCTACTCGAGACAGTGTGGGAGAAAGCGAGGGCGCGAGCTGACGAAGAAGCTGCGGATCTCACCAAACTCGTCCAGGACGAAGGTAAGAACCACGCCATCGCGCCATGGGACTGGCGCTATTATTCCGAGAAAGTGCGCGCGGCGCGCTTTGATTTAGACGACGCCGAAGTCAAGCCCTACCTGCAGCTTGATCAATTGATCCAAGCCGCTTTCGATACAGCCAACCGGCTGTTCGGCGTCTCGTTCGTAGAGCAGCCTGAAGCCAAAGCTTATCACCCATGCGCCCGCGTCTTCGAAGTATTAGATGCTGATGGCGCGCGCAAAGCCGCGTTCATCGCGGATTATTTTGCGCGCCCCTCGAAACGCTCCGGCGCGTGGATGAGCGGATTTCAGGAGCAGCATAAGCTGGAGAATGACCGGGGCGGCGAAGGCCAATACCCCATCATCTTGAACGTTATGAACTTCGCGAAAGCGCCGCCGGGCGAACCGGTGCTGATCACCATGGATGACGCCAGAACGCTTTTCCATGAATTCGGTCATGCGCTACACGGCATGCTGTCTGACGTGACCTATCCTTCGATCTCCGGCACCTCCGTCGCCCGCGATTTCGTCGAACTGCCTTCACAGCTTTATGAGCATTGGCTGACAGTTCCAGAAGTCTTGCAGCGCTTCGCCTTGCATCATGAAACGGGCGCGGCCATCCCGGAGGCGCTGCTGGAAAAATTGCAGGCGGCGCGGACATTTAACAGGGGCTTCGGCAACGTAGAATTCACAGCCTCCGCCCTCGTCGACATGGCGTTTCATGCGCTGTCGCCGGAAGAGGCCGCTGATATTGATCCGATGACGTTTCAGGCCAAAGTGCTGGCGAATATCGGCATGCCGAACGAGATCGTCATGCGCCACGCGACCCCGCATTTTGCCCATGTTTTTTCAGGCGATGGCTATTCGGCTGGATACTATTCCTACATGTGGTCCGGCGTCCTGGATGCAGATGCATTCCAAGCGTTCGAAGAAGCAGGCGATGCGTTTGACGCTGCAACGGCTGAAAAGCTGCGCCGCCATGTGTATTCATCCGGCGGGTCGATAGATGCCGGAGACGCATACGTCGCCTTCCGCGGCAAGCTGCCAACGCCGGACGCGTTGCTTCAGAAGGAAAACCTGGCCTAAACCTCAGGTAACTGTTTGATCCAAAGGGATGTGATGAATGCGGCAAGCTGATTGGTTTTTTGACGTCATCTCTCCCTATGCCTATCTGCAATTCCACCAGATGCACCGGCTGCCTGATGATGTGCAGGTGCGTTTCCGCCCCGTCTTGTTCGCCGGTCTACTCAATCATTGGGGCCAGCTTGGACCGGCGGAAATTGAGGCCAAGAAGCGACATACGTTTCTGCTGACGCGCTGGCGGGCGGCAAAGCTCGGCCTCCCGTTCACAGCCCCGCCGCGGCATCCTTTCAACCCGTTGACGCTGCTGCGGCTCGCAATTGCGCTTGGTTCAGACAAAGGCGCTATTGGTGTGATTTTTGACCATATCTGGGCTGACGGGCAGGATGGCCAAGACCCTGATAGTCTTGCAAAACTCGCGGAGAAGCTCGGCGTCGATGATCTAGCAGCGGCGACGGGCGATCCTGCCGTCAAAGACCAGCTTCGCCTCAATACCGAAACCGCCGTCGCGAACGGCGTTTACGGCGTGCCGACATTCCTGATCGAGAACCAGATCTTCTGGGGCGACGATATGTTCGACTTGATGCTTGAATGGCTCGACGGCTCCGCCTTTCTGGCCGAACCGGAAAGCCAGCGCATCATGGCGCTACCGCCAGCATCCGAACGCAAGCGCTAACGCATCACATATGATCGCCGGACGCCGCCAGGACCATAGCGGCGCATTTTTCGCCAATCATAATTGAGGGCGCATTGGTGTTGCCGCTGGTCAGCGTTGGCATGATGGAGGCGTCCGCCACGCGCAGGCCCTCAATGCCATGGACGCGCAGGTTGTCATCCACGACAGCCATCGGATCAGAGCCCATTTTGCAGGTCCCGACCGGGTGATAGGTCGTCTCAGCGTTGTTGCGGACCCAATCCAATAACTCTTCATCTGTCTGCTTATCGGCTCCAGGCGCGATCTCCTCGCCCGTGATGTCGGCGACGGGGGAGGTTTTCATCAGCTCCCTACCCTTTCGCATCGCCGCCAGAAGCCCGTCCCGGTCATGCTGCGAGGACAGGAAATTGAAGCGGATTGCCGGCGCCTCCGACGGGTCACTGGACTTCGCATGGATGGAGCCAATGCTTTCAGAGCGCAGCACATTCACATTCATCGTGATGCCTTGGCGTTTAGCGATCCGCCGTTCTCGGCCAACCATTTCATAGAGGAATGGCAGAATGGAGATCGTCGCATCCGGCGTTTCCAGGCCTTCGCGGGTGCGGAAATACATGCGAAGCGGAACGGACGTGCGCGCCAGGAAACCATCTTTGAAAAGCGCGTATTTCACTGCCTCCCGCGCAAGGCGCCACCCGCGCGCGTTGTCGTTAAAGGTAGCGTTTTTCTCGGTAATCGCGAATTTGACACGCGGGGAGTAATGGTCGCGTAGATTTTCGCCAACGCCCTTAAGTTCATGAACGGGCTCGATCCCAAGGCTGCGCAACAGGTCCGCCTGGCCAATGCCCGAAAGCTCCAGCAGCTTCGGCGAATTGATGGAGCCGCTCGACACAATTACTTCTTTCGTGGCCCGCGCCTCCTTGGCTTCGCCGCCAACCGCGTAGCGCACGCCGACGCAGCGCTTGCCCTCCAGCAGCAATCGCTCCGCCATCGCGTCTTGCTGGATCGTCAGGTTCGGTCTATCGCGCGCCGGGTCGAGATAGCAGAAGGCGGTGGATTGGCGGCGGCCCTTGGCGATCGTCACCTGGGACATGCCGATGCCTTCTTGGCTGGCCCCATTCAAATCCTCGTTGAAGGGCACGCCGATCTTACCTGCAGCTTCAATCATTTTCTCAAGCAGCGGCACTTGATGACGCGGTGTATCTGAGACCATCAGCGGCCCATCCCGGCCCCGGAATTCATCTGATCCGGCGCTGTAAGACTCCATCTTCTTGAATAGCGGCAAGACATCATCATAGCTCCAACCACGATTGCCGAGCTGCGCCCATCCGTCGTAGTCCCGCGCCTGGCCACGAATGAACACCATGCCGTTGATGGAGCTTGAGCCGCCCAACATCTTCCCACGCGGCACCTCAATCCGCCGCCCGCCCGAACCTTCGTCCGGCTCAGAAGAATAGCACCAGTTCACGGCTGGATTATCGATCAGCTTGGCGATGCCGACCGGAACACGGGACCAAAAATAATCCGATCCCTCTTTACCGGCCTCCAAACACAGCACCTGATAGCGACCACTCTCCGAGAGCCGCGTTGCGACGGCCGCACCGGCGGAACCTGCGCCCACGACGATAAAATCATACTCAGTTTGAGGAGAGCTTGCAGCGGGCATAGATTCTGGTCCAACAGTCATGAAATGGCGTTTCAGGCCAGAAGTATGACTTGGATTGAAGCTGGGCGTCTAGCGCGACCAGTAGATGATCAACCAGAAGCGCGTTTTGCCCGCCGCTGTTCAAGCAAGTCTGATTGGTCCGGTGCACTCGTTTGCCGCCCGGCGTCAATTGGAAAGATCACCCAAAACTTGAACCCGGCGCCAGCCTCACTTTCAAAGCCGATTTCACCACCCATGGCTTTCACTAGTCTTTGGCATAGCGCAAGGCCAATACCAGCGCCTTCAATGTTGGAATTTTCGGCGCCAAGACGGCTAAACGGCGCGAATATTCGGGAGTGCAAGTGCTGCGCGATGCCAAGCCCTGTGTCGGTAACGGTCGTCCGGAGCGAAGCCGCATCGGCCACTGGTTCGATTGCAACCTCTACCCTGCCGCCTGGCCGATTGTATTTAATCGCATTCGATATGAGGTTCAGGAACACCTGTTTATACCGTTGCGCATCCGACAATAACAGCATAGGGCCGGAATGCAGACTGTACGAAAGGGCAATATTCGCCTTATCTGCAGCAGGTTGCATCGTTTCGACAGCGATTTGAATGATCGCTTGTGCATCGAATTCCTTCGACGCGACCCTAAGCTCGCCGGATTCAATTGCAGCTAAGTCCAATATCTCATTGACCAACTCCAACAAGTACTCTCCACTCTCCAAAATGAGGCGTAGAAACTCAGTATGCTCCGGCGACAATTTGATTACTGAATCCAAGTGCAGCAGTTGCCCAAATCCCATGATCGCATTCAAAGGTGTTCGAAACTCGTGGGACATGCTGGCCAGAAAGTCAGACTTTGCCTGATCCGCCGCTTGCGCCGCCCGCCGCGCCGCGACCGCGCGCTCAGCATTGGCCCGCGACGCGGCCTCGCTTTGCTCAAGCGCCTCTCTGGCGCGGACCAACTCTGTAACATTGCGTCCGACACCGCGGTAGCCAGAAAAATTTCCCTCTGCGGTAAAGTGTGGGACGCCGCTGATAGACGTCCAGACAGATCCTCCACTGGTGGTTGGGCGCCGAACAGTGAATTCACGAAAGGGCTCACGGTTCTCAAGCAGATTGCGATGCTTGGCCCAAAGTTCAGGGTCATCTTCGATGGCGGCGGTCTCATCGCGCCGTTTCCCAATAAGGTCCTCTGCTTTTAGTCCGGTCAGCCGGTAAATATTATCTGAGACAAAGCAAAACCTCTGGTTCTCATCCGCTTCCCAAAACCAATCCGCTGCAGCAGATGCAAAATCCCGAAACCTCTGCTCACTTGCAGCTACAGCCGTTTGCGCTGCCTTGAGGTCGGTAATATCAACCCCGTAAATTACCGTCCCGCCAAGCTTTGTCCGCTGTTCGTTTATTAGATTCCAACGCCGTTCATCGAGCTGCAGCTCGAACGCGGCGCCTGGATTCTTGTGTCGATCAAGCCGGTCTGCAATCCATTGCTCTTTTGCATCCTCTGCCTCCGGTAGGAGACCTTTCGAGACGCGCTCCCGGATATAGGCTTCAAATGGCGTGCCGCGCTTAGCCAAATGACTTGCCTCGCCAAGATCTTGCTTGAAGCGCTCATTAAAAATGACAAGCTTTTCATTTTTATCCCACAGCGAGAAATTTCCTGATATTTCGTCTATCGCGCTCGAAAATTGTCTATTCCTATTGACTAGGCAAGCCACTACGCAAGCCAGCGCCAATACGGCTCCGATCAACGGAACAAGTATCAAGAAAAAGAGCGTCTCATCCATACCTGGATTACCCTCAATTCGGGACGGCGCCTGCGATTCACCTCATTACAGGCTCGTAGATGATAGCCAATTTGCGCAAATAGTGTTGATAAACCGTAATTGTTTGTCCGTACAAAGGGATAGCTGAGAGATCAGCACGCCAGACTCAAATCTGACGCGCACGGTCTCAGGTCGAGCGCTTTAGCGCTGGGCGCTCGCATTGAAGCTTTTGCATTTCGCCGGTAGCCTTTTTAACCATCGTCGCGCCCAATTCTTCAAGGACCATTATTATGCTGCAGATTTATCATTCCACCGGCACACGCGGCTTTCGCGTTATCTGGGTCTGCGAGGAACTGGGCGCTCCCTATGAGATCATGCCCGTTGATTTCTCCGCCGAATACCGCGCCAGCCCAGAATGGCGGGCGCTGAACCCCGTCGGCAAAGTGCCTGTCATGACCGATGGCGACCTCACGATGTATGAGTCCTGCGCCATCATGCAATATGTGCTCGACCGCTATGGCGAAGGCAAATTACAGCCTGCCAAAACCGACGCGTCATATGCGCATTACCTGCAATGGTGCTGGTTCGCTGAATCTACCTTCGCCCGCCCGCTTGGCGAGATCACCAATCATCGCCGCGCCTTCCAGCCGCAATTGGATGATGTCGTCGCGGAAATGCAGGGGCGCGGCACAGCCTGCGTTGAGGCCTTGGATGATGCGCTCAGCGACCGACCGTTCTTGCTGGGCGATACAATGAGCGCAGCAGATATCAGCATGGCATACGTGATGCGCGGCTATCAGAAAAACGTAACGGAGACTTTGCCCGCGAATGTTCAAGCTTTCTTTGACCGAATGACAGCCCTGCCCTCTTTCGCGCGAACGCTGAAAGCTGATGCTTCCGCCTCTGAACGTCTGAAAGCCTGATATGCCGGAAATCCAGACCAGCCCCCGTGGCCTCGGCTATCGTGTATTTGATCTGCGCGAGCCTTGGGCGCATGCGAGCGGTGACGCCAAAGCGCCCATCGTATTCCAGCATGGCCTCGGGCTGAACGGCCTCGCATGGCTGCCCTGGATCCGCCGCTTAACGCCCAACCGCCGCATGATCGCAATTGATATGCGGGGGCACGGCGCCTCCAAAGCCATGTGGTCGCCGCCAAGCCTCGATGTCAGCGATTATGCTGATGACGTACTCGATGTTCTAAACACACTGGAAATCGAGCGCTGCCATTTCGTCGGCGAAAGCTTTGGCGGCACGGCAGGCCTTTATCTCGGCATACACGCGCCGAAACGGATCACATCAATCACTTTCGCAAGCACCGGCTGGCGCGGCGATCTGGTGAACAATATCGGGAATTGGCCGGAAGTATTGGCTGCGCCGGGCGGCATTGAAGCTTGGGGCAAAAAGCTGGCCGATGGCAGCTTTGATCCCTCGCGGGATGACGCGGCCCTCATCAAATGGGCTTGCGCATTGCACATCGAAGCGCTGCCTGAAGCTGTCGCAGCTGTCGTACTCAGCCTGCAAGCCGCGGATTTGGGGCCAGACCTGCACCGCTTGACCATGCCTCTCCTGAATATCGTCGCTGGTCGCTCCCCCTTCGTCGATGGAGCGCAGCACCCAATCTTGGCCGAGCGGGCGGCGGATTGCACACAGCTTGATTTCCCAATGGCGAAGCACCGCGTGTTCTTGACTGAAGCCGCAGCCTGTGCAGACGCCTTACAGGCCCGCCTGTCGGACTAAACATTGCGTTGGCGGCTAGCGCGTTGGGCGCTATTGTTATCGCCAGCTTATTCAGTGCGCTTTCAGAGAGCCTCGTAAAACCATGAGCCAGACCGCCTTAGCCAAAAAATCCAGCTCCAACCCCGATGCGCTCGACTTCGACGCCATCGTCATCGGCTCAGGGATTTCCGGCATGTATCAATTGCACCGGCTAAGGGAACTCGGCCTCAAAACGCGGGTGCTGGAGGCTGGAACTGGCGTTGGCGGCACCTGGTACTGGAACCGCTATCCCGGCGCGCGCTTTGATTCCGAAAGCTATTCCTACGGCTATTCATTCTCAAAGGAATTGCTGGATGAGTGGGATTGGTCTGAATCATTCTCCGGCCAACCGGAAATCGAACGCTACTGCAATTTGGTGGCTGACAAATTCAACCTCCGCGACGACATCCAATTCTCCGCCCGCGTGACCGCAACACATTACGATGAGGCTGCTTGCTGCTGGACCATAACGCTGGAAGACGGAACGAATTACCGCGCCCGCTTTATCGTCACCGCTATTGGCTTGCTCTCAACGCCGACTATGCCGAAGTTTGAAGGCATTGAGGACTTTGCGGGCCCTTGGACCCATACTGGGCTCTGGCCGAAGGAAGGCATTGATTTTGATGGCAAGCGGGTCGCCGTAGTCGGCACGGGCGCAAGCGGTGTTCAAGCGATCCAAGAGATCGCGAAGACCGCTAAGGAACTCACTGTGTTCCAGCGCCGTCCAAACTGGTGCACGCCGTTGCATAACCGGCCTATCCCTAAGGATGAGATGGAGGATATTCGCAGTCGCTATCCAGAAATCTTCCAGCGCTGCTTGGAGACTGCCGCCTGTTTCATCCACACCATCGACATGCGCGGCACGTTTGAAGTCTCAGAAGAGGAGCGCAATGCGTTCTGGGAGAGCTTGTACGCGGGCCAAGGTTTCGGCATTTGGCAGGGTAACTTCCGCGATATGCTGGTGGACAGGGAAGCAAACAGGCTCATGTCCGAATTCGTCGCAGCAAAGATCCGCGAGCGAGTGAAAGACCCCAAGACCGCCGACAAGCTGATCCCAAAGGACCACGGCTTCGGCACCCGTCGTGTACCGCAGGAAACCAAGTATTACGAGGTTTATAATCAAGAGAACGTCAAGCTTGTCAGCATGTTGGAGGAACCGGTGGAACGGATCACCAAGACAGGCATCCGCACCTCTGCCCAGGATTATGAGTTCGATGTGATCATCTACGCGACTGGTTTCGACGCTGTTACAGGCGCTTTCGACAAGATGGATATGCGCGGCAAGGGCGGCGCCCGGCTGAAGGACAAATGGGCCAACGGCCCGCGCACATTCGTTGGCGTGATGGTCGATGACTTCCCGAACATGTTCATGATCATGGGGCCGCACGCCGCGCTCGGGAATAACCCGCGTAGCATCGAATACAACGTTGATTGGATCAGTCGCTTAATCGGCCATGCCTCAGAAAATGGCGTCCGTCAGGCCGAAGCGCCCCCGGAAGCCGTCGCAGACTGGCATGGCTTTGTCTCGGAGAAAGCGGAAGGCCTGCTCGCCAACGAAATCGACTCCTGGATGACGGGCGTGAATCTGAACGTTGAGGGCAAGCAGACCCGAACTATCGTTCGTTACAGCGGCACCGCGCCCGAATATCGCGAGAAATGCGAGGCCGTCGCCGCCAACGGCTACAAAGACCTCAGAATGGACTGATTTGCTCAGCCCTCGGGCCGGGTGATAGCGTTAGATCTGAACTTCATAAGGAGACGCAGATGCGGATCGTCAATCCGTCATTCGGACTCGCGCAAGAGGCCGAAAAGCACGGGGATAAGCTGGGGCCGACCGATTGGTCGAAAGACCCCATCGCCATCATCTCAAACTCAAAGCCGAATGCGCAGGAACTACTGCAAGGCGTGCGCTCCCTGATGGGTGATTTCCGACAGACAGATAATATCGACTATCTGTTTAAGGACAGCGCCGCCCAACCCGCGCCAGAGGCGCTGATCGACCAGGTGGCGGCCAATTACAAAGGGGCCATCGTCGCTTTAGCTGATTGAGGGTCGTGCTCGTCGTGGAGTTTCCATGACAGTATCGAACTCGAAGATCGCGGCGTTGAGACATACATCGTCATCACGGAAACTTTCCTGCCGCTTGTTCGCGCGCAGGCGAAAGCCCGGAATGCCGACCCGAAACTGCTGATCGTCAAACATCCTGTCGGCGGCCTGAATGAGGCTGAACTCGCCGAGCGGATTGATACGGCTTTTGGCGAATTGAAACGCACGGTCGACGCCTGACTTCCGGCAACCGTGTTGAATATATCGCGCCCGGCGCTCCCAAGAGCAGCCGGGCGCAAATATCTGTGAGAACGTGAGCAATGGCGGATATATCCTCAGATCAGGTCATGGAACTCGAAAACCTGGATCCTGACACCTGGAACGATTACGCCATGGCGCAAGGTTGGGGCGACGGATTTCCACTCGTGATGCCTACAGAAGCCAAGGTCGCGACCTTCGTCGAAACAGCGCGCGGCGACAACGAGCCGTTCCTGCCAATGTCCCCGCGTCGGGTTGTTCCCACTCTGGAATCAATAGCTGCAAACGCCGTGATGGCTGGATGCAAGCCGGAATTTTTTCCAACAATTGTAGCGGCAGTACGCGCCGTTCTTAATCCAGAATATAATTTGCACGGCACGCTCGCGACGACACATCCCTGCGCGCCGATGCTAATTCTAAGCGGTCCAGTTCGGACGGAGCTTGGCGTCAATTGCGGCAGTAACTGCTTTGGCCAGGGCTGGCCTGCCAACGCCACGATTGGCCGGGCGCTGCAGCTCACTTTGCTGAATATCGGGGGGGCAAAGCCTGGCGAGATGGATCGCGCGACACAGGGCTCGCCCGCCAAATTCGCGTTCTGTTTTGGCGAAAATGAAGAGGAAAGCCCTTGGGCTCCCTATCATGTGCGACGCGGATTTGAGGCGTCCGACAGCGTCATCACCGCCCTTCCCTCCGAGCCGCCGCACAATATCAATGACCATGGCAGCACCAGCGGCGAGGGCATTCTGACGACCATCGCCGGATCGATTTCTCAAACGGGCGCCAACACGATCTATGGGACTGCGCCTTACACAGTCGTCTTCGGCCCAGAGCATGCCGCGACCGTTCACCGCGATGGCTGGTCTGTTGAAGCGGTGCAGGAGAAGCTATTCGAGGATAGCGCCGTGCCTGTCAGCCGCGTCTCCATTGAGAACCAGAAGAATTACGAGGAGCGCGAACAGGAAATTCGCAACGGCAAATACTATTTGTCCCGCACGCCAGAAGACATCCAGGTGCTGGTGGCTGGCGGTCCTGGAAAACATTCAGCCTATATCCCGACATTTGGCTTCACCGAGGCCTCATCCGTGCGGCTGCCGAACCGGTGAGCGTCTTCGGCGCGGAGGCTGCTCTACCGCTGGTCTCTGACACTGCGGGTTTCAATGAGACGCAAGCCATGCTGGCGACGGCTGAACTGTCAGACGGCCTGCCGCTCGTCCCGCCGACCAAAGCCCGCCTCGCCGCCATGCTAGAAGGCATCGCCGAGCCGGATCGCTCGCATGGCCTGCTGCCGCCGCTCTATGGGGATCTGACGCCACGCGCTGTCGCCTATCAATGCATGCTTGCGGGCTGCGTTCCGGCAGAAGTTCCCGTTGTACTATCCGCCGCCATCGCATGCCTGGACCCAGCATTTAATATCCTGGGCTTGCTAACCACCACTGGCACGCCCGCTGTCGCCACAATCGTCCATGGCCCTGTCGCAGAGCACCTTGGTATGAACGCTGGCACCAACTGCCTTGGCCCCGGCACGCGGGCGAATGCAGTGATTGGCCGGGCTATTTCCCTGGTCCTCCGCAATATCGGCGGCGCGCGGGAAGGCTCTGGCGACATGGCGACGATGGGCCAACCGGGCAAGTACAGCTTCTGCTGTGCCGAAGCGCCGCCCAGCCTTTATCCAAGCCTTGCAGAACGACAAGGCATTGATGGCGATGCCGTCACTGTGCTCGGTGTGTCTGGCACGATGGAGGTGCTGCCCATGGATGACCGCGACACGCCGGAAGCCATCCTCACGCCTGTCGCCGCCGCAATGATCACAGCGGGCGCCGCCGCCAGCGCCGGGCGGGTACGGGAGCCAGGCCAACAGGTCTTCTTGTTGCCGCCGGAACTTGCAGCTGGGCTTGATAAGCATGGCTGGTCGACCGGCGATATGCAGCAGTTCTTGTTTGAAACACAAAGCATTAAAATGCCGGGTCTTATGTCTCTGACCTCTGCGCGCCCTATCGCGAAAATGCCGGAAGACATCTTGCCGATCATCACCGGCGGCCCTGGCATTAAAATGACCTACTTGCCGTTATGGGCGGGCGGTTCCGCCATCCAAACCCGCGTGCTGCAATCGCTAGAGGCTTCCCAATCATGACATCATCCCATGGCGCAATCGTTATCGGCGCAGGCGTCGCTGGCCTCACCGCCGCTGCGGAATTGGCCGAGCGCGGCATCGCAACTGCGTTGGTCGACGACGGCTTTCTTGGCGGCCTGATCACCAATGTCGGCAAGCTTGAGGGCGTCGCGGGCGAGGCCGAAAGCGGCCCGGACCTGGTTAATGCGCTGCTGGAGCGGGCTCTTGGCGCAGGTGCTGACTATCGCATGGGGGCGGTCGAAACTTTGGCGCGTGATAGTGGCTCTTGGCGCATCCCAGACCAGGACGTCAGCGCCCCTGCTCTTATCCTAGCCACGGGCGCAGCGCTCACAAAGCTCGGCGTTCCGGGCGAAGACAGGCTGACAGGCCGGGGCGTATCCCAATGCGCATTCTGTGATGGCGGGCTGTATCGGCAAAAGGATGTTCTCGTTGTCGGCGGTGGCGACGCGGCGTTCCAGGAAGCGCTGCATCTGGCGGAGCTTTGCGCGACCGTAGCTGTCGCAATCCGGGGAGATACGCCCCGCGCACGTGCCGATTTCGTTAAGCGGCTTGAGGTTTTCGATAACGTTACTGTCAAAACTGGCCTTGAAGTTCGTGAGGTTATCGGAACGGATGGCGTGAACGCCGTTCGCCTCCATGATCTCGCAACCGGCGCCGAGACAGATCAGGCCATCGCCGCAATTTTTCCATTCATCGGCGTGTCGCCACAAACTGCATTGGCGCCCGCTGAAGCAACGCGAGATGCAAACGGCGCACTCGTTGTGAACGAAGACATGCAAACCAGCCTAGCAGGTATCTATGCCATCGGCGCCGCGCGGGCGGGCCATGGCGGCGCAGTCGCAGACGCCGTTCTGGACGCGGCGACAGCTGCAACGGCGATTACCCCTTAACGCAGACGGAGCCGGAAGCATTATGGCCATGAAAATCTCAATCTATGTCGGCGGCGCGGCTGGTAAAGATATCAAGACCGCCTCAGAGGTCGTGCAGGCGGCGGACAGCATGGGCGTTGACTGTGTCTGGTCGGCGGAAGCCTGGGCGCAGGATGCGATCACGACGCTGGCCTATTTAGCCGCGAAGACAGAGCGCATCCACCTTGGCACAGGCATTATGCAGATCAGCGCCCGCGCGCCTGCCATGACCGCAATGACGGCGCTATCACTGAACGAGATTTCAGGCGGGCGTTTCCGGCTAGGCCTTGGCGTCTCTGGTCCACAGGTCGTTGAAGGTCTGCATGGCGCGGCCTACGCCAAACCGCTGACGCGCCTGCGTGAAACCGTCGACATCTGCCGCATGGCATTCGCCGGTGAGAAGCTGCAATACGATGGCGATGTCCATGTTCTCCCCCGGCCCGGCGGTGAAGGCAAAGCACTGCGGCTGGATGTGAACCCTGCAGATATCCCAATCTACCTGGCGACCCTTGGCCCCCGCGCGCTTGAATATACCGGCGGCGCAGCAGATGGCTGGCTCGGCACCTCATTCTCCCCCGATCACGCCGACGCGCATTTTGACTTCATGCGCAAGGGTGCGGCCGCCAAAGGCCGGGATATCCAGAACATGGACATCACCACCCAGGTCGCCATGGCGATTGGCGAGGATGTTGAGGGCATGGTCGCATCAGCCAAAGCGGGTGTCGCATTCCAAATGGGCGCCATGGGCTCCGCCAAGACCAATTTCTATAACGAGGCCTTCCAGCGCGCCGGATACCGCGATGAAGCGCTTGAAATCCAAAGGCTTTGGAAAGCGGGCGAGCGCGACGCCGCCGTTGCTCAAGTGCCAGACGCTATGGTGACGAAATTTCAGGTGCTTGGGACGCCAGAGATGGCCCGCACCCGCTTCGCCAAGTATCGCGCAGTCGGCGTTGACTGCCTGAATGTTCGCCTCAACGACAAAGCCAGCGCCGCTGAACGCATCGCAACCCTCGAGCAAATCATGGAAGTGGCGACCTCAGTCGACTGACTTCAACGGCGCCGATTTCTTTGGCAGCAACGAGATCAACAGCAAGGCGAGTGCGCCCATTGCCGCCAAAATGGTGAAGGCCACAGCATAGCTGCCTGTCCAATCATAAATCACGCCTGTCATAAATGGCCCTGCAGCACCGCCAAGCGAGCCGAAGAACAGCACCGTCCCAAACAGCGCGCCAAGAGATTGCACGCCGTAATATTCCGCAATCGTCGGCGAGACGACGGTGAACATCCCGCCATGGCCAACGCCATAGAGGACCATCACGCCATACAGCATCCAGGGTGTATCGATGGCGAGCATTGCCAGTAAGCTTAGCACTAGCGGCGTTAATCCCAGCATATAAGCCCGCCTGCCGCCGATCCGATCAATCATATTGCCGACCACCAACCGCCCAGCGATGCTGGCGGCGCCGATGGTTGAAACCAATACAGCAGCTTCAGCGACGGACATGCCAAGGTCGGAACCGTGCGCAACCATGTGCAAAGGAATGGAGCCCAGGATTGGGAAGAATAGGAATTGGGCTGCGCACAGCATCATAAATTCGCGCGTGCGGATCGCGGCCTTATAATTGATCGGCGGCGGGGTAGCGGTTGCGTCCTCGGCTGCTGCGTCCGTCTCGCTATCACTGGCAGGCTCAGCCTCAGGCGGCCTGCGGACCAGTTGCGCAGCGCCAAACAGCATCAGCCCTGCAACGATGCCAGTTACCATGATGGCGTCCCGCCAACCCAGCAGCGCAATCAGCGTCGCCAGGATTGCGGGCATACAGATTTGCCCAATTGCAGTCGCGACCTTAACGACGCCCGTCATCGTTCCGCGTCGCTTCACGAACCAACGTGCGACTGTTGACAAGGTCACGACATCATGGGTCGCCATGCCGACGCCGATGAAAATTGCAAATATTATATATAGATGCCACGGCTCGCTAATCTGCGAAATCAACACGACGCCGAAGCCAAATGCTATGCCAGATACACTGAGGACAATTCTCGGCCCGTAGAGATCACTTAACCGCCCACTGAACGCTGCAAGCAGCCCCATGGACAAAACCACCAGCGACATGGCCCCGGAGAGGACCGCGCGCGGCCAACCAAATTCCTTCTCAAAAATCACAAAGAATAATCCGTAGGCGAACAGCAGGCCGATAACCGTGAACTGCGTGACACACGCACCGAACACGATCCGGTATCTCGGATCAAATGATGGGGGCAAAAAACGGAAACTCCGGCTACGTCAGGCCATAGGCT
The DNA here is from genome assembly GCA_038102935.1 of Alphaproteobacteria bacterium. Classification (GTDB taxonomy): domain Bacteria; phylum Pseudomonadota; class Alphaproteobacteria; order Bin95; family Bin95; genus VMCJ01. Next base: position 8,076 of record JAYNYG010000009.1, on the reverse strand, counting down.
ATAGCTGGCGAGGTTTGCTAGCGCCAGTCAGGCAACAGTCTGCTCGCCTGCATCTCACCGAACCAGTGGGGAAGACTGTCCTCAGTGTCGAAGCAATCGTTGAACCCGGCTTGCCTTAGCTTGATCGTCGAGACGAGCGACGGCGGTGTCGCGGCCCCACCGGCGCGCATCGCGCGATCCAGGAATTGCCAGGAGCCGCCGACAAGGTCCGACAGTGTATGTGGCGCCAGACCATGCGACTGCACGATCTTAGCCCATGCATCCTCTAACCTAGGCATTGTTTCCGCTAGAGTTTGCGGGGTCGGCTCTCCCGGATCGACGCCGAAGTGATCGCAAACGGTTGGCCAGAGATGTGGCCACAGCAAGACATCGCCATTCGTGATGTTGAAGGTTTCGTTGGCCGCGCCATCCGCACCCGCTGCCCACTCCACAGCGCGGGCGAGCAGCCGGGCATCCGTCGCCTCTGTCGTGACAGGAATACCGCCCGGATAACAACACGGAAGCCCGCGCGCCCGGCAGATCGACGCATAGACGCCGACGGCGGCCATCAAGTTCATTGGGCTGCCCAGCGCATGGCCGAGAACCACTTGCGGACGCCAGATCGTGTAGCGCCACCGGCCAGCCGCAGCCTGCGCCTTCAGGTAATCTTCTTGTCGCCAATAGAAATTTGCGTGATCATGGCGCGGCCAGCGTTCCTTCGCCGGCGCTTGCATCGGCTCAACATGGATACCGTATGCTTTCGTCCCCTGCAGCAAATGCACATGAGCCAAACCGGAAGCCGAACCCTCCACAGCCGCCAACAGCGTCTCAAACATCGCCGTATTGCGGTCGATCTGCTCCTGATGCCGCCAACCGCCGATCAAGTCGTCCATCTCAAACAGTGCGGCGTAGAGCACGTCGGTCACTGGCGCTAAGGCGGACTTGTGCTGATCAAGCGACGCTGGGTCCATCAGGTCCGCTGCCAGATGCCGCACGCCATCGACATCTGGCTTGCGGCGCGACATTCCGATCACATCCCACCCTGCCAAATCTCTGAAATGGGCGAGCGCCGCCCGGCCCAAAAGCCCTGTTGCGCCCACGACCAAAAGCGTTCGATGCTGCATCATGTAGTCCCGCCTGTTTGCCAGGACCTACATATCGCTGATCGAACGCTGCTGTCGCGCATTTTAATTTACGGTCTTACGCAGCCGCGGCGACCTGTCAGCCGCCGCAGCTGTAGCAAGGCGTTTAGGCTTAGTGGAAGTCGAAGTTAGAGGCGTCCAGGTGCGCGCCGCTGACGCCCTGGAGCGTGATCGTGTCGCCCGCATCCGATGGGATGAAGATCTTCACGTCGCCGCCTTGGTTCTGGAACGTCAGATCAGCCAGGCTCAGCCCGCCCGCTTTGAACGCCAATACATCTTCATGGACGTTGAAGTCCTTGATCGTGTCGTGACCTGTGTTCTTCCCAAACACAAAGGTATCGAAGCCAGACCCGCCGATCAGCTGATCATCCCCGGCCCCACCGATAATCACGTCATCGCCAGCACCGCCATTCAACGTATCGCAGGTCGCGCCGCCGATAAGGATATCATCGCCAGCGCCGCCGAATAACGTATCGTCGCCCTTCCCGCCGCTCATCCAGTCTGCGCCATTGCCGCCAGACATTTTATCCTGGCCGTCTTTGCCGAGCATGATGTCATCGCCATTCCCGCCAAACATCGTGTCGTCGCCAGCGTTGACCGTCATGAAATCATTGCCGTCGCCGCCGGACATGTGATCCTGCCCATGGCCGCCGCGCAGGCTGTCTCTACCGGCGCCGCCAGAGATTTCGTCATCGCCATGGCCGCCGAGCAAATCATCATCGCCCTTGCCGCCAAGGACTACGTCCTGGCCGCGCCCACCGGAGAGGTAATCGTCATCATCGCCGCCATCGAGGAAGTCATCCCCGTCGCCGCCTTTAAGGACGTCATGGCCAGCGCCGCCGGTGATCGCGTCCCCTCTGCGACCGCCAATCAGATGATCAGAGCCAAGGCCGCCTGCAATGAAGTCAGCGCCGTCACCGCCACGCAAATCATCGTCGCCCGCCGCGCCGATTAACTCGTCATCGCCGTTGCCGCCGATTGCGCGATAATTGCCTTCGCCGCCGAAGATCCAATCGTCACCGTCGCCGCCCAATAAGCGGTCATCGCCAAGCTTGCCAGCGAGAATGTCGTTGCTGTCACCGCCGCGCAGCAGATCATCCCCTGTACCGCCAATCAGCTCATCACGGCCAGCGCCGCCGAACATCCGGTCATTGCCGTTGCCGCCGTCCAGATAGTCATCGCCATCCTGGCCGAAAAGGCGATCATCGCCATCTAAGCCACGCAGCTTGTCATTGCCTGGGCCACCAAAGATTTTGTCATCATTCGGCGTGCCATCAATGAGATCGTTCCCGTTTCCACCATGGAATACGTTCATATTAGAAACTCCCAACCCGGCTGATCCGAAAATTCGGTCAAGAACTGCCAGGAACGTGCTTGCCGTCCACTGAAATTGGCGACAAAAACGAATAATTACAAAAGTTCTCCGTTGATATTTTGTATTATATCTATATTATTACTCCCGATTAATCATTATATGTATTTCAAAATTTGAGATACATTATTTACAAATTTTGTATTACTAATCCATATTTTGAGAATTCGAAATTCATTTATCTTTTTAAATGTTAGGCGTAAAAGGCTCGACGCCTCTCCTTTGATCCATAATCTGGAGGTTGCTCCATCCGGCTTAAGCGATGTGGACGAACCCATATGGCGATCCAGACAAAGATCGTTCAAAGTTCATACTAGAAGCCAGGATTATTGGCGCAAATTTGGATCGCCCGATCTTGGGCAGACCTTAGGAGAATGAGATGCAGCACGGGAAAATCACCCTAGAGGTCGAGAACGGAATCGGCGTTCTGACACTGAACGATCCCGGTTCTTTGAACGCTTGGGGCGTCAAGATGCGGGCCGACTTCACAGCCGCAATTGATCAAATCGAAGCAGCTGGCGGCGCCATCCGCTGCGTCGTGATCACAGGCGCAGGACGAGCGTTCTCCTCCGGCGCCAATCTGAATGATCCAGATGACCCGCCGCGAGACCGCGAAGCGGAAGCGCGAGGCGAGGCGTTGAGCAGCCTGGAGGAATGGTACAATCCGATGTTCCTTCGGCTGCGTAACCTTGAGACTCCGTTGATCGCGGCGGTCAATGGCGTCGCTGCCGGTGTGGGCATGAGTTTCGCGCTGTCCTGCGATTTAGTCGTGATGGCGAAATCTGCATATTTCCTGCAAGCCTTCGCGCGCATTGGCCTAGTGCCGGACGGCGGCTCAACCTACATCCTGCCGCGCTTGATTGGCCCAAAGCGGGCGCTGGAGTTATCGCTTCTAGCAGACAAGCTCCCGGCGGAAACCGCGCAGAATTGGGGGCTCGTCAATCGTGTTGTTGATGAGGCAGAGTTAATGCCAACGGCCATGCAACTCGCTGACCACCTCGGCCAGGGCCCAAAGTCCCTTGGCATGATCCGGCGCATGTATTGGCAAAGCCTGGAGAATGATTATCCAGCCCAAATGGCGCTTGAGGCCAAACTGCAGACTGAGGCCGGAATGACAGCCGACCACGCTGAAGGCGTTGCGGCATTTCGGGAAAAACGCGCGGCCAAATTCACTGGCGCATAAGGTCAGCTGGCTGGCCGTTTGACCTTACAAGGCGCAAGTGGCGTTCCGGCTACTTGCGCCCGTGTTACGAACACGCTGCCGCAGTTCTCGCTCGGACCGCCCCGACTGCCGGTCACGACATACAGATCCTGCAGATCATCGCCGCCAAAACAGACGCTGGTGACCATCGGCAGAGGAACGGGCATGCGCTCCCGCAGGCGTCCATCAGGCTCATACACCGCAACGGCGCCGCCGTGAGCAAGCGCTACCCAAACTGATCCATCTACGGCGACAGCCAAGCCGTCAGGGGTTTCGCCGGGCGCGATTTCCGCGAACGCCCGCCACGGCCCAACAGACCCATCGGGCAGAACATCATAGACCCGCACCACGTCCGCCCGGGCATCAGAGTGGTAGAGCGATTTGCCATCTGGCGAAAAGCCAAGGCCGTTCGTGAGCATTATCCCATCCGAAATCACACGCGCGCTGCCATCCAGCTCAATCACGTGGAGATATCCAGGCTTCGGCTCACCGCCGCCGAACACCTTGAAACCAAGATCGCCCACATAAATTCGGCCAACGCTATCCGTCGTCAGATCGTTGAAGCCAATGCCCGCCTCTGTATTCGCGCCGGCGAGCAAGATGCCCATTCCACCGCCGTTAATGTCAGCTGCAACGATATCTCGGCCGCCCATCACAACACCGCCATCGGCATGCAGCGCCATGCCGCCTATGCCTCTGCGCTTCGGAACCTGCTGTGTGACGGCGCCATCCTTAGAGACCCGGAATACCCCGCCATTGATCACGTCACTGAACAACAGGCCAAGGTCGCTATGCCATACAGGCCCCTCGACTAAGCCATATCCTGTCGTTAATTCACGCATCCAAAGACCCCCTGCCTCGATGGCTGAAAGCGTATAGACCCGCCGTTTCGCCGCCAAGCGCGCTGACGGTGGAACAAGGCCACAAATTCCGGCACGGTTCAAACGTTACGCAAGGACTTTCCCAACTTGAGGCATCCATGACCGAAGATCCCTACCCTCTCTGCCAAGGCCCAGACCCAGACCCGATCGCGCCAACGTTTGATGTGCCTGAGGGCGTAATCGACAGCCATGCGCATATCTTTGGCCCAGATGAGAAATATGACTTCTCGCCAAGACGCGGATATACCCCGCCTGAAGCGCCGCTCGAGCGCTATCTCAGCCTGCATCGCACGCTCGGCGGGATAAAACGCGCCGTGCTAACGCAGCCGAGTGTCTACGGCACCGATAATTCCTGTATGCTGGATATCGTCGACCAGATGGATGGCAAGTTTCTCGCGATCGCCGCGGTTGGCGCGGATATCACAGACGCAGAGCTTGAAGCGCTAAACGAGCGGCGCGTCCGAGGCGTTCGGGTCAACCTTGTCGATAAGGGCGGCATGCCATTTGAGGACATTCGCGCCGTCCGCAAGTTCACGGAGCGCATCAAGCATTTGGGCTGGCACCTGGAACTACTTGTTCACGTGCACGAGTTCGAGGACCTTCGTGAGACCATGAACGGCATGGCTGTCGATGTATCTGTCGGCCATCTGGGTTACATGAAAACATCCAACCCGCTGTCGCATCCTGGCTTCCAGGAGTTCCTGGATCTCATGCGTGATGGGAAATGCTGGGCGAAGCTTTCAGGATCGTATCGCATCACAACCCAGGAAAAACCGCCTTATTCGGATGTGACGCCCTATGCCCAGGCGATTATTGAGGCCAACGAAGATCGCGTCATCTGGGGTACAGATTGGCCGCACCCCTGGGTCTCTGGCCACATGCCGAATGACGGCGTGCTAATGAACCAGCTCGCTGATTGGGCGCCAGACCCTACCGTTCGGAAGAAAATCCTGGTTGACAATCCGGAAGCATTGTTTGGCTTTTAAAGCGTGCGTGACGACCGTGGGCGACTGATTTTGCCTGCATCGTTGCGGACCAGGTCTTCTGAAATATCGATCCGGTGCGGCAGCTCAAACGGCTCCAGCTTCCCTTCGAGCGCCTGCCGGATGGCTGCGGGACTGTGGGCTGGCTGGTCGGAGCCATCGTCTGGCACAACGACGGCAACGGGCGCTTGCCCCAAAACTCCGTGGTCTTCGGCGCTGCAGAGACTGGATGCGACGCCATCTATGCTCTCAAGCGCATGCTCGACCAGATAGGGGGTCACCCATTGGCCGCCACTCTTGAAGCAGCGGTTGAGGCGTCCGCGATAAGCTGGCATGCCGGTCGTGGTCAGCGACACCAGATCACCCGTTGCAAACCCGCCATCGGCATCCAGGCCGTAATATCCATCTGCGCCCAGATATCCAAGGAACACCGTGGGCCCTTTGAGCCATAACTGCCGCAATGGGCTATCTGGAACATCGAGCGCCCGCCATTCAAACAAAGAGAATGGCCGCCCCATGCCGCCTTCCAGCCATGCAGGCTCGGCCATATCGATATGCGCCACGCGCGGCCCCGCCTCTGTCATGCCGAAATACTGGACGCGTCGGGCGTTGGGATAGAGGCGTTGCATCGCCTCGTCCACTGCAGGGGGACAGGTTTCCCCGCCTTGTCCTGCAACCCGCACATTTTCCAATCCACGAGTCGCCAGCCGATCAAAAATCCGGTGCAGTGACGCTGGGCCCTGAACAAGGCTGATGCTCTCAGAGCGGATACGCCGCAATAGCCCGGGCGCAGGCGCGCCTGGCTCCATCACATGGACTTCTGCCCCAGCGTAGAGCGCCGCAAGCGCGCTGCCGGTGAGGCCAAGACTGTATGAGAGCGATGTCGCCGCCAGCAATTTATCGCCCGCACGCCAACCAAAATCATCTGCGATTGCGGCCATGGAGAGGCAGACGCCAGAGCCAGGCAGGGCTGCCAGCTTCGCGTCACCCGTGGTTCCTGATGTTCGGCCAAGCAGGCCCTCCGCGCTGGTTTGCGGCGCTGATTGCAGTAACTCAAGCGTTGCTGTCCGTGCCGCATCTGGCAAAGTCCGCCGGAGGATAATTAGCGACAGGCCAGCAGACCACGCCGCCAAAACATCAATGAGCGACTGGACAGGGCCATCCGTCTCGTTCACGGGCCAGCGTCCAGGCTTGGCGGCGTACGCAGCGATTTCACGCCCGCGCTGCAAGGCGCGATCCGTCAGCGCTGTATAACTGATCCGCTCATCGGCGCTCACGAGCGCCAGCGCATCCCCCCTGGCGCTGAAACGGTCAGCTAGAAAATTCCAGAGAGCGCTTGGGCCGTCCATTATTCGTCCAAGCCGAAATATCGGTGAGAGCCTGGACGGTAGTTCGCTGGATCCTACGTCAGAATGTCTTGCAATATGCCGCCATACCAATCCGCGAAAGCCGTCATCCAGGCTGCGTCATCAACGAATGTTTCAGAGCTTGGCCCAGGCAGAACTGCTATGCGGATACGTTCGCCTTCCCAAAGGGCATGACAACCGTAGACTTTGGCGCCAGCCCGGCGCGCCAAGGCCGCCGCTCCCGTCGGCCAATTCGTTTTCAGGCCAAAGGTTTGCCCTGCGAGACCGCGCGCGCCAAGCAACCCATCCGCGCCTACGAACACAGCGCCGCCGCCGCGCAGCCGGTCAAACACAGTCAACGCTGCCCTTTTAGGAAACTGCGCCGGAATAAATGCATCAGAGCTTCGTCGTGACAGCCAGAACGCAGAGTTACTGGAGAGGCAATGAATGCCCGGCGCGACGCGGCTGAAGCTGTTTTGCAATACGACCGGCGGGCCAATATGACCGCCAGCGAGCAAGGCAGGCTCTGGCCCTCGATCCAGCACGAACGCCCTGAGCGCGCTGTCGTCGACAATGCCTTCCCATGGGTCTGGCTTGTCCGGGCTTGCGAGAGACGCCACCAACGACCACGAAGCCGCCAATCCGCCGAACTTCATGCGATGGACGGATTGCTCAAGAGTTCTCATGCCAGATTGTGCGGCGGCCTGCAGCATCGCCTGCACAAACGGGATTTCAGAACTCGCTGCTTCACCAGCCTTAGCTTGCTCAATAAGCGCCTTGATTTTCAACGAGGCATCGACGCCGGCGTTATGCGCGTCAGCCGCTTCTGCCGCCTTGGCCGCCCAGTCCCGTGCCTTCTCGTCGGACTCCGCCTTCGCCAAGATATTTGCGCTGCGGGCATAGGTCTTTGCCAGATCATATTTTCTCAGCGATGAAGGTTCGAAATCCGTCAACGTCGTGAAGGCTGCATCTACTTCGCCAATTGCGAGCAAGGCATCGGCATAGGCCCGCCGCAGAAGCAGATCATCTGGCGAGGCTGCGAGCACTTTATCGAATGCAGCCCGTTTCTCCGCAATCGGCGCATCTGTATCGTTGAGGATCATCGCCTGCATGCGAACGGCTGGCGCAAAGCCATGTCCGGCGTCAGGGCACATGGGACAGACTGAGGGTAT
>JAYNYG010000044.1:0-29989 GCA_038102935.1 Alphaproteobacteria bacterium | reverse complement strand
AGACCGTCCATGCACTAACATTACACCCGGACCACTCAGTGGGGGCTGACCAGGGAGCATATCTTCGGCTTCCAGCAGGAATATGAGGAGCAGATTGAGCAGACCAAGCTGGCGATGTTCCCAGTCGGCGAGACGTATATTGAGCTGCTGCAAGCGGTCGGCCCGGAATCAAAAGTCGGAGATTGGATACGGGAGCGCGGGCAAAGCCTGTTCCACCTCTGCTTTGAGGTGGAAGATATCGATGGCGCGTTGTTAGAGCTGAAACAAAAAGGCGTGAAGCTGCTGGATGAGACGCCACGCACTGGTCATGGCGGCAGCCGCATCGCATTCATAAACCCTGAATCGACGGGCGGTATTCTAATTGAACTAACAGAACCGCCCGCCGATCACGCTTGAGCGCATGAAGTTGGCGGGCGGCGTTTAGGCCATTGAGGGGTTCGGGGAAGGCCTAAATCTCTTGTTGTGAGTTTCCTTGCAGAATGCGCTTGGCGGCTGTTTGTCCGCAGCGCCTACTCGGATGTGCAGGTGAACTTTGCGGCCAAAAGCATTAATTTTAACCTGCAGTTCCTGGTAAAGCGGAAATTAATCCAGCCTCATGAATGAGCGGTTTCATGGCGCTCGGCCTGAGCGCTTAACGCCGGTTGAAAAAGCCTTCAAGGAGATCATCGGCGGCGCTGCCGTCGCCATCTGCATCAAACATACTGGCGAGATCGCCCAATCCGCCGAGCCCGCCGTCTTGCTGCGGCTGTTGACCGCCAAGCGCGCCCATCGCCCCGCCGCCGCCAAGCAACCCGCCCAACATCCCGCCGAGCCCGCCGGAAGCTTGACCAGATTGGCCGCCGCCCATCACGCCGCCCAGAATATCGCCCAAGATTCCGCCGCCGGAGCCGCCTTCACCGCCACGCATGTTTTTCGCGACGGCGCCCATAGCAAGACTCGCCAGCATCGGCAGCATCTTCTTCAGAAGGCCGGAACTAAGACCGGTCTGCTGCGATGCGTTGTCGGCGACCGCGCGGGAGGCATCCTTGCTGCCAAGCAGGTGGCCTAGAATCCCATTGCCTTCGGTTACGCCTTCATCGGCCACCGCGAGGTCTAGCGCATCCAAATACCGGTCATGACCATTCTTATCCACGGCGGCAGCAAGCGCATGCAGGCCTTGCGGTGAGCTGACTTGGCGCTTCATTCCAGATGAGAGCGCAGGAAGCAGCTCCTTCATAGCCTGTTCTGTTTGGGCCCGATCGAGGCCAAGCTGCCGACCAAGCGCATCTGCAGCGTCGCCGCCTTGCGCGGACATGATGGTGTCGAGAAGGTTTGACGCCATGTGATGTGTCTCCTTTTGCGACGCTTTTGGTCGCAATCATGTGTTTCAATAAGGATATTGCAATTCGCGGACCACAGATATGCATTCAACGCAGTCATGTGAACATTGCGCCCAAGCCATGTGAGGCATAGGTTGGCGCGCGCTCGCGATGTGGGCGTACGTGCAAGCTGAAAAAGAAAGTTATCGCCATGGGCATCGTCGCCGACAGGCTATCCGTGATCAAGCCCTCCGCCACTGTAGCGCTGAACTCCAAAGCGATGGAGATGAAGGCAGCTGGCGAAGACGTAATTGGCCTCGCAGCAGGGGAACCGGACTTTCCGACGCCGGACAGTGCGGCGCAGGCAGGCATCAACGCGATACAAACAGGCGATACGAAATACACAGCGCCCGATGGCAGGCCTGAATTGAAACAGGCGGTCGCGCGAAAATTCAAGCGTGAGAATAACCTGGACTATGAGCCAAATCAGGTCACCATCGGCAATGGCGGCAAGCACGTTCTCTACAATGCGCTGATGGCGACGGTTAATCCTGGCGAGGAAGTGATTATTCCCGCTCCGTTCTGGACCAGCTATCCCGATATGGTGCGTTTGGCCGAAGGCGAGCCTGTCATTGTGCCGTGCTTGCAGTCCAATCGGTTCAAGATGACTGCGGAACAGCTGGAAGCCGCGATCACGCCGAAGACCAAATGGTTGATATTCAACACGCCGTCCAACCCAACCGGCGCCGCCTACACAGCAGACGAGATCAAGCCGTTGACGGATGTGCTGATGAAGCATCCGCATGTGCTGGTGATGACGGACGATATGTATGAGCACATCACCTATGACGGCTTCAAGCCAGTCACGGTGGCCCAAGTAGAGCCGCGACTTTACGACCGCACCTTGACTACCAACGGCGTCTCCAAAGCCTATGCTATGACGGGCTGGCGCATTGGCTATGCGGCTGGACCGAAGGTGATCATTGACGCGATCCGGACAATCCAGTCGCAAAGCACCACCAACCCGTCCTCTATCAGCCAAACGGCTGCCGTGGCGGCGTTGGATGGCCCGCAGGACTTCATCGCCGAACGGGCGCTAGCGTTCCAGGGGCGGCGGAACTTGATCGTGTCCATGCTGAATCAGGCGCCCGGCCTTGACTGCCTTACGCCTGAAGGCGCGTTCTATGTGTATCCTTCATGCGAGGGCGCCCTTGGCAAAACGACGCCGGACGGTAAGGTCATCGAAAGCGATGAGGATTTCGCAGCTTATCTGCTGGAAACAGAGAAAGTCGTTGTAGTGCCCGGCTCCGCGTTTGGCCTCAGCCCACATTTCCGCATTTCCTACGCGACCTCTGACGAGGTTTTGGAGGAAGCAGGCAGGCGCATTCAAAGGGCCAGCGCCGCATTGCGGTAAAGACCCAACCTACTGCTCAAGACCCTTTGGCCAGGGGTAATCGGCCAATGCGGCGGCGAACCCAGCGTTCGTCGCCGCTATTGTCTGGGCGGTCTCTAACCAGGCTTTGAAAAGCTGCTCAGTTACAGCGGTAGGCAGCGGTCCTAGCGTATCCGCATCTTCCGTAAGGCGGTGAAGCGATGTCGGTTCAGCCGTAACCTGACGGGACAGTGCAGCTTCGATAGCGTCCGCACAAGAACGCTCAATCGCAGCCCGCGCTTCCTCCGTTAAAGACTGCCAACGCTTCAACCCGAATATCAAGTCCAGGACATAGGCTGGCGCCAATGGGTTTGGCGCGAAGCCGTGGGCCGCGACCTGATGCGTCCGCATTCTGAGGTCGACCCGGTAGGGGCCGAGCGTCACCGCGTTCAGCGCGCCGTTTAGCGTCATAACGTGGAGCGCTGCCGGGCTGGCGATACGGACTTGCGCCCCAACGGCTCGCAGGACGTCACTGCTGAGACCAGACGACGCGAGGCCAATGCGCAGCGACTGCAAATTGGCAGGCGCTTCAAGCGGTTCTTGCGTCTGGGCAAAGGCTTGCCCGGATATAACCCCACAAGGTGTCGCTGACAGGCCAATCTGCCCATATGCCGCGGCATAGGTGTTGCGTGCAGGGCCAGTGAGCCACTGCATATGTTTCGCAGCCGCCATGCCAAATGGCGGGCCGCCTAGAATGCCGAATACGGGATTTCGGCTAAGAAGCAGGTTTGGCGCGCTCCAGGCCGCATCGATCGCAGCGACGATTACCGGATCGAGATACCGTCCAGGCGGGGCGAGTTTCCCGGGGTCATATAGCGTGACCTTGAGGCGACGCCCGAGGGTCTTGTTAATCCTCGCGACGGCCTCGACGCCTTGAGAGCCAAGCTCCGGCAATCGCGTGGCGAAGGCGCTGGCGACCTTGAGACGCTTCGGCGCTGCTTCAGACATTGAATTAATCTGCGCCGAGACCAATAGGGTGACCAAGAATATCGCAACAGGCCCTGTCAGCACTGCGCGCCGGAACGCCGCTATGGCGCCAAGGCAAGCGATTGTTTGTGTTCGCAAAGATTTGTTCCGCCTAATCGTCGAAAATTTTATTGATCTTCAATGCATGCAATTTAATCGGATTGCAGGATGCATCGGCTAGATTAGCGCCTCAACGCCCTCAGGAGCACCTTATGATCCGACAATTCATCTGTGGCAGATTGCGATGTTTTCGCCGTTCGGATGATGGAACGTCAGCGATCGAGCTGGGCATTGTCGCCAGTGTTATGGCGTTTGCGATTGTCACCTTTGTTTCCGATGTTGATGACCCTGACGGCCTGCTCGGGCGCATAGCAGTGCTGATCAACGGTATATTCGACTGAGCTGATCTTGCCTATGCTTGCTGGATAATCCCGCAACAGGCGAATTCTCATGCAATTCGAACTCGATGATGTCACAGAGGCCGTCCGCGAAGCTGCGCGGCGGTTTGCAGATGAAAAACTCGCACCACATTATAAGTCCCGTGAAGCGGATGGCCGGTTCGATCGCGATCTCCTTTTGGAGATGGGCGCGCTGGGATTAATCGCTCCCGACCTTCCAGAGCAACTTGGCGGCATCGGCGCGTCTGGCGTGACGCAGGGCGTGGTCATCGAAGAGATCGGCCGCGGTGATCTCAATGTCTCTTATGTCCAGCTTTTAGGGTCGCTCATCGGCGGCGTTATGGCGGAGCATGCGCCGGAAGACCTTGCCGCCGAAGCCGTATTGGGCATCGCGGAAGGCCGGATTTTGCCGGCGCTCGGCCTGACAGAGCCTCGGGGAGGGACGGATGCAGCGAACTTGCAACTCCGCGCCCGGCGTGATGGCGATGATTGGGTGCTAGATGGTGAAAAAGCCTCAATCTCCTGCGCCAATCAGGCGGACGCCATTCTGGTGGCGGCGCGTTCAGGTGAAATAGACAGCGGCGCGCGTGGCGTCACGGCTTTCTGGGTGGATATGGATGCGCCAGGCGTTTCGCGCTCAGCCTATGATGACCTTGGTAGCTTGGCGGTCGGCAGGGGCTCGGTCTGGTTCGATGGCGTGCGCGTGCCGGATAATCGCCGCGTCGGTGACGAGGGCATGGGCTTCATTCGTGTGATGCAGGGGTTCGATTATTCCCGCGCGCTTATCGCGTTGATGTGCCTTGGTTCCGCTCGCGCCTCTATTGATGAAACTTGGGCCTACACAATGGAACGACAGGCGTTTGATCGCCCATTGGCTGAATTCCAGGGCGTCTCATTCCCGTTGGCCGAGGCGGATGCTCAAGTCCGCGCAGCGCGGTTGCTGGCGTATGAATGCCTGGCGCTGCGTGACGCCGGCAAGCCGCACACCAAAGAGGCTGCGATGGTGAAGTGGATGGGGCCGAAGGTCTCCGTTGACGCAATCCATCAGTGCCTGCTGACCCATGGCCACCTTGGCTACAGCAAAGACCTGCCGCATCAGCAGAGGCTGCGCGATGTGATGGGGCTAGAGATTGGCGATGGCACCGCTCAAGTATCCAAACTCATCGTCGCCCGCGAGACCGTTGGCCGGGCCGCTGTCCAATACGCGAAGAAATAGCGCTGCGTTCTAGACCTGCAAAAAGCCGACGATGTCCTTGGTCTTATGCAGAATGGGCGCGGCTACAGCCCGGGCGCGTTCGGCGCTGCCAGCAATGATCCGGTCGAGTTCCGCAGCGTCATTCTGCAGGCGCCGCATGTTTTCTGTAATTGGTCCAAGCACGGATACTGCAAGTTCCGAAAGCGCCGGTTTAAATTGGCCGAACCCTTTGCCTGAGAACTCCGCGAGCACTTGAGCCATGGTCTGATCGCTGAGCGCCGCATAAATGCCGACAAGGTTTGCGGCTTCGGGGCGCCCTTCCAGTGCTGCTGGGTCATCGGGCAGTAATTCCGGGTCCGTCTTCGCGCGCTTGATCTTCTGGGCGATAGTGTCGGCGTCGTCTGTCAGATTAATGCGGGATTGGTCGGAGCTATCGGATTTGCTCATCTTAGAGGCGCCGTCGCGCAGGCTCATCACGCGGGTCGCTTCACCCAGAATTTGTGGTTCCGGCAATGGAAAAAATTCGATGTCGTATTGGCGGTTGAAGGCGCCCGCGATATCCCGCGCGAGTTCCAGATGCTGTTTCTGGTCCTCGCCAACAGGCACATGCGTTGCGTGGTAGAGCAGAATGTCCGCCGCCATCAGCACCGGATAGCTATAAAGCGCCAGATTTGCTTGGTCCCGGCGCTTGCCCGCTTTCTCTTTAAATTGGGTCATTCGGTTCAACCAACCGAGCGGCGTGATAGAGCTTAGAATCCATGTGAGTTCAGCATGCTCGCCGCCAAGCGCGCTCTGATGGAAGATGGCGCACCGCTCAGGGTCAATCCCGGACGCGATATATGCGGCGGCGACTTCGCGTGTGGACTTCCTGAGTTCGGCTGGGTCCTGCTGAACCGTAATCGCGTGCATATCGACCATGCAGAAGAAGCATTCATAGTCATGCTGCATGGCGACCCAGTTGCGGACAGCGCCCAGATAATTGCCAAGGTGCAGGTTTCCGGTCGGCTGCATGCCGGAGAATATCCGGTTCATTGGATGCGTGTCCTTAAACTAGTCGGTGGGCGGCGGAGCCGCCGTGGATGGGGGGTTATCATGCTGGGATGCGGCTTGCGTCAAGCTTAACCGCGCCCACGGAACTCCTTGAGCGCCGTATCTAGCCGCGCCGCGCCCAATAGATGCGCCAGCACCAGGTAGAGAATACCGGCAGCGATACAAAGGCCGAGTGTCGCGGCGAGGCGGCCAATGTCGCCTGCTACGGTCTGTAGAACCGGTCCAACGCCATAGACTAACGCCGCCGCCATAGCGCCTGCCGCCAGGATTAGCTTAGCGGTTCGAAGTGCTGTCGCGGCTTCTGGCGTCCACCACCCCCGCCGAATGAGACCCGTTCCGAGCCAAACGACTTGCACCCAGGCCGCCAATGTCGTCGCGAGTGCAAGACCGACATGGCCGAGCGGCCACATCAGCGCGAGGCCAAGTGCTATGTTCAGCACGACCGATGCAGCGGCGGCGCGGGCCGGGGTCTTCGTGTCGGCGCGGGCGAAGAATGCTGGGGCCAGAGTTTTCGTCAGCACGAATGCTGGCAGGCCAGCAGCGTATGCCGTCAATGCAGCCGCAGTTGCGATGCCGTCTGCAGATGTGAACGCGCCGCGTTCAAACAGTGCCGTGACGAGCATTCCAGGGATCGCCAATGCTGCTGCGGCGGCGGGCAAAGTCAGCCAGAGGCTGAGTTCAATAGCACGGGCAAGGCTGGCGTTCGCGGCGGCTTGGTCACCGCTCTGCGCCTCTCGAGACAGTTTCGGCAACAGTGCGACGCCAAGCCCAACGCCGATCACCCCAAGCGGCAATTGATAAACCCGGTCCGCATAATAAAGGTGGCTGATCGCGCCTGCCGCCAGGAGTGACGCGAGCTGCGATCCCACCACGATGTTGATCTGCGTGGCGCCAGCCGCGAGCACGCCAGGTCCCATCAACTTGCCAAGCCGCTTAATGCCTGGCGTCAAACGTGGTCGCCGGAGGTGCAAATTATATCCGGCCCGATTGGCGACTATGACGATCATCAGCAATTGCGCTACGCCCGCGATAGCGACGGCGGCGGCAAGCGTATGTCCTGGCGTTTTGCCGATATCAATAAACGCCAACATTGCTGTAATTGCGATGAGATTCAGCAGGATCGGCGCCGCAGCGGCAGCCCAGAATTTTCCGACGCCGTTTAACACGGCGCCGCCAAGCGCGGTTAGCGTCATCAGCGCCAAATATGGAAAGGTAATCCGCGCCATCTCGACCGTGCGCTGGAACTGCTCTGGATCCTCAAGAAAACCAGGCGCTAAGGCCATGATCAGAAGCGGCATGGCGAGCTCGGCCAGCGCGGTCAGTAAGATGGCGGCGACGACAGCGATCGCCAATGCATCTTCTGCAACACGTTTTGCGGCTGGCGCGCCGTCTTTCGTCAGCGCTTCGGCGAAGAGGGGCGCGAACGCGGCGTTGAACGCGCCTTCTGCAAACAAACGCCGGAAAAGATTGGGTAGGCGAAAGGCCACGAAGAACGCATCCGCAATCGGCCCAGCGCCAAGCGTTGCGGCGATCAGCAAATCGCGCACGAATCCTAGAATTCGGCTAAGCAGTGTATAGATGCCAATAACGGCGGCGGAGCGGAGCAGGTTCATGGATGCCTCCATACCCGACAGGGCAGGGGACGCAAGCGGCGGAAATGTGGCGACCTTCGGGCAAGATGCGCTTGATGCTGCTTTGGCCGCAGGCGCTGGGCGCGCTGCGCTGCTTCTGCTCGATGGCGTGACCGCCGCTGAGGCCCATGCCGCAGCGGGCGTTCTCCGCAGCGTTGATATTGTCGAAACATTGGCGGAAAGCTTGGGCGAAGGCAGCGTCGTGATCCTCGCGCCGCATCTGCGTGAAACTGGCGGCGCTGCGGATTTGGCGGCTCGGCTGCTCGCTGCTTTGCCTGCCCAAATCTGCAAGCAGGCTGCAATTGGCATCGCGGTTGCGCCCGAAGATGGCGGCCATTGGCGTGGGCTGCTTGATGTATCCAATGCTGCCGCTAAGCGCGCCCGAAGTTATTCGGATGGCCGATTCGCATTCGTGGATGAAGCGCGTGATCGGCGCTGGCGCATTGGGCCACTGCTTGCCGGCGCCATTGCGGAAGCTCTTGCCGAGGATGAATATTCTTTACGATTCCAGCCAATCGCAGATTTGGCGACAGGCGCTGTTAGCGGCGCAGAGGCGTTGTTGCGGTGGCGCCGGACAAGCGGTGAAGATTGGCCGCCTGCGGTATTCATTCCAGAGGCTGAGCGCCGGGGCCTGATTGAGCCCATAACCATCTGGACATTTGAAGCAGCAGCGAAAGCCGCCTCTAGTTTGAGTTCAGTTGGCCCTGTCGGCGTCAATCTGTCCGCGGCAATGTTGGGTGAAGGCGCTGCAGAAATCGTGTCGGGGGTCCTCAAATTGTCGGGCATTCCGCCACAGGCGCTCAATGTTGAGATCACGGAAACCGCGCCATTTCTGAATGAAGCGGATGCTATTGCAGATGTCGAGGCAATTGCAGCGCTCGGCTGCGGCGTCGCAATTGATGATTTTGGCGCGGGGCAGGCCGCACTGAGTTATGCCGTGAAGCTGCCCGCGTCGCGCATTAAGCTCGATTCCAGTATGGTCTTTGCTGCTGCAGAGAACGCCCGCGCTAGGGCCACGATCCGAGCGACATCAGCGCTGGCGGCAGACGTCGGCGCTGATGTAGTCGCAGAAGGCATTCAGGATCAGGCGATGGCCGAGCAGATGCTAGCGCTTGGCGTATCGAAGGGGCAGGGGCGGCATTTCGGCGCTCCTATGCGGTTTGACGCTTTCAAAACCTACGCTGGGCTTGACTAGACGCGCCTGAATTCGTACCACCCGCCCACTCCTGACGACGCGGATCGGGCGCAATAGCGCGATCCCGGCGGCATCTTGTATGCCAGCCTAATCGGGACAACAAAAATAAACATCACTCGAGGACACTTGAAATGGCTAAGCGCGAGCAAGCGAAATACAAGATTGACCGGCGTCTCGGCGTCAACCTTTGGGGTCGCCCTAAGAGCCCGTTCAACAAGCGGGAATATGGTCCCGGCCAGCACGGCCAGCGCCGTAAGAAGCTGTCGGACTTCGGCATCCAGTTGCGCATGAAGCAGCAGCTCAAAGGTTACTACGGCAACATCAGCGAAAAGCAGTTCCGCCGTTATTACGCCGAAGCTGTGCGTCGCAAAGGCGACACCGGCGAAAACCTGATTGAAATTCTAGAGCGCCGGTTAGACGCGGTGATCTACCGCATGAAGTTCGTGCCGACGGTCTTCTCCGCCCGCCAGGTCGTGAACCACGGCCATGTCAAAGTAAACGGCCAGCGCGTCAACATTCCCTCGTACCAGATCAAGGACGGTGACGTCGTTGAGCTGCGTGACAAGGCGAAGAACATGGCGTTGGTGCTCGAGGCTATCCAATCCAGCGAGCGTGATACGCCGGATTATGTGGACGTCGACTACAACAGCCTCAAAGGCACATTCACACGCGGTCCGAAGCTTGCTGACGTGCCTTACGGCGCCCAGATGCAGCCAAACCTCGTCATCGAATTTTACTCGCGCTAACTGGCGCTAACTCAAATCTGCAATGCCGGCCTGTCCCTCACTGAAGGGCAGGCCGTCGTTCTATGAAGGAGCCGATCCCATGGCGAAAGAACGTACACTCTCCATTATCAAACCAGACGCGACCCGCCGGAACCTGACGGGCCAGATCAACGCTCGCTTCGAGGAAAAGGGCCTGCGCATCGTCGCGCAGAAGCGCTTGCAGCTCACTCAGGCGCAGGCCGAAGGTTTCTACGCTGTCCACAGCGAGCGGCCGTTCTTTGGCGACCTCTGCGAATTCATGGTCTCTGGCCCAGTCGTCGTGCAGGTGCTTGAAGGCGAGAACGCCGTTCAGGCCAACCGTGACATTATGGGCGCTACGAACCCTGCAAACGCCGATGCCGGCACGATCCGCAAGGATTTCGGCGAATCGATCGAAGCAAACTCCGCCCATGGCTCTGACAGCCAGGAGAATGCCGCTATCGAGATCGCATTCTTCTTTAGCCAGTTGGAGATTGTCGGCTAACTGCTGACTTTCCATCGCTGAAATAGATACGGGGCGCATCCATCACTGGATGCGCCCCGTTTTTATGTCTGGATATGTCCTTGCTGTTAAAGCAGGAAAATCCCCATCAGCACCAGGATTACAATTACCAGAATACTGGACCACTGCATCAGTTTGGTGAACTGCACCCATCCGGCGTGGCGGGTTTGAAACTCTTCTTCGAAATCGACCATGGCGCTTATCCCCTCGAGCGTCGCGTAGTTAGGAATGGTTATACGGCTCATTCAGCCGTAGGCAAATAGAAAGACGCCTTGCTGCCGACGTCATCTATCTGAACGCGCCCGTCCATAATCTTAACCCGGCCCTCAGCGATCCAGCGGATTGCCCGGCGGTAGATTTCATGCTCGCTGTCTAGAACCCGTGCTGCGAGGGTATCAGCGGTGTCTTCTGGCATTATCGGTGTTGTCGCCTGCGCGATGATTGGCCCTGCATCCATCTCAGCGCTGAGAAAATGCACTGTGCATCCTGCAAAGCGCACGCCATCGTCGATCGCACGTTGGTGGGTATTGAGACCCGGATATGCGGGCAGGACGGACGGATGGATGTTGATCGCTCTCCCGGCCCAATGGTCCACAAATGTGGGCGTCAGCAATCGCATGAACCCAGCGAGGCAAATGAGGTCCACGCCAGCGTCATCAAGGCGTGCATTCATGGCGCGCTCGAAGCTTGGCCGATCTGGGAACGCCTTATGATCAATGACTTCGGTCGCGATGTTTACGCGCTTTGCACGCTCTAGTCCGGCTGCGTCCGGCCTATTAGCCAGCACAATTGCGACGTCTGCCGGGAAATTCTCGTCAGCGCAGACATCCAAGATCGCTTGGAGATTCGTGCCGCGCCCTGAAATTAAGACGCCGAGTTTCAGCCGCGACATCGGTCTAGCCCTGTGAGCTGGATCACGTCGCCATCGCCAACGTCCTTCAGCTTACCAGCAACAACAGCATCTTCCGTTCCGTTGGCGGCGAGGATGTTTAGCGCGGCATCCGCTTCATCTGGGTTGACGTAAATCAGCATGCCAATGCCACAGTTAAATGTCAGGGTCATTTCGTTGGCTGCTATCCCGCCTGCGGACTGCAGCCAGTCGAATACCGGTAGTGCCGGAACAGTGCTTACATCGAGCTCGAGCGCTAGTCCTTTGCCAAAGGCCCGTTGTGGATTCTCAAGCAAGCCGCCGCCGGTGATATGGGCAAAGCCCTTTGCGAGCCCTGCATTCGCCAAAGCGACCATCGCTGGAACGTAGATCCTGGTTGGCTCCAGTAGTGCTTCGCCAAGCGACTTTCCATCGGCGAAGGGGGCGGGCGAATCCCAGTCCAGGCCAGCGTTTTGTACAACGCGGCGAACCAGCGAAAATCCGTTCGAATGTACGCCAGCCGACGGGATGGCGATCACGGCGTCACCGGGCGCCGCTGCAGTGGCGTCAATGAAACCGCCCCGCTCGACGGCGCCGACGGCAAAGCCTGCGAGATCGTAGCGCCCGACAGGATAGACCCCAGGCATTTCCGCCGTTTCACCGCCGACGAGCGCGCACCCTGCGAGACGGCAGCCTTCCGCAACGCCGCGGATGACTTCTGCGGCCTGATCAACATCCAGCTTGCCTGTCGCGAAATAGTCCAAGAAAAACAATGGCTCAGCGCCTTGCGCCGCGAGATCATTGACGCACATGGCGACAAGATCGATGCCGATGCCATCATGCTTGCCGCAAGCTTCTGCGATCAAGAGCTTGGTCCCAACGCCATCGGTCGCGGCGACTAGAATCGGGTCTTTGAAGCCTGCCGCTTTCATATCGAACGCCGCGCCGAAGCCGCCTAACCCGCCTAGGACGCCCGCCCTGGAGGTCGCTTTTGCAGCCGGGGCGATCATGCCGACAAGGGTTTCGCCCGCGGCAATATCGACGCCTGCAGCTTTATATGAAGCGCCGCCATTCTCAGTCATGGCTGTTCCGTCTATATGTTGGTCCATGGGGGTCACTTGCGGGATACCCGCTGGGCTTCGGCCGCGCAATGCCGGGCTGGCCAGGAGAGGGCTGACGACGATGCTGACGAACCTTCGCGTATCTTCTTTGCGAGGCATGCTATGTGCGCTCGCCGTAACGATTTTGGGCATGGCGCCGTTCAATACCGCTGTTGCAGATCCATACACAGTCGCCGACATCAATGTCGATTTGACGCGGGAAACATCTGCGATTGCGCGCCAGGATGGCCTCCAACAGGCGCATGTGCAGGCCTTCGGGCACTTGCTGCGCCGTCTGACCCCCGCTTCTTCGCATGGCAGTTTGCCGCGATTTGATTACGCGACGGCGGCAGACCATGCAGGCGGCCTCAAGATTGAGAACGAGAAAACCACCGCAACACGCTATGCCGCTAAGATGACGATCAGTTTCCGCCAAGATCTTGTGCGGAGCTACCTGCGTGAAAATGGCTTGGCTTATGCTGAAACAAAGGCGCCGACCTTGATCGTCGCGCCGGTTTATTTGTGGGCGGGCGCTCAATCGCTTTGGGAGCCGACAAACCCTTGGGCGGGCGCATGGAAGTTCCGTGGACCGTCAGACGGATTGGCGCCGGTGATGCTCGCGCGCGGCGATTTAGCGGATCGTGGAGCCTTGTCGCCGGAACAGGCGCTTGCGCGTGATCGCGCGCGTCTGCGGGCCTTTGCAGCACGATATGGCGCAGCCGGAGTGCTTGTTGCAGAAGCGCGGTATGGCGTTGACCCAGTCAGTGGACGCCCGCGTCTCGATACCATCGCTGAAGTTGTTGGGAATGGTCCTGATATCGGCAGGTTCCGGCATAGCGAATTAGGCGCTGCTGGAGACAAGCCAGAGGCGCTTGGGGTCAAGGCGGCCAACGCTATTGTCGCGGCGCTGGAAGCCTCCTGGAAACGGACATCTGCCTCCCCGAATGCGGGCGGCCTTAACAGCCTGATTGCGGATTTGCCGGTCGCTGGCGTTCTGGACTTCGCCGATGCCCGCCGCCGTCTTGATGCGTCACCGGGCGTTACGCGGCATGAGCTGGTTATGCTGTCCCGGGACGTAGTGCGCTTCCGTTTGTTCTATACTGGCTCCCAGGATGATCTGCGCGCAGGCGTTGCGCGCCAGAGCATGGATTTGGCGCCAAATACGACAGGCAGTGACGCGGAATGGGTGCTAATCGCGCCGCCCCGTGTCGGTCGACGCTAACAAGGAAGCTTTGAGCCAAGGATGTCAGACCTACCCGCACAATCATCTGAAGCAGATAAGCCGACAGTCATTGTCCGCTATCAGATGCCGTTGTGGCGGAAACTTGTTGCCTGGGCGGCGATCGCCGCCGCCATCCTTGTATTCCTTGTCCTTTTTGATGAGGTGCTGCTGCCTTTCGTCGTCGGGCTGGCGGTAGCTTACTTCCTTGACCCGGTTGCCGATTGGCTGGAATCTCATAAAGCGCCGCGCTGGTTGGCGGCGACACTGGCCCTGGGGCTTTTTGCGCTGCTCGCTCTCGTGATCGCGATCCTGGCTTTTCCACTGATCCAATCGCAGGTGATCGCCGCAGGTGATGCGCTGCCGAAATATACGGCGAAGGTCCAATTGCTCTTTGCTGATTTATTAAGCTACGCATCGAGCACACTCGAACCTGAAGACATCGCCCGCATGCGGGAAGCCATGGGCGCTCAAGTTGGCCGAGCGATGACGCTGGCCGGCACTGTGCTGAAGCGTCTTTTCGATGGCGGTATGGCGCTTGTGAACGTGACGACTTTTGTATTCGTTACGCCCATCGTCGCATTCTATCTGTTGCGGGATTGGGACCGCTTGGTTGGATGGATCGACGAGTTGATCCCCCGTCCGCATATCGCTGTCGTGCGGGAGCAAGCGCGGCAGGTTGATGACACGCTGGCCGGTTTTGTACGCGGCCAAGCGACGGTCTGCATCGTGCTCGGCCTTGGCTACGGTCTGGCGCTTTCGCTGGCGGGGCTGCAGTTCGGCTTTGTGATCGGTATCCTTTCTGGAATTCTTGCGTTTATTCCCTATGTCGGTTCAATCTTTGGCCTGTTTGCAAGCGTTGGCCTTGCCCTGCTTCAATTTGATGATCCCATTCGCATTGGCATTGTGGCCGCGATATTTGTCGTGGGGCAGGTGCTCGAAGGCAATGTTTTGACGCCGAAGCTTGTTGGCGAACGGGTCGGGCTGCATCCGGTCTGGGTGATTTTCTCTTTGTTTGCAGGCGGCGCGGTGCTTGGATTCATGGGCATGTTGCTGGCGTTGCCCGTCGCCGCGTCTGTTGGCGTGCTGACGCGCTTCGTCGTGGCGCAATACCGGCAGAGTCCGATCTATCTCGGTGACGATCATGAGGATGATGATCCAGGCCCGCCTGATACGGAGGCCGGGGGCGCAACTGCGCCATGACCCGTCAATTCCCGCTCAAGCTAGAGCCGCATCCAGATTTCGCCGCCGCAGACTTTTTACCATCTGATGCGAACAAGGCTGCGTTAGATCTTGTACAGGCCTGGCCCGATTGGGCTCTGCCGTCGGCTGCTATTTGGGGGCCTGCCGGATCTGGAAAAACCCATCTGGCGCATATTTGGGCGGCGCGAGCGGAAGCTTCCCTCATCGGCGCGAATGATTTCGCCGCAATGGCGCTGGAAGCCCTACCTGATACGCCGCGGATAGCGCTTGATTTTGCTGAAGACCCTGCGCCCCGGCCAGATGAGCGTAAGCTGTTTCATCTGCTGAATATCATCCGGGAAAATACAGGCGCTCTCTTGATAATGTCGCGCGCTCCGCCCAGCCGCTGGCAAATTGATCTGCCCGATTTGGCTTCCCGCTTGAAGGCGCTTCCTTTAGCGGAAGTATCGGCGCCGGATGATGGCTTATTCGCCGCCGTGATCGCCAAGCAGTTCACCGACCGCCAATTGGTCGTTGATCGAGAAACAGTGGACTATATCGCTGTCCGTTCAGAGCGCTCATTTGCAGCTGCGCGTCAGGTCGTCGAGCGGTTAGATCAGGCGGCATTGGCGAGCCGCCGCCCAATCGGAAAGCGCCTAGCGGGTGAGGTGATCGAGGCCTTGGAGGCTGAGGGAAGCGACGGTTAGCCGGGCATACGGAATGAGAACGGAGATGTAATCTTCATCTCTTATCCCAATATGGTATGGTAGGAGCTCGCAAACAAAGGAAAACCCAATGGCGCGTGAGCCGTTGACCGCTGTTTCAAGTGATGTGCCGAATTTGGTTGCGCAGCTTGGCGCGAAGCTTGAATTGACGCCAGAGAGTAGGTTGATCAATCGCGAGCTTTCATGGCTGGCGTTCAATGTGCGGGTACTGGAGGAAGCATCCAACCAGAACCATCCGCTCTTCGAACAGCTCCGCTTCCTTTCGATTTCTGCCAATAACCTTGATGAATTCTACATGGTCCGTGTGGCGGGCCTGAAAGGGCAGGTCGACGCTGGCGTCACGACGCCAAGCGATGATGGCATGAGCCCGCGCGAGCAGCTTGCTGCGGTCGACTCCCGCGCTCGGGAATTGCTTTCAAATCAACAGGTTCGTTGGCAGGAGATCGTTGCCGAACTGCGGGCTGAAGATGTCCACGTTCTGCAGCCGGAGGACGTTTCTGCGGACGATAGAGCATGGCTCAGCGCCCGTTTTGACGACCAGATTTTCCCCGTGCTGACGCCGCTCGCGATTGATCCAGCGCATCCGTTCCCGTTTATCCCGAACCTTGGCTATGGCTTGGCGCTGTCGCTCCGCCGCCGCAGCGATGGTGAGGATGTCAACGCTCTGGTGCCGATTCCGCACCGGTTGGACCGGTTCGTCCGCCTGCCGGGTGAAAGCATTCGTGCGATTGCAGTTGAGCAAGTCGCCGGCATGTTCATGGACCGGCTTTTCCCGGGCTTTGATGTGCTCGGAAAAGGCTGTTTCAGGATCATCCGGGATAGCGAACTTGAGATCGATGAAGAAGCTGAAGACCTAGTCCGCTTGTTCGAGAGCGCTTTGAAGCGGCGGCGGCGGGGCAATGTCGTTCGCCTCGCATGTGATTCGTCGATGCCGCCGGCCTTGCGGGCTGAGTTAGCGCGCGAGGCGGAGACGACTGTTAGCGATATGATCATCGTTGACGGGATTGTTGGGTTGGGCGACGTATCTGAACTCATTGATGTCGCGCGGAAGGATTTGGTGTTCGAACCATTCCAAGCGCGCTTCCCGGAACGCATCCGGGATTTCGGCGGGGATTGTTTCGCGGCCATCCAGGCCAAGGATATTATCGTCCATCATCCATATGAGAGCTTTGACGTCGTCGCCCAATTTCTCCGCCAGGCGGCGCGTGATCCCAACGTCTTGGCGATCAAGCAAACGCTTTACCGCACAACGCCAAACTCGCCGATTATTCAGGCGCTTATAGAAGCGGCGGAGGCTGGGAAATCCGTAACGGCCCTGGTTGAACTCAAGGCGCGGTTCGATGAGGCGAACAATATCCTGTTGGCGCGTGACTTAGAGCGCGCTGGCGTGCAGGTCGTCTATGGCTTCATGAACCTGAAGACCCACGCAAAGGTCTCGCTGGTGGTGCGGCAGGAGGGTGAGGAACTGCGCTCATACGCGCATTTCGGCACCGGCAACTATCATCCGATCACGGCGCGGATATATACGGACCTCTCGTATTTTACCTCAGAACCAGCGCTGACCCATGACGCCAGTTTGTTGTTCAATTACATCACTGGGTACGCCAAGCCCGATGCGATGGCGAAGCTAATTTATTCGCCTGATATGATGCAGCCCAAGTTGCTTGAGCTTATCGATGCCGAGATTGCGCATGCGGAGGCCGGTCGTCCCGCAGCAATTTGGGCCAAGCTAAATTCTCTGGTGGACCCGAAGATTATCGAAGCGCTCTATCGCGCATCTGGCGCTGGCGTAGAAATTGAGTTGATCATTCGCGGAATATGCTGCCTGCGCCCTGGCGTGCCTGGAATGTCGGAGCGCATTACAGTCAAATCAATTGTCGGGCGGTTTCTAGAACATGCGCGAATCGTGTGCTTTGGCACCGGTTCAGGGCTGCCTTCGACGAAGGCGGAGGTGTATATTTCCTCTGCCGATTGGATGCCGCGCAATTTGTACCGGCGCGTCGAAACGCTTGTGCCGATTGAAAACGAGACCGTTCGGCGCCAGATCGTCCATCAAATCATGATCGCCAACCTCAAGGATAATGCGCAAAGTTGGCTTCTGAAAGCGGATGGCAGCTACACGAAAGAAGAGCCGTGTGGGGAACTTTTCTCGGCCCACGCCTATTTCATGCACAACCCCAGCCTCTCTGGTCGCGGCAGCGCCTTGAATGCATCGGACACACCTGATCTAACGCTGGAAGACGCCGACCTTTAAGGAATGCCCCTGCGTTGATGACGCTCGCCGCACCTGGCCTAGCTGAATATGAAGGCCGCTCAGCGGTTATCGATATTGGCTCCAACTCTGTCCGCATGGTCGCCTATGACCGCGACAGCCGTTCACTCGAGCCGATTTTCAATGAGAAAGCGATGAGCGGCCTCGGGCGGGACTTGTTCTCGACTGGGGCTCTAAACCCCGAAGGCAAAACTTCCGCCCTGAAGATATTGCGCCGCTTCCGCGCTATCGCAGAGAGCATGGAGATCGGAACGTTGCGCGCTGTCGCGACGGCTGCCGCGCGTGAAGCCAGCGACGGCGACGCTTTTATCCGCGAAGCCTCAGATGCGCTTGGCGCTCCGATCTCCGTCATACCGGGCGAGGAAGAAGCGCGCCTATCCGCGCTTGGCATTCTCTGCGGTGTACCTGACGCCGACGGCGTCATGGCCGACTTAGGCGGCGGCAGCCTTGAGTTGGCGGATGTTCGGGATGGCGCCGTTAATGGTGGAATGTCGGTGCCGCTCGGGCCGCTGGCGCTTGGCGATCTGGTCGGGGGCAAGAAGGAAGCGGCGCGGATTAAGGAATTACTGGCGCCCATGGAGCCCGCAGGAGCTAAGGGCCGGACATTGTATCTGGTTGGCGGCGCTTGGCGGTCTCTAGCGAAACATGACCTCATTTCAAAATCCTATCCCATCAACATTATCCACCAATACGCGCTCTCAACCGGCCAAGCGCGTGAAATTGCTAAAGGTGTGGCGAGCTTGACGGGCGATGCGGTCACAACGCTCGCCAGCGTCTCACAGCGCCGCCAGCCGACATTGCCTTATGCGTCGAGGCTGCTCTTAGCGCTGATCTCGAAGCTGAAACCGGCGGAAGTAATGTTTTCTGCCTATGGGCTGCGTGAAGGCGTGCAGTTTGAGGCGATGGATACGGACGTTCGCGCTCGCGATCCGCTCGTTGATTATTGTCGGCGACTTGGCCGAAGCTCAATGCGCGTGCCTTTCGATGGCGACCGGCTTGCCGATTGGCTGAGCGGCGCATTTGGCGAAGATCATCCAGCGCCGCAACGCATGATCCGCGCCGCCTGCTGGCTCAGCGATATATCCGGCCATGATCACCCTGACTATCGTGGTCACCATGCTGCTGCGCGGGCGCTGCATCTACCAGCGGGCGGGCTTCGCCATGAAGATCGTGTGTTTTTGGCTGCCGCCGTCTATGCGCGCTACCATGGTTTCGGGATGGAGCGGACGCTTGGCGATGCTGTTGAGATGATCGAGGAGGCGACGCGCAAGCGCGCTGTAGCCCTTGGGTTGGCGCTTAGGCTAGCGCATGCGATCGAACCAGGCGGCGGTCACGTGGATGCTGATGGCGTTGATGTTCCCACAGGGGCCAGCTTGCGGCGACGCTTCCGGCTCGTGCGCGGGCTAGGCGTGCTGCGGCTTTTGGCAGAGCCGGGCGCGGAAGGCGCGCTTGGTGAAACGGCGCTGAAACGGTTTAACGCCTTGGCGAAAGCGTTGGAGCTTGAGGCGGTTGTGTCGGTCGATCAGTCAGCCGTCGCCTGATCGGGTTCGACATCAAATATTCGCACCTTCCCGTCCTGTATGGACATAGCTAAGCGACCTTCGATCAGCTTCAATGCCTCCTCACCGAATACAGTCCGGCGCCAGCCACTGAGCGCGGCGGAGTCATCGCCAGCAGCGATCGCTTCCATGTCGTCGGCAGCAGCGATGAGGCGTTGGGCGACGCCATGCCGTTCAGCAGCGCGCTTCAGCAGAACGCGCAAGAGCTCGACAGTCGGCTGTAGTTCAGGGTCAGGCTGGCGGCGCGCTTTAGGTTTCGGCGCGGCCGTGTTTGGCAGTTCCGCCGCTGTCGTGAGTGCATTGAGTAGCTCTTTACCGCCTCGGCTTGCAGCAAAGCCCTTAGGAATGCCGCGACACTTGGCCAGCGCGTTCTCGTTGCGCGGGGTCTGTGCTGCGATATTCAGGAGCGCATCATCGCGAATCACCCAGTTCCGTGGCTGATTGCGGCGCATAGCTTCGCGTTCGCGCCAACCTGCGGCGGCTTTTAGCACATTCAGGAATTTGGGTTTCTCGTTGCGGATTTTCAGCCGGCGCCAGGCTTCATCCGGATCATTGGCATAGAGCGCTGCATCTACCAGCGCCCGCTGTTCTTCCTTCGCCCAATCCAACCGGCCGCGCGATTCGAGCATCGATACGAGCCGCTCATAGACGACACAGAGATGCGTCACGTCCGACAGCGCATAGCTCAATTGTTGCGGGGTGAGGGGGCGTTCCGCCCAATTGGTAAACCGTGGGCCTTTGTCGATCTGGACGCGGGCGATGGCCGATACCAGTTTGTCGTAGCCCACAGAATCACCGAAGCCGCAAACCATCGCTGCAATCTGTGTATCGAACACAGGCAATGGCGGCGCGCCCATCAATTGGACGAAGATCTCCAAGTCCTGTCGGGCGGCGTGGAAGACTTTGACGGTTTCCTGGTCTGCCATGATCGCAAGGAACGGCGCTAAGTCGAGGCCGTCGGCCAGTGGATCAATGGCCGCCGCGAAATCTGGCGTCGCCGCCTGAATCAGGCAGAGTTGCGGCCAGAATGTCGAATCGCGCAGGAATTCGGTATCGACCGCGACATAGGTTGCGCCGGCAATCTCAGCGCAAAACGCGTTGAGATCAGATTGTTGGGTGATTAGGCGGGGAGAATCAGTCATGTAGCCATCATATACACCTAAAACTAACCGAATGAGACAATTGTTCTTCTCTCAAATATGGGACGAAGGTTGACACCCATGCGTTCCCCATGGCCAATCCGGCCCATGCTTACTGCCTGACGCATTTGAAAGAGCACTTCCGCCATGCATGCCTACCGATCACACACCTGCGGCGCCCTGCGCCAAGACAATGTTGGCCAGACCGTCCGTTTGTCCGGCTGGGTCCACCGTAAGCGCGACCATGGCGGGCTGCTTTTCATTGATCTGCGTGACCATTACGGGCTGACCCAGTGCGTGTTTGATCGCGAGCGGGATGAGGCGGCGTTCAACCTGGCGGAAGAAGTCCGACTTGAGAGCGTCGTGACGCTGACCGGCGAATGCGTCGCGCGTTCGGCGGATGCAGCAAATGATGCGTTGCCAACCGGCGCCATCGAACTCTGGGTGGATGAGGGCAAGCTCGATTCTGCTGCCGACACGCTGCCGCTCCAGGTCAATAGCGAAGAGGACTATGGCGAGGAAACGCGCCTCCGCTACCGCTTCCTAGACCTTCGTCGCTTCAAGATGCAGCGCAATATTACACTGCGCTCAGACGTTATTTCGTCCATCCGCCGCCGCATGATCGATCAAGGCTTCCGTGAGTTTCAGACGCCTATTCTGACAGCTACGAGCCCCGAGGGCGCGCGCGACTTCCTGGTGCCGTCCCGTCAGCATCCAGGCGAATTCTACGCGTTGCCGCAGGCGCCGCAGCAGTTCAAGCAGCTTTTGATGGTTGCGGGATTTGATCGCTATTTTCAAATCGCGCCTTGCTTCAGGGATGAAGATGCGCGCGCAGATCGGTCTCCTGGCGAGTTCTATCAGCTCGATTTTGAAATGAGCTTCGTCACGCAAGAAGATGTATTTGCAGCGATTGAGCCTGTGCTGCATGGCGTGTTCGAAGAATTCGCAGACGGCCGCAGTGTAACTCCAGCGCCATTCCCGCGCATTCCCTATGATGATTCCATGATGAAATATGGCTCTGATAAGCCTGACCTGCGCAATCCGATTGAAATCGTAGATGTGACAGATGCGTTCCGGGGCTCCAACTTCAAAATATTTGCTGGCCTGATCGAAAAAGGCTCAGTCGTCCGCGCCGTTCCTGGCCCTGGCGGCGGCAGCCGCGCCTTCTGTGATCGCATGAATAGTTGGGCGCAGGGCGAGGGCAAGCCAGGACTTGGCTACATCTTCTTCCGTGACGGAGAAGGCGCTGGGCCAATCGCGAACAACATTGGCCCAGAGCGTGTCGCCCAAATTCGGGAAGCGTGCGGGTTGAAGGATGGCGATTCGGTCTTCTTCGTTTGTGACAAGCCGAATGATGCGGCTGAGTTCGCAGGCGCAGCGCGCACCCGTGTCGGCGAATCGCTCGACCTGATCGAGCAGAACACGTTCAAATTCTGCTGGATCGTCGATTTTCCGATGTTCGAATTGGATTCTAAAACTGGTGAAGTCGCGTTCTCCCACAATCCATTCTCAATGCCGCAAGGCGGTATGGAAGCCCTTGAAACGCAAGACCCGCTGACGATCAAGGCGTTCCAATACGATATCGTCTGCAACGGCGTTGAACTTTCTTCGGGAGCAATCCGAAACCATCGCCCGGAGGTGATGTACAAGGCCTTCGAGATGGCCGGATATGGCCCAGAAGAAGTCGATAACCGGTTTGGCGGTATGATTTCGGCGCTGAAACTTGGAGCGCCACCGCATGGTGGATCAGCGCCGGGGATTGACCGGATAGTTATGCTTCTGGCGGATGAGCCGAACATTCGTGAGGTTATTGCTTTCCCAATGAACCAGCAGGCGCAAGACTTGATGATGGGCGCGCCGGCGCCTGCAGATTCTAGGCATTTGCGCGAACTCGGCATCCGTCTCGATAAGCCGCAGGGCTAGCGGATTGTTGCGCGCTCTCGCATTTATAGCTGCGATTGGATTGGCTGCTCCAGCAGGGGCGGGTGAGATCGCTCCGCACCGAGCATTATATCAGGTCACGCTCGAAGGCCCGGCGCAGAATATTGACGACGCGTTTGGTCTGCTCTCAGTAGAAATTACAAAAAGCTGTGAGCAATGGACCTATAGCCAGCGGTTTGAGCTGAAGCTGATCCAGGAAGGCGCAGACCTTGGCGACTTCAGCTTCCGCCTGACAGCTTGGGAGAGCTTGGACGGCGCGCGCTACGGATTCCGTTCAACCACGGCCCAGGGCGAAGGCGGCGTGAAGCTCGTTGGACGCGGTGAAATCAACGAAAGCGGCGGCGGTTTGGCGCGCTATACGGAACCCGCCGTGTTCGAATTGCCGCTGCCTGAAGGCATTTTGTTTCCAATCGGCTGGCTGAAAGCCGGAATCGCGGCATCTGAATCTGGCGAAGGCCGGTTCAGCGGTCATGTGTTTATGGGCGCAGCGCCGGATGAGCCATTACGTGTGAACTCGATCATACTTGACGCTAAACCAGTGTTGGACGGCCCGGAATTGTTGCAGGGGCCACGATGGCGCCACATCTCCGCATTCTTTAATCCAAAGAGTGCCGAAGCGCCCGAATATGAGGCCGAAGAAACTGTGCTGGCCAGTGGCGTATTAGCGGATGCGCTGATGCGCTACCCTTCATATTCGCTGCGCATGAAGCTTCAGCGGATTGAAGATTTGCCTGATCCAGGCGACTGCTGACGCTACGGCTTGTCCGACCGGATCGCCCGGCCTTTGTAAATCGCGCCATCGCCGCCTTTGGAGCGGATCGCAGACATTGCCTCCTCAAGTTTAGTCAACCGCGCCGTACTTTCTCCGGGCGTCGCAGCAGTCAAAAGATCATCCTTGTCGACGGCCTCGTCGGCCAAATGCAGGTCAGACGCGCCAAGTCCAATTAGCCTGAACTTTCGGCCATCCAGTTCCGCCACCAGCATTGGTTCCGCGAGCCTGTAGAGGCGTTCAGCGAGCTGGGTGGGCGGTTCGGCGGGGCGTTGGCGCGTGAGGATACGGAACCCGTCCGTCTTCAATTTCATCACGACGGACCCGGCGGCGTAATTCTTGTCCTTCAAGCGCGCCGCCACTTTTTCAGCCTGCCGCCACAGAATCGGCCTCAGCGAATCCGCGTCGCCGAGATCGGTCTGCAGCGTCGTTTCGGACGAAATGCTTTTTGTCTTGCGATGTGGGCTGACTTTGCGTGGGTCTTCAGCCTTGGCGAACGCCTCTAGCCGCGCGCCGGAGGCGCCGTATCGCTCCATCAATCGCCCGGGAGGCAGGCGGGCGAGATCGCTGACACGCCGAAATCCGTCACGCTCCAGCTTCTCAACGAAACGCTTGCCGACGCCGGGCAAAGCGCCAACGGGGAGGGCGCTCACCACATCTGGCGCATCAGCACGGCCCAAAACAGCGAATCCACGCGGTTTATCCATGTCCGACGCCAGCTTGGCTAGGAATTTGTTGTAGCTGAGCCCGATGGACGCCGTGACGCCGAGTTCATCCTCAATGCGCTGGACCAAGTTTGCGAGGACGCCGGCAGGCGGCAGCTTGAACAAGCGCCTCGAGCCAGTTAGGTCCAAGAATGCCTCATCGATTGAAAGCGGCTCGACCAACGGGGTCGCGCTCTCGAGGATGCTGCGCACAGCGCGCCCGATTTCAGAGTATTTCTGCATGTTGGGGCGAATAACCACGGCATCCGGGCAGGCCTTGAGCGCTTTGAACATTGGCATCGCGGACCTGACGCCGTAGCGCCGGGCGACATAGCAAGCGGTCGAAACAACGCCGCGCCGCCCACCGCCAATGATGACTGGCTTGTCGTGCAAACTTGGATCATCGCGCTTTTCGACAGTCGCGTAGAACGCATCGCAATCGATATGCGCGATGCTCAGGTCCTCAAGTTCAGGATGCGCCAGTAGCCTAGCCGAGCTACAGCTCTTGCAGCGCGCAGCTTTCGGTTTGGCATCTATCGGTTCGAGGGCGCCGCATTGGCGGCAGAGCATCGGCATGGCTGGTCCTTTGCGCTGAATAAGGATAGCGCGGCGGCGGGCTGCCGGGTAGGCTTGTCGCTTCCAATTCTCAACCGAATGCGAAAGAGACTGAAGCGCCATGCATTATTCAGGCTTCTATTTCCCGACCGACTACGGCATCGACCCGCGCGAGCTTGCGAAAGCGATGGAAGATCGTGGGTTCGAATCGCTGTTCTTCCCAGAACACACCCACATCCCAACAAGCCGGAAATCGCCATTTCCAGCAGGCGGTGATTTGCCGAAGCGCTATGTGCATACCCATGACCCGTTCGTGACCTGCACCGCCGCTGCCGCCGCCACAACGACTTTGAAAGTCGGAACAGGCATCTGCCTCGTGCCTCAGCATGAGCCGATCGTGACGGCGAAAGCCATCGCCAGCCTGGATTATTTCTCTGGAGGGCGCTTCATCTTTGGCATTGGCGGCGGCTGGAATGTCGAGGAAATGAACAATCATGGCGTTGAGTACAAAATGCGCTTCAAGCAGATGCGTGAGCATATTCTGGCGATGAAGGCGCTCTGGACGGAGGAAGAAGCCTCGTTCCACGGCGAGTTTGTGCAGATGGAGAAATCCTGGGCCTATCCAAAGCCAACCCAAACCCCGCATCCGCCAATTCTGCTAGGCGGCGAGACGGACTACACGTTGAGGCGCGTCGTTGATTATTGCGACGGTTGGTATCCGCGCGCCACGAAGGACTTTGATCCTGCGGTTGCGATGCAGCGCTTGAAAACCCATGCGGACGAAGCGGGCCGCAGCATGGATGACCTCACGGTTTCGGTCTTCCGCGCGCCTGCGGACGCACAATCGCTTGCCAGCTACCATGATGCCGGCATCACGCGCGCAATCTTCGAAGTGCCGGACGCGCCGCGGGATGATATCCTGAAGACGCTGGATGAATATACGAAGATAATGGCCTAACCGGCTTCTCTGTCCCCATCAGCTTGCGGTAGGTCTGCAAGCTCGATGGGGATGCCGGGCTCGCGCTTCGCGGTTTGAATGACGGGAAAAGTGGTCACGCGGATAACGTCTTTCGTGCCTGTCAGGCGTTGGGTGAGGGCGTTTTCGTCTGCCGTATTGCGGGCGACGAGGCGGAGCAGAAAATCGCCGCCGCCACGCACCATGTGGCACTCACGCACTTCCGGCCATTCAGACACCATCGATTCAAACGCCTGTAGTCGGTCCAGCGCCTGGCTTTCAAGACCAATCAATGCAAACAGCTCAGCCTCATAGCCAAGCTTCGGCGCATCCAAATCCGCATGGTACCCGCGAATATAGCCATCGTCCTCCAACGCCCTTAAGCGGCGCAGGCACGGTGGTGGTGAAATGCCGGCATTGGTCGCGAGTTCAACATTCGTCATCCTGCCGTTCTGCTGTAAATCAGACAAAATGCGGAGATTGATGGCGTCCATTTTCGGCATATTTTATAGGCTCCCTGCAAAGCGGCGCGCTGTTTTCAGCGTCTCATCACACTTTTTCACGCAATGATGTTATACAGAGATGATTGGGCTGCACAGGTTGCCGTCGCATCATGCACACCATACCTACGACTCAATCTTGATCGATACGCTAAGGAGCCGGATTAATGGCGACCGAACATAAAACCCAAGTTCTGATTATCGGGTCCGGCCCGGCTGGCTACACCGCAGCGATCTATGCCGCGCGCGCAGGCCTCGAGCCAATGATCGTGCAGGGCTTAGCGCCCGGCGGCCAATTGACGATCACGACGGATGTCGAGAACTACCCCGGATTTGCAGATGTCATCCAAGGCCCTTGGCTGATGGACCAGATGCGTGAGCAGGCAGAGAAAGTCGGCACGCGGTTGGTGTTTGATTTGATCTCAGACGTGAATTTTGATCAGCGACCGTTCGTATGCACCGGCGATTCGGGCGATGTATTCATTGCCGAATCGGTCATCATCGCAACTGGCGCTGAAGCAAAATGGCTTGGCCTTGAAAGTGAGCAGAAATTCCAAGGCTTCGGCGTATCCGCTTGCGCGACCTGTGACGGATTCTTCTTCCGGGGCAAGGAAGTGATCGTTGTCGGGGGCGGTAATACGGCTGTCGAAGAGGCGCTGTATCTCACCAACCACGCATCCAAGGTCACGGTCCTGCATCGCCGCGAGGAATTCCGGGCAGAGAAAATTCTGCAGGATCGCCTGTTCCGTAACCCGAAGATCAAAGTCATCTGGAACTCAGTTCTGGAAGAGGTAGTTGGGAACACCGATCCGCTTGGCGTTACGGGCGTGAAGTTGCGGGACGTGAAGACCAACGCCGTCAGCGATATCAGCGCAGACGGCGTGTTCATCGCCATTGGGCATCGTCCCAATACGGATATCTTCAAAGGCAAGATCACAATGGATGGCGAAGGCTATATTGAGCCGGTTGACGCCACCACGCGCACCAACGTGACGGGCGTATTCGCTGCTGGCGACGTGCGGGACAAAGTATATCGCCAAGCCGTGACAGCTGCAGGGCAAGGCTGCATGGCGGCGCTGGATGCGGAGAAGTATCTGGCGGCGCTGGAGGACGCGCCGAGCGTCGCTGCCGAATGATGCGATCCCGCATGGATTGGGACAAGCTGCGTGTGTTCCACGCAGTGGCGGACGCAGGGAGCTTCACCCATGCGGGCGATACGCTGAACCTGTCCCAATCCGCTGTATCCCGCCAAATCCATGCGCTCGAAGAAAGCCTGGACGTTGTCCTGTTCCACCGCCATGCGCGCGGATTGATTTTGACGGAGCAGGGTGAACTTCTGCACGCCAATGTGCGGGATGTTTTCCATCGCCTCGCCATGACCGAGGCAATGCTGACGGAAAGCAAGGATAGCCCTGAGGGGCCGTTGAAGATCAGCACGACGATCACTTTCGGCTCGACTTGGCTGACCCGCGTCATCAAAAAATTCATTGATGACTACCCGACAGTCCAGGTCAGCCTAATCCTCACCGATTCGGATCTTGATATCTCCATGCGCGAGGCCGATTGCGCAATCCGGTTTACGGCGCCGACGCAGCCTGACCTCATCCAGAAACATTTGCGGACGATTCGCTCGCGCCTCTATGCATCGCCGGATTATCTCCGCGAGCATGGCATGCCGCGCTCCATTGAAGACCTGGACGGGCACCTGATTGTTTTCGGCGATGACACGCCATTGCCCTCACCAACCATCAATTGGCCGATGCAGCTTCGTGTTGCTGACCATCCGATCGAACCGGTGCTACGGGTGAACAACATTTACGGCATGTATCGCGCAGTAGCGTCAGGCTTGGGCGTCGCGTCACTGCCAAGCTATATGGCGCGATTAAGCTCTGAACTCGTGCATGTGCTGCCAGATTTGGTCGGGCCAGAAGCCGAAATGTATTTTGTCTACCCGGAAGAACTGCGTGATACGAAGCGCATCAACGTGTTCCGGGACTTCTTGATCCGTCATATAGCGGAATCCTGGACAGCGACTGCGCCGAGAACCCATGAGCTTAAAACACGACCGGGCGCCAAGCAGTTTGAGGCGGCTTCTGACTGAGGCCGCTGCGAGCCATGCAGAAAGCGCATAGCTCGTGTGCCTAAAATCGTCTGGCAGATGCCTATAGCCGTTCCTATATTAACTGGAGATCGTTGATTGAACGGTCCGGCAGTCGATGAGCACCGCCTTGTGGTCGCTCTCGCTGACGAACGTCTCCCAGACGTTAGCCTCCCTGTCCAATTATCGCCGGGCCTCAGTGCCCGGCTTTTTTGGATTTTTTTGGTAGGCGGCTCTGATTTTTGGGCCTTCCAAGCGCCGCCGCATCTCGCCATAATGATCACCTGGGCATTCGCCCGACCTATGAATGATCCCCTTTGTGCAGGAGCGCCCCATGGCGTCAGCCGCAGACTCTGCAGCCGATACATCTACGACCGTCAAGTCTGACGAGCCGCCGATTGGGCGGATCCGCGGTCCCGTCCGGCTGATTATGATTGTGTTCATCATCGCGGCGCTTGTTTTGAATGTTAATAAGATTCAATTGATTAACTTTGTTTTAGATAATTTTACACCTGCTGCATTCTTTACTTGGTATACATCGAATATCTATGAGCCAACATTGATCA
This sequence comes from Alphaproteobacteria bacterium, assembly GCA_038102935.1. GTDB lineage: Bacteria > Pseudomonadota > Alphaproteobacteria > Bin95 > Bin95 > VMCJ01. The sequence continues at coordinate 1,406 of JAYNYG010000044.1, read as the reverse complement.
TTGATACCTCATATTATTACATAATTATTGGACTATTATTGTCTCAAGTATTTTTAGTTTATCCGTTTTCCAAAAAGCAAGCGAATCATGTGCCGTTTTATGATTGGATATTATTCGCTCTAACAATCGCCTGCGCAGGCTTCCTAGCCTATAACGGTGAGAGGATCATCCAAGAGGGCTGGGATATACGGGCTCCACAGGATGCGACGATTATCGCTGGGGTGATTTGCGTGCTGTGCCTGGAGGGGGTTCGGCGCGCTGGCGGCGGCATTATGTTTGGCGTCTGCATTTTCTTCTTCTTCTATCCGCTTTTCGCTGAATATATGCCTGGCTTCCTTTGGGGGCCTGAGTCCGAAGTGCAGGAGTTTGTTCGCCAGCACGCGATGAGTTCGGAGAGCATCATCGGTGTGCCGATGCGCGCTGTGACGAACCTGTTAATTGGGTTCTTGCTATTCGGTTCCGCACTGGTCGTGACGGGCGGTGGCGACTTCTTCCTGGCGTTCGCCACTGCGCTTCTGGGCAAGACCCGCGGCGGACCGGCCAAAGTCGCGATTATTTCGTCCGGCTTCTTCGGCTCGTTGTCTGGGTCCGTGATTTCGAATGTTGTGACAACTGGTAAAATCACGATTCCGACCATGAAGCGGGTTGGCTATCCGCCAGCCTATGCGGGCGCCGTTGAGGCCTGTGCATCAACGGGCGGCGCGCTGATGCCGCCTGTCATGGGCGCCGTCGCGTTCCTGATGGCCGAAAACCTGAATATGCCCTATGCGGATATCATTATCGCCGCTGCAGTGCCTGCCATTCTGTTCTATTTGGCGCTGCTGTTGCAGGTGGATAACTACGCCGCCAAGACGGGGCTCAAAGGTCAGCCCGATTCTGAAATTCCAAAGCTGTGGCCGACGTTTGTCTCCGGCTGGCATTATCTCTTCAGCCTAGCGGCTCTCATTTACATGCTGTTGGTGATGCGGATTGAAGTGTTTGCGCCCTATTTCGCGACGCTGCTGCTGATCGTCACCAGCTATCTGACCAGCAAGTTCCGGGGCGAACATGCGTTCGGTTGGGCGCATTTCATCGAGCTTGTGATAGACGCTGGCAAAACAATCGTGAATATCGTCGGGATTCTTGTCGGTATCGGCATGATCATCGGCGCATTGTCGCTCACCGGCGTCGGTCCTGCGTTCTCCAGCGAACTGCTGCTGTTTGCAGATGGCGACACGTACAAGCTGCTCATCCTTGGCGCCATCACAAGCTTTGTGCTTGGCATGGGGATGACAGTGACGGCCTGCTATATTTTCCTCGCTGTCGTCATGGGCTCTGCGATGATTGAGAGCGGGTTGCACCCCGTCGCTGGCCATCTGTTCATTCTGTACTGGGCGATGCTGTCCTATATTACCCCGCCAGTGGCC
>JAYNYG010000098.1:0-6483 GCA_038102935.1 Alphaproteobacteria bacterium | reverse complement strand
GTGCAGCGGATCTGGCGGCGTGAGGGGCTTAAAGTACCGCAGAAGCAACCAAAGGAGGGGCGGCTGTGGCTGAATGATGGGTCCTGCATCCGCCTCAGGCCAGAGCGTCCCAATCATGTCTGGCCCTATGACTTCATCCATGACCGGACGGATGACGGGCGGGTCTACCGCACACTGAACATCATTGATGAATTCACTCGAGAGGCGCTGGCGATCCATGTTGACCGGAAGCTCAACTCCATCAATGTGGTAGACGCCCCTACGGGCCTCTTTATCCTGCGGGGACCACCGGCGTTCATCCGCTCTGACAATCCCTCTCGGCCATTGCTGGGCATTAGCCTGAGTTCATCGCAGAGAAGGTTCGAGGCTGGATCAACGCCGTCGGGGCTCAAACTGCTTACATAGCGCCGGGTTTGCCCTAGGAGAACGGCTACTGCGAGAGCTTCAACGCCCGCTTCACGGATGAGCTGCTCAATGGTGAAATCTTCTACAGCTTGAAGGAGGCCAATATCATCATCGAACAATGGCGACAGCACTATAACCGCAAGCGACCTCACAGCGCTTTGGGCTGGCGGCCGCAGCCCCAGACGCAGTCATGCCCCTAGAGCAGAGACTACATATCCACTAACATTACACCCGGACTACTCGGTGGGGGCTGACTACGTGATGGATGGCTGATGCAAGCCATGATTTTGGGGCTGAGAGGCTGCTACATGAGAAATCCCGATTTAAAGGGGCTGCTCCAATGGCAGTGCCTCATTTTAGCTTTTCCTTTTTCAAAAATGAGCTATAATATCTAATTGAACGCAATAAAAATGCACTGAGCGAAAACCAGAGCACTGATGGGACTTGTATTTCTCAGTTGGTGCGAACTGAAACTGTAGCAACGGAAGTCTTAAAATAGGGCGATTCGTTGTTTTAAAAAAAGTTCTAAATTAGTGGGGAAAAAATGAGAAATTTGATCGTAAATGTATGGAATTTTATATTTAATTCTGAGGTCAGTCCACTTCGTAATATTCCAGACGTTGCGGTCCGGCACTATGTCCTGCAAGCTTTAGGTCTGATGTGGGCTGTTAGTTTTGCTGTTGCTATCGGCAGCTACACGCTTCTTGCTGCTAGCATTATTGGCCATACATTTCTAATAGCGGCTGCCGCTATTACGGTTGCGACTTACACTGCTGCTGCAAAAAAGCCTCAGGTTTTTATGCGTGGCTCAGGTCGTCGCCACGATGGCGAACACGAATAAAATTACGGGTTGTCTTGCTAAGGGCCTTTGGGTTGAGTGGAAGCGTTTGCTGGATTTCGCGTGGTCCCGAACTAAATCTGATCATATGGATAAAAAACAAATAACGTCTGTCCTTTACAACGCCAACTGCCCTGTCTGCAATTTCGAGATACAGCATTATGCGCAGTACTCGGATGACAACAAATTGCCGATCAAGTTTGACGATCTGAACTCGGACGCGCGCGTGCAGTGGGGGATTGACGCTGATACGGCGGCGCGTCGGCTTTATGTGTTGCACAATGGAAAACTGACATCGGGAATTCCCGCGTTTCTGGTGCTTTGGGAACAAATGCCAAAGTATCGATGGTTGTCCAAAGTCGTTGGTTTGCCAGGCGTCAGACAGATCGCATCGGCGATCTATGACCATATTATGGGCCCCGCCATTTACCGTTGGCACTTGCGCCGGTTGCGCAAGCTGTCCGCCTGAGTGTTGATCCAGACTTGCCTTTGGCGGCTGCCCTTGCCCAGAGTTTTAAGTTAATTAGGACTGCGCTTGAAGGTCGGCACTTAATCGTGAGGCGGACATTGGGTGGCGTTGAAGCCACACGCTGGGACGCCACTTCGCAGCTGAAAATAGTCGTTAGAACGCCATGACTGAATGGATTGCTACCCGCGCAGAGGGTGAGAAACAACTGGCGGCCTTCGCGCCCCGGATGGGGCGACGTTATGCAAATGGTCGCAATACCGATCACGGGGCGGGCCGCCATACGGCAGTGTCGCTACTGTCGCCCTACATCCGGCGCCGGTTGGTGTTGGAAGCTGACGCCGTGGCGGCAGCACTGGCGGCGCACGGACCGGAAAACGCAGAAAAGTTCGTTCAGGAGGTGATCTGGCGCGGTTATTTCAAAGGCTGGCTGGAACGCCGTCCGCAAATCTGGACTAGCTATGCTGACGGGGTGCAGGCCGATCTGTTGGCGCTGGACCGCGACCGCCGCCTGCGCCGGGATGTGAACCGCGCGATGGATGGCCAGACCGGCCTTGCCTGCTTCGACTCCTGGGCCGAGGAATTGGTAGAGACCGGTTATCTGCACAACCACGCGCGGATGTGGTTCGCTTCGATCTGGATCTTTACATTGGGCCTGCCGTGGCGGCTGGGAGCGGATTTCTTCTATCGCCACCTGCTCGATGGCGATGCGGCATCGAATACACTGGGCTGGCGATGGGTCGCGGGTCTGCACACAAGGGGCAAGCCCTATCCGGCGACAGCCATAAACATCACCACATTCACGAACGGACGGCTCACGCCACGACCGGGTGACCTGGCCGAGGTGACAGAAGGCCTGGAGGCGACCGAGCCTGACGGTCTGCCGCCTGGGCTGCCCTTGCGCCCGGAGACGGCACCTCAGCCGGGCCAGCCCACCGCCTTGTTGATCACTGATGAGGATTGCCGGGTTGAAGATTTTGACCTTACAACCCTTGATATCCGCGTCGCCGCCACCCTGTCGGCCAGTCACCTGCGGTCGCCCTTACCAATGGCCGAAAACGTGACGCGGTTCGAGGAGGCCGCACTGGTGGATGCGGCGACGCGTGTCGGGATTTCGCCCACTCATCTTCGCGCCGATAATCCCTATGTTCTGGCCAAATGGGCCGCGACGGCTGGCGCCACTCAGATCGCAACAGCCTATGTAACACAAGGGCCGCTGCGGGATTGGCTAGACCAGGCCACGCCCGCTTTGGCGGTCCGCGGCATTTCCCTGTGTGAATGGCGCCGCGACTGGGACAGTGCGATCTGGCCCCACTCCACGGCCGGGTTTTTCAAGGTGAAAAAGCAGATCCCGCGCATCCTTGAAAAGATGGTGCTGACATGACGTTCACCGATCCCCGAATTGCCCGGCTAATCACGCTGATCCGTTCAACGCTGCGCCCGCCACCGGGGGCGAGGCGGATCGCCTTGGCACTCGGGATGGGTATGATCTGTGAAACCCTCTTTGCCGCTGGCGTGTTGGCGATGATCATCGCGATGTTCTTTGGCCTGAGCGAAAGTGTGGGCTCCGTGCCCAGGCCTTGGGCCGTGCTTGCCAATGCGGCGCTGATTACGCAGTTTCCGCTGGCCCATTCGCTGTTGCTGACCGGCTGGGGCGGGCGGTTCCTGGCGCAACTAATCCCCGGTCCCCATGGCCAGGCGCTGGTCACCACGACCTATGCCATCATTGCCTCGGCCCAACTGCTTGCGCTGTTCGCGCTCTGGACGCCATCGGGCATCGTCTGGTGGCGGGCCGAAGGTGCGGCGCTCTGGATCATCAGCGCAACCTATGGCGCAAGCTGGCTGTTGTTGCTCAAGGCCAGTTTCGACGCCGGGGCTAAGGTGCAGTCGGGCGCGCTTGCCTGGGTCTCGCTGTTGGCGCGCATTCGCCCGGTGTTTCCCGAGATGCCGACCCAAGGCCTATTCCGGCTGATGCGCCAGCCGATCTATGTGGCGTTCGCGCTCACGCTCTGGACGGTGCCAGTCTGGACACCGGATCAGTTAGCGCTTGCGGTCTGCTTTAATGCCTATTGCATCTTGGCTCCGCGCCTGAAGGAACGTCGCTTTTCCGCCCGCTATGGCGCGCGGTTTGAACAGTACCGCGCTGCAGTGCCCTATGTCCTGCCCCGCGCCGCCCCTGCAAAGGACCATCCACATGCGGAATGACCTAACAATCTATGACGAGGTTGCCGATCACTGGTGGTCAGATGACATCCGCTGGGTGCGGACGCTGAAAAACCTCGTGCCCGGGCGGCTCAAATGGCTCGACCGCCATATCGACTGGCATGGTAGGCAAGTACTTGATCTGGGCTGCCCGGGCGGCTTCATGGCCAAGGCACTGGCCGCACGCGGCGCTCATGTGACCTGGATCGATACGGCCGCGGCCGCCATCGAGGCCGCCCGCCATCACGCGCGCGGCGCAGGTCTACGTATCGGCTATGACGTGGGCGTAGGAGAGGCCCTTCCCTATGATGACGCCGGTTTCGATGCAGTGGTCTGCGTGGATGTGCTGGAGCATCTCACCGATCTGCGCAAGGTTTTGTGCGAAGTAGCCCGCGTTTTGCGCCCGGGCGGGCTGTTCCTGTTCGACACGATCAACCGCAACCCGCTGGCCCGGTTTGCCACCATTACGGTTGCAGAAGACCTGCTAAGGATTTTGCCTCGCGGCACCCATGACCCCGCGATGTTCATCAAACCGGGCGAGTTGCGACGCGCGATGGAAGGGACTGGTTTTTTGCCCGGTCCGATCACCGGCTTAGGCCCACACGACATGAACCGGCATCTGGTTCTGACTTTTGGCCCCCTGCCGCTGACCGCGATCCTTTAAATTGGGATCGCCCGCAAACCTGCCTTTGAAACTGGAGATACTGCATGCTGAGCCTGGCCATTCTGATGACAGCCCTCCTGTTCGGGGGCATGGTGCTATATTCATTCGGCTTCGCGGCGTTCCTGTTCACTGCGCTTCCGACAGATGTGGCGGGTACGGCAATCCGGCGTGCCTTTCCAATGTTCTACATTTTTGTTCTAAGCACGGCCGCAGTGGCGGCGGCTCTGCTCTGGCCTGCCGATCCACTCGCAGCAGGGCTGTTGGCGCTGATCGCGGCAACGGCCCTGCCCACCCGGCAAATCCTGATGCCTGCCATCAACCGCGCCACCGATATCGGTGCCAAGGACCGCTTCAAGGTGTTGCATAGGCTGTCAGTGGTGATCACACTAGTCCATATCGCGCTTGCGGGTTACGTGCTAACTCGCTTCACGGGGGGCTTGTAGCATGGCGGTGCTACCCCGCGAAAACGTCCAGTCCTATCCCCGTCCGCCTGCACTGGAGCCTGTGCCGCAAGGCATCAGGATCCTCCTTGGAGGTGTCTTAGTGGCCGAGACGTCCCGCGCCTTGCGGGCGCTGGAAACACATCACGCGCCCACCTATTACCTGCCGCGCGAGGATATCCTCGCCACGCTGCGCCCGGCTCAAGGCACCAGCTTTTGCGAATGGAAGGGCGTCGCGCGCTATTTCGATGTCATACGCGGAGGCAAAACAGCCCTGCGCGCTGCTTGGGCCTATGACCGCCCCAGCGCCCGCTTTGCCGCCCTTGCAGGTTACGTGGCATTCTATGCCGGGCTAATGGACGAGGCGTGGGTCGGCGATCTGCGCGTTATTCCTCAGCCGGGCGATTTTTATGGCGGCTGGGTCACGCCCAATCTCGAGGGCAAAATCAAGGGTGCGCCGGGAACGCGGCATTGGTAGAAAGCTGAACATACAGTTGATTGTCGGCGTCTGTGTACGGGAAGGATCAGGGGACAAAAATGTTGATGCGCTGTCTAATGATAATCGTTATTGCGGCGATCACTCTAGGTGGCTCAGTGCAACCTTTGATGGCCGACGGGCCTGTGATCGGGCAAACGGTCATCGAGGATTTCACCATGCAGCCGGAAAATCGCTGGCGGTTCTTGACCGATCAGGTGATGGGGGGCGTATCCACAGGCGATTTGGCCTTCGCGCAGGAAAACGGAACACCGTTTGCCCGCATGACAGGCCGCGTCAGTACCGCTAATCGTGGCGGGTTTATCCAGATGCGGCTGGATCTTGCCAGCCCGCCACAACAGGGCACAACCGGCGTGCAACTTTTCGTGCGCGGCAATGCTCAGCGCTATTTCGTGCATCTGCGAACAGGCGGCACTCTTTTGCCGTGGCAATACTATCAGGCAGGGTTCGATGTCACCGAAAATTGGAGCGCGGTCCGCCTGCCATGGGATAGATTTACAGCCTCGGGCGCCTTCTTGCGCAACCTGCCCCGCACAGCCAGCCTGACCTCGGTTGCCGTCGTCGCCTACGGACGGGACCACGACGCCCAGATCGACGTTCGCGAGGTGAGTTTCTATTAGTCCGGCGAGATGTTGCGCAATTTCGAACTTGGAGCAGCACCACTAAAGTGGTCCATCCATAGGGATAGTATTTATCCCGTGAGGGGAGGATGAGCCGATGGATGGCAAGCGAGACAAAGCGGAATTGGCCTCATCAGGGCTAGCCGCAGTTATATTTGCTCGCCGTTTGCATAAAAACTTATAACGGGTTCTCCCGAGCAATAACCTCAAACGGTTGAGCGGAAGAGCATTTAATGCCTAGTCACCGAATTTTCTTAAGGGCAGTCGTAAATTAGATAGCCCCCTATCTAAACGCAACGAAACGGGCTTTGAAACTCTGTCGCTAGCAAACTTACGAGGTGGCGCGTTACCC